>NVUX02000022.1 GCA_002402045.2 Paracoccaceae bacterium | reverse complement strand
AGGGCCACAACACCGCCCGATCGCACCGCGCGCAGCGAGCATGGAAATGGTTCAAGTGCTGGTTGAGGGTGGCACTACCAAGGTTTTGCATTGTGACGAGGTCACCGATTGTCTTAATCCGGTTCTTACAAACATGACGATCAACGCCAATGACGCGCTAATAATCCGCACCCGCGATGCCATTATCGGAATGCGCGATGCTATTCGTGACGGTGATAGCGAGTTGTCCGATGAAGCGGTGGCGCTTCTGGGTATGACCTCGGTGCCTATTCTGGATATGCTCATCACTGGTATGTCTTACCAGCATATTTTTGTGGAAAGTGAAATCCGCGCGATGGCGGAAGTTGTCGCCATTGATTTGGCCATGATTTATGTCGATCAGGCTTTGCAGGAAATGCAAGCCTCTGCGGGTCGGGTTTCGACCTTTGGTAATATCACGCGAGAGTTTCAAGAAAATATCCAGCAAACTCAGGATAGCTTTGGCACCTTGCGCCAGCTTGCAGCGGATCGGTATTCCGCAGCTATGCGCACATTGGAACGTCTTGCCTTGGCCAAAAACGAGCTGGCCGCTTATTCATCCTCGCGCTTTGCTGCGATGCTCGGGAGCCAATAATCATGGGGGAATATGAGGTTTACACGACAGGGGGCGGTTACTACCTCTATGATATATTTAACTTCCTGGCGATGTTTTCCTCGGGCAGCATGTTTTACGACATGCTGATGATCGGCATTATTGTGGGCGTGTTTTACATGGCCATCAAGATAATGATGACGGGATCGTTGGAAGGCGTTTTCCCATATTTAATTATTGTGGCCGTAGTCGGCGGTCTCGGTATAGGCCCCAAAGCACGGGTCATCATTATGGACAGCACTTACCCTCTCGAAATCTATGGTGCGGTTGATAATGTGCCACTGTCCGTGGCTTTTGTGGCCAGCCTCACCTCCAAAACCTCGTATGAAATCACCCGCCGTATGGAAACGCTGCTTTCCACACCCGACAGTCTTACCTACCATGAAAACGGAATCCTCTTTGGCGCCAGTCTGATGGCCCAAGCCGCCCGGTGGCGGGCCGTCACGCCAAGTATCCAGCAAAACCTCGTGAACTTTATGGAAAACTGCATGGTTGATGGCACCAATATCGGTTTGGTCAATATTGACGAGCTGACGCGCGAGGGGAATCTCGCTGCCTATATCGGCACCAATGCACCCGGGGCTTTGGCTTTTTACGACGAAGTGTCTGAGTCTACCGTGACATGTCCAGATGGCTGGGCGGATCTTGAATCCGCACTCAATGATGAAGTGCTATTGGTCTTGCAGCAACGCGCTGAAGCCCGCGCACCTCGGACTGGCGCTGGTGCGGGTATTGTTGAGGTTAGTGCTTTAACCGGCACCTTGGAAGATTTTCAGAATATGATGGGCATGGCGAGTTATGACGCCGTCTCTTATTTGAAACAATCCATGTTGGTTCTCGCGCTCGATGATGCCGCTGGGCGCTTGATTGCCAATTCGGGCAACTCGGCCGCCATGAGCCTTTATCAGACTGCGCGCGCGGAAAACCAAACCCGCGCTAGCTATCAGGTGGTTGGTTCCGGCGCGATGAAGTGGGTGCCTATTATCAAGATCGTTTTTGAAACTTTGTATTATGGAGCGTTTCCGCTTGCGCTTTTGTTGATGATGACGCCGATGGCGGCAACCGTGGCCAAAGGGTATTTTGGCGGCTTTGTCTGGTTGGCGGCATGGGAGCCGCTGAGCGCCATTTTGCATACCACCCTGCTTAAAGGGGCAACCGGCTGGTATCGTGAACATACCACCACGCTTAGCGGCAGCGGGGCAGGGGCCACAGACGTTCTGAATTGGGCCAACCATTTTGGCATTCAGGCCGTTGAGCAGGATATTTCTGTGGTCGCTGGCTACATGATGATGTCTGTGCCATTTTTGTCATTTGCGATATTCTTTGGGGCAACCAAAATGGCTGGGCTGGCAACCTCAATGCTGAATGTAAGCCAAGGCTCGGCTATTGAGACAGGCCGCGAAGCCGCAACCGGCTCTATGTCGCTGGGGAATGTTTCGATGAACAATATGAGCGCGAATAAGTGGAATACTTCAGAAATGATGGATGCAGGCCGTTCAACACGCGCTATGGCCGATGGTGGCATGGTGACGGGTAACGCGGACGGGTCACGAACGTATTCGGCTGGTTCGGCGCAATCTAATGTGGGCATGAGTGCCCAAATCGGGCAGAGTGTGCGCGAAGAAGTTTCAGATCGTGCTTCCACTGCGTCCCGTGCGGTTGAATCGCAGTCAGAGGACTTTTCTAATTCCGTATCAAACTCGGCAAGCCAACTCTCGGATTTTGGTATGTCATTTTCCAGCGGGAGCACCGCTGGATGGGATAACAGCACAAGCTTTAGTCAAGAGGATCGAACCGCAGTAACAGATGCTTGGCGTGATGTTGAAAGCTTCTCCGAAAGCCATGGCCTGTCTACGAGCGTTGGTATGCAAGCTATGTTAGCCGGCCATGCCGGACTAGGGGTAAGCCAAATTATGCAACTTGGTGCCAAAATGGAAGCAAATGGAAGTCTAAACGCCCAATCACGGGAAAACTTTGAAGCCGCTGCAAACGCATCCAGGGAACATGGGTATTCGGAAACCCTTGGTACATTGGCCACCTACGCGGAACGTGCGCAAATGGGTCAGAATGCTTCTGAAGGCGAAACGGGCAACAATTCTGTGCGCTCAAACTATGACGAAGTGCAGCAATCAGCACAGCGATATTCGGCCGCCTATGAGCAAGCGCAAAGCCTGGAGCACGCCAATTCTTATCTGCAATCTCAGGATATGAGCTATAACGGCCGGTTAACCGATGCCGTCATTACCGAGCTTGGTCAGCAAGGATATTCTGACGACCAAATATCAGCTTTGGTGAACCCAAAAACAATGGCAGGGATGGCCCGCCAACAAGAAGTTATTAATGAAATATTGCCAGATATACTAAGTGAACTTGGGCTAGGTCAGCAAAACTTCACCGCGCCGATGGCGCCTAACCTTGCGGAAGCACCAGACCTTCAACATACGCCAGTTGATCCAAACAACAATACAGTTGTTCGCCCGGAAGGCGGCAATTTATCAGATCTCATGGGAAATACTGTTGAGCGTATGAATGCCAACGGTTGGGATGATGACCAATGGGATGACGCTTTTGGAGGTCCTCAGGCCCAAGCTAACGTTGAAGGAACCATCGCTGCTGGTCAACAGCAAGCTGATGGGAATGTTGGTTCTGCATTTGTTGAAAGAGGCGAAGGTGTTCTCAATGACGTTACCGGTGTTGGAGGTGGCGCAAACTCTAATAATATACAGCTGAATCGAGGTGTAAGCGAAACTGACGGAGCTGGTGAAGCGCAATCACCGCTGCAAAACCTAATAGGTGGTCTTATGGGTATGGTCGGTGGTGGAGCGCCAAGCTCCTTGTCAGCTTATGAGCGTGATGTCGTTGCGCGAACCATTCTAGCTGAAGGCGGTGGTGGTGACGATTATGAAGCTATGGGCTATGCGGCTCTGGCCATTAAAAATCGCTCAGAAGCGCCGGGCTGGGGCGATGATCCTGCCGAGGTAGCCATGAACCAAGATCAGTTTAATGCTTGGAAACCGGATGCATCCGGGAATACGGCGGCGGCAGGTTATAGTAAGGAATCACCCGAATATCAAAATGCTGCCCGCATTGCGGATTTGGTATTCTCGGGACAGTTGGAAGACCCAACAGGTGGGTCAACACAATACTCGTCACCGGCTCAAACTCCGCAATATGTCCCAGGGCTGGACAATGTGAATTATGAGGCCATTGGTATTAGAGATATGCCGCTTTCTGACGAATATCGCGCCAATCTCTCGAACGTGGTTTCCCAACTCGGGCCAGAGTATGGGGTTCACGTTAATTCGGCAGGTCAAACATCGGATCACGATCAGGCAACACATGGGTCTGAATGGACAGGTTCGCATCGCCATGATGTTGATGAAAGCGGCCATGCGAACACGGCCGACTTCACTCTTACTCGTAATGGTGAAATAATTACGCCGGATTCGGACCCTGAAACCTATGAACGTTTATTCGAGCTTGGGGCATCGACCTTCAGCGGGATAGGCGAATATGGATCTTATGTTCATATGGGAGATGGAACCCAAGCCTCGTGGGGGCCTGACAAAACGTCCGCTTCGCTTTCGGAAAATTATAGGGCTGCAATCAATAGAGGCAGGACATAAAAATGAAAACAGTTCACTATTTTGTATAATTGTAACGCGCGTTCCAAGGATGATGGGCATCGTGATAAGCAATATGGGTATCATCAGGTCCAAGCGCTAGGATAAGAGCAATCAAGCCTAAGAATACCGCAAGAAAAAAGAATGCGAAATTAAAAAATCCGGCTATGAACAAAGCACCAGCAACAATGCCAAAAGCGGTTGCGGTTTTAGGGTGCTTCCTTTTCTGTTTCATAGCTTGCCTCAAAAGTTGGGTTTCAGCATAACACAAATTCAAATTGGAGGCAAACGAAACAGGAACACTCAACATTCAGTGGTTCTCTGATTGTTATGGCACTTGCCTAGAGCAATTTTATTGTTTGGGTGATTTTGGGCTGAACCAAATGTTCGTTGGATTGATGCAACAGGAAGTCAGGGCAAGTTCTAAGCTCGCTTTATAAGTGTTTGCGTACTAAGGTGACTATGATAACAGTTGAAAACTCAATATAGATATTGTCAAGGTAACGAATAACGTGAAAAAAAATCTTTTCCAGTTGACGGCATTCATAGATAATCCCCAAGATCGCAATCAGTTTAGAGGCTTTCTGCTTCCAAATAATTCTACAGTTCCGGCAAAAGAAAAGAATATCTCATGGCAAGTATTGGCTAGTTTTTGTTTTTCAAACTTGAGCGCAGCATCAGCGAAACAAATACTCCATTCTGAATATGCCATTCAGTTGTTTGAAGATTCAAAATATTATTGCGAAGATTTCAAAGAGCTTTACATCAAAAAAAGCAATCTTGGAAATGAGTTTACTTCAGTTGAAACCTTACTACAGCTGCTTTTCTCAACTGGTTCGAGCAAGGCAATAAATCTTCTACCTCGCATCAAAGAACTGAGTCTGGCCATGCTGGCCGATCCTAGACAAGCGGTAGCCGTATTCGGGAGATTTGCTGAAGAATTTGGTGCTAGCCAGTTTTTACTTAAAAAAGCTGTCGTGATATTGTTTCTCAGAGGTAAAGATCTTGATAAAAGCGATA
Source organism: Paracoccaceae bacterium (assembly GCA_002402045.2). Lineage (GTDB taxonomy): Bacteria > Pseudomonadota > Alphaproteobacteria > Rhodobacterales > Rhodobacteraceae > UBA3077. Next base: position 66,983 of record NVUX02000022.1, on the reverse strand, counting down.
AATATATTGATGTATTAAAGTGTTTGCAAAAATATTCTTTCAATGATGTAATCAACGAGTTCTACGGTGCATGCCAGGTTATAAATCCAAAAAACCCCGATATCTCACAGCTACAGAGCAAAGTGGAATACCTACACACCCAAAATGTTATGGGCGTGGACAGTGGACTAACCGGGTCTTTTGTGGATCCCTTGCCAAGATTAGAGACTGATTGTTCAAGGTTCGTAATTTCTGCATCTGAAAAAGGTGCGATTGATTTGGTAGCGAGCTTGATTTCGCTCATCCATCTGTCAAAAGAAAAAAAGTGGCCCAAGCTGGACGCCATTGTGGCAATAATTCCGGAAGAATTTATCACTGAAGTTGAAAAGGAATTTGAACTCGAGGGAACGATAGAACCCTTTGAAAAAATCCTACCGCTGACGCAGACTGACCTAGAAATTTACCAGTGTCTTGGTTCACTGATTGAGTTCAGTTTTGCAGTGGAACTTCGTGGAAAAATTGACCCTCTGTTGTTTCATTTTCAAGATAAAAGGCCATCGCAACCAATTCCAAGCGATGTGTTGTGCTATTTTGAAGAAAAAAAGGATTTTTTAACCACTAACGACGTCACCAATTCTGAAGAATTTCCCAACTATAGAGCACATGATTCTGGAAATTTTATTTTTTCAATGCACTTTCTAGCATACCTCGTTCGAAACCCGACACAGTTCTATTTTGATGACTTAGCTCTAATCAACATCCTAGAAAACACGACAGCGCTTGCCTTTTTATTACCTAAACAATTCTTTAAAAAAGCAATAGGTGCGGCAAGCGTAAGAGGAGACTCTAGAGCAGCTTTATATTGGAGCGCTCTCTTGCTTGAAAAAGAAAATACCTTGGACAACGAATCTGAGTTTTCCAGTTGGCTAGAAGATTTATGTAATGAGAAGTATGATAGTAACACAGTTAATCTATTTGAAGATTTATTCGCTTCGAATCCACTTATCGGTGTATATTTAAACCGAACACTAAACATCAAGAGGTTTCAAAAGGCATATTCTCTTATTAATAGCTACGAGGAAGTTCTAGATGCTAAAGCATCCATTTGTTTGCTTTGTGGTGTCGAAACAAAAGACCCCAATTATGTGCTGATGGCTGACAAATTAAATTTTGAAAAAAAGGTTGGAAAATTAAAAAGTCTTATGGATGCCAGTAGGGTTTATGTCGATGAAGACGGTTTTATTGAATTAGTAAAGAAAACGGTCATTCCAGACCTTGAAGAGTTACAAAAATTTACATATCTTGAGCTTAAACCAAAAAATTTAAATGGCCGAACTCAGCTGAGTGATGCGGAATTGATAGGAATTGCTATATCGATTAATCATACATTCTACAAAAAAGGTTTTCAGCATGCATTTAAGGGGTTTTGCCTAAACGAGTTGTTTGGAGTAAACTCCTTTTTAAGCAGACGGGTAAGGCACAATACACTTTCGAATTTCCTCACAGACAATTTGATTAACTCTATTGCTAACACGAATGAAATAGACATCAGGATTCGTGAGGTGTTTGAAGAATGGCATATAGAATATGTAAAATTAATTCAAGAATTGCGGTTAAAATACCTAAGATTCAGGACCAAATCAAACCCGGAGGCTCTGCTCAAAGCTGAGCTTGATCAAGAAGACGAGAAAATCATCGAAATCGCCGCCAATCGAATGTTGCGCAGCCAAAGGGGAGGGAGCAAAGCTGATGAGCTTTCTGAAGTGATCTTGGATTGCTGTTGGAACGCGATTGAGCCTCAATTAACCCGGATTCGAACTCACTTGAATGAATCCTTTCGACAAAAAGTATTGGCATCAATAAGGAATTGTTTTTCGGGAACTCCCACTGGCTATTCTCAAAGACTCGAAACTGAAGTCATTCAACGAATCCAGCATGTTTCCACTTGGTTTACGTCCTTCAACCCGGCGGATACGAAAGAGGCACTTGAGGCCATCATCGCTTTGGCCTGGGAAGACGCTCACCCATTATATTCCGTATCGTCGAAGAATGGTTCCTCAATAAAATTTACGACTTTTGGTAACGGCTTAACCGCATCGATGTATGGTAGACGTTTGCAGATAATTTACGATTGCATATTAATACTTTTACAAAACGCAGCGAAGAAAAGCGGCGAATACGATGGAGCAGAGATACGTTTAGAAGTGTCTTATGTTTCGAGAGCACATTCTATTGTTAGGCTTACCACCAGTTCATTTCTGCCAAAAACGGCAGCTGGCAGGAGCGATTATCACAACCTTGAAGCCGCAATCAACGATGAGAGCAACTTAGAACAGTCAATGGTGGAAGAAGGGTTAACTGGGATCAAGAAATTGAAATTTTTATTAAAGCATCTTGCAATACTTGACAGTTTTAAACACCGTTGGGAAAATGATCAGCTTTTACTTTCTTTTGAATTTGAAGTGATGACTGAAGAATGAAAAAATTTAATATAGCTCTTGTCGAAGACGAACTACACAAGCGACATAGAATCCGTGGCGTCCTTGATTCAGTCTACTCGGATGTCGTCGATGTACATCTCGCTCCATTACTTAGCGTCAGAGAAGCAGTATTGTCTATTAGAAAAAATGACTTTGATTTAGTCATTCTAGACGTGGCCTTACCAACTTTTCCGGAAAAAGGAATGGTTGGGTCAGGTGGCAAGGCGCAACAACCTGGCGGAGGGCTCGAAATTATTCGCTCACTTAGCAGGATAGGTAAAAAACCCAAAATCGTTATACTTACACAGTATTTGGACATACCTTTCGATGGAGGGGGCATAAAATTGAATCAAGCTTCAAAGATTCTGTCAAGAAAATATGAACAAGATATTGTTGCCAGCATCCAATATACAGAAGCCGAAAAAAATTGGGAGACCACTCTTACTGCAATTCTAATAGAAATTAGGGAGCGATTTATTGAAAATACTAATTGTTGAAGATGAAGATAAAAAATTTGACGAATACATAAAAGTAATCAAAAATATTCCAGGCGAACAATTTTCTGTTGATCGAGTATCAACACTTCCAGAACTGTATGCAAAAAAGGAAAAATTCAATTCGTTTGATTTGGTTATATTGGATTTCTTTCTACCCGTCGTATCTGGTGGTGCCGAAACTAATGTATTCGCTGACGTCGTAAAATTAGTAAATACCACGGCTCTTTCTCGAATCCCAGTTATATCAATAAGCGCCTATTTTGAAGACTTAAAGCCAAAGTTAGGTGATCTGCAAAAATGCGGGATATCAGTATATGATTTCGAAGAAGATATATGGGCAAGTGCACTAGTTTCAAAATTGGAAAATGTCCAACAAAAACATCGATACGATTTTATTGGGTTTTGTGCGTTAGAAATTGAGAGAGAGGGGTTCTTTAACTGTGATCAAATTGAAATTTATAAAACCAATGTTGAAAGATTGGGCAACTCTTGCATCGAAGTAAAATTTGGGGATAAATTTGGAGTTTTAGTTACCATGCCATATATGGGAATGATTGATGCTGCATCCGTGGTTTCAAAATTCCTTACAGAGTATTCCCCTAAAGTAACGTTTATGTCAGGAATTTGCGGTGGAACAGGTGACTCTGTTTTAGGGCAATTACTCGTAACGGACTTCAGCTACGACTATCAATGTGGAAAATGGTCTAAAGATGGGTTTAAACTCGGGGCATATCCAGCAGGGCCATCAGAAAGAATAAAGTCAAAACTGCGGCTGCTGATGAAAACCGACAAGTGCACTAAGGACGCCTTGGAAACTGAACTGCACAGTATACATAGACCCTCACCACCATCTCATCCCATCTTAGCAATTTTCGGTTCGGGTTCAGCTGTGATAGCGAGCTCCAAAAAACTAAAGGACATCAATGAAACCCATCGAAAACTCTTAGGGATTGATATGGAAATTTATGGCTTCCATAGAGCCGTTGCTCTTTCTCATTCAAATGTAATTGATTTTTCTGCAAAGGTGGTTGTGGATAAAACTGATGAAAGAAAGGGCGATGAACTACATAAATATGGGTCGATTATTTCTGCCCGATTTTGCATTCTAGCCCTTTGTGAATTCTTAAAATAAAGCTTTGGGTTCAGGCTTAGATAGGGCTGTTTCCAAAAAACTCTGCATTTCAATCCACCACACGCGGTTTCAAATGCCGATCTGTTTCGAGGCGTAAAACCCGCCGCCATAGCTGTGTTTTTATAAGCCGCCGGTCAAAATTTCCATCATCTCCTTCCTCTTCCTGCAACAGCCCCACCCAACAAAGCGGGCGCAAGACAGTGATATAGAGAGTTGAGGCGATGGGATCAAAACCGTAGGCGGAAGGTTCCGGGTCACCATAAAGAGCTTTGCGCAGGGCGGACTGACTGGTGCCATGGTTGGCCTCAACATTGATGACATTAAGGAATATATCCCAGTTCCCCAAAATCTCCTCCTCTGCCCGCAAATGCGCGCCATGATCGAGGTGAAACAGATAATTGGGTACCAATTCTGAAAACAGGCGGCCGGGATGAGCAACCAGATCTTTTCCGGCCTTGGTCAGGATAAATTGCCCTTTGTAGGGCCTTGCAAGTTTGAATTCCTGTAAAAGAGCATGGATATCGCTGGCTGGCTGAAAATCCCACTCATTGAGAACCTTATTGATGCTGAACAATTCGTCTTCGGAATAACCCGGCCAATCAAATGCCGCAGCAGCCCAATGTACAAATTTGCGGTTGAAAGCCCCGGATTTGGTTAAACCAATGCCATCCTGAGCCTCGATGTATTCCGCCGTTTTTAGCACACCGTGAATTAGGGGGGACGTAAGTAAAAGCGGGTCATCGTCTGCCAGAGGTTTAAAGGCTAAATTCATTGCTGTTCCAGTTTTTTAATGCGCGAATTCTGAACCAATATCACTCACTCGGTCAACCCTAATTCCCGTTTCCAATTCCCGCGCTCTGGCATGACGACGCATAATGGACGCTGCCAAATCTTCAGCAAAACCGGATTCAGCAGCAAGAATTATGATCACGTCCAGATGGCTGCTGAGATCAGACCTTGGGAGTATGAAAGCCGCTTCATAACAAATCAACGGCAATACTTTTGTGCCATCATCTAGAAATAGTATTTTTCGAGGACCGGTATGCAGATCGGAATGATCAAGAAACGGCACTCCCGTTTCAATCACCGGCACCAGCCGCTCTTTATCAGAAACCTGCACCCCCTCAGCCGTCACCAGCACCGCCGAATTACGCAGCTCAGGGGATCCTGCACGTTCAAACCGCGTTATCCCGAATAGAAGCGGAAACAGGTTTGGGTCTAGCGAGGCAACCGCCTCATTAAGGTCAAAAGTGCTGGTGATGGCATTTTCAGGCCAGACAGTTAGGCCGGCTCCGGCTGTACCAACAGAAAGGGTAGTGAGGGTATCCAGCATTTCGGCGGCGTAAGCGGGTGACGACCACTTAAGCAATGCATCCGGCCTGTGTGAAACTCCAAAGATCGGCGGGCCGTTATATTCTGGTCGTGAAGGCGCGGGAAGCAACCCGATAACCATCATAGCACCAAACATGACCGGAAATGGCCGCGCGATCAGCCGAGGCAGGATTGAAGCCGCAAACCCAAAGAACGCCGTAGCCCCATAGACTGTGACCATCGAGAGCATCGCACCAAGGGCGCTATCCACGGCAAATAGCCCAATAGGGGCCATGACTAGCCCCAGATGGGCGGCTGTGACTTCGGCAAGAAGAAGAGCTGTCGGAAGGATAAGAACCGGCAAACGCCGGAGCGCAAACCATGAGATAAACCCAGCTCCACCATAAAAGATAACACCTGCAATACTCAGGCCCAAACCACCCAGAATATATTCAAACGGACCCACAAAAGCAGGAAACACCCAAAGGCCGGATACAGGAACGTAAACCCCGCCCCATACCGCCAAGGCCAGCACTGGGCGTTTTGTGATTAAAACGGCCAACAGGCACAAAGACGAAATACCCCCGGCCGGAATGGCCAAGAGCATTGAAGCCGCCGTGAGGCCACCAACGGTAGCGGATAGAAGGGCGGTATGATTGAGCGAATTACCGTTCACTTGGCGGACAAACACTGGCCATATCAATATGTCCAATTTTGCCTTCTTCAACCCGGCGGAAAACCCCAGAAGCCCAACCGCCTAGATGCGGATAATCACGCACCAGCATGACGTAACTCTGGCGAAACGGAACACCAGCGGGCGCTACAAGATTGCCCGCGTTATCGTATACAGAATACACCGTGTTCTCGGTGGTGCTGACGCACACCAGATAATCCGGTGGAAGGCCAATGAAGGCGTTGGCTTGCTCAACGCTGCCAACACGCAAGCTTGTGGGCGGTTGGTGCCGCGTAGCCTGATATCCATTAATGGCAATGGACCTGACGGTGCCTGCATCCGGGAATGGCCGCGCTGGTGATTCACCGGAAGCGCCTGTATTATCCATTTCGCAAGCAGCTAGAGTGCTTAGAACACCAACCATTAAAACGAGTGTTTTCATTGCAATATTCTCCTATTAGTAACATAAGAACTATTATGCGCCCTTCATGAGCCCCTTAGTTCAAGCAAATTTTATTGACTGGAAAAAGGTTAACAGAATATTTAATTTGTATATTGCAGGAACCTCAAGCAATGGTATGCCTGCCCGCTTCAAGATATTTCGTTTAACCTTATCGGCTTTCATCGCTTTGAAGCGTGAGACAAGCGAGAAACCATAATGTCCTGAACCTTGATATTCCACTACGGCAATCGGCTGGCCGATATGATCCATAATAAGAAAGTCGGCACGCTTACAGTTGAATCGAAAAAATAATGAACGGCTGTCAGTAGCCAGAAATTCGCCATAAGAAACTTGCGCCATCACATAGTATGTCTCTCCCAGAACATCTCGGCAAGATTCACGAAGTTTTTTGAATAGTCGAAGCTCTGATTTATTCAACACCGAACATGAATGGGCAGAGAGCCCACTGCTGCGGACATATAAGCCCCCTGCCACCCCTCCGAAGCATAGAGCCACGAAGACGAATAATCCAATAGGTGTGTTGATAGGAGGAAACATTATGATCCTGATAGGGCTTCTAGCAAAACAGGTTTTTGAACAAAGCCACGTATAATATCGGTACGGGTCACAAAACCGGGTGTTCCGCCTATTCCCATCGCATCCGCAAGCGCAAGATTGGCTGCAATAGTTTCCTGAATTGGATCGGTATTTGCGACTTCATAAACCCGCTGGGGACTTAGGCCGCGCTCAGCAATAACAGCATCAAAGTTTTGTAACTCGCCCCCCCTGCCCCCAAGAAATAACCTGTGAAGCTCCATATAGGTTTCTTCACCATACAAAGATCTAATAGCCAACATCTTTGCTGCATATTCCCGGCTCTTCTCTCCAAGAATTGGAAGCTCAATTAGGCGAAGCGTTATCTCAGGGTTTTCTGCAAGGATCGAAGCAACTACCGGAGCAGATTGGCGACAATACCCGCATTGATAATCTGAAAACTCTACAAGAATGCTGTGACTTGCATCCGCATTGTCACCAAAAAGCTCATTACTAAACTGCTCAATGATCTGCTGGTCACTGGCCGAGGTTTCAACTCGTTGCTGATCCTCAAGAATAGCAAAAACCTCAAGGATGATCTCAGGATTACGGAGTAAAACCTGACGAACTTGCTCATCGAAAGATGACGGAGTTTGCGTTTGAGATTGTCCAGTTGCCGGGAAGAAGAACAAAAATGGGGTGAGGAATGTTAGAATAAATTGAATACGCATTGGGTAACTCCGTAATAGATTGCTTTGTGCATACTGTATAATCTCTTCTATAACGGACAAAGGCAACTATTATTATTCTATGTTTCTATATTAGTTAATGCTAGAAAATATCTGCATTATGGAAACAAATATGGTGAAGATATGAGAAAATCAGTATCCGATAACTTCATTCGTGGCGGACAGACTACACAACATTGGCTGAGAATGGCCGCTCAAGTTATCAAATCAGCTATATCCTTTGCTGCTTTGTTCTTCTTTATAGCTTATGTCGGACTGTGTTTTACCTACTACAAAGTAGAGAATATCCACTTAACATGGGCAAATTGGCTGGCTTCGTTTTTCGTAGAAAACCGTGGCCAGCCCGATAAACTAATTAGATACAAAGATCCGGAAAATGGATGGGTAGAGGATACTGCCGCCGCAATCTATCAAAACCAGTTCATTCAAGACATTTCAGAACAGTACTTAGCAAAAGCATATGAGTTTGCTTACTGGTCTTTCATTCCCGCCGGCTTTGCGGCGCTTATAGCGGGAATTGTATTTTATATATCTGGCAGCAAACTTGACGGCGACGAGCATATTCGGGGAACAAAGCTAGTAACCGCGAAAGAGCTAAAACGTTGGGTAGATTTCAAATGGAAAGCTTACAAAAAACAATTCGGGAAGGATTTTAAAAAAGGACCCGAATACACGATTGCGGGAATAAGGTTTCCTCCGAACGCAGTTGAGGCACAAACGGCCATATGCGGGACAGTCGGTACGGGTAAAACAACCTGCCTTAAGGAATTACTTAATGTCATTCGAGATAACGATGGACGAGCTATTATCTATGACAGAATGGGAGCATTGGTTCGCGATTATTATGACCCTGAAACCGACATCATTATAAATCCTTTTGATGATAGATCACACGCCTGGTCTCCCTTTTATGAAGCAGAGCGGCCGGAATTTTTCACACAGATTGCGGAAGTGATGATACCAGACCGACCAGGAAGCAATGATCCGTTCTGGACACAGGCAGCTCGTATTGTTTTTGACTATGCAGCACAAAAACTATTGGCGAGTGGTGATTATTCAAACGCAAAATTACGTGACGCTATTCTTTTAATTCCTGGCGAAGAGTTAGCTGCAATGATTGAGAACACGCCGGGGCGGCATTTTCTCAACCAAGAAATTGCAAAAACGGCAGGTTCTATTCGAGCCAATTTGATTGCTGAGTTGCGCTTTCTCGAATTCTTACATGATGATGGAGAACCATTTTCAATACGGGATTGGGTAAAAACCGCCAAAAATGGGTTTGTATTCCTAACTGGTGATTCCGAACACGCAGCCGCGACCAGAAACATAATATCAACAATTTTTGAAGTGGGTGCCAATGCTCTGATGACTTGCGAAGAAAGCAATGACCCTAAAATCTGGTTTTTGATGGATGAAGTACCGACCCTAAACCGAATGCCTTTCCTAGATCGAAGTCTAGCTGAAATCAGACAGTTTGGTGGTGCATTTGTTGTTGGCTATCAGGTGTATTCTCAACTCGAAGATATTTATGGCGAAAAGTCAGCACAGACCATCGTTGGCAACCTAAACAACCGCATTATCTTCAATACTCCAGATGCTAGAACGGCGGAATTATTTTCAAAATCGTTAGGCTCTGAAGATGTAGATGAGCGCCGTGAGAACATTAGTGTTGGCGCACATGAAACGCGCGACGGTGTTAGTTTCATGTCGCAGCGCACCGAGCGACCGATTGTAACAGCATCGCAGATACAATCGCTTCCACAGTTTCAAGGTTATGTGAGATTTGCTTATGATGCGCCCGCTGCGTTTATCAAGTTCAAGCCGGTGAACAGAGAGGTGATGGCTCCAAAATTCATTCCATACCATGGAGGGAAATTTGCCAAAGGCAGTATGAACGCCGCCACCGAAAAAGAAATTATTGAGGAAGGGGGCAAACCTGCGCCCTCCTCATTCAATGGGCTAACCAAAGAACAGCAAAAAGCAGAGTTTGAAGAATGGCGCTCTCGCATCGTCAACAGCGGTATGGAAATATTTGCTCCAGGGCAAGGTATGGATACTGTTCTTTGGGACCACTTCTCGGAAAAACGAAAGCTAGGCCAAAGAGCGAATGAAATCGGCCCCCCTGCCCCATCGGTTCCAATGATGGGGTCAAATGAGAACGAGACGCAAATCCTTCCGTTGGTTAATTCAGATAAACCTCACGGTAAAAGTGAATTGAGCGAAAATGTTGAAGAGAATGGGAGCTGCGACAAAGCAGAAAATATTTCAGAAAATGACGATACTGACGCAAATGAGAAATCAGGTAGACGGAAGCGCGCGTTAATTAGAAGTGCTCCTGTTGAGGAAATCCACAAAGCCAAAACCGCTTGGTCAAAGACAACTGAAATTATGGATATTGTGGGAGACCAAGCCCAATGATGTCTATCAGCCCAGTCAGTGCCGGAGCGGCATCTTCCGGCTATTATAAAACAGAGGGATATTATGCTGCTGGCTCCGAAGAAGGAGACGCGGCTGCAACTTGGTTCGGGGAAAAAGCGGAAGCATTGGGATTACAGGGTAGAGTGGATGACGCACTGTTCACCCAGATGCTTGAGGGCGTTTCCTTCAAGCCGGGTAAAGATGGCCCTGAACCTGATAAGCTTATGGGTAAAATCATTGATGGAGAACGACAACATCGCCCCGGCTTCGATCTTACATTTTCAGCTCCGAAATCGGTATCCATTGCAGCGTTGGTTTATCAGGATGAACGATTAATCAAGGCACACGATCAGGCTGTAATTAAAGCGATGGAATATGTAGAAAAAAAAATTATTCAAACCAGGCTTTATAAAAATGGCCGCTTGGAAGTGGAAACTGGCGGCAAAATAGTCGCTGGCCTCTTTAGGCATGATACGTCGCGCGCCTTAGATCCCCAACTCCACACACACGCAGTTATTGCTAACATGGTTGAGAACTCGACCGGAAATACAACAGCACTTCATAATGATCTGATTTTCAGAACCCAGAAATTAGGGTCAGAAATCTATAGAAACGAACTCGCTCGCGGGGCGATTGAAGCTGGTTATACAGTGGATCGTGTTGGGAAAGAACGGCTTGTCGAATTAAGAGAAATACCAAGAGAGTTGGTGGATAATTTCTCGAAACGACGTTCTGAGATGGAAGCGGCAATGGCTGGACGCGGAATGAAAGATAATCCTAGAACTGCCGAGCTTGCCGCTCTTGCCACTAGAGCTGTAAAAAATGGAAACGTTGATCGGGATGAGCTTCAAAAGGGATGGTTAAAAGAAGCCAAAGACCTCAACATAGACATAGAAAAAATGAAGGAAGTGCGAACAGCTACATTGCAACGAGCTGCAATGCGCATCCCTGGCGTTACACGAGCTGGTAGCCCCCCTGCCCCATACCTTCAAGATGCGCGGGATTCCCTAGCAAAGTCGATTGCACACATTTCTGAGCGTAATACTTCGTACTCTGAAAATGATCTCCTAACTACAGCTTTAGCATTTTCCGAAAAGGCCGATGTAATAGCGATCAATCACGCCATCACCGAAGCTAAGCAGGATGGTACCTTAATCCCCATAATGGATGGAAATAAAAAAACCGAAATTCTGACCGACAAAACAACGCTCGCAAACGAACGGGAAATGACCCGATCATTTAGAACCGGAGCCAGAACACCAGGAGTATTACTAAAAGGATATACCCAATCAAATAGTTGGATAGATCGAAAGCCAGAAACGTCTTTGACCAAACGGCTGGAATACACAACTCTGTCGGATGGTCAGAAAGCCGCTGTCGTAACCAGCCTGACAGGTAAAGGTCAGTTTGTTGGAGTCCAGGGTTACGCTGGAACAGGGAAGACTTTCATGATGGCCCACCTCGCCAAGGAGGCTAACAGGGCCGGTTATAAGGTTGAGGGGCTTGCACCCAGCAAAAAGGCAGTATCAGAGCTGATAGACGCCCTACCCTCTTCAGAAACGCTTCAAGCAAGACTATTAAGGCAGAAATCAGCCGACAAAGAAGCAGACCCTAAAAAAACAATATTGATTGTGGATGAAGCCTCCATGATTTCGACAACGCAGATGAAAGCTCTTCTGCAACAGGCCAATGACCAGAAAATTGCGCGAGTTGTCCTTGTAGGAGATGTTCAACAACTTGACGCCGTTTCCGCAGGTACACCTTTTGATCTATTGCAGAAAATTGGGATGCGCACCGCTGTCATGGATGATATTCAAAGGCAAAGGGATGGTAATACCTTAGCTGTTGTCAAACATGCTATTGCAGGTGAAGTTCAAGAAGCCTTCAACAAAATTGGTCGGGGGATTATTAAGGCAGAAGATATTGCTGAAGCGGCAGCTCACAAATATTTATCCGTTCCTGCCCAAAAACGGGAAACAGTCGGTCTTGTAACGCCTACCAACCGTGTTCGCGAGGCAATCAACGAGCATGTTAGGCTCGGTCTACGGGATGAAGGCCAGTTAACCGGAAACGACCATAGAGTTAACACATTGTCACCGATGAGACTTAGCCGAGTTGAAGCCGCTGAAACAAACTCGTTCGAGCCTGGAAATGTGGTTATACCTTTTCAGGCTGTTAAAAGCGCTGGTTTGGTCAAGGGAAGGATTTATGATGTTATTGAGGTTCGTTATGAGGAAAAACAAGTAATACTGAAGGATCGTGAGACTGGAACCACCCTGCCCTTCTCCCACACTCAGAATAGTAAGGCCGCTGGTTCAATAGAGCTATACGAACGAAAATCCAGAGAATTTGCCATCGGTGACGATGTGAAATTCAGAATTAATGATCCAAAAGAAAATATCGATAGTGGCGAAACAGCCAAAATCACATCAATTAATGACAAAACCATTGAATTCCAAAAATCAGATGACAGTCACATCGAGATCCAGCGCGGATCACTAGCGGCTGCTGGTCTTGATCATGCGTATGCCCTCACCACCCATGACTTCCAGGGAGCCACAGTTGATAAAATCATAATTGCAATGACGGCCAACGAACAGCTTGCAAATCAAAAGAGCTTTTACGTAGCGGCATCGCGTGCTCGCGATGAAATCACACTTATCACTGATGATCCTGAAAAACTGGCTAACCGACTGGAGGCTCAGACTGGGGAAAAGATCAACGCTCTGGAAGCTTATGTTGAAGCTGAAAAAGACCGCCTTCATCAAAAGGTTGATGATAATAATGATCGCGGTAAGGACAATAAAGATAATGAAGAACCTACCCAAAAAGACACTGAAAACCAGGATGGTGTAAAATACAGCCTGAAAGACGAAATTGAAGAGCTTCAAAAATTAGCTCAAAAACAGCTGGGAGACTATGAACGATGAGCGACAACCAATATCCAGAAGTTATGGATGATAAGTCACTCCCGAGAATAAGGCTCGGTCCAAAAGCTTACGAGATTGCAGAAAGCGTTTCTGGTGGTAAAAAAGTGACAGCACATCACCTTGAGGCGGGAATATTTAATCTATTGAAGCCAAAACCCTCAGCCGAAAAAATTCCATTATGGGTTAAAGATCAACTTCAGTTGATGAATGAAACACTCATATCAATGCGATATATGATACAAGCGCTCTCGGCCGGCACTTCCGATGAAGTAGAGATTATGTTGGAAATGATGAATAACCGCATAAACAAAACACAGCTTGAGGCCGCTGAAGATTCTGATTTGGACCATCCAGCCTTAAAAAAGCTTCAAGAAAAGATCGAAGAAACACAGCGAAGACAATCCATTGAAGATCAACAGTCGAGAAAAGATCAAGATATAGAGCGGGAATAAACATACCTCGCTTGTTATCTGGCCAGGCTTAAGTATTCCTTAATATTGTATAAAAGGCTTCTTCCTGTAGGGCGGAAGCCTTTTATTTTGCATCAACAGATTTGTTTAGTAGGGTTAAGTCTACGTCCATTTACGTCCAATCATGGAAATATCTACGTCCATTTACGTCCAAATGGAAAATTGCCGTTATATTAGTCAATAAAATAACGGCAATTCTACCTTCCGTATAATTTTTCAGTTTTCTTTCTATTTCCGCCATATAAATATGGCGAAAACCTCTTGTTTGCACCTCGATTGTCGAGCTGCGTAGCGTGTGGACCTTTATGAGACCTAAAAGGTCGATTATTAATTACATCAAGAAACTTGTTATCGGATAAAATGATCCGATAACTCGATTCCAGTAAGCGCCTAGCCGGAAACACACAGAAGCCCCTTAAGCCTCCTGCTGTGCTTGGCGGCTATAGTGGGGCATAAAATCACAAGATGGCGGCTCACGGGTCGCTCAATGAGCTTAAAAGCATATATACGCAGGTCGACTAGCCTCCCTATTTCCATTCAAGACGATTTTCCTATGGGTAATTCGGAAACAACCAATAGAACAGACTTAAGTGATAAGTGATAAGTGATAAGTGATAAGTGATAAGTGATACGCCATACTTGACAAGAGATAAAACATAAAAGATAAGGCATAATATAAACGTCACGCTGAACGCTGAACGCTGAACGCTGAACGCTGAACGCTGAACGCTGAACGCTGAACGCTGAACGCTGAACGCAACAAAAGGATATTACAAGTGGAAAATACGGAAATGAAGGTAATCACCGTTCTAACAAGAAAAGGTGGTGCGGGTAAAACAACTCTCCTCAGGGCATTGGTCAGCGCGGCAACCTCCGAAGGGAAAAAATGTTTGGCGCTCGATGGAGACCCCCAGAAAGCTCTCCTGAGATGGTCTAACCGACTTAACTATGACAACCCACTTCTTGAGGTTAGGAATCTTGAAGACGCGGCTGCGCTGGAAAAAGAAACCGATGATGCATGGGATGAAGGCAAAACAGATTTTGTTTTCGTAGACACCCTTGGAGCTGCTGGGGAATGGGCAGATGTACTCGCCGCTTTCAGTGATCATCTAGTCTGCCCAATGATGCTCACTGAAACCGATCTTGAAATCACCATAGACACATTTAACTGGTATTGTGGCCTATTGGACCGCACAGAAAACCCAGAAGATCTCCCAACCTTTCACGTTGTTTTAGCTCGCGTTCCATCAAAGCCTTCAAAAGCAATGCTGAAAGTAGCAGAAAAAGCAGTGAAGCTATTCCCGGTAATCGACGAAATGTTTATGGAGCGCAAACAACACGCCGATTCCGATATGGAAGGACTGCTACAGGATGTTGCAGAAATCAAAAGAAAAGATCCAAATCACCTTATTAGAACCCACGCAAGATACTTTGTAGAGGCAATAGAAGAGGCAAAGGAAATATTAGAAGGCGTGATCGGAGGTAAGAAATAATGGCACGTAAGAAAAAACCAGTGATAAAAGGTAGCGACCCTGCTTATACAACAGACTTCCGTGCAGGATTTAAGGCTATACCTACAAACATGCCGAATCTTGAGCAAAAACAGGAAGCCGTAAAAGCGCCAAAAGAGATGCCTGTTATAGACAATGCATCAAAACCCAAAGCACCAGCCAAGCCCGTTCAGAAACGCCGGACCACCACTCCTCAAGCTGAACAAAAGAAATATGTATATTTGTTCGCCACACCCCAAAAAGCACACATGCAAGATCTTGATGAACTATCGAAAAAAGGCATAGAGGCAAAGGACGTGGCACGGATAGCTGGAAGACGTGCAAACTCAATATTCGCGCCAAGCTCAAGGTATACTGCCCCAAAAGATGTAAAGCGTTTGAGTAGCAAATATCGCTATACAACTACTAAGAACGTAGAAACCGCAATACTGAACGAATTGCATAAGAGTGCCGATCCGTTAAACCTAAAATCGGATGCCTCAATGCTTCAAGGCCAATACGAGAAAATATTTTGGGAAAAAATGGAAGAAGTCATTCAAGAATTGAAAGAAAGCTGAAGTTACCGCCCAAAAAAAGCTCCCCCAAAATAGCTAGCCCATAAACGCTAGACGAATTATGCTTGCCAAATTAAGTGAGTATTCAGCAAAGAATAAGTGAATTAACTTCTCTGTAATTAGAGTTACTGAGAGATAGTTAATATGATTAAAATAGCCGAAAAAGCCGATCCAATCGCAAGAATTCTAGAAACAATAAAAAATGGCGTAACAAGAGAAGTTGGCATACAGTATCTTTGGGATAACGGCGAGCTTACTAAGCTGTTTACAGTTGACAAAAAAGGTATTGTGGGGCCTCTCACGATGTTGAAAATTAGTCCGGCTGATATTGTTGGAAATAACCTTGCGTAAATAACCTCCCCATAAATGGCTCGCTATTTTAGGGGAGTATATTTATCACGTAAAAGTGTAATATATAGACCTGAATATATTATCACGGGAAATATTATGTCCAGGATGGAAGCCTTTATAGGCCAACTCGAACACGTTAAAACTCCAACCGATATTCAAAGTATGATTGAAGCACTTCAAAGCACATATAGTGTCTCTAATGTTGTCTACCATGCGCTAAATCTTGATGACCAACCATTTGCAGCTCTTACCTATACCGAAGATTGGATGCAGCAGTATCAAGGGCAAAAATTTATTCGAGTTGACCCTGTAGTAAAACGCGCAACCCAACAATTTCATCCATTGGACTGGAATAAACTTGATTGGAGTTCACGAGGTTCAACAGCATTTCTGGGAGAAGCCATAAATGCTGGTGTCGGCAACCAGGGCTTATCAATGCCAATTAGGGGTCGTAACGGACAGTTCGCCCTATTTACAATTAACAATGAAGATAATGATGCATCATGGGCCAAATTCGTAAAAGAAAACCAAAGGGACATGCTGCTCATTTCCCACCATATCCATCAAAAAGCAAACGAGCTAATGTGTCGTCAAGAAGAAGACATTTACACAAAACTATCCATGCGAGAGGTTGATGTTTTAACTTGGTTAGCACGAGGCTTAAGCAGAGCCAGCGTGGCTGAAAAATTGCAAATTTCCGAGCATACTCTCCGCGTATATATTGATACCTCACGGCATAAACTCAGAGCACTGAATCTGGTACATGCTGTATCTATAGCGCAATCCAAATTACTGATTCTGCCATAAAAAAGCCCCGACCAATAAGGCCGGGGCAGTCGGTCCTTAACCACAAAGGAAAGAGAATTAGAGGAGAGGGAGCTGAGCATCCCACTGATAATAACATCTGCGACTTGTTGGAACAATAATCCAACGCTCTCCGACCTTTTCGAGACGAACATAGTTGCCATGCTGAGTAACAAAAATCTGATCCGCCAACTCTTTTCACGATTTATGAAAATCACTAGAATTGCTACCGTCAGGCCAAGCGCATTTTATTCCATCAGCATTACCGCAATCGGGACAGGTAACGGCTAAAACGGGATCGCTGTAAATACAAAAATCTATCATCAAAAATACCTAGTTAGAATAGGGCAGGGCGGCTTGCCACCCCGCCAATAATTTACCCAAAATAGTCAGGCAACCAAGCATCAATCCGTGCTTTTTGATCGTCATCCAAACCAAGCGCATTTCTCGTATCTTCATCACCAAAGATAGTTTCAAGGAAAACGGCTTTCTCACCTTTTTTCAGCTTGGTAAACGCTTTCGCATCTTTATGGTCCGCCTTTAAATCAAGCATGGTGAGGTGCAAGGCTTCAAGATATG
The DNA here is from genome assembly GCA_002402045.2 of Paracoccaceae bacterium. Lineage (GTDB taxonomy): Bacteria > Pseudomonadota > Alphaproteobacteria > Rhodobacterales > Rhodobacteraceae > UBA3077. The sequence goes on along the minus strand of NVUX02000022.1, from coordinate 49,569 downwards.
CACCATTTACCCGCTTAAAGAAATTCTCGGCTGTGGGCGTCCAAACGCTACGGATATTTGCACCAGAAGCTTCATCCAGCACCGCAGAAAATGCTTCATCACCACCAGAAAGCAAAGCTGCAAGATGACGGGCAATTTCTGCATTCCTATGCTTTTTACCCTTGGCCTGAAATTCCGAAAAGGTCTTTTCCAAGTCGGAGTTCCAGTTATCCTTAGGCACATCGTTTGGCTCTGTTAAACGGGCATCCAAACAAAAGCCGGTTTCGGTATCAGGCTGATTACGTGGATGATCAAACCGCATTTCAAAAATACGACGATACCCCGTATTCCCAGAAAGTTGGAAAGCCAAAAGATCGAGCATCATATCTGCTTTATTGACCATTGCATTCTGCCGCGCCCCCAGCTTGATAGCTTTGAGATCATCAATGAGCTTTTGGGAATAGTCAGACTTTGGCTTATCACTGCTTTGGTGATTAGATTTGGCCAATACACCCGCTTCAATCGCTGCCTTCTTGTCCTCGCGCTTCACCAGCCCACCAGAAATAGAAACCTCACCACTATGCGAAACATTAACAATTATCCCGCCATGGGCCTTTTGTTTGGTCGTATAATCCCCATCAATAGTGGTTTGCATCAAAGCAAGTTCGGTTTCACCATCTTTATCAAGGTCGCCTTCATCATCCAAGCCGGACAATTCTTCAAAACGTTTGGTCTGATCTTCTGCCAAAGCGCCCTCAACCGGATAAAACCGCTCATATCCGCCCTGTTCAATTTCCCAATAACCAATATGGCTGGACTCGATGGTCTCCGCCCATTTCCAACCCTGTTCCTTGCAAAGATCAGCCGCAACCTTTGCCAGCTTGGATTGAAATATTTCCTCCAAAATGTCAGGGCTATCAAAAGTGATCTGATCGGAGAACAAATCCCCGCCCACGATACCACCAGCCGCTTTGTAATCGCCAGCGCCAACAAACACCGCTTTGCGATCTGAACCGCTCACAGCCGAAGGCTTTAGCATGTTTTTCATTTGGTGTGCCGAATGGGAATCACCCCGCACTCGCTCCAACACTTCCAAGGATAGCTTTTCATCATCGCAAACCGTGAATGACGCCGCCATGGTCATATTGATCTCACCGGATTTCAGAGCATCCAAAACAGGGGAGGGCAGGTTGACCAGCGCAAGGCGGCGATAAACATGCTTTTCAGTTACCCCAAAAACCTTTGCAATGCGCGGCACACCAAGGCTTTTGTCAAACATCTTACCAAAAGCACGGATTTCATCGGCTGGGTGAAGATCAACACGAACCGAGTTTTCAACATTGGCCCATGTTTCTGCCATATGAGCATCAACAGCCAGCTTAACAGGCACTTGAGAAAGATTTGGTTCTTCATGCACAGCGATTTGCAACGCGCGAAGACGACGACCACCTGCCACAATGCCAACCTTGCCGTTTTCGTCCATGAGGCCGGAAAGGTTTTGAATAAGGCCACAAGCGACAATGCTCTGGGCCAGAAGATCAATATCAGCATCGTCAACATCTTGGCGCGGGTTCAAATCAGATAGATATAAATCAGCGAGATCAAAATACCCAATTACTGGTGTTTCAATGGCGGTGATTTTGGAATGTTTAGTCATGGTAACTTCCTTCAATGTGGTGCTTCCCTTGAGGATTATTCCCCTTAATGGGCTGTAAGTTTCTGAAAAGCGCTTTTGCGCGCTCATCTGAAACTCTGCCCCTCGGCGAGAGTGGGGGTAGCAAGTGCAAGGATAATCGACAGGGTTTTGGTGCGGCCCGCAGCGCAGCGAGGACACGGCCCTGTTCTATTATCCTTGCGGGCGCGAGTGGGCGAAGCCCCTTAGAAACGCCCGAATGGGCCTAAAAAATAAAACATCGTCATCCTGACCAAAGCGAAGCGGCGGTCCGGGTGCCCGCTCAAATATGTAGATCTCCGCCTTGCGGGGATCGCCACTGATACTCCGGCTTGTTGCTCTGGTCGAAACCGTGGAACACAAGAAAAGGCGACCTTTCGGCCGCCCCTCCTGGATGGGTTGATGACGTTTTATTCGTCATCGTTGGGTTTTTGCGGGAAAGCGACCATTTCGACGCTGGGGAACATGCTGTGCTTGACATTGATCGCTGTGATCTCGCCTGCGTCGTTGGTGCTCACGAAGAGAACCCCGCAGCGGTCCCAGAAGGTTTTGCCGTCTTTTTCGCCCGATTTAACATTCAGTTTCAGAGTTTGAGTAGCCATTGTGTAATCCTCATTTTTTAGTGTTTCGATAAACATGTAAGAGCTGGCAGGAAGAGGGGGTGTCAGCAGGGAATTTGTTTCGCGAGGAATGGCCCGGCACGGGGCAGGGGAAATTCCCTGTTGAAGCGCAGGCCGGTATTTTTGTTTGTGCGCGAGGAATGGCTTTAGCCAGGGGAAACAAAAATACCGGCCGGAGCGATCTCTCCCGACTGCCAGCTATGTTTTATCGAGAAGAAACACCTGAATGAGTATGGGAACTTGGCTACGGTTCTGAAAACTGTTTAGCAAAGGCGATTAAGGCAAAATCTAATGGGATAGCGCAGGGGTGGCCGGCTGAGCTCCTCAAACGACCCACGAGATCACTTCAATGGCTTCAGCACACCCATACCCCGCGAAATGATCCATCCCCCAGTCACAACGCCGGAAACAAACATCAAACCCTCCCCAAGGGCGGCTGACAGGGCAAATAAACAAGACCAGTGCAATAAACCGGAGTATCCATAGGTGAAACCGATGCAGCCCCAGCGATAGTTACCCGCAGGGCCGAAACCTGGGCTTTTAGGCGACCATGAGAAAAAACCCTAAATTGACTCATCGAGACAATTTAGGGGAAAGTTTCTCAGGGAGAATAAAAATTCAGGGTTCGGGGCGTTAGCCTATAGCGCGATCATGGCAAAGCCATGAGTGGCAGAAAGCAAATAATTAAGTCTTATCAATGCACAAAGGCGTAGGCACTGGCAGTCTAGGAACATACGCCAAGCCAAACTTTGTAGCAAATTTAGTTATTGAATGTGTAGATCTGATAACCATTGGTTTTAGCTTACCTCTTGTCAACAATATTTGGTGTTTCATATTAAAGGCATCCACAAGGAAAACCAGCCAAGCAAAACCTAAAGCATTATCATATTCAACAAGCTCTAAAACGACCTCGCCACCGTCATCAATAGCTCTTTGAAAATCCTCTCCAACCAGGACAGGGTATTTTAAATCTAATTTCAAAAGGAGTCTCCTAAAACAGTGAGCGCAGCAGAAACACGAATACAGGAATAGAACGGGTATAGCAATATATTTCCGTGACTTTATACTAATTATGAACTACTAGTATTATATCGCGTAACTATAATGGAGCTAACATAATGACCAAAAAACCCTATAATGCAACGGTTGCCCACGAAGGTAGCGATGGCAAAACCCGCTACACAAAAGTCGGCGTGATGTTCGAAAACAAAAAGGAAAATGGCGAGAAGGTATATAATCTCAAACTTGACTTCCCAGTTGCAGTATCCGAGCTGGTGATGTTTGAACCAAAGGCGAAGGAAACCGACGACGAATAAGTCAAGTTGTCAGCATCAACGATAAGGCCGTGATGGAGTAACCAGCACGGCTTTTTTATTACACGAGAAGAGTTGGGGCCACCAGAAAACCAGTGGCCCCTTGCCGCCGTGACAATTCTGTCATTTACACAATGTCAAAATAACGGTGTTTATTCGCGTTCCAGATTCCGCAAAACTCTCGGCAGGAAGATCGGTAAACAGCCCGCGCCACCCCCGACTGTGCTTTTCAGCCCACCGGCGAAAAGCAACATGTTTGGAACTCTGCCCCAGCTCCGCTGAAATGGGCAAAACAGCCGAGAGCTTTCCCCCTTCCTTCAGGCAATCCCAAGCATGGCGAACATGATCCATCCAATGGGTGCCATAAAAAGGCGGGTTCATGATGGCAAAATCAAAACAAGCCGTAGCAGGGTAGGTCAGAAAATTCCCTTCGATTACCTCACAACCAGCACTAGCAAAACGGCGAAGCTGCTTTGCGCGGTCAGGATGAATTTCAATTGCGGTGATGCGGGCATTTTGGCCCTGCATCCGCTGCACGATATCCCCTGTTCCGGCGCTTGGCTCCAACACCCGCGCCCCTTCAAAGATATGTAGATCGCGAACCAGTTCGTGCAATACGCTCGATGGCGTTGCATAGAATTGCAGGTCTTTGGCGCGCACAAGCGAACCGCTGGTAAAATGCTCGGGCTGGACATTTTCCGGTGCGGCGTCTGGAATAACCTCGCCATAAAATTCTGCCAAGAGCTTGTTGGCTTTGACCACAAGGTCATCGCGAGTAAACCAAAGATGCGCGTTACCGTTCTTAAAACCCCTAATTTTGAAATATGCGGTTTCCACCTCGGACTGGCGACACCCAAACCCCGCTCCTCGTGACGCTTCAATCGCGTGCAACAATCCGTGAGGATCGGGTGCCACTCCATCAAGCTTTGCAAAAACCCGCTCAATATCGGTTATGGTTTCGCGCCGCTTGTCACCATAACTCCAAGAACCGGAAAACTCGCTAAACACGTTGGTAAGGATTATACGGCTACCAATTTTAAAACCATCATGGCTTTTGAAGCGGCGGTCCAGTTTGGAAAAAGCATTGGCCAAACCGCGCTTAAAGATCAGGACCGCATCGGCCATAATAGTTTGGAACGTTGCCGTGAGGTTTTCAAGCGTCACCTCGGGAATGCCCTCGGCCATGCTTGTTTCCCATTCCTTGATAGCCTCCACGTCCATAATTGAGCGGATACCCGAACGCTCCAAAAGATAAGACCAGATTGAGGCATCAGTATCAGCAACAAAAGCCTTCATGCTGTCCTCAACATCAATCTTGCGCGTGTGGCTCCGCTCATATCGCTTCGGTCCAAAAATATAGGCGGGCGGCATTGCACCCATATGGGCGCGGTTGGCAAAACCCTGCGCCGCTCCCATCCGGGTATTTGAGACCGCGTAAGCGGCGCTCAAATTATCCAAGGCCTCTTGCATTGTGGCAATCGCCGCATTGCGCGATTCAACAATGGTGGAGATTTCGGTTTGCAAAGCGGGCAAGCTGTCATCGGAAGGAATATCGTCGCCATTGGGTAGGATTTCAGAAACCATATTCATAGATCAGCTCCTCTTACCCAAAAATCGAGAAATAGGTGTTGTGCGGAAAATAAAAAGAAGATCATTCAGCACCTTATCGGCCTCTGGTCGCGTGAGATCATCAAATTCGTGCAAGGTTAGAATATCGCCACTTTCAAGCGCTGTGGTTCTGACCATCACGTCAAAAAAGGCGGGTTCTTCATGATCTTCAACCAACCGGAAGGAATTTTCGCCATCGGCAATCATTCCCGAGACCTGAATTTCCAAACCCTCGGCCTCGTCCACTTCTATCAGATCAGCCTCGGCCCCGCAGTTATCACAATAGCGGTCATCATGCACGGTTCCCAAAACCCACTCGCCCTTTAGGACATTCCAACGGGCGGTTGCGTCAGCGTACACATCTGTGCTTCCGCACTGGCTGCAAATAATGTGAGTTTTCATAGGGAAGCTCCTTCGTCAGAAAACAGAGACGGGCCAACATCTGGCAAGGCATAATCAGGCAGGTAAAGCGGGGAAATACCTTTCACAGCAACCGTTACGGAAATTGAGGAATTACGCTCTAGCCCAAAATCGTTCCTGTAGGTTTCGCGAATTATCACATCATAGGTTCCCGCAGCACACTGGCGCGGGGTTATGGCGTATGATTTCGGAGATTTACCACGCTTAACCGCAATATCACCGTAATTAGGAATGCAGCGCGGGTCCGCTTGCACAAATCCCGAAAATCTGTCTTCAAGGAAGATGATTACAGCTATGATATTGCGCTTGTCGGCAGCGGTAATATGCAGACCTTTGATAAGTTTTACTGAAGGCTTCATTTGCTTTCCTCCGCAGCTTTATTGATTTCGACCTCAAGGCCCTTCAGCTCCATTCGGGCATTATTCCTACGGCCCGTAAGCTCTTGTGCAGCATGGGGTGGTAGAAACCCGCTTTTCATAGTTTCGCTCAGCTCGTCAATCAGCTTGAGAAGGTGCGTTTGGCGGGTCAATAGTTCGGAAAAGCGCATGCCATTGATTTGGTTCAACGGCTCCGGCTGGTTGCCAACAAAAGGCTCCACCCTGTCAATTTGCCAATCGGCGTCCCCAATTTCTTCCCAAGAGGTATTATCTTGATTGAAGGCAATCTCACCAGCCTGTTCCTCACTTTCGGCCTCAACAACGGCGGAATAGGTGACAAGCGAGGTTGCTACAACACGAAACTTTTTTCTGGTTTTGGATGGGGTTTCGACGATTGGGCCACCGCAATAGGAGCAACAATCGGGCGTAAATTTTAGTGTCTCGGTAGAATTGCAGTCAGCGCAAAAATATTCAGCCATTTGTGGCATTCCTTAATGTGGTGTTTCCCTTGAGGATTATTCCCCTTAATGGGCTGTAAGTTTCTGAAAAGCGCTTTTGCGCGCTCTTCTGAAACTCTGCCCCTCGGCGAGAGTGGGGGTAGCAAGTGCAAGGAAAATCGACAGGGTTTTGGTGCGGACCGCAGCGCAGCGAGGACACGGCCCTGATCTATTATCCTTGCGCGCGCGAGTGGGCGAAGCCCCTTAGAAACGCCCGTATGGGCCTAAAAATTGAAACATCGTCATCCTGACCAAAGCGAAGCGGCGGTCTGGGTGTCCACTCAAATATCTTGATCTCCGTTTTGCGGGGATCTCCACTGACACTCCGGCTTTTTGCTCTGGTCGAAACTGTGGAACACCGAAAAATCGGCCTTTCGGCCGCCCCTCCTGGATGGGTTGATGACGTTTTATTCGCCGTCGTTGGGCTTTTGCGGGAAAGCGACCATTTCGTGGGGGTGGCTGGCACAGCTCCACCAATGACCCACAAGATCACTTCAATGGCTTCAGCACGCCAACAGGGGAGCCGCTTACGCGGCTTCCTTGATCTGGGCAGGGTTTGCAGCTTCCAGCAAATAATCGGTAGCTTTTTGGGCGGCACTGGCGGCTTTGAAAATAAAGCGCTTGTCGTCTTTCAACGCTTTTAGCCATCCCTCGATGTAAGCGGCGCTTTGGTCAAACTCTGGGGTTAGGCCAAGCTGGGCGCAAAGCATAGTGGAACCAATTTCCGCGACAATTTCTTCCGCCGCATACTCTTGCTTATTAGAATATTTTCCATAACGGCCAAGACGCTTTTCAACGCCTGAAAAATGAATCGATTCATGGGCAAGAGTGGAATAATATCCATTCGCGGAATGAAAAGTTTCAATCGGCGGCATGTGGATAATGTCTTCTGAGGGTGAAAAGTAAGCCTGTGGTTTGTCGCTGGTCACGATCTTTGCCCCGATAGACGCAAAAAAAGCTTCTAGCTCGGGGTCTGCTTTCGTTCCAAGGTCGCGCGGCTCCGCTGGTTTCTGGTAAAATTCATCTGCCAAACCCTCGATCTGCTCAGCGTTAAACACGCGGTATGCCTTGGCAAAAGGAATGGTCTTTTCCTCGCCTTGCTCATTCTCAGCTTTCACGGTGTTGTAATAAATAATAGTTGTTGATTTCTCACCTTTGCAAACCTGTCCGCCAGCTTCCTTTGCTTGGCGATAGGTGAACCAATTTTCAGAGGTGTAACCCCGTTTCTCGGCCATCATCCAAAGCATCAGAACATTGATACCTTTATAGCCTTCGCCGTTGGCACGTTTTGGAAATACAAAACCCGAGCTATCACCTGTCCACGGCTTGCGCCAAGGCGGTGTTCCACCCTCCATTGCATCAATTATTTGGTTGGTGATTTCCTGATAAACATCAAATTTGGCCATTTGTGGCACTCCTTTTGTGGTGTGACTTTTGAGGCTTTTTCCCCAATTTAAGTCTGATTTTAAGCGAAGCGCTTTAGCGCGCTCGTCTCTAAAATCTGATCCACTGGCGAAGTGCCGGAGGTAGCAACTGCAAGGGAAATCGACGGGGAATGGGTGCGGGCAGGCGGCGCAGTCGACCACACGGCCCTGTCTATTATCCTTGCGGGCGCGAGAACCCAGCGGGTTCTTAGCAACGCCCGAAGGGCCATTAAAAAGAATGTCGCCACCAAAGCCAGAGCGAAGCGCCGGGCGAGGTGTCAATTATAACTTTAATTCCCGCACCGCGCGGGAATTTCTATAACCACCCTAATAAATTCTGATTTTAGATGTGGAGTGCGCCATCGATTGACCTTTTCCTTCTTACGCGCTTGGAAAGATGGCTACATTAAGGGCGGGAACCGGACATTCGCTGCGCCTTGCGCTTTTAAAGAATAAGCTGAACCAAACCTGCAACACTTGCTGCAACAACACCGTCTTGAATTATCTTTTGTTTGGCTTCTGTCGAAAAAGCTTCCCCTTTCAACATCGATTTCGCATTGGCAGCAAGTGTCACCATCGCGGCAACTCCCATACTTTCTGCAATGTTGGCGTCAGCACCCTGATCGAGTATATTTAGAGTTGCAGCTGTATCAGCTGTCAAACCTTCGTTACTGAACTCCGACGAAGACCATTCCGAAGATGCGGATGCGACTTCGCTAGTTGTAAGGACTTCTATATTTTCGTACTTCTCATTATGTTCTCGTACATACGATGCGTAATTAGTCGCTTTGAGTTGAACCTCGGAAACCTCGCCTGTCTCTACATTAATGATACGGATATCCGCCCCCGCGTGGTTCGTATCGTCGAACAGCTCTACGATATACTCGTCACCATCAAGGTTCTCACGGCGCTGGAACGCAAGCTCATGGTAAATGCCCTTCACGTTGTTCTTTAATCCTGCAATTTGCTCGACTGATAGTGATTGTACGTATTTTGACAGATCAAGGTCACTTGCATCGGCCAGGCTATTTTTAGACCTTCGTAAGGCCTGCAAAACCAATTGCTCATCGTCGCTAAATGAAGGCAGGTCTGATGCCATCACTTTCATAATAGTGGCGGAGATAACACCTGTCAGAATGATGTCCTTCACGTTGTTCTTTAGTCCTGCAATTTGCTCGACTGATATTGATTGCACGTATGTTGACAGGTCAAGGTCACTTGCATCGGCAAGGCTATTGTTAGACCTTCGTAAGGCTTGCAAAACTAACTGCTCATCGTCGCTGAATGAAGGCAGGTCTGATGTCATCAATTTCATAACGGTAGCGGAAACAACACCTGTCCGAATGGGGCCGCTCGCTATCGACCCTTTTTGCACCGCAGAAGTTTTATCATTTGCCTCTTTCAAAGCTTCTAATAGTTGCTCCAGTTTTACTTTGCAGTTTTCAAGCCGGTTGAGTGGAATGCTTGGCCAGTCTGCCACTTTGGCGAAGCAGACATCAAACTGTTGGATTAGTTCTCTTGATAGGTTGTGGTGCATAGCTTCAGCAGTAATTTGATCCAGCACGGCATTTTGTTCGGCCCGCCCTCTAAAAGCTGTCGCCAGCATCAGGCATGTTTCAACAAATTGTTTCTCCTGAGTATCGAGTGTTTTTTTCTTACGTCGCTTGCCGGTCCATTTGCCAAGCAACTTCCGGGACCCGTAATAAGCCGCTGCTGAACCTACTACGGCAGCACCCAGAACAATCCAACCGCCTGTTACAACGCTCCCACCAATCCACGCCAAGGCAGCGCTATTAAAGGCCGCACCAGAGAGTGAAGATATTGCTGTTCCGGTGCTAGCTGTCCCAAGTAAAGATGCGATAGAAAATATTCCAACTGTTGCACCTGCGGCACCAAGCTTTACAGAAAGAGCTCTAACAACCCTTGCTGAGGTCCCACTTTTCTCGATTAATAAAGCATCGACAAGGTCTTCAAGGGTTGTTGCGCTCTTTTCATAAAAATTCTCTCGGGTATATTCCGCATGCCTGAGTTCGTACTCAGCAAGTTTTATGTTCGCTTGCTCTTTTATAGCTCGACCGCCTTTTACAGCCAGTTTGCCGGTCAGCCTTCCGACAGGTTTGGCAACTGCCCATCCTGCTTTTCCGGTCACCTTAGCAAAAAAAATCGCTGAACGACCCGTTGCTCTAGCAGCTCGAACTGATATTGAAGATTTAATTTTTCCCATTGATACTCTAGGAGCTCTTTCTAATTCATTGGCAACTTCGGGCACTTAAAGGTTGTTTACCATGTGAGCACCGCGAATTGTACCCACAATTGAAAGCAACCATTGGATCAGAGAATATCCAGAGCCGCGAAGTCCGCTCTCCTGCTATTATGATTTTCGAAATACTGCACGATCTACCACTGGCAGCTTTGACGGGCGGCATCGCAGCATCCTAAACGGCCTCGAATGGCGGCATTGGGCCGTTCTTGTCGATCGACACAAAGGGCAGGAAGCGGCCATTCGCTGCTTGTGCGTGATACCTCGCTGGGTGGGACAACGCTTACCCTGTTCCTCACCGACGGTCGCATCGAGATCGATAACAATCCGATGGAACGCACCATCCGTCCCATAGCCCTAAGCCGTAAAAACGCCCTGTTCGCAGGTCACGAGGCCGGAGCCCAAAACTGGGTCATGCTCGCATCCCTGATCGAAACCTGTAAACTGAATGCCGTGGAACCGCACAGCTATATCTCCGGCATCCTCACCGCCATCGTCAATGGTCACAAACAAAGTGACATCGAAGACCTGCTACCTTGGAATTTTAAGGGCTAGGTGGGAACGGGACACCGCTTACGCTAAAGCAGCCATTCGAGCAGTTCTTACCATCCATCGAAATGAAACAACCGACCTTGCTCACCATCGTCGTGCAAACGCAAGATGATGTCGTCCTCATTGAGACCATCCTCGCTATCTTCTTCACTATTTGGCAAATCAAAATCCATGACAGTGATGATCGATTGGATGCCTAGATCGGCGTACGATCGCACGGAGTCGAGGAGGTTCATTTTTGGACGAGGGTCCAACAACTCGAAAATCCCATCATGAAAAACAAATCGCGGGAATGCGCCTTCCAAGTGAGCGCGAACAATCGCAAGGTCAAAGGCCACGCAAAGCAGCTTCTTGAAAGACGTTCCTTCTGCTTCGCTTGTGGATAGCTCGTTCCCATCGACAAAATCGGTGCGAAACTCTAAATTGCCTTCCCCGTTAAGGCTGACGGATAAAATGGCGTCCCGCCCCAGTACGTCCTTCAACTGGCCGCTGAAATATTCCCTGACCCTAGACAAGAGGCTAGTGCGATCTTGACTTGCCTCTTTCAGAGTTTCTTCTGCGACGCCCTGCAACTCCGCATAATTTGCTTTTGCCTCGCGCAATTCACGTCGTTTGTCTTGGATGTCTGACAAAGTGTTGTGTTGGCGCTTCAGCAGTTCGACTTCCGCTGCGCTTTTAGCCACTTCGGCTGAAAGCGTACGATATTTGTCGAACACGTCCTCGCTGCGCAGGTATTCTAGGTTCTTTCGGCGTCTTGCGTTGAGAACCTTCAATTCCGCATTGATACGCGCAATCTCTGCTTTTGATGACGCGAGTTCTTCGCGAATATAAGTGCTTCGTTCCTCTGTGATGGCTCTGTTGAAGGCGATAAGCTGCTCGAAATCGGTCTTAACCTGATTTGGAAAACTGACGCCTGCCTCCTCAAAGAGGGTTTTTGCCTTGTTGGGATCGAAAGTGATTTTGTCGGCGCCTAAACCGCGTTCCAGTTCTGCTACAGAATGTTTCAGCCTGTATCGTCCTTGGTTCAAATCCGCGATATGAGCGTCAATTTGATCGACGATGGCTGTCGTTTTGTTGGCATCGAAACCCTCGAAATCAAACTCATCCAGCTCGTTCTGCATCCGGTTGACTTCCACCTCGCGCAGCTGGATCAGCGCATCAACTTTTGCCGGGTCTGTTTCATTGCCTTCGGCATCCTGCACTGCTTTCGAAAGTAGAGCGGCCTTAACATCAATCTCGGCCTTCAGCTCGTAGCGGTTGGTAAATATTGAGGCATCGAGGCCGAGGATCCGTGCAAGGATCGGTTTCCAGTCTTTATCGACGCCAGCATGGCGCTGGAGTTTGAAAACATCATCATAGTCTGCTTGCGTGCGCAAAAAATATCCGATGGCATTTCGGAACTTCCAAGGGTCAATATCTCGCAAATCCAGGTAACCGTCCAAGAGGGACTTAGCTTTACCAAACGGCAGCTCAAAATGAGACCACTCGTCTTCCGCTAAGCTGGTGAGATCCGGTTGGGTAGCGGGCGACAATGAAAAGCTCACCTTCGATGCGTTTTTTGCGGCTCGCCGGATAGTTAGGAAAGAACCGTCCAGGAGTTCTATCTCCAAAAAGAAGACAAATTCGCCGAAGAGGTCTTCTCGCTTTTTGAAAAAGTGGTCTTTCGATACGCCGCCCAAGAGGCAAAAATCTATGACGCGGGCGAGCGTCGATTTGCCAAGGTTGTGGGAGCTTTTGGACTTGTTTTCAGGCAGCCGGATTTCAGCCAAGACCACGTTCAAACCGTCGTTGAACAGGATCGGCGTGAAATAATGGTCAAGATTGCTGTAAAGCCTGCGCAGTCTCATGACTGCGCCGTGTATTCAAAGCGGTCCGCTTTTGGAAGATACCGGATCAGACCAAGTATGAAGAGAAGATTCAAGGCAGGCAGAAAGAGCGTTTTGGCGTTCTTCGTGCGCTTTTCGACAAGGATGACCAGATCCGCATAGGTCTCGGTCCGCTTTGCTTTCAGTCGCTCTAGGATCACAGTAGCCACGCTCATCACCGTGAGGTCTGGATGGGCGTGTTTAGACGGTCTGATCATCTTTACCCCTCCCGATGTCACAGTTCCAATACATGTAGTATAGCATAGCGCGAGTCAGCCTCCTATTCGACCTTAGAATGCCAGATCGGCCAATCAAAAGGTCGAGAAGATAATTGAAAACATCATCAAAGGTTTCATAGTCGGTCCGTTTGGCTATAATCTTCAAGTTGAATTCGTCAACAGCCTCTTGATACGAGGCTTTGAATCTCTCATTGATCGGATCGGACAAAAACTTGCGGATGTCGAACATGAGTTCGAAATATCTCTTACGCAGAGCTGTCTCGAAGTCCGGCGTCATGTTGTTGAGGCGGTTTTTCTCTTCCAGAGACGTGCGCGGGGTAGGAGTACTGCGATCTTCATCCACAGTCACAACCTGAACTGCCTCTCGAAAACCCTCAATTGTGTCTGCGAGGTCGTCTGGACTGACGATCAGCGGCGACTGCAAGGGATTGATCGATAGCGAAGCCTTCGCGTCTGGAAATAGCTCCAGCCAATCATCCAACTGCTGTGTCCCCGCAAGCGCAATATTCTCTATCGGCATGCCGGTCAGATCCGAGATCAGTTTCGTGAGTTTTGGCTCAGCAATGCCAGACAGTTTCCTGTTGGAAATCAACAGATAGTTTTGTGCTTCTCCGCTCTCATACAGAGCTTTAATCTTTGGAATTTCTTCGCATATCAGCCCAGTGAGCTTTTCTACATTGCACACTGCTGGATCGCTGAAAGACGCGTTGATGCCATTCGTGTGTTTGGCTTGAATGATTGTGCAGCCAGTCCAAGGCTCGGCTGCGGAGGGGTAGTATTCGGCGGTTCCCTTGAACTTTGCATCTCGGCCACCATCCTTGCCAGGGGCAAAGCCCATCAGCCCCGCACCAAATAATCTCTGACCGATTGCGATCACAATTTTTTCGAACTGGTCATCGCTAAGATCGAAATATTGCGTCATATCGATTTGGCCTCAAATGTTTCTAACCATTATAAGGATACCGGTGTAGCCAACAAGACTAAACAACCAAATGTAGGGGGGAACCGCCTCAAATACAGATTGACCGCTTTCCGGAAGCCGCAACGCTGCGTCTCAATGGCCGGTTTGGGCCGATCTTATTGGGTCAAAGATAGTTTTGAGCCAAAATGCTGCGCATCTCAGTGATTGATCTGTTTTCGCCACCTCGATGGATCATTGAATGGCAATTTGGGCAAACGGGAACAAGATCGATCTCAGGAGATACAAATCGTGAGGAAGCTGCTTCCGAGATGGGGTTTAGGTGATGGACATGTATAAATCCGGCACCCAGCACTCCATACGAGGTGGCAAATTCAAATTCGCAAACGATACAGATTAGGCGTCCATCATTTTTCTTTCTGTAATGCTCGATGCAAAGAGCTCTTGCTATAGGGTTGCGTTCGCGTCTGACTTGGATTGTTTCGCGAATAGAACCCTCTTTAAGTTGCGCAGGCCTTCGATCGGGTTCAGCTAAATTAGTTAAGTCAGCACACTCGAAGCCCGCTTGGCGTAGTCCATCCCGAGCCTGGTGAGAGATGAATTCTGATCCCTTTTTGTTTATTGCTATACCCCAGATCATCTTTGCTGGGTATGGGACGTCCGTCTCAGGATGTGATACAAACCAAGTTCGAGCTTCGGCGAACCCATCAGGCATTCCGTGTTCATCATACTGCCGAAAGGCGTCGAGAACCGCCTCTCTGATATCCGTGTTCAGTATCCAGAATGTCTTTTTTGAAGGCGACGGATTTTCCTTGAACATATCTACAAGAAGGCTTTCGAGACTGCCAAGTAGATCTTTGTGTTCAGCGTGTTCTTCGGTAATTTCCCGAAACCCTGAGTATCTCAAATTTTGTCGATAACGCTGCACCTCCTGTGCTTCGCTCTTTCGCGCATCCATTTTTCTGCCCGCGATGCCATCGGCCAATCGCCGTATAGGAAAAAATTTGTGGCGCGTCCCTTCTAGTACTAGGAGCTGCGGTTGATTTTTGAGTTGCCGTCTAGCGACGCTTAAGTCCCGCGAATACAGATCATCCAACTGAAAAGCGGCATTCTGCCATACGTTCATTTGTTCACTCATTTCTTTAGCCCTAATTCTGTCTCGTCGGCATACGTCTCCGCGGCCTGTAAGGATATTCCAATAGGATATCCGCAAAGACTCAAGCCTCCAAGCTGCTTGTCCTAAATGTTGAGCCGTCATTTACTTGCTATGTCCGCTAAGGGCCCGCTCTTGTCGATCGACACAAAGGGCGGAACGCGGGCATTCACAACGGGGGCGGTAAGCTCGAATGTTTGAAGAGGCAGAAATTGCTGTTCACGTGACTGCCCCAAAGCCCTTCACCCTATCTCACGTGCTAGATTTGGTAGCACAGCTTCACCAAGCACCGTCAGTCACTTTTTCGAAAGCGTATGACTGCATTACCATGCTGCGTCGCAGCATTGCTTCTCCAACGCAAATGTCCGGTTTGGGCCGAAAATCAAAAGTAATTTTAGCTAACACACGTGAAAAGCCGGTGAGGCGATAGTCGGTTATCTTTGGATTTTTCCAACGCGCAACTTTGAGACATTCTGCATGATGTTGTGTATTGAGTTCGCATCCAGCCTCTCTGATAGAATGGATCGTAATAGCCCGTCGCGTGGCAGCGGTTCAACAAGACGCTTTCTGTGGACAGTGCCCGGATAGAGCAGAAAAAGTGGCTGGGGGGCAGCTGACAATTCAGCGTTTGGCCCCATGTAATCGAAGCAAACGGGAACAGGACATTCCAGCCAATCTTTGGGAAATAGCTCTTCCGCTTTATCGGTCAGGAACAGGTTTGTGCGTTTTTGGCCCTGAACAATTTCAGCCAAACCGTTTCGCCATTCCGTTATGTTCTTTCGATTCCCTTTAAGCCGCGAACCATCGACGATCCAGAGCATGTTCTTATAAAATGCCTCTCTCGCACGACGTTCTTCTGGGTCTAGGTGGGAATGTTGAACCTCTACAGTCAGACCAGCAAGTGTAAAAACATCGGCAATGTGCCTTTCACCAGTTGTTTCATCCGTAAATACCCGCTCTTGCCACCTTAGAGGGAATTCGTTTTTCCAATTACGGTGCCAGTCAGTTTCGGGTTCCCACCAGTGATCGCAGTCCGTTTTGCTCTTGTGTGCCCAATGATGAACCTTGATCTCACCACATCGCGGAATCATCTCTGAATAACAAAAGGGACAAGTACCAACTGTGCCTGGGAATGGCCTGCTTCGGTTGCCGTTGATATTTGCAGTAAGCATTTGTGTTTTCCGGTTCAAACAGAGTTCGATAAGATCAATACTATCGGTTGCATGATGATACTTAAACCGCGAAGTTCCCAATAGCCCATTCGACAAAAAGACAGTTGAGCGGTCGTAGCGAACTTCGATCTGTTGGGAATGCTGCACCGTGTATGAATGTCCGGTTTGCGTAATATAAGTAGGTCAATTGTTGCCGGCTCGAATGCCGGCAATGGGCCGGAAGTGACGTCACCCATTTTGTTTCGCTCGTAAAAAATCCGCATAGCAACACTCATCAAACCGGCCATCCATCGGCTTTGATCAGAGTCATATTTTATGTAGTTATCCCAAAAAAGGACACATTATGCTGAACAAAAGGACAAGCTGTGGTGCACGCCACACATTAGAGTTACCCACAACCCACGCTCGATACCTGAGGTCTCGCTTAGGGATGCAAGGCCAGAACAAGCTCTCCCAAGGTCGATCTCCATTCTGGCTGGATAACTTAAAAATCAGAACGCCAACAATCAACCAGATTTGACAATCAAGCCGATAACAAGAACGTGCAAGCAACGGGATGCTAAAACCTACGATTTATGATAGGAGTGAAACGTTCAAACAAATTGCGGAATCATGTCGAACAAAATTAAAAAGCTGGGAATACTTGGGCTAATTGCCGCCACTGGCGCGATTCTGGGCGTTGCGGCTACCGCAATTTTGATTTTTGGGCTAATAATTGAATACAAAATATTCAGTGTTCCGGGCTGGCCGCGCAAGGAAATCACCAAATCGGGGTAGTCTAAAATAGCGTCAGGATGCCTCGCAAAACACCTTTGATGCGGAATAATCACCTGTTTGGGTCAGATCGCGGCGCTTTGTAGCCAGCCATTCTGTTTGAGTGCCAGTGTGGGGCGCCGTTTTATCCCAAACCATCCATTCATAGCTTGTGGCTGTGCTGGGCTTTCGCAGAACAAAAGCGTCTTTTTTCTTATCCCAAACTTGCATGGAAATATCCGGGTCCGGTGGATCGCCTTTGTGCATCACCACGCGGTCAACAAATTGCAAGCGCAGGGTAGGGGGGTGATCGCGAAACAGGGCTTCATACCGGCCTCGGCTTTCTGCAAAAGCCGTGCGCACCAATATCGCAACGCCACATCGAGCACGGGTAAAAGATTTTAGAATAAACTCGGCGGCAAGGTTAAAGGGCGGATTAGTGATAACCCAGTCGCAAGATATCGCGTCCGCTTCAGGGGCAAGAAAATCCATCACCTCGCCATGGCCATAGTGAAGCAAATCCGAACTGATAACGTGATTGGCATATTCAGCCAATGGCCGCGCTATTAAGCCCCGCCCGCAAGCTGAATCCCAAACCACGGCGCTGCGAGAAAGCGCCAGCCTTTCCATGAGTGCGCGGGTCGCCCAAGGTGGGGTGCCAAAGTAATCAGCGGACCCAATGGGTTCACTACGTTGCTGCATGACGGCTGGTGAGAGATTTTGCGATTGTTCGGCACTAATTAGCGGCTATGGTTTCGGCGATTAAATCAGGCTGCCGTTTTATTATGGATAAAAGAACCACGGCTGCACGATCGGGTGAACGGCGTTTTTGCTCCCAATCACGCACGGTTCCCACAGGCAGGCAATACTTATCAGCAAAGGCTACTTGTGAGAGTTTTAATTTTTTTCGAATAGCCGCTACATCAACTGTTTCAGGAATGTAAACGGCAGCGGGTTCCAAGTCACCTTTGGCCATAGCCAAAGCCTCGTTTGCACTTTGAATAAGCTCTTTACCAAAACTCATGTTGTACTTCCTTTCATCATTTATAGCCAAATTTGGCTTTCGCTTGGCTGGCGCTTTTCTTATACGCATCTGCCATCTTAGGCAGAATTTTAGCCAGTTCATTTCGTTCGGCTTTGGTTAAGTTGTCGGCTGTGCCTTTTCCGTAAACCGACAACAGAAAAACCGGCACATCATCACCGCCAAAATAGTGAATGGTTCTATATCCACCACTTTTGCCTTTGCCACGACCAGCATGGCGTAGTTTACGAGCGCCCCCTGTTCCGGCCATCAAATCCCCCGCGTTGGGGTTATCAGCCAGCACGTTAACGATATCCGAAATATCTTTGTCGGCCATTCCTTCGCGCTTGGCTTGATTTAGAAACATTGGCGTTAGGGCTACTGTGTGCATATCTACATATACGGCATTGCCGCACCTTATTCAAGAGGAAACTACGCCGCCGAACTCGGATAAAACCTTTGCTTCACCTTATCAAATTCCCCGATATGATAATCCCCAAGATTCCACCAATCCCGCAATTCATCATCTTCCAGCGCCATATCGACCAGCAAAGCCATAACCGCGCCGCCGTTGCCCATTTCAAAGCAGCTTTCAAACTCACGGTGTTTAACAAAGCCGGTTTTGATCATCCTTGCAGCCAGCTTAGCCAGCGCCGGGGCTTTAGTGGGAAATTCAGCTCCGCCAGCAAAGCAAGCAAAATACTGATCACGGGTCATGCACATGCCGCTGATATTGTCATAATGCGTATATTCCATCGTGCTGGCATCATATGGGATCAGGTCAATCATCATTCTTCATACTCCAACTGTTCGCCGCCAAGATTAACGATAATATCCGCTGCATGATCTACGCAGGTAGGATAACCCGTAGTCACAATATGCTTTAACTCTTCGCGGGCCGCCAACAAATCTGGGTGGCCGGAAATATCCAGAAAATCCATGTGCAGCCAATCCATATAGGAAGGATCAGCGGTTAGTTTTTCGTAAGCATCCCGCCAATTCTCCGGCATTTGGCCGTAATCTTCATGCCAGCGCTGCTTGCAAAAATCACGCGCAAATTTATCAGCACCGGCTTCGCTATAGAAATAGCTCATATCGTTGCCATCGTTTGTTTCAGCAAGGGCTATCCAGATTTTCATGCTGCGCACTCCATCAAACGGGCTTCGCGGTTCAAAGACGCAATAGTCCGGCGATAAGCAGTAATACCGGTTTCGCCAAAATCCATTTTCCCGCCTTCGGGCAAAGGCAGATAGCCAATATATCCGGTCATGTTATAGGTGAGCTGCCCGAACACCTTCCCATTCAACATAATATCAAAGTCATGTTTGGTTTGCAGAATAACTTTGCGACGTTCCTTGAGGGTAATCTTAAAGGCCATTTTCGGCGCTCCTTTTTTATATGGTTCCGCGCTATCGGGTCGTTCCGTTTGGCGCTGTGTGTCTAAAATTAGGGAAGGGCTGGCCATGCCGCGCAAAGCCAACCCGAAACATCAACCAAGATCACCCCGCATAAGCGCAGCAACCTTTTTGAGATAAGAAGTATGCTCAGCACCCCAAAACTCGCGGGAAGAAACCGCCGCAGGATGCGCGATGGCTTCCTCTTCGGTCATTGAGAAATCCACCAGTTCATAAATCCGGCAGGGCAAAAACACATCAACACCGCGCCCAGCTCCGGCCCGATCATGGCTAAAGAACCAAAACCGGCCCTTGGCCATTTCATTTGCAGACTTGAACCGCTCCCACATAATCGGGCTATCCAAGCCACCGGAATAAGAAACACCAGCGAAGCGCGATATTGAAAAACTCCCGCCTTTTGTTGTCTGTTGACCGTCACCCGTATCATTACAAAACCGTTTCAAACTGCCATCGGCCATGCGCAGAAAATCCCCAACACGAGGCTTTCCGGTGCGCGCATTCCAGTTGGCCAGAATTTCAGCCGCGATAAGCTGGTTTTCGTCATCAAGGTGGCTGTTATCTTCGGGAACGTTCACAAGGCCCACAGTGATAAAATGCCGTTTGATTGCAATCTGGCACCCATGCTCGGACGGGTGAGAATAGGCAAATCGCGGCCCATCTGCCCCTGAAAGGCGATAGCGCCACTGGTCGCCCTCGCCGCCTACATTCCAGTATTCGCAAGACCAGATTATACTCAATGGCCCATAAACAGACATGGTGGTCACGCCCTCGCTGTTGGTATTCGTTTCAAGACCTTCAAAAATATCTACGTTGGCCATTTGTGGCACTCCTTTTGTGGTATGACTTTTGAGGTTTTTTGACCCCTTTAAGTCTGATTTTAAGCGAAGCGCTTTAGCGCGCTCGTCTCTAAAATCTGATCCACTGG
Organism: Paracoccaceae bacterium; assembly: GCA_002402045.2. Taxonomy (GTDB): domain Bacteria; phylum Pseudomonadota; class Alphaproteobacteria; order Rhodobacterales; family Rhodobacteraceae; genus UBA3077. The sequence goes on along the minus strand of NVUX02000022.1, from coordinate 29,385 downwards.
CGAAGTGCCGGAGGTAGCAACTGCAAGAAAAATCGACGGGGAATAGGTGCGGGCAGTCGGCGCAGCCGACCACACGGCTCTGTCTATTATCCTTGCGGGCGCGAGAACCCAGCGGGTTCTTAGCAACGCCCGAAGGGCCATAAAAATGAATGTCGCCACCCAAACCAGAGCAAAGCGTAGGGCAGGGTGTCTATCAAAGCATCTTGATTTCCGCACCGCGCGGGGATCGCCACCTACCTGCCGGTGTTTCTGTTTATCCAGCCAGAATGGAGGTCGACCTTGGGAGAGCTTGTTCTGGCCAAAGCAGCCCAAAGTCAGACGTCAGGTATCGCAACGTGGGCTTGTGGGTAAACGGAAACCCCGGCCACCCCAGCGATAGTTACCCGAAGGGCCAAAAATATGCTCGAAAGGATGATCCGAAGCCGCGCATGGTTGAAGCGTATTTTTTCTTTTTTGCAGCACTCAAAGACTTTTTTGTTGGCACAGCGGCAGAAGATTTAGTAGGCGGAAATCACAGCATAGAAATGCGGCTGGAGGAATGCCTGCGGTCGATGCGATCTTCTTTGTTAGTTGTGGTTATCGATCTAGACGCTGGTGACGACCCGCAAGTTATATTCGAGACCTTGAACGCGCGCGGCCAACCACTACTCCCAGCTGATTTAATTCGGAACTACATTTTCTTGAGGGCGCGCCGGGACGAGTTAGATACGGAGAAAATGTATGAAAAGTATTGGCGCCATTTCGACGATGAATTTTGGCGGGACGAAGTCCGGCAAGGGCGGTTAAACCGGCCAAGAAGCGATATTTTTGTTCAACACTTATTGGCCAGTCGGCAAGGACGCGATATTCCTATCAAGCATCTTTATGCAGAATATCGTCATTGGAGCGAAAAAGAAGAAACTAAGCTTAGCGTGCTAGAAGAGCTCAAACTAATTTCTGAACAAAGTCAGAACTTCAGACGCTTGCTAGCGCCGGAAACAGATGATCCGATTGCTCCGCTCGCGACCTTTTTAAGCGTATTTGACGTTAGCACCATCTATCCCCTTCTGCTCAGTTTCTTTGAAATAGAGCCTTCAGACGAGGAGTGGGGACAGATCGGCGAAGTATTGGAATCGTATATAGTCCGCCGCGCTATTTGCGATTTAGGCACTAAAAACTACAACAAGCTGTTCCTGAGCGCCGCTCGGAATTTAAGACGAGAAGGGTTTACTGCTCAAAATCTCGCACAATTTCTTAAATCCCAATCAGGTGAGTCAGGCCTTTGGCCGGACGACAATCTGTTTCTCGAAGGCTGGGTCAACAACGAGGTATACCGCCCTCTAGGCAGTGGAAGACTTGTTCACATCCTTTCCAAGCTTAATCAAAAATTCGGCAGCACGAAGTCCGAAACACTTAAATTCGAAGTACGACCTACAGTGGAACATATAATGCCGCAGAATTGGCAAAAGCACTGGCCACTCCAAAGTGGCGAGAAGGGCATGACATTCTATGAAATGCAGGACGTCGACCAAACCGACCAAGCGCTAATCGACACGCGGGAAAGAAACAGGGTGGTGCAACGTATGGGCAATCTAACAATATTGTCCCAAGCACTAAATTCAGACGAAAGTAATCTTGGCTGGTCTGAAAAGAAACCTAAGCTAATGGCTCACTCATTACTCCCGCTGAACCTGCAACTGCACGATCAAATGGAGTGGAATGAAGAAACGGTAAGCAAACGCGGTGTCGAGCTTTTTGGGCACGCACTAGAAATTTGGCAGCGATAATCATATAAATGGTCAGGAGCCTTTGGATAATCTGACCAAATTATCAAGCATCTTCCAAGAACCGCTCGAGCGTGCCTGAGAAAACATTATGGGTAATACCGGAATACTCACGAATGCTAGCAATCCGCTCTTCTGAACAATCCATAAGAGCGGCCAGCGCTGTGACTTTGCCCATCGGGGTTGCGGAACCTAAGTAATCGTACGGGGCATTGCCAGAGCGTTTCATCACACGGTCCATGATCGGATCTATGACCGCAACGGCATCGCTCACGCCAGCTTTCATGGCAAATTCAAAAGCACCAATCATAATTTCGCTGGTCACATAGCTAATGGTGTTCCGGCCTTTGCCGCGACCAAGCCGCTCGGTATCAACGCAAAAGCGTGTAGCTTCCCAGAGCGTGCTACTCCTCAAAGGCGGTTCACCATCCATAATTGACGAAAACACGTCAGCAAGCATGTGAGGGCCGGTTGTTTGAAGCAGCCGCATACAGCCCAAAACTTCGCCGCTGGTGCTAACGCTGACAACATGAGCGGGGTCCAGGTTATCAAACATATCGATTTCTTTACCATCAACGACATTTACATCCCAGCCCAAGCGTCCTTGAAAAACCCGGGCGCGTAACTGGTGCATTTGTTCAAGCAAATCCAGGTTTTTGCTATGGTTAATCGAGTCTATAATTTTGATCATGTTTCTTCCCAACGTGTATGTTGGGGGCTATATTCCCGAATTTTTTACAGGATACTATTCGGGAATACCCGTAGTCGACATATCGACAAACCGGCTAAAGCGGATAGATTAATTTCATTCCTATGGCACGGCCGACCGCCTGAACTGTTGTAAGCGCTCCGAGCTTGTCTCTTGAGGATCTCAAATGAACCTCGACGGTCCTATCAGAGATACTTAGAATATCGCCAATATCCTGATAGGTTTTACCGGCGGCTACCCACTGAAGAACTTCGATCTCCCGAGCCGAAAGATTTGGCAAAGACAGAGATCTTGCAAAAACATCGGATCTCATCACGGCGTCCTGCATATGGACAGCGGCTTGTTGCAAATCACCCATAATTTTGGTTTTTTGCTTTTCCCATTCCATATCAGAACAGTTTGTGGTGACGCTAAGCAGACCACGATCCCCGAAGACGCCCCTCACGGGCACCGTTATGCCTTGGTTTGGTAGGCCAAAATCGCACGCAGCGGAAAATACGGCATCGTATTTCGCATCACGTTCAAATCTGGACCAGTCCACCGGGGCAATGCTGAGAGCGGATTTGTGTATGGTTGGATCAACAAGATGAAGGCCACGGTTTATATAGTGGGATTTCCATTCTTCAGGATAATTGGCATATCCTTGAACCGAGCCGGATACTCGATCCGTCGTTGAGTAAGTTGCGTAATCAAGGCCAAGATTACTGCAAAGCTGATTAATGAAAAGAATGTTGTTTTCGTTGCAGGCTTCTTCTTCGCTGAGATCAATAATTTTCACTAAGCCAAACCGTGCTTTTCAATTAGGACGTGAAGGTGGGTGGTGACTAACGATAAAATATCGGATTCGGCGATACCAGATTCTTCCGACATTTCATCAATGGATGAACCCGAAACAAAATCTACGTAGAAGTCGCTAGCTTGCCGAACCAGATATTCATTTTCTTCTTTGTCGCATTTGAGTTCGCGCAGGTAATCTTCATGCTGTCTTTTCCTGAATTTATCCAATTCAGCGGCCACGATATTGCTTAATGCTTCTTCGGAAACAGAATATTCAGCCATGAGAGCCTTGGGTTCCGTGGTAACAGCGTCATCGAGCATAAGCTTAAAAATACGGTCACGTTCGCGGGCCGCCAGCTCAAGAACACGGCCATATGAAATCCCCAATGAAACCGCGATAGATTTATAAGATTCACCAACGGCATGGCGCGCGATTATTGCACGATTTCGAGAAACCTTTTCTGCGCATCGGGGCGGCATTGTTAGAACCTTAAGGCTAGAAATATTAGTTGGTTATAGGAGCGGTAAAACGCGAAAATATCAACCCTTTTCAAAAAACCCAGGGTGATCTTGCTGATCGCCGTAGGTGATCATGCGAGATTTATAGCGCCGGTTAATCCGGTCCACCACGGCGGAAAGTTTTTCGTTCCGGCTTTGCGTCGCGGCTTCCAGCGGCAAAAACAATTCCCCAGAGCGCTGAGAAAGAGGAATGATATTGCCAAGGTGAACGCTAAGCGAGCTGATCAGCCTAGGCCGCTTTTGCATCAACCTCTCCCAAAGATCGGAATAGATACCAAGCATCGCGCGTGTATCTTGGGTGGCCATCACGCTTTGAGCACCGGACCAACCACCTTCAGGCAGAAAGCGAGTATGAAGGCTGAAACGCTGCGCACAATATTCGTCGCGCCGCATCCGCTCGGCGGCCTTCTCGATCAGCCAGCGGCCCACAAGCACCGCCTTATCGGGGCGTCGATATTCTGGGGCCAGAACCTTCGAGTTGCCATAGCCGCTGCGCTGTGTTTCACCGAGTGGAATATTCCCGCCCTGTAGGGCGCGGATAAAGCGCTCTCCCTCAACAGAGTGCCAAATCAGCCGCGCATGGCGGGGATCGAGGGCGTAGAGCGACCGCATATCCCAGATCATGGCTTTGTTGAGCCGCGCACGAATGCCACGCGAGATCCCCGGCAGATCATCAATCTGCAAATGGGCAAGGCGCTCGGGCATATTGTCTGGGGAAAGCCAAGAAAGACCGTCAGGTTTTTCCAGCTTTCCGGCAATTTTGGCTAAGAGCTGGTTTGGGCCGATGCCGATAGAGCACCGCAATTCTGAACCAACCTGATCATAGATTGCTAGTTTCATGCGCCGGGCCAATGCCAGAGCATTATCCAGCTCGGCCGTTGAACCGCCAAGTGCAATTTGAAACTCGTCGATGGAACGCACGCGCTCTAGCTCGGCCATTTGATCGAGAACGGCGGCGATTTTCTGGTTCACTCGTGCATAAAGCCGGTGACGGCTTGGCCGAAAAACAATGCCAGGGCAGAGCTGTTTAGCCTCATAAATGCGAGTGCCGACTCCCACACCAAAAGCTTTGGCCTCGTAACTAGCAGCAACTACGGCTCCTGATTCGGAAGAAATAGCTGTGATCGCAAGCGGCCGGCCACGTAGGGCTGGTTCTTCCTGCTGTTCTACGGATGCAAAAAAGCTATTCATATCAATGTAGAGCGTTCTAAAAACTGTCAAAGCGAAATCCTGACTTGCAAATACCTGTTGTATGTTCTTATTTTGTTCTTATGGTAGATTTCAAGAAACAATTATCGAATGTGGCTTTTGGCGGCGCGTGGTCTGAAGCATTGGTGGCTGAAGACGAGCTGCAAAGCATCATGGATGTGTTGCGGCGGGCGGCCAATAATTGCGCCGATAGGGATGTGAATGACAAAGAGTTTCTTGCGGCACTACGATACGTCCGTGAAGAGGTAGAAAAAGGCCCGATGCTGGTTGAGGGGCTTCAAAAAGCGCTTCTGGAACCGCACCCAGCCTTGCGTCAGAAAAACGTGCAGCGCTACGTTGATATGGTTGAACAATGGGTGGGCGTTTAGATTAAGCCGTTGACGCTTGACGTATGCCGACCAAGGCGAGCTTCCGGCCTCAAACGGGGCAGGGGAATTATAGCTTTCATTGATGTAATGCACCATGGTGGAAAATCGCCAAGCAGGATTGCCGCAAGGTGTCTCTTGTGGATATATTGATCCATGTCGGCTTTACGGATGCACAGGGCATAAGCGCCTGCTAAAGATAAAAAAATGGACTGCTAAAACACTCAGAACTTTAGGCAGGAAGGAAAACCGGCATGAACGCTGTTGAAATCGAAGAAGCCATTTCCGCGTTGGCCGAACAGCCCTTTGATGCGGCCGAATTTCCGTTCCAGTTCCTCGAGGCTTTCGGCAACAAACCCACCACCATCAAGCGCCTGCGCAAAGGGCAGAACAAATCTGATCTGGATGGGGTGCTGCAAACCAACAACATTCACTTGAAATCCTGCGCCCAAGACACTGTTTCCGAAACGCTTTCTGCGCTCAAAGCAAGCCCTGCGACGACAAAGGCCAAGGCGAAGTTCATCCTTGCCACAGACGGCCAAACGCTTGAGGCCGAGGATCTGAAATCGGGTGAGACGATTGCTTGCGATTTCATTGATTTCCACGATCACTTCGGCTTCTTCCTACCGCTTGCGGGGATCTCTACCGTCACGCAGATCCGCGAGAGCGCCTTTGACATCAAGGCCACGGGTCGCCTGAACCGCCTTTATATAGAGCTACTCAAAGACAACCCAGACTGGGGCACCGCCGTGCGCCGCCATGACATGAACCACTTCATGGCGCGGCTGATTTTCCTGTTCTTTGCTGAGGATACCTCGATCCTCAAGGGCGAAGATCTGTTCACCACCACTGTTACCACGATGTCTGCCAAGGACAGCTCGAACACCGATTGGGTGATTTCCGAACTGTTCCGCGCCATGAACGTTGATGATCCCGATCGTGCGGGGGCCGACCTGCCAAATTGGGCCGACAAGTTTCCCTATGTAAATGGCGGGCTGTTTTCGGGCAGTACGGATGTGCCGCAGTTCAGCAAAATCGCGCGCTCTTACCTTCTGCATATCGGTTCGCTGGATTGGACCAAGATCAACCCCGATATCTTTGGCTCGATGATCCAGGCCGTGGCTGATGATGAGGAACGCGGCGCGTTGGGGATGCATTACACATCAGTGCCCAATATCCTCAAGGTGCTGAACCCGCTGTTTTTAGATGATCTGAATGCACAGCTGACGGCGGCGGGGGATAGCAAGAAAAAGCTTAAGACCCTGCGCGCTCGTATTTCCAAAATCCGCGTGTTTGATCCGGCTTGCGGGTCGGGCAACTTCCTTGTGATCGCCTATAAAGAACTGCGAGAGATCGAGGCCAAGATCAACGCCTATAGCGGCGAGGTCGATCGGCGCACCGATATTCCCCTGACTAACTATCGTGGGATAGAGCTGCGCGATTTCCCGGCCGAAATCGCCCGCCTTGCGCTGATCATCGCGGAATACCAATGCGACGTGACCTATCGCGGCCACAAGGACGCGCTGGAGGCGTTCTTGCCGCTGGATTCGAAAAACTGGATCACTTGCGCCAATGCACTGCAACTGGACTGGACCAGCTTTATGGATGTAGAAGGCGGCGGTGTGCAGTTGCGTGCCGATGATCTGTTTCGCTCTCCACTGGATCAGGCCAAGATCAATTTTGAGGCAGATGATGGCGAAATCTTTATCTGCGGCAACCCGCCGTATCTGGGGTCGAAATGGCAAAGCGCGGAACAGAAAGAAGACCTGAAGCGCATTTTTGATGGGCGCGTCAAAAGCTGGAAATCGCTGGATTATGTGGCGGGTTGGTTCATGAAGGCGGCAGATTTTGGACTGCACACGCAATCAAGTGCCGCGTTCGTGTCGACCAATTCGATCTGCCAAGGGCAGCAGGTGTCAATCCTGTGGCCGACGATCTTTGCCACGGGGCATGAGATCAACTTTGCTCATACCTCGTTTAAATGGGCCAACCTTGCCAGCCACAATGCGGGCGTGACCGTGGCGATTGTCGCAATCTCAAATCACGCAGGACCGATGCGGAATCTCTATTCTCTGAATGCAGAGAATGAAGCAGTGATGAAAGAGGTCGAGAACATAAACGCTTATTTGGTTGCCTCTGGAAATGTCACGGTCAACGCGCTTTCTGCGCCTCTTGATGAGAGGGCCAAGATGCAGTTTGGAAACCATCCTTATTACGGCAGTGCTCTCATTTTTTCGCAGCAAGAAGGTCGTGACTTAATCGTCAAATATCCCAAGGTTAAGGATTTAATACGTCCTCTATACGGATCGAAAGAGTTTATTTCTGCTTCGCCCAGAGCGTGCCTTTGGGTCAAGGAAAGCGACTTGCCTGCTGCCTCTAGGATTGCGGCCATTCAAGAGCGGTTCAATAGAGTTGAAATGTCACGAACAGCTGCCAGCAAGGACAACGCTGCTCAAAAGCTAGCAGCCACACCCTATCGGTTTCGCGAACAAAATATGGCTGAGAGTCGAGTTATTGTTGTGCCACGTGTGAGCTCTGAAAATAGACCCTATTTGCCTGTAGGCATCCTGCCCCCCGAGAGTGTCATTCAAGAGAAAGCCTTCGCCCTCTACGACGCCCCGCTGTGGAACATGGCGCTGATCGCTTCACGTCTGCATTGGGTCTGGATCGGCACGGTTTGCGTGCGGATGCGTACCGATTTCAGCTATTCAAACACCCTTGGCTGGAACACCTTTCCCGTTCCCAAACTGACCGAGAAAAACCGCGCGGACCTAACCCGCTGCGCGACAGATATCCTCTTGGCCCGCGAGGCGCATTTCCCCGCCACCATCGCCGACCTTTATAAACCCGACGCCATGCCCGCAAACCTGCGCGACGCTCACAATCGCAACGACGAAGTGCTAGAACGCATCTACATCGGCCGCCGTTTCCGCAACGATACCGAACGGCTGGAAAAACTGTTTGCGATGTATACCAAGATGACAACGGAGGTACCCACACATGCCTGATTTCCAAGTGGCTGATCGTGATGTCGCCTTAGTCCGTGATCTTTTAGAAACCACGGCAGAAGGGCATGTTGTCGAGTTCAAGCACAACAATGCAGACGGAAAGATGATTGGGAAGCTGATTTCGGCGCTTTCAAACTCTGCCCGCAAGGATAACAAACCCTTTGCGTATATCGTTTGGGGTGTCGAGGACGGGTCGCACAATCCGGTTGGAACAAGTTTTGATCCGGGGCTAAAAAAGATGGGCAACCAGCCGCTGCAAATCTGGTTATCCAGTCAGCTTCACCCCAGAGTGGATTTTACCTTTCGAAAGATTGACTATGAGGGCGTGGTCCTAGTTTTGATGGAAATTCCACCTGCCTTGAATGCGCCCGTTGAATTTGAACGAACAGCTTATATTCGGGTTGGAGAGGCAACTCCAAGGCTGTCGGACAATGCGCAAGCTCAAGCGGCATTGTGGCGGGAGCTCAATTCATTTGCCTGGGAAACGGATGTTGCCAAGCAATTTGTGACGGCTGATGAAGTGTTGGATCTGATAGACTACCCCAAGTATTTTGAGCTGAACAAAATCCCGCTTCCTGACAACCGTGCTGGCATTTTCGAGCGTCTGGCGGCAGATGATATTATCGAAAAAGATGTTGGTCAAAATTGGAATATCACCAATTTAGGTGCGATTTTGTTTGCCAAAAGACTGTCTGATATTTCGGGATCAATCGCCCGAAAAGGGGTGCGTTTTGTTCAGTATGACGGCGCAACCAAAGCCGATACAGTTGTGAACCGTCATGATGGGGCTATGGGGTATGCCAATGGTTTTGAGGGGCTGATGGTCTATATCAACGGTCTGCTGCCTAAGAATGAGCATATCGGGCAGGCATTGCGGGAAGAAACAACGCTGTACCCTGAGATCGCGTTACGCGAGCTTGTTGCGAACGCCATTATCCATCAGGATATGACAGTTACTGGCGCTGGCCCACAGATTGAAATGTTTTCGGACCGGATCGAAATCACCAATCCTGGAGAGCCGCTGGTCGATCCCAACCGATTTTTGGATCTCCCTCCGAGGTCGCGCAATGAGGCGTTGGCATCGGCTATGCGCCGAATGGGTTTTTGCGAGGAACAAGGTTCTGGGGTGGATAAAGTGCTTTTTGCTGTTGAACTCCATAGAATGCCAGCACCAGATTTTCGCCATGAGCATGACTCAGTGAAGGTTATCCTGTATGCGCCGCGACGGTTTGCAAATATGACGCCATCTGAGCGTATAAGAGCGTGTTATTTACACGCAGCGCTAAAGTGGGTGAATGGTGGGCGAATGAAAAATGCAACCCTCTGTGAACGATTTGGCATCAACAGCAAGAATGCTGCGCAGGCAAGTAATGTAATTCGGCAAACTTTAGAGGAAAATCTCATCAAGCATGCTGACCCCGAGCACCCTCGCGCAGGGTATCTGCCCTTTTGGGCATAAGTTCTTGATTGGGTTTTGATTATGAGAGCATTCAGAGATCGCGAAGAAGTATAGTTTGTAAATAAATTGTTGTTATTCAGTTGGTTGTGGAATTTCCCCCGATCCTGGATTTCTTGATCAAGTTTTGACTGAGGTATAAAATGAAGCAAATTCCATCCGTATCTGTCGAGTACGCAACAAACGGCTCCTCGACCACCTCAAACGAGATGGGCATGCGGGCGATGCAGGAGCGGGCCTATGAAAAACGCGGCGAGCAGTATTTGCTGATCAAATCACCGCCAGCCTCGGGCAAAAGCCGCGCCTTGATGTTCATTGCGCTCGACAAGCTAGAAAATCAGGGGGTGAAGCAGGCGATCGTGGTGGTGCCGGAAAAATCCATCGGGGCTAGCTTTAATGACGAGCCGCTGAGCAATTTCGGCTTTTGGGCAGACTGGACGGTTCAGCCAAAATGGAACCTGTGCAATTCCCCGGGCACCGATGGCGGCAAGGTCAAATCGGTTGGGGCATTTCTGGCGAGCGACGATAAAATACTGGTCTGCACCCATGCGACCTTCCGCTTTGCTGTGGAAAAGCTTGGGGTGGCGGCATTTGACGATCGGCTGATTGCGGTGGATGAATTCCACCATGTTTCGGCGAGCGAAGACAACATTCTTGGCAAGCAACTCAATGATTTTATCGCGCGGGATCGGGTGCATGTGGTCGCCATGACCGGCAGCTATTTTCGCGGTGATGCGGTGCCGATCCTGCTGCCGGCAAACGAGGCACGCTTTGATACCGTCACTTACACCTATTATGAGCAGCTGAACGGCTATCAATACCTGAAAACACTGGATATCGGCTATTTCTTCTATGCCGGCTCCTACGCCGACAGCATACTGGATGTGCTTGACCCGAACGAGAAAACGATCCTGCATATCCCGAATGTAAATTCCCGTGAAAGCACAAAGGACAAGCATAAGGAGGTCGAGCATATCATTGATGCGCTTGGCGATTGGCAGGGCACGGACCCCGACACCGGATTTCAGCTGGTGAAGACGCCGGAAGGGCGGATTTTGAAAATCGCCGATCTGGTGGATGACGAGCCGGTGAAACGGGACAAGGTTTCCGCCGCACTCAAAGACCCCGCCCACAAGAATGATCGCGGTCATGTGGACATCATCATCGCCTTGGGTATGGCCAAAGAGGGCTTTGACTGGATTTGGTGCGAACATGCGCTAACCGTCGGTTATCGGGCAAGCCTGACCGAGATCGTGCAGATCATCGGCCGTGCCACCCGTGACGCCAAGGGCAAGACCCGCGCCCGGTTCACCAATCTGATCGCCGAACCGGATGCTGCCGAAGCGGCGGTGACAGAGGCCGTGAACGACACGCTGAAGGCCATCGCCGCCAGCCTGCTGATGGAACAAGTTCTTGCCCCGCGTTTCAACTTCACCCCCAAAAGCCCGGCATGCGCGCCAGTCGAGGGCTTTGACTATGGCGAGGGCGGCTATGATCCGGCAAAAGAGAATGTCGGATTCAACAAGGCCAGCGGCCAGTTTCATATCGAGATCAAGGGGCTGGCGGAGCCAAAGAGCAAAGAGGCCGCACGCATTTGCCAGGAAGATCTGAACGAGGTGATCACCGCGTTTGTTCAGGATAAAACCACGATAGAGCGGGGGCTATTTGATGAAGAGCTGGTGCCCGAAGAGCTGACCCAGGTGCGTATGGGCAAGATCGTCGGGGCAAAATTTCCAGAACTGGATGCCGGGGATCAAGAGGCCGTGCGCCAACATGCGGTTGCGGCTTTGAACCTGACCCAGAAGGCCAAGGAGATTACCCTGTCTGCGTCCGATGATGCAGAGGCGAGCGGCAACACAGCGCTTATTGACGGCGTGCGCAAGTTTGCGATGGACGTGCGGGAGCTGGATATCGACCTGATCGACCGGATCAATCCGTTTGGCCAAGCCTATGCGATTCTGGCTAAAACCATGAGCGAAGAGAGCCTCAAACAGGTTGCGGCGGTGATTTCGGCGAAGAAGGTTCAGCTCTCCGCCGAAGAGGCCCGCGAGCTGGCCCGCCGCGCCGTGAAGTTCAAACAGGAACGCGGGCGCTTGCCGTCAATCACATCATCCGATGCCTGGGAAAAGAAGATGGCCGAAGGCGTGGCCTACCTTACCCGCATGAAACAGGAGGCCGCCAATGGCTAAAGAATTCACCCGGGAAGATGATGATCTTCTAGCCGAGCTTGGCGTCGAGGTAGAAACCCGGAAAGCCACCCGCCGCACCCCGCGCGAAGAGCGCATCATTGCCGGATTTGAAGAGATAGAGCGCTTCACGGAGGAACATGGCCACGCGCCACAACATGGCGAAGACCGTGACATTTTCGAGCGTCTTTACGCCGTTCGCCTGGATCGTATCCTCGCGCTGCAAGAATGTCGAGATTTGGTCGAGCCTTTGGATGGGCAGGGGCTTTTGGAGCATTCGGTTCGGGAGGCAACACCAGATGAAGAAGCGCTTGATGACGACGCCCTGCTGGCAGCACTTGGGGTCGAGGCCGAAGCTTCGCCCATCACAGTGTTAAAGCATGTCCGCCCTATGGCCGAGAAAAAAGCCGCCGAAAATGTGGCCAATCGTGAAAGATGCGCGGATTTCGAGACCTTCAAGCCGCTTTTTGAGCAGGTGCAAAAGGAGCTGAACACGGGGCTTCGCGAAACCAGACCCTTTGAGATGAAAGCCGAAATCGAGAAAGGCCGTTTCTTTATTGTCAGCGGACAAAAAGCCTATGTTGCCGAAAAGGGCGAAATCACCACCACGGAGCATGGGCGCACCGATGCAAGATTGCGCGTGATCTTCGACAATGGGGCAGAGAGCAACATGCTCATGCGTTCGCTTCAGCGTGCCTTGAATAAAGATGAAGCAGGGAGACGGATTACCGAGCCAACTGCCGGTCCGCTGTTTTCTGATCAAACAATTGACGGCGACGAGGCAAGCGGAACGATCTATGTGTTGCGCAGCAAATCCGATCACCCGCTTGTTGCCGAAAACAGAGAACTGGTTCACAAGATCGGTGTTACCAACATGGACGTGGAAAAGCGCATTGCGGGCGCTCATCTTCAGCCAACTTTCCTCATGGCAAATGTCGAGGTGGTCGCAAAATACGAGCTCTACAACATCAACCGCACAAAGCTTGAAAACCTGATCCACCGCATTTTTGAGCCCGCACGGCTTGAGATTGAAATCATGGACCGCTTCGGGCGCCCAGTTATGCCCCGTGAATGGTTTCTTGTGCCGTTGTTTGTAATTAATGAAGCGGTTGAGCGTATCAAGGATGGAACGATTTCAGGCTATGTCTACGATCCGCAAAGCGCGTGTCTGAAAGAACGGTAGCACTATAAGAGGTGGTCGCAAGATTTCAGACCAGTTGTTAAGCTGAATCGGCCTATGAAAAGGACGAAGAGCAAACGGTATCGGCCCTTTGCTGCCTTTCAAATGGGTTCGACTTATCATGTTCCGGGCCGCCGAACCGGACTTTCGCTGCAGGTGCGTAGTTCGCCCTCCAGATAATTGCCACTGTGTGGACAAAACAGCCATTGGAAAACACGTAGGCTGGTTGCGTTAGCATCAGTTTTTAAGAAACCATAATCTTTCTAGCGTCTGACCTATTGGTCCCAAACCGAGCGCTTGGCGTGCCCATTCGATGCTCCGAACTAAGGTCGCTCAAATTTACAAAAACTGGCATCCTGCGCGCCGCTCAACTTTTACTGGGTCATACAAATATTGACAGCGTTGAATCTGAATCACGCCCTACTTCCGTCTCCTTGCTATTTACTATCTTATGAAATGAAATACTATTCGACCATGTGCCGAATAAATTGAGCAATAATAGAATTGGAAATGTAAAACTATGCCCGATAATTCATCTCATAATAGCCTTAGCTTATCCCATGATTTTGAAGCCATTCGCGGGTTGTTTCCAATAACACAGCACCAAAATTATCTGATGAACGCAGCCCAGTCGCCTCTGAATACCCGTAGCCATGCAGCACTGACATCCTATTTGGACATGGCTGCGGTTGATCTTGATGCGCGCCCCTCCGTGCGCGAACCAGTTCGTGACTTGTTGGCCGGACTGCTTGGCGGGCAACCCAAAGACTACGCCGTAACGACCAGCACGGGTATTGGTATCAGCACGGTTGCTGCCGGGTTGAACTGGCAGGCGGGCGATAATGTTGTGTTGCCAGCGGGTGAACATTGGAACAGCACCTTCCCATGGTTTAATTTGCAAAGCCGTGGCGTAAGCACCCGTATGGTGCAACCTAACGAGGATAACCGGGTATTGATCGAGGATATGGCGGCTCAGGTTGATGATCGCACGCAGGTTATCTCGGTGACAGCGGTGCGGTTTGATACCGGCCTTCGCGCGGATCTACGTGCGCTTTCTGATCTGGCGCATGCCCACGGTGCGCTGTTGGTTGTGGATGGCACCCAATGTGCGGGTGCAAGCGAGATCAATGTCGTTGAAGATGGTATTGATGTGTTCGCTTGTGGCGGCTTCAAGTGGCTGATGGGCTTGGCAGGAACCGGGTTTATGTATGTGAATGAACGCGCCCGCTCTGTTATTGCACCCGTCTCGCCAGGCATGTTTGCGGCCGAGCACAGCTTTACCGACCTTAACTTTCATGATGATGCGCGGCGTTATGAGACCGGCACCATCGCCTATACGCTGTTGCACGGCTGGGCTGAAGGCCTGCGATTATTGACCGAAATTGGCATCAAAAACATCGCCGCGCGCAACCTGCATTTAACCGACCGATTGATAGCTGGGCTAAATTGCACCAACAATCGCGTGCTGTCGCCGGTTGAAACACATCAGGAGCGTTCAGCGATTGTGGCTTTTACTGCGGGTAGTGACGCCAGAAATCAGGCGCTTTACGAAAAGTTCTCAAAAGCAAAAATTCAGGTTTCAATGCGCCACGGATCGCTGCGGGTTAGCCCCAATTTCTTCATTTCCGAAGCCGAGATTGATCAAATGCTAAATTGTCTCTAGTCGATTTGTGCAACCTGCAGCGAAAGCCTTCTTCCCGCCCTTTGTGTCGGTCGACACGAACGGCCCTTAGCCGACCTTCGTGGACGACGCATCGCGTGCTGCGGTGCAGCTTCAATTATCGCCATCTCTCAGTTATGGTGCCGACTCACCCGAACGTCCGTGGAGGATAAAGAATTGACCACTCAAGAGGTAGACTACGCAAAGATTGACGAGGTTGCCGACGACGGCGTTCGCCTCTTTAAGGTCATGACGCGATTGGAATTCGCTCTGAAAGATGCCGGTTATGCTAGTTCTGGCCGACGGCAAGCTGCAGAAGTGGAATGGGATCGCTATGCCAACGAAAAATTAGGTTCAGCGTTCTGGCGAAAGATAAAGGGAGCCGCAAACGCAGAGACTTTGATCCAAACGCCGCCCAAGAGACAGGTTGTTGACCAAAGTGGTAGTCTTGATTGGGAAGAAGCTGGCATAGTTTCGTCGGTACAGGAGTTAGTCGGAGCTCTGAGGCGCGTACGAAATAACCTATTTCACGGAGGCAAGGGTGGAGATCCGGATTCCGACCGTAACCCCAAGCTATATGTCGCGTCTCTCTACGTTATTGATCAGATCCTGAAGGAGGACGACATAGTCCGAACAATCTTCACCGGAGACTATTAAGTGGGCGAAGATAATCGAGCTCCGAACGACGTGAACATGAAAGGCATGGGCGCGCTGCATGACCTTCTTCACGGCGGCCTGTGGCACACTACCCGACCCAGCCGAGTGCCATCTATCGTTTCCGCTGGTGAGATCATGGTGGAACCAAACATTGACGATAAGGAACGCTGGGGCACCCGGGATCACCCCCCTTTTGTGAGGAAGATAGGAGGAATCAGCCTTTTCGATTTTCGCGGCTTCGACCCCGAGCAATATTCCGCCAGTCATCCGCTCAGCTCTTGGCAATATTTTGTGCCACATCGAGGCGATTGGGGGGGTGCTGTCTGGCTAAGTATCGACCACGCGGCCATATCGCATAGCTTTGTATCAACGGACGAAATCGTTGAGAGGTGGGACGTGACTGGAAACCGGAGCCATAATGTTATGCCGCGGATCGAAGCCGCGCACCTTGGCGACCTTTCAATCTCAGCGATCAACTCAGCGTTCCTGACATGGGACGGCGGGCGTGAGGTTCGCGACTTCGACATGCGGAGTTTTGACCCTTGCCACTTCGATCAGATCATGAATGAGTGGCATATGGCGAAAAGGATAGGCAGTAAAAGATAATGCCCCATTGCGGAACTTGGCCCTGTCAGCATGGGCTGCGATGCAGCTTCTTCAAAGTGGACATTGACGAGGCGCGCAGCAGCATTCGTTTCAGGCGCGGACCTGCAATTTAGACGTTGCGATGGCTAGCGGTTACGGCAACCAGCTAGACCAAAACCGCTTTGAGGATTAAGTGCATCGATGTATATACTAGTATTTTAGTTGTAAGAAAAAGAAGGTTTACGTTGTCTAAAGGGGTGATGAAATTGGATCAAAGAAGTGGCCGGCCAGCCGAAAAGCACTTCAGTTTATTGTGCTCACAGGCTAGGATCACTTGCAATAGATCGGACGAGGATGATCATGGCTGGGACTTCATCGTGGAAGTACCAATGCTCACAGCAGATGCACTTTCAGCTGATTTAGTTGGTGAAGTTCGAAAGTGTGAAGTCCAAGTTAAAGGACCGCAAAAGGCAAAGCCTGTGGTTAAACTAAGCTTGGCCAATGCGCGAGCATTTTCTAAAAGCCAACTGCCTTGTTTTTTGGTCGCCATTCTAGACGAGAATACGCCTCGTCCACGTGTATTTATCCGACATTTCTGGAAGCCGGAGATTGAGAAGGCTCTCAAACGCCTCCGACAGGCTGGACCCAAAGGCCAAAAGCTAAATAAAACTTTCATTCAGTTTACTCTATCCGAAAACGAAGAGCGATCGCCGGATGCCATTGACTGGCTTGTCAACACAGTTCGAAACTTTACGAATAAGTATGGCAGCGAAAAGTCTCTTTTTGAACAAACTGTTGGTTTTGAAGATGGGCAATGGAAAGGTGAAATTAAATTTGGTGCCACGGCGAGCATAGAGAACCTGGTAGACCATCAGCTAGGCCTATCTGAAAACATAGCAGTCGATCATATCAACATGATTGAGACACGTTTTGATATTCAATCAACATTGCCCATTTTTGATGGACAACCAACTCTAGTAAAGATGCGTTCTCTTGCAAAAAGGGAATGCCAAATGATTTTTCGCTCTAAAGATGGGGAGTCCATGTCTATAGCATCAGTAGTTACTGCTCCGGCCATTCCCAACATGCCACCTGAGGCTCTGAAGCTGAGAATTGAATCTTGGTTTTTTAGTGCGGTTGTTTCCAGCGGCAATAAAGTCGACATCGATCTAAGTCTCGACTTCGAAATAGCAATCACACTGGAAAAGCTAAAGCAATTTTTCGAGATATTATCTTGGGGAGAAAAGGGGCCAGTCGAGTTTAGCATTGTCGGGGACGGGCTCCCATTGGCTGAAGGGCATATAAACATAAGCCATGGGAAAGGCGGCCTCTCCTTTACTGATCCAACAAAGATTGCTGCAAAGCTACTGGACATCACACGTAGGGCTGGAGCAAATTTGTGGCCATTGACTCCCGCATCGTTTTTTAGAAACTGGAAAGAATGTAGTAGGTTCTATAATTACTTGACGACGGATGGGGCTAAACTCGAGATAACATTGGATCGAGAATTCCCATCGGATAAACCACTGCATGGTTTAGTGGGATACATCGAGTTGAACCTTGAGACCGTGGCCTTTGTGGCCATCTTGGAACTCCCTGTTGAGCATCAAGAATGCAATGGTAATGATATAAAGATATCGTTAGGTCGTCCATTGATCCGAGATTGTTTTGTGGGCAGCGAAATTCAGTCGGTACGCTTGCTTGGCGAAAAACGTGTTGAGGCGTTTGGAAGTCGGACTGAAAACGTTTTGATCAAAGTTGGCAGCTTATTCAATCATACCAATGAAAGTTCAGCGCAGTAGGCCCTTCTAAATGAAAACTACAAGCTTGGGCCGGCTTTCAAAAATCTATGGGCGCGACTTATTGAATCGAACTCAAAGTTGGCCACAGGTTCGCTATCGGGGTCGCAGGGCTGCTATAGCGATGAGACATCGGGGGCTAGAGCACGTGCAGCATAAGTTGTCCTTTTTGGGATAACTACATAAAATCTGACACTGATAAAAGCCGATGGATGGCCGGTTTGATGAGTGTTGCTATGCGGATTTTTTCGAGCGAAACAAAATGGGTGACGTCACTTCCGGCCCATGCACTAAATCGCTTCGCGATAGGGGCGCTTGTGGCGGGTGTTGTGCTGGTTAGGAATATGTTGCGCGGTTTGGGATGTTGGGTGCGTGCTGTTGGTTGAGGTGATTTTGCCTTGATTGACAGAGGATTTCCCCATGAACATTCAGCATTCCACACCGACGACACCGCTTCGGGAACGCATGAGTACCGATATGAGTGCACGCAATCTGGGCCCAGCGTCCCGGGCCAGCCATCTGCGCGCCTGCAAGCGGTTTGCGGCTTGGCTCGGACGCTCGCCTGAGACGGCTACGCCGGATGATGTGAAGTATTTCCAGCAATATCTGATTGAAAGCGGCATGAGCATTTGCACGCGCAACCAAACAATGACAGGTGTCAAGTTTCTGTTCCGCGTGACTATGCGGCGGCACGATCTGGTAGCCGAGATATTCCATCTGAAGGAACCGGTAAAGGTGCCTCTGGTGTTGAGCAAGAAGGAGATCAAGCGCATTCTGGCCATGGCATCAAGCCAGAAAGCGCGGGTGATGTTGTCGCTCGCTTATGGCTGCGGCATGCGCGCGGGAGAGGTCGTCCGGCTGAAAGTCGGCGATATCGACAGCGCTCAGAAGATTATCAGGATCGTGCAATCGAAGGGGCGCAAGGACCGCAATGTCATGCTGCCTGCGGACATTTTGGGGCTACTGCGCGACTGGTGGGCGGAGCGGCCGACCGGTCAGGACAAGGATGTGCCAGCCCCCGAGCGTGCCCTCTTCCCCGGATATCGAGGCAAGCACCTCTCGGCCCGGCAGATTTCGCGACTATTTAAGGAGGCGGCGCGGGAGGCCGGGATCACCAAACCGGTCACACTGCATACGTTAAGGCACAGTTTCGCCACCCATCTGCTGGAGCGCGGTGTGGATATACGGGTCATCCAAGCCCTGCTTGGGCATTCCAAACTGACGACCACAGCACGCTACGCAAGCGTTGCCACTGGAATGATCGCAGCCGTGGACAGCCCGCTGGACGACCTGAACCAAACCAAGCGCAAGGCCAGACCTTCATAGACCGTCATGGCTGCTCCACTTCTGGAGGTCGCAGATATCTTCCGCACCCATGGCCCTGCCTGGCGTGCTGCCAACAAGGGCCACATTAGCCTGACCCAGTTGAAGGTGATGAGCGCGGTTGAGCGATGCAGAACGGCGGCGCTCGGCGGCCATATCACGCGCTGCGCCGACTGCGCCCATGAGCACATCGCCTATAACTCTTGCCGCAACCGCCACTGTCCAAAATGTCAGGCGGGTGCAGCGAAAGCATGGCTGGCAGCACGTGAGGCAGAGCTACTGCCCGTACGATACTTCCACCTTGTCTTCACCCTACCTAAACCGATTGCAGATATCGCCCACCAAAACAAACGCGAACTCTACAATCTGCTGATGCGGGCAAGTGCCAACACGGTAATCAAGATCGCAGCCGATCCTAAACACCTTGGGGCAAGGGTTGGCATAACATCTGTCCTCCACACATGGGGCTCAGCAATGACCCACCACCCTCACGTCCACATGATTGTCCCAGGCGGTGGGTTGTCACGGGATGGCTCAAAATGGATCACCTGCCGCAAGAACTTCTTCTTGTCTGTGCGGGTTCTGTCCCGCTTATACCGTCGTCTCATTCTGGAAGGGTTGGCCAAGCTGCACGATGCTGGAAAACTGCACTTCTTCGGCGATCACATAGACCTTTGCGACAAGGCCATCTTCGACAATTTCCTCAAACCGCTGCGCAAAATTGATTGGGTAGTCTACGCCAAAGAACCCTTTGCCGGACCCAGAGCTGTACTTGCATATCTGTCGCGATACACGCACCGGATCGCCATTTCCAACAGCCGACTGATCCGTATGGACGACCAGGGCGTCACCTTTCGCGTCAAAAATTACCGCCTCAAAGGCGTAGGCCGCCACACCGCCATGACCTTGGCCACAAATGAATTCATCCGTCGGTTCCTGATCCATGTGCTCCCCAGAGGCCAGCACCGCATCCGTCACTATGGTTTCTACGGCAATGGTAATCGTGCCGCCAATATCGCCAGCATCAGACACCTGCTCGGGGCCCAAAAACCGGACCCTGATCGCGCCAATGACAACAGCCCCGGCGATACTGATGAGCCGCCCCGTATTCTCGCACTGCCTTGTCCATGTTGCGGTGGTCAACTGACCATCATCAACACAATCGCGCCAGCACAACACCCAAGAGCCCCGCCAGCAACCGCGAGAGCCGCCGCATGAAACCCGCGCCAAAGATCGATAATTACAACCTCATCCGTCCGGTCCACCCCGCACGGCCGGATACCTATGTGCCAACCCATTTAATGATCACGCAACAGCCGCTAGGGTTCGAGGCGCAAACCGCAAATCAGCCCAAAAATTGCAAAACGCCTCCTCAGGCCAACCCAAAAAACGCCGAGACCCTCATGAAACAGAGGAAAGCCAAGGCGCGCTTCCACAGCAAATCCCCATAGCCACAACCAACCCACCAAGCCCAACCCCGCGATTTCCCGCTTGAGCGCTTCTCCGACGCCAAGCAACCCCCCGCTATTGCTCAAACTCACCGCGTGGCGTCCGAGAAACCTGCACCATTGCCGCCGTTCACGCAAGCTCTCGATGCTGCGCCGCAGCTTCCCAAAAGCGGACGTCGGAGCGGGTGCGCGGCATTTTGACCCGTGGAGGCCTCCGCTGAGCGGACGAAATAAGCTGTGCTAAAGCCAGGCTGGAAGCCGCTGGCGCAGAAGTCGAATTGGCCTAAGCCACTCATACCATCTGATTACGGAAGCGGCGGAACCATCAGGGGCCGCCGTTGTGTTTGGGGATGTCCGTATTCCTGAAAGAATGAACGCCAAATGCTCAGACTTTCTCTGAGCTGGCTCAACGCGCGGGTTTCACCCGCAAATGCTCTGATCATTTCTCAGGTTTCGAATTCTCTCAATCCCGTCGCGATTTAAACCGAGTTCCAGATCCCAAAGTCGTGCAATTCCAAACCGAACACAATTAACATCTTCAACATCCATCTGGCTGACAATAAGACGCATCGTGTCTTCGACATTGTGGCAAAAAGCAAAATCCAAGGCGTTGAACCTCAATGAGGCAGAACTCGCCTTTTCAGCTGGGGACGTACAATGCTCTCCCGCTTCCCACGAAGAGGCATCAATACGGACTGATCGGGATAGGTCAGCACCATTATCGAGAATCTTTTCAATAATTTCGGTCGGCGCACCCGACAGAATTGCAGTTACCAATGGATCATGTCCCGACATGCCGCGATGATCTGTTGTCGCGCCTTGGTTCAGTAGATATTCTGAAATGAGGAAAGAGCTTTTTCGAAGGGCGATGTCGATCGGCTGATCAACCAGACTAAGTCGTCGATTGCTTTCTACGACGCCAACCGTAGCGCCTGCTGCGACAAGTGACTCGATTTGAGAAAGCAGCGCGGCTTCTTGTGCTGCGCTCCATGGCTCCCTGTCTCCAACAGTGGAAGACGCTGCATCGGACAACGTGCCAAACACAGGCCCCAACGCCTCATCCATATCGCTACGGAAGCCCCAACCCCAATTTTGGCCTACACAATAATCGTTGTAATGTTGAACGTGTGATGGCGATTGCAATTCAACCGCGGCACGCCGCACTTTGCCTGGGTCTCCTCGCCAAAGATTGCCAGCGATGCTACGGCAGATGGCCCAATTTGCCCGATAGATGCTTCTGGAGCGAAACCAAATAAAGTTGCTGCCCAATGACGTGAAGCGCGCTGTATTGTCTGCTTGCAGCCATTGAACAAATTCGGGCAGGGGCAGGTGTTGACTGGTTCCGTCAAGAATGGCTGGTAGCAACTCAATACGGCCCTCCCGTGCGACATCTTTTGCAAAATCAAATGCGATGGCAGCATCGTTAATAAGCCAGGACTGATAAAGAGACAGAGGCCCTAGAAATGCCCCGCGCAGAACGAGTGGGCGACCATGTGAAATCTGTACGATGTCCCCATGGGGTTCTCGAACCAACTCGCCACGCAGGTGATAATAACAATTGAGATCATCCAATGCGCTGGCAAGCGTGATGTTGGCGGCTTGAAGTGCTGATTGGGCGTCAAGATAGCTGCCCGGCTGACAAATCTGCTCCGCTAGATGCGCGGGCACTGTCCGGTTATCGACTACATATGTAACGTCGTCAGCGTTCATGAGAAGATAGGGATTTCGTGCCAGTTCGACGAAGTTGAACCAGTCGTCACTGTAGATCGCATTTGATGTCAAAAGAGCGAGGGCTTCAACTTTGTCTCCCTCGCTTTGTGCAACCGCACCTGTTGTTATAGCGAATGTAAACGCAATTGTTCGGGCGATTAGCTTAAGAAACATCAGACGTGATCCCAAAATGAAAAAGTGTCACACCACTACAGGTAAAATTAGATCCCAGTCAACCAAAGTCATCTAGGCTCAGTTGTTGATGGTTTTACTCAAAATTCTGTCCCCTAAGGCCAATGGGCATTGGATGTGGTTCCGCACCGCCCTCACCCCTCGTTATTACAGCCTCTACTTCTGTTAATGCTGGCTCAAACAGCACGAGAACTGGCCGGCCAAGCGATGATAGACGAAGAACAGGATTTGAATGGCTGCTTTTGGAGATGGCTACCTAATCGCTTGCTCCTGCAGCGAATGTCTTCTTCCCGCCCATTTATGCACTAGCTGGCCCGAAACTTCATGTGTGGATGCTCCCTGAAATGCCCGGTTTTTAGCTCTGTTTTGAACATGTATATTTGGCCAGCTGAAAGAACAAATGTAGATTATCTTTTGGGGCGAGGATTGTAAGCCAATAGGGTCTAGGTCCACACAACTTGATATATAATTAGGGTAAACCCAAACGATACATCTGGATGTTACGCTGTTTAATGTCACTTTTGGGTGGTAAAGTCTTAATTGTCACGATA
Source organism: Paracoccaceae bacterium (assembly GCA_002402045.2). Lineage (GTDB taxonomy): Bacteria > Pseudomonadota > Alphaproteobacteria > Rhodobacterales > Rhodobacteraceae > UBA3077. Next base: position 6,288 of record NVUX02000022.1, on the reverse strand, counting down.
AGCACGCTATACCACCCTATTGTTACGGATACACCATGGCCCGCATCGGATATGCCCGCGTTAGCACCACAGATCAGGATTTGGATATCCAGATTGCGAAACTGAAAGCTGCGGGCTGCGAGATTGTCCGGTCTGAAACCGGCTCCGGTGCATCGCGCCAAGGTCGTGCCGAACTGGAAACGGTTTTGCAGTTTGTGCGGACAGGTGATGAGTTGGTGGTTCACCGGCTTGATCGCCTCGCTCGCTCGACTCGCGACGTTCTAAATCTGGTTCATGAACTGGATGCAAAAGGGGCTTCTCTGCGTATCCTGGAACCTGACATCACCACAGCGGGCGACATGGGCCGCATGGTGATCACAGTTTTGGGCATGGTTGCCGATATGGAGCTAAAATTCATCAAAGACCGTCAACGCGCGGGGATAGAAGCCGCAAAAACCAAGGGTGTATATAAAGGACGTAAGAAAACAGTAGATGAAACAGCTATTCGACAATTGGCCAGCGAAGGCATCAGCAAGGCTGAAATCGCACGAAACCTTGGCATATCTCGTATGACTGTCTACCGCACTTTGCAAAACGATTGTTCAGAAGGGTGATCGCCTAAATGCGTTCTACCTTCGTTCTTTCACCTAGCCAAATATGCAGCTTCGGGCCAGTTAGGCCTAATAGCTCTTGCGTTTTTTTCTCGCTGCGCGGTCGCAAACGCGGCACACCCGCATATGGCTGGTAAAGCTCGTTCCAAAAATAGCCTGAAAGATATGCAGCCAGTTCTTCGATGCTGGCCAATTCAGCATCACCATGCGTGCCAAAATTGATGATATCTCGATAGTATTTTTCCTGATTATTGACGCTTAACTTTTTATTCGCAATTTCAGTGGCAAACAGGTCCCTAGCGACTAGCCCTCTTAGGGGGCCATAGTTTCGCTTTTGGCAGTCCTTTTCGGCCTCTTTAAAGCACGCAATCGCGCTGTTGAAATCATTGCAATTGACCAAGTGCTTCCCTTCAAGATGTAGCAGCGGGCCCTTCCAGATGTCATAGCCGGCGTGGGCTTTTGCGTCTTTGAACGCCAAATCCACCATCTTTTTGGGCGCGTTGCCGTCCATAAAGCACTCGGTTTGAAACAACCATGCATCCATGTATTGATAGTCGGGAAGCTCCAATTCAAAGATCCGCTGGAAAATTTCGTCATAGGTCGACCGTTGCATGCCCTGATGCTTGACCGCTGCGAAAAGCATATCGTAACGATCTTCTTCAGCCAGTGCTTTCGCCACATTCCCGTTTTCTAGGTTTGTGATCAGCTTGTCGAACCGAGTTTGCCCGCTTTGCTGCTTTTCATACTTTTCCTTCAGACCCCCAAAGTAGCTGCCCATGCTGTCTTTAGATTCGCTATGGAGTAGATTTGGTAGTGGATTTTCCGTTACCGATTTTTGAAACCGTTGCGACAGAATCTTGCTAAGCTCCAAATTGGCAATGTCCCGCTGAGACGGCAGAATGGAGAGGAAAACCTCAGGGTCCAGCATTGTTTTTTGAAGTCGTTCCTCAAACCACTGGTCTTCAGTATTCTGGGTATCCACGCCAAAGCGGCCCTTTAGGATGGAGGCCTCAGTGGTTAAATTGTATATCAGCTTGAATTGTTGAATGAGCTGCAAAAGCTTATTCACTTCCGGGTCTGCGCAATCATTTGCGACGTCAGGCAGCAGGAATTTCCGCAATCTTGTATACCCGTCCTGAACCATGCGGGCGAGCAGCAACCGTTGGCGAATTCTTGCAGGGGATGGGGCAGCATAGCGATATTCGAGCCTATCAACAAAATTGCAGCGCTCGCTGCTGTCGGCCTTGCGATCAAGAACCTGCTGAATGCGCGAAAGATCGCTGATATTGATCTCCATCTGCAAGGCTTCTGCCGTCAGGCTTTTGGCCGCCACAAACTCTAGTGCTTTGGCAAATTGTTCATCTTCAATAAGGCCCGCATCAAGCTCGAATGTGCCTTTGTATTTTATCGCCATTTCATCTGGGAAATACGCGTCCAAGATGTCAATTTTCGGCAGCGTGCCCTTTTTCCATTTATAGAGTGATCGGATCATGGATTCAGATGTGTTGTCTTCGGCGTCAGCCAGCCCCTCCATCCGTTCTGCCGCAAACTTTTCCAGCGGCATGCCCAGCAGGCCCAAGTACCAATCCACAACTTGCGCTACGGGCAGCTTTAGGGAGGTGCCTTCCACCTCAGGCAAATACCAAAAGCGGCCAGATGGCATATCTTTGTCCATCGGCTCTTCAAGGTTCCAATTGGCCAGAATGCGCGCGACCCCTGGCACATACAGGTAGCCGAGCAAATCCCAGATGATTTGGCGTGCGCCCGCCTCAAATGTGAATGTGCTAATCTCAACCTCTTTATACGCCATGGCCGCATTCATAATGTTGAACTTGGCGGCCTCTATTGCCCGATCATCAATTTCTTTCAGCTTTAATGCCCTGAATACTGCATCAAGGATTTCTTCAGTTTTTTCGAGTTGAGATTTGAGCTCAGCCGTGCCCGTTGTGTATTTTTTCTTGGGGACTGACCCGTAATCAGATCCGCAAAGGCTTTGATAAACCGCATAAAAAATTGCTTCAGGGGTGGGAATGGTTGCCATGATGTTGCGCCTTATAAGTTGAAAATGACACTGTTGAAGTCAATCTATGGTGTGGTCGCCCGAATTTAAAGGGGGGGGTACGGCGCTGTTCATAACGAAACGAATCGCGCGCGCGTAAAGCCAATCCATAAAGCGTCCTCCACCTCCGGAGGCGTAGTTTGGAGAGTTAATATGCTCAAGAATTCTGTTTCAGAGCTGGTTATAAACTGGCATCTCACCGAGGCCTGTAATTTTGGCTGCAAATACTGCTATTCAGCTTGGGCAAAAGAGCGCGGATCCCGTGATGTTGTGAAAGACAGAGCGGCTTCACACGATCTTATCCGCGAGATTTACGCATTCTTTCGCCCCGGCAACACCGCCAACCCTTTGTTCAACAAAATGCAGTGGAAAAGCGTCCGGTTGAACTTTGCTGGGGGCGAGCCGCTCCTTCATAGCGACCGGATACCTGACCTTGTCCGCGTTGCTTCGAAATTCGGATTTAACACATCACTGATAACCAATGGCAGCCGCCTTTCGGCCAGCCTGCTCGGAGAAATAGCACCCCATATGAGCTGGCTGGGGCTTAGCCTTGATTCAACAAATGATCAGGCCAACCGCGAGATTGGCCGTGTGGACCGGCGCGGGGGATTGCTTGATTTAGCCGAGCTGTCTGAGGGCATCGTAGCGGAAATGCAGAAGAACCCGTCCCTGAAGCTAAAAATAAACACTGTTGTTAACACGCTTAATGTCGACGAGGACTTCACTGGGTTGATTTCGGGATTGTCTCCAAACAAGTGGAAAATCCTTAGGATGCTTCCCGTGGTCAACCAAAACCTAGCCGTCAGTGATGCGGCGTTTCAGGCATTTGTTGAGCGCCACCATGCATTTCACGATGTCTATCGGGTTGAAGATAACGATGAGATGCTTGAATCCTACATCATGATCGACCCAATGGGGCGGTTTTTCCAGAATGGAGAAAATACGCTTAACAATGGCTATCAATACAGCCCGCCAATACTGAATGCCGGGGCGGCCGAAGCTTTTTCGAATATGCGGTTTTCCGCAGAGCGCTATGCCGCCCGTTATAGTGAGGTGGCGTAATGCGGTATTGCAAATGTGACAAGACCAATATGGCCATTAAGAAATTGGTGAAGCTGGGTTGGTCATTTAAATGGGGCAGCAAACACGGCAAGTTAAAAGCGCCGATTGGAGGGAAGACGTTAACTGTACCGTGGTCCCCAAGTAGTTCAAGATGCTTCCAATATTTTAAGCGAGATATCCGCAGGTGGGCTATAGCGTCTGGTCAGGCCTGCCCCGTTGGGTGAAAATAATAGATTTCATGGGGTGTCTAAAAGCCAAGGCACCCCACAGAAACCAATAGCATGGAGTTGAGCTATGCCCGAAAGTAGGTGGCGCTGTATTTGCAAAACTCAGAAGCCAAGCCTATTCCCTAAATGTTCTTCCTTAGCGTTACTCAGCGAACAAACCTTGCGATAACGCCTATACCAATTTTGACCTCAACTTCCTTCTGCGAGAGACGGTTCAGATTTCTCACTTGGGCGATGCGGCCACCTATGAGCTTTTGTTCCGATGTTTTTTCGTGATCTTTACTATAGACAATTTTCTTAGGCATAATCAGCTCAGCCCCTCTCGATTGTTCGTAGAAAAAGACTGGCTTCATCTCTAGGTACAGATCCTTTATCCAGCACATTCGCCAATACATATTGGCAATATTTGCCGAACTGTTCACCGTCAATCTTGGAGGTGCTGGTCATGGAATGTTCATAGATGGTTGCCGCAATATCGCCTACTAAGGAAGGTAGATTAGCAACCACTTTCGAAGGCACTCCGAAAACCAACCATTCCAAATCCAAACTGAAATGGTCGCAAAATTTAACGGCCGTTTTAAGGGGCAAGTCTCTAAGGCCCAGCTCATAGTTTTTATATGATTTATCAGCTATATTGAGCACGTCAGCGATTTTCCTTTGCGAGTATCCTCGCTCGATGCGTATCGAGCGCAACCTCTCGGCTATCTCGGGCATGGTTTTATCTGACGTATTAGTTGCGTTCATTGGTTGTGCCTCCAATCCCAAGGCATCTCGAAAGCGCCGCGCCAAAGCCCTCGGGCAGCCGCACGCGCCTCTTGTTCTGCTGAAATATAATCGCTTGAGTATTTGCGGTAGGCGACAGCAAAACCCGCGCGAACCAGATACTCGTTTAAATCGACGGCACCAACGGAACAAACAGCAATAATACGGCCGTATCGATCTGTGTTATTTCCGACACAAGAAACCACGCGGTTGCCGATGGCATCATCCAGAGCGAAGGCCGCATCACGACCGCAACGATATTGAGTGCTGTTTTCATCGCTACACCATTGGGAGCTTTCCGGAGTGTCTATCCCATGCAAACGTATTCGCGTACCGTGGATCTCGATAGTGTCACCGTCAATAATCGACGCTTGGCCTCTGATGGTATTGGCTTCGGCACAACCAAACACGGCAACAACCGAAATAATCATACTAATGGTTTGCGCTAAACCCATCAAATAGCTCCTGAAGCTAGGCCGGCGCATTCATCGAGCGCCGCCTGCATTGAGGGAAACGGCCCCATGGGAGAACTGTGTGACGCGGCTCCTTCAGCCGATACACGCCAATAAAACCCTGAACCTTTTGTGTCTTCGATGATTTGAAAGCACTCTTGCCCATAAGAATAATCAGAAACGATCTTGAAGCGCGTTTTGACAAGAGCAGCCCGCCCTCCGGGAAAGGCTTTATAGAGCGTTGCGACAGACACGGCATATTGTGTGGAAATCTTGGAAAAGGGCTGGGCGGTTTTGATAATTGTTTCTTCAATATCCTTAAGCTGATCGTCCGTAAGCAGTTTTGGGCGACCGCCAACGCGGCCCTGGGCGCGCGCGGCATCAAGTCCGATTTTGGTTCTTTGAGAAATGAGGTCACGCTCGAATTGAGCAAAAGAACTGGATATATTAAAAAAGAGCTCGCCTAAAGGCGTGCTAGTATCCACGCTTTCACGAATAGATTTGAACTGAACACCCTTTTTGCGGAGACCTTCTGTGATATTAAGAAGATCAGAGACACTGCGCCCGAGCCGATCATAAGCCTGAACAATGAGTGTATCGCCTGTTTGAAGGCGCTCAAGGCAAGCTTTTAGACCTGCACGGTTCATATTCTTGCCGGAAACATGGTCAGTATAGATTTCATCGCAGCCCAAGGCGCGGAGCTGTGCGACCTGCACATCAACGGATTGATCTTTTGTAGAAACTCTGGCGTAACCGGCTATCATTTTTGACCCAAACAGAAACTGTTGCAAAAAGGGGTGGTAGAACAGTAAATAGATACTAAGGTTATAAGATGGGTTAATCAACGCACTAATGGCCTGAAAGAGAGATATTACTGGTCGTTCATAGACCCTCGTAAAAACGGCCGTTTTATGTAAACACCTTAGCGTAGGATTTCGCCCCCAGCCCGAATGTTCCCATGATGCAATTATCATAGCCGTGATGCCAACATATTCACGGTATCCACCCCATGCCAATAAAACTATCTGAAGCCAGCCCTCGCCATGCCTCCTCTTCACCGTGTCGATCAACGATACGTTCTCTGGAAGCTTTCTCAAGCAGCAAGACCGCATGATTCAAAGACCTTATTTCAGCCT
>NVUX02000021.1 GCA_002402045.2 Paracoccaceae bacterium | reverse complement strand
AGCGGCCCTGCGCGAGGCCGAGCGCCTGCTGGCAGGCGAGACCTCCCGCTCGCTTGAGGCCCAGCGGCAGGTTGAGCTGCTAAACCAGCAAACCGCCGCCTTGCGCCAGGAGTTAAACCAGCTGCAAGGGCTGATTGATGCCTCGGCAGACGCCGACACCGAAGCGCAAATTCGCATTGAGACCCTAGGCTCGGACCTTAATACAGCCCTTGCCCGCGTGGCCGCCGAAGAGCGCGCCCGCGCCACAGCTGAGGCCGCCCGCGCCGATGCAGAAAGCCGGGAAAACGAACTATTGGTAGCCGAAGCCGCACGGCTGGAGGCCGAAGCTAATGACCTAAGGTCTTTCCGCTCCGAGTTTTTCGGGCGTATGCGTGAGGTGCTTGGCGGGCGGGATGAGCTGCAAGTGGTGGGCGACCGCTTTGTGTTTTCCTCCGAGGTTTTGTTTGAGCCGGGGTCGGCAACTTTGGGGCATGAAGGCGAAAAGCAGCTTTCGGATTTAGGGCGGGTTATTCGTGAATTAGAGCAAGAAATCCCCCCCGAGATAAACTGGATTTTGCAGGTCGAGGGCCATACAGACGCCACGGGATCCGCCGTGAGCAACTGGGAGCTTTCGCAAGCCCGCGCGCTTTCTGTGGTGCGCTATCTTATAGATGTTGAAAATATGGCACCCGAGCATCTATCCGCTGCGGGCTTTGGCGAATTTCAACCCATTGCCGAGGGCGACAGCCCCGAGGCCTTAGCCGCCAACCGCCGCATCGAGCTAAAACTGACTGAGCGCTAAGGCTTAGAGCTTCGTCGTGATCAAGCAAACATGCTTTAGCATTTTTGCCCAGCGGTTTTGTAGCTCTGCAATGCGCGCATCCACGTCCGCAAGCTTGGCCAACAGCCGCCGTGCACCTCATCCGGGGCCAGCCCGTGCTGGGCACAATGGCGCGCGTTCGGGACTGTCTGACAGCTCCGGGCTTGCTTTGACTTCGGGGAGCTAAAGCCCCCCTCTGCCAAAGCACATTTTTCAAAAAGCTGAAAAACGCCTGCCGCTGGCCGTGGCCTCGGCTTCGCCTCGGTGGTGCTTGTTGCTAGATCACCGACGCAATGGCCTTGGCAAGCTTATCCAGCCCAGCCTTGGGCAGGCCCGCTATATTTACCCGACTATCGCCGACCATATAAATCGCATGCTCGCTGCGCAGCTGCATCACCTGCGCCGGGCTAAGCCCAAGGCGAGAAAACATCCCGCGGTGCTCGGCAATGAAATCAAACCGGTCCGAGTTGGTCTCGCGCCGCAGCGCCGCAGCCAGCCCTTCGCGCAGGTCAAGCATGTTTAAGCGCATGTCTTCCAGCTCAGCAGCCCAATCAGCCCGCAGGGCATCGTCATTCATAATGATCGACACAACCTTGGCCCCGTGGTCTGGCGGAAAGGAGAAATTCACCCGGTTCAGGGCCGCGATATTGGCTTTGCTCAGCGCGGTGCCTGCTTCGTCTTTCGAGATAATCAGCGCCGCGCCCACACGGTCACGATACAGGCCAAAATTCTTGGAACAACTTGCCGCTATCAGCATTTCCGGCACTTTGGCCGCCATGATCCGCACGCCGGCAGCGTCATCCTCAAGCCCGTCACCAAAGCCTTGATAGGCGATATCGATCATCGGCATCAGGCCTTTGGCCAGCACAATCTCAGTCACTTCGGCCCACTCGGCCGTGGTGATATTCGCACCCGTCGGGTTATGGCAGCAGCCATGCAGCAATAGCACATCGCCCTCGGCTGCGCCTTCAAGGTCGGCCTTCATGCCTGCAAAATCCACCCCACAGGTGGCTTCATCAAAGTAGCGGTATTTGCCGATGTTCATGCCCAGATACTTCAGAATCGCCTCATGGTTTGGCCAGCTCGGATTAGAAATCCACACGGTCGCACCCGCATCGGCGGATTTGATCAGCTCAAACAGCTGCCGAATGGCCCCCGTGCCGCCCGGTTCCTGCGCGCCGCAAACACGGCCAGCGGTCACACTATCGCCCAAAATCAGGTCTCGGATCGCATCCACATAGCTAAGATCCCCCAGCAGCCCAACGTATTTCTTGGTATCTTGCTCGGCCAAAAGCTGCGCCTCGGCGGCCTTTACGGCGCGCATTACGGGCGTATTACCCTCAGCATCTTTATAAACGCCAACGCCAAGGTCGAGCTTATTGGCTCGCGTGTCGGCAGCATAAAGCCCGATCAACTCGATGATTTTGTCGGGGGCTTGTTCTTTCAGGTTTTCCAGCATGGCTGCGATCCTTTTCTAGTCGTGTGTTTCGTGAACTTGTCGCACAGGTGCAAAGCCCGCGCTTTGATATAGAGCAAGGGCGCGCGGATGGTCGAGCGTGCAGGTGTTCACCGTCATCTTTTCGACACCCTCGCCATCCCATCCGGTATGTATGGCCTCTTGCAGCAAAAATTTGCCATAGCCTTTGCCGACCATTTCAGGCACCAACCCCAGATAGGCCAGATCACAAACGCCTTTTTTACGCTGATCCAGCATGAAAAACCCTGCGGGCCAGCCGTGGCGAATAAGCGTATAAAGCGCTATATCGGGGTCCTGCACAAAGGCGCGCAGCTCTTCTTCGCTGTCGTCAAACCGGTCTGTCCACTGATACTGCACGCCCACCGCGCGATAAAGATCAAGGAACCACCACGTCGGTGGTTTTTCAGCATGTAGCAGCGCCGCTGCTGAGCCAATCGGCTGGTGCGGGCGCGGATAACTTGGCCGCGCATCCATCTCCAGATATGTGATCGTGACCTCTACCATCCCGTAGCCACCGCGAGCTCGGGGTAGGCGCCCCATTCAGACCAAGACCCATCATAAACCGACCATTGCCGATGCCCCAGCATTTCCAAGGCCAGCGCCAGCACGCAAGCAGTGACGCCAGAGCCGCAACTCAAGATAATCGGTTTAGTGAGATCAACCTCTTGATCCTCAAATACCTCGCGAAGCTCAGCCAGCGGCAGCAGCGTGCCATCCGGCCCTGTCAGATCTTTGTAATATACGTTTTTGCTGCCCGGAATCCGGCCATTGCGCACGCCCGCGCGGGCCTCTTGCTCTTGCCCTGCAAAGCGCACCGGAGAGCGGGCATCCACGATTTGCGCATCAGCTAGCTTATGCGCAGCGGCCACTTGGGTTACGTCCCGAATAAGCGCGGCATTGCGGCGAGCGGTAAAGTGGCGGTCGCGCAGCATCGGCGGCATGTCCTCCACAGGGCGGCCTTCTTTTATCCACTTGGGCAGGCCGCCATCCAAAATCGCCACGTCGTTTTTGCCAAAAAGCTTAAACATCCACCACGCCCGCGCGGCTGAAAACAGCGCGTCATTGGTGTCATAAATGATAATCCGGTGGCCATCACCAATGCCCATCGCCCGCATTTTAGAGATAAATTTCTCCACCGGCGGCACCATGTGAGGCAGTTCAGAGCGGCTATCGGCGATATCATTGATATCAAAAAACCGCGCGCCCGGGATGTGGCATTTCTCGTATTCTGCCTCGCAATTGCGCGGGTCACCCGGCAGCACAAGGCTGGCATCCATCACCCGCACATCGGGCGCATTCAGGTGCTTTGCCAGCCATTCCGTTGAGACAAGAAGTTGCGATTCATCCATTTTCGGCTCCAATACTTGCTTGCATCGGGGATAGCGCCGTTTGCCCGCACGAGCAAGTGTTTACCGCGCCTTGGCCGCTAATAGAGTTACCGCGCACTCAAACCGCGGGCTGCCAGCTAATGCTTATTTTAAGGCCGCCCAACGCCGAGCGCTCAAGCGAAAAATCAGCCCCGTAATGCGCTGCCAGATCCGCACAAATTGCCAACCCCAGCCCGCTGCCTTGGGCTGACGGATCCAGCCGCTGGCCCCGCTGCCCAAGCTTGGTGCGCTGCTGTTCATCTACGCCTTTGCCGTCATCCTCAACCGAAAGCACATGCGTACCATCGGGCTGCACCTCGCCGCTTAGCCACACCACGCTTTTCGCCCATTTGCGGGCGTTGTCCAGCTGGTTGCCCAACAGTTCAGAAAGATCATGCGCATCAAACGGCGTGGTGAAATCTGCGGCCATGTGCAGCTGCCATTCCAGCGGAGCCTCTCGCGGGAAGCGCTTGATGGCGGCCAGCATACGCTCGGCCACAGGCAGCGCTGGCGTTGCCGCACCCGCGGGTGCGCCCACCCGCACCCGCGCCAACTCGCGCTCGATAAAGTAGGTCATGCTGGCGATTTGGCTGTCAATCTCCGCCGCAGCATCGCCCTGCCCGTTTTTGCGCAGATCCCGCGCGATGGTGTTGATTATGGTGAGCGGTGTTTTGAGCCCATGCGCCAAATCGCTCGCCCGCTCCCGCGCTTGGTTCACCGTTTTTTCGTGCAGGTCCAGCAGCTCATTAACTTCATCCGCCAGTGGCATCACCTCAGCCGGAAAATCGCCCTCCAGCCGCATATCTTTGCCTCCGCGCACTCGCTCTACCTTTTTACGCAAATTTTCCAGCGGGGCCAGCCCGAGCTTTACTTGCACCCAAGCGGCCAAAATCAGGCCGATAAAAATAATCGCCATCCAGCGTAGCATCGTGGTTTGAAAGCCCTCGGCCGCCCGCTGCACTTCGGTTTGGTTTACCGCCACCGACAGGTGCACAAGACTCGGCTCGGCCTCGCTGCCTATGCGCACTGCGCGGCTTAGGGCCAGCAAAGGCTCTCCCATCGAAGACACAAAGGCGCTACGCATTAAAGCGCCAGCATTATTGAGGAAAGGCACGTCCAATGATCCGGTCCATAAAGACCGCGAAACAACTTGCGGATGGGTGTCTCTATGCACTTGCCAGTAAAGCCCGCTAAAAGGCGCTTCAAATCGTGGGTCTGGCAAAGGGAAAACCACAAGGTCTCCGGCATCATCAAAAGAAAGGTTAGCCGTGAGCTGATCAAGATGCGCCCCAAGCTCAGCATAAACGCGGTCTTCAAAATAGTGGCTAAACTGTGCGGATAAAACGAAGCTGATGGTGCCCAGCGCCACCGACAAAGACAGGCACGCCAACAAAACCAGCCGCGCGGCTAGCGAGTGCAATTTCATACGGGCTCATCCACGTCAATCAGGTAGCCAAAGCCACGACGGGTTTCGATTATTTTGGCTTTAAGTTTGCGCCGTAACCGGCCCACCAGCACCTCTATCGCATTGCTGTCCGGCTCTTGATCCTGAAAGTAAATATTGGTGGCCAGCTCTTCTTGCGAGATCACCCGCCCGCGATTATGCAGCAGATAATTCAGCAGCCGAAACTCCAGCGGGGTGACCTTAACCGGTGCGCCATCCACGCTGACTTTCATTTTCCGCGTATCCAGAATAAGCCCTTTGGCCTCCATCTGCGGTGTGCGTTCAAACCCCGAGCGCCGCACCAAGGCCCGTAGCCTCGCGATCAGCTCTTCCATGTGAAACGGCTTCACAAGGTAATCGTCGGCGCCCGCATCAATGCCGTCCACCCGCTCAGACCAGCTGCCTTTGGCCGTCAGCAACATCACCGGCATATTCACCTTTTCCTGCCGCCAATGGCGCAGCACGCTTAGCCCGTCAAGCTGTGGCAGGCCAATATCCAGCACCGCCGCCGCATAATCCTCCGTGCCGCCCTGAAACCACGCGGTGTTACCGTCAGACACCACCTCGGGCACAAATCCAGCGTCTTGCAGCGCCGTTTTTATGGACTCGGCAATCAGCACTTCATCTTCAACCACGAGTATTCGCATTAACAGCCCACAATCCTTATAATCCGCCCCGTTTGCGCCGAAATCGTAACGGTTTCCAGCCGCCCCCGCTTGGAGATTGCCCGAAACCGATACCGTGGCCTGTTTCGCCGGTTCAAAAATTCGACCCCGATTACACTCCCGTCATAGGCCGACATAAACGCACCCCAAATTTGCTCCAGCGGCTGGGCCCTGCCCGCGGCCACCGCCTCCCGAGATCGCTCCAGATCAGAGCGGGAAATGGTGATCGTATTTGTATCCTGCGTGCGCGTAACCGTGCAGGTTTCTCTGGCGTTTTCTTCGGCGCTGCTGGCGGAGGTCGCGCCCGATGGGGCCGGGACCGAGGGAGATGGCACCGATGGAGGTGATACCGATGGCGTAGATGCCGAGGATCCTGAAGGGCTAGATGAGTCAGATGACGAGGATGACGAGGAACTATCGGCGCGGGCCGCACTTAAAAAAAGCACTTCTGGCACAACATAGCCCGCCAGAGCAGCCCCGGCCAAGCGGCGCAAGGCGGCGCGGCGGCTCGGGCTTTCCGGTTTGTGTTCTTTGCGTGTCGAGTCCATCATTTCATCCTAAGGCGCTAGCCGTTCGGCGCTTGGCAGCTCCAGCTCCGGCGCGCGCTCTATTTTGCGCAACAACCCGTTTTTGCCAAAGTCCTTAAAGCAGCGCAGCACGTCTTTCTTTATAGCAGCCTCGGTTTGCTCGGGAAAGGCCGCACATAATATTTCAACAGCTTCATCCAGCGAGGCCGGCTCATTCAATATCTGCCAGATCAGCGCGGCACCCTCATTGAGATAATGTATACTCTGCCCGTTGCGCCCTGTCAAAAACCGCTGCCCATCAGCAGAAACCGTTTTCACACAGTAAGCGTGCTCAAACTGCCCCGTTTCAACATCGGAATACCGATCAAACAGGGCTTTCCCGTTCGGGGTCTCATTTTCAAGTTCGGGGCGCACGGAAAAGCGCGGAAGCGGGCTATTCCACGCCGCAAATTCCGCTTTCAAAAGGTCTATTGCCGGTTCTGCATGATCATATTTCAGCAAATAGCAGGGCAGGTTCAGCGCCACGAACTCCAACATTGCCAGAATATCTGCCGCATTCCCCGTGCGCGAAAAATTTTGGCAAATCAGTGTTTTCAGAGCATCGGCCGTGCTGATTTCAGATATTGCCACCTCAGCGCCATCGACCCGCTCCAAAAACACAAACCCTCCCAGAGGCTGGGCTTCGCCATAAGCTGCACTTTCGGTTTTAAGCGGTTTTACATAGGTATACTGATTGTTTGACAATAGCGGGCGGCGCGCCATAAATTCAAGGGCGGCCTCCCCTATTTGGTTTGGGAAAGGCCGACGCAGCCGCGGGGAAACCCCACTGGAAATGCCGTATATGATGCGGTCATCCTCAACCGAAATTGGCAAAAAATCATCGGTAAACATCCGAAGGCCCGCTGCCGCCATGGCCACGCTTAGCGTGCTCTTTCCGGCCTTGCGTGTGGCAGGAAAAACCACTAATCGCCCGGAAAATTCTGCGGCGGCACCGTGGATGCACAAAAGCGTTGGGTCTTCTCGCAATCGCTGCCAAGCCAGCTCTGCCACGAGCGCACAAATCACGTTTAGCGGGTCGTTATAGCTGTCTTTCTTTTCAATAAAAGGCGATGTCAAATAAAACCGCCCGTCATCCTTAAGCTCAATCGTAGCAAATATGTCGCGGTCGGCGTCCGCTACAATCTCAAATGGCCAATGACTGAAAATATAGGGGAGCGCCTCCATAAAAGCAGAATTGACCTTTAAGGAAATTCCCGCATCTAGGCCTTCCAACACCAAGTACTTTTGTTTCAAAACCATAATATACGCCCTAAACACATGCATCCCCCTATCATATTTGAAAGGGGGATGCACCAAATTATACTCGTACGTCCCTACCAGGACTAGGTTTAAAACCCGTTATCTACCACACATTGCACATAGGCCGGGTCGTTCAGGTTTTTCACGCCACAGGTAGCTTCAACCACAGCCGGGTCGGCGCTACCGCTGGGGCCACTTGCCTCGCTCGGACCACTCGCTTCGCTGGGGCCACTTGCCTCGCTCGGGCCGCTCGATTCGCTGGGCGTACTTGCAGCGCTTGCGGCGCTCCCCGCGTGCGCCACAGAAAGCGTGGTTAGGGCTGGCACCGTATAGCCTACGGCTGCCAACAGGCCGATGCGGCCGAGCAGCTTGCGGCGGGAGAGCGCGTCAGTTTTAGTCATGTCATTTGTCCTTTTGATCCTGCGAGCCACGAATCGCCACTCGCCCGTGGTTTTGTCTTAGCGCACCGCCTAAAGCAAAACCCTTACAGGCATCGTCAGCTATCTGTCAGGAACAAGTCTTTGGTCACGCTGAATAAACCCTTGGGCGCTACCGACGAATATCATCGGTGTCCAAAGTATAATACGCCCGCACACAGGCCAGCCCAGCCGGCAGGCTCTCATACTCTCGCGTGGCAATCTGTCGGCCAAACTCGCCGTTAGAAATTCCGGCAACCAACCCGGAGAATAACCCGACATTGGCATTTTGCCCGCCTATTTCATCTGTGAGCTTGGCCTCGAAAGCTTGGCATGGCCCGCCATTGCTCTCAATTATTTGCGGGAAAAAGTAGGCGCCAATCACAATCACCGCGAGGAAGAATATATATTTCATGTTTAACCCAGCCAGCCCTTCGCTTCATTTTCAACAATGCCCATTAGGGCGTTCATATGGTCGTCGCGGTCATTCAAACAAGGAATATAGCTAAAGGTCTTACCGCCGGCCCCCTTAAAGGCATCGCAAATTTCCTCGTTAATTTCTTCCAGCGTTTCAATGCAATCCGCCGCAAAAGCCGGGGCGATTACCGCGATATTATCAACCCCCGCCTTGGCCAGCTTGGCCACATGCTCCACAGTGGCAGGGCCAACCCATTTTGCAGGCCCGAATTTTGATTGGAACGCCGTGTCAATCGCGTCCTCGTCCCAGCCTAACGCTTCCTGCAAAAGCCGCGTGGATTTTAGGCAATGGCAATAATATGGGTCACCCTCATCGCGGTAGCGCTCGGGCACACCGTGGTAGGAAACCACCAGCTTTTGCGGCGGCGTGTCGCCCGCATAAGCCTCGCGCACCGAGGTTGCCAGCGCCTCAATATAGGCGGGGTTTTCAAAATATGCCGGCACCGTGCGAATGCTCGGCTGCCAGTTCATCTTCATCAGCGCTCGGAAAGCAGCATCATTAGCCGTGGCAGTAGTTGGCGCGGCGTATTGTGGGTAAAGTGGAAAAAAAACGATCTTTTCGCAACCCTGCTCTTTCAGTGCCATGATTTTGCTTTCGACCGAAGGATTGCCGTAGCGCATACAAAAATCCACCACCACATCGTCACCATAGCGTTCGGTCATCAACCCCCGCAGCTTATCGGTTTGGGCTCTGGTAATTGTCAGCAGCGGGCTTTCATCAGCCTCTTTATTCCAGATACTATCATAAGCGCGGCCAGACCTCTTGGGCCGAATCGACAGGATAATCAGCTGCAAAACCGGCTGCCACTTCCAGCTAGGCGTGTCCACCACACGCTTATCTGAAAGGAACTCACTAAGGTAGCGCCGCATCGACCAATAGCTGGTGTCATCCGGTGTGCCGAGGTTAGCAACCAAAACGCCCACTTTGGCGCGCGGCAATCTCACATGGCCTTTAGGCGCATGTTCTAGTTGATCATTCATCCGGCAACCCCTTAAATTCTGTCGTCCCCAATGCATCCGCCAGCCGCGCGGTCGCGGAACCGGGGCGCAAAGGTTTCGGCTGTGTAGCAGACGGCGCCCAGCCCGTCAGGAAAATTATTTCAAACGTCGCAGGGATACGCCCATCGGGCAGGCCAAATTCGGCTTGGTAAATCTCAAGTGCCTTGGCCAAGGTCTCCCGCCGCAGCCCGCCACGCCGCTCGGTCATCGGGTTGGTCTCACCCATCGCCCGCAAATCCCGCATCAAGTGGAGCGGCGTTTTATAGGTCACCGTTAAACTGGTCGCATCGGCCACCGGAAGCGCCAAGCCCGCCCGCTGAAGCAGCCCGCCAAGATCGCGCACATCGCCCATCGGGGCCACGCGGGGCGAAATTCCGCCCTCAATCGCCGCTTCGGCCTGCGCCAGCGCATAGCGCAACTCGTGCAAGGTTTCGCCACCAAACAACGCGGCCAGCAATAGCCCGTCAGGCTTGAGCGCGCGCCGCATTTGCACCAGTTGCCCCACGGGGTCATTGGCAGAATGTAGGCATAACCCATGCACCAACAGGTTAAACTCCTGCACCGGAAGGTCCAAAACCTCATCATCCAAAACCACCACATCCGGCTCAAAACCGTCCCAAACCTCCGGCAACCAACCAACAAAAGCAGACTTGGTAAACGATTTATTAACGTCTTCCAGTCTTTCCTGAAGTTGGGTTGCCGTTGCGCGGTGCAAAAAATCCGCCACGCCCATCGCTTTGGCCCGCGCTCTAAACTGGGCGCGCGCTTGAATATCAAATAAGGGGGGTGGTGAAACCATGCTAAAAAACCTCGTTAAAGCTCCTATACCCCCCTTTTCGCCGGAGCAAAAGGGGCGGATGCGTCGCGCCCTAACGGCCATGGCCCGCGCCATCTACCCCGCCCGCTGCATGGTGTGTGACACCTATACAGATGCGCCCGGCGGGTTATGCCCCAGCTGCTGGCAAGATACCCATTTCATCAGCGGCTCCACCTGCACCACCTGCTCGACCCAGCTACCGGGGGAGGTAACCGGCGCACAATGTGACACCTGCCTAAGCTTCCCGCCCCCATGGCAACGCGGCATCGCGGTGCTGGGATATGAAGGCTCTGGCCGCCGCATAGTACTGGCCCTAAAGCGGCATGACAGGCTGGACCTCGCGCCAACGCTAAGCGCATGGCTCACCCGCGCCGCCGCGCCTGTGCTGGCCCAAACCGATATCATCGCCCCCGTGCCGCTGCACCCCAGCCGCCTTGCGCGGCGCAAATTCAACCAATCTGCCGAGCTGGCACGGCCCATGGCTGAATTGGCCGGTGTTGCCTATATTCCCGACCTGCTAAGCCGCACCCGCAAAACCGAATCCCAGCAGGGCAAAGACCGAATTGAGCGGCACGAAAACCTGAAAGCCGCCATTGCGCCCACGCCCCGCCACCGGGCGATGCTTGAGGGCAAGCAGGTGCTTTTGGTAGATGATGTGCTCACCACCGGGGCGACGTTGAGCGCCTGCACAGAGGCGTGTTTTGCCGCAGGGGCGCAAAATGTGAACATAGTTGTGCTGGCACGCGTTGAACCTCGCCGAGAAATCCCTATATTCGCCGCAACGAATGTAAAGGATTGAAAAATGGCGAAAGTCGAAATTTACACCTCCCCGCTTTGCGGATACTGCCACGCGGCCAAAAGGCTGCTCACCAAAAAGGGCGTGGCGTTTGAAGAAACCAACATTGTTACCACGCGCGGCGCACGTAGCGAGATGATGGACCGCGCGGGGGGCAAAACTTCTGTGCCGCAAATATTCATTAACGGCGCACATGTGGGCGGGTCTGACGAGCTGCACGAGCTGGATTTTGACGGCGAACTAGACACGATGCTGGCCCAGTGACCCTGCACGTAGGCCTTGTGCAATTTACCGCGGGGGATAACCCCACGGCCAATACCGAGGCGCTGCTGGGCTATATAAACCAGGCCGCTGACGGGGGCGCGCAGTTTGTGCTTACCCCCGAAGTCAGCAACATCATTTCCGGCTCGCGCAGCCACCAAGAAAAGGTGCTGCATGAGCAGGGAGATGACCCAACGCTAAAGGCGCTTTCTGCGCTGGCGAAGGCCCGCCAAATATGGCTGCTCATCGGCTCGCTGGCGCTAAAATCTGGCGGCGAGCGCTTTCTTAACCGCTCCTTCCTGATCTCGCCCGAAGGTAAAATCATCGCCCATTACGATAAAATCCATATGTTTGACGTGGCGCTGGGGGACGGCGAAAGCTACCGCGAATCGGCCCAGTTTCAGCCCGGAAACCGCTCGGTGCTGGCCGATACTGACATCGGTAAAATCGGCCTGACCATCTGCTATGATCTCCGTTTTCCCCAGCTACACCGCACCCTCGCAAAGGCGGGTGCGCAAATTCTCACCGCCCCTGCGGCCTTTACTGTGCCCAGCGGCAAGGCCCATTGGCACACCCTGCTCAAAGCCCGCGCAATAGAAACCGGATGCTTTATTCTGGCCCCCGCGATGGTCGGCCAGCACTCCCCCAAGCGCGCCACCTATGGCCACTCGCTGGTTGTTTCTCCGTGGGGCGAGGTGCTGACTGACGCGGGCACCGAGGAGGGCGTGACATTTGCCGAGCTTGACCTTAACTTGGTGAAAGAAGCCCGCGCAAAGATCCCCGCGCTGACCCACGATCAGGAGTTCACCCTTGACCACGCTCAGCAATGACCCCCTCGCCATAACGCTATTTGCCGAAATCGGCATCATAGACCAGCTCGCCCGCACCAAGCTTTCCCGCGTGCTGCCCGAAGGCATGGAGCTTTCTCACTTCGCGGTGCTCAACCACTTTGCCCATTTGGGAGGGGAAAAAACCCCAGCGCAACTGGCCCGCATGCTGCACGTAACCAAAGCCGCGATGACCAACACCATGACCCGGCTGTCGGCTAACGGTTATATTCACATTCGGCCAGATTGGGATGACGCGCGCAAAAAATACCTGTCCATCAGCCCCGCCGGCCTTGCGGCCCGAGACCAAGCCGTGCAGGCGATAGAGCCGATTTTCACAGATATTGTGGAGGCCGTGGGTGCCGAGCGCATCCGCCAACTGCTCCCGATTTTTCGGGAGCTGAGGGCGGTTTTGGTGGGGTAAAACCTAGGTTGCGGTTTTAGAGGGCTGGATAAATACTTCTGACATTAGCTTTTGAGCACTACCTTCAAATCCTTGTCCACTAAGGACCTCAATCCGATCTAATCTCCTCTTCAACCGACCAAGAGCTTCAATTTTCCAACTTGCGGTAAACACGCTTAAATGTAGCTGGCGAAAAGAATGAAAAACATAAGCTTTTAGATTATTGTCCACCCAAAGAAAACCCATTTGCGCGACTTGTTGCTCCAAGTCGTATGAATCAAATACATAACCAGCTTTTGCATTCCAAATCTTTAAAAGCCTTATACACGGCTTGATTAGCGATGAACATCCGACGTTTTTTGTTTCTAGCTCCTTTGAAAAACCGTTAGGATCGGTTTCGATCCAATTCCCGGAGTTATTTGGGATTTTGTAACCTGACCACCAATAATTAACGGATGGCACCAGATCAAATTTTATATGATTTAGGTTCAAAGTTACACTTGGGAAATCTTGCCGAACGACCGAAGTTTTGTAGTAGAAATTGGAGAACCGTTTCAAACGATCCAAATAGGTCTGTGGAGTAAATTGCCCATCATTAAAAACTACTAAGTAGTCTATATCGGAACGCAGATCATACTTTCTAGGTAAAATCGTTCGCCGCACCGAAGATCCAAATCTAAAATGAGTTTCTAATTCATTCGGAAAGAAACTTTTTAGTCTCGTCGAAATACTTGCGATGGAAATATTAATCGAGGTTTTTTCTGCGCTCGATAAAATCGCATGTTTTGAAAGTGCCATCAGGTAGGAATTTATCGACATTACTGGTCCACCTCATAGTTTGCTTCACCTTTCCGTATTCCCATTTTGGCTTTCGACAAATCATCACTCGAATATTGAGGACTCATAGAATTTATTGTATTCTTTTTGGATGACAATTCGCGAAGCCCACTCTCCAGTTTCAAATCATTTTCAGAACTTTGACCAACCGACATTCGAATGAGTCTTGCATCGTTTTTAACTGTTAAGAGCAAATTTCCAGCAGATTTATGTCTCGTGGCACACTCCGACGGATTAAGAAAAGTCAATAACGCCGAAGATATTCCGGTAACGAAAGATGCAATGACTATGAGTGTCACAAAATTGAACGAAGAGGCCGCTCCTGCAACACCTGCACCAGAAATCGCCAACACACCAAGGATTAAGTTAATTGAACCAAGTCTATCACATGCATTAAAATGCGCCTTCGACGCTACTGTGCAGTCCTCCTCTATCCTCAAGAATTCATTGGTTAGGTTACTTCTTTCCATTTCATCCCTCCAAACTCCCCATCAGCTCCCGCCATTCCCCAGCGCTCATGCCGCTATTTTCTTGCGTTACGGCCTCGCCTTTCAGCATCCGGCGGAGCACGCTCATGCCTTTGCCGGAGAACTGTGCGCCGCCCATGCGGTAGTCCTCAAACGCCCCGAAGGCGGCGGGGACCCAGTCGGCTACGATTTTGCAGATGGCGTCGGCGTAAACACGAATTTCGTATTGGGCGTGGCTATCAGCGCGGAGCCGTAAAAAGTGGAAGAGGTTGTGCAGGTCCACCTTCCAATACCACTGCGTATATATATTCATCGGCAGGTTCATCCGCGCCAGCTCCCGCGCCAGCCCGCTTTGCCCCTCGTCTGAAATCATCGCCTCGTAGCTATCATAGGCGTGGTTGCAATCGTCTTTCAGGATTTGCAGCACACGGGCGGCCTCCTCGCCCTCCAGCAATTTACCGCGCCCTTGGTTATTAATAACCGACTGCGCATTCAGGTGCTCTGGCGCCGGAATATAAAACTCCCGATCAAGAATCGAATAGCGCGCGGAGTATTCATTTACGTTGGCCGTGCGATGCCGGATCCATTGCCGCGCCACAAAAACCGGCAGTTTTACGTGCAGCTTAATTTCGCACATCTCAAACGGGGTAGAGTGCCAGTGGCGCATAAGGTAGCGGATAAGGCCGGCATCATTGCTGACAGCCTTGGTGCCTTTGCCATAAGAAACGCGGGCGGCTTGGCAAATGGCGCTATCGTCGCCCATATAGTCAATGACGCGCACGAAGCCGTGGTCGAGCACCTCATGCGCGGTATAAAGATGCTGCTCCATGCCGGGGGCAGTGGCGCGCAGGGTTGTGCTGTGCTCCGCCCGTTGGGCTTCGATTTCGGCGTGTTGCTCTTTGGTAATCGGCATGGTGTTATGTCCTCAGGCAAGATTTACTCGCTACTATATATCGTTGAAATTGATTTTGGAAATACAATGAATAATTTATCCATCGAGCGCCGGTTAGGCGATTTCATGCGAGCGCGGTTGCCCCGTGGACTGGCGGAATTCATCATGTTTGGCCTAAAAATGGCGTGGGCCTGCCTTTTTGCCGGGCTGATGCTGCTGGCGATTATTGCCACCAAGCTGTTATGGCCCGAAGGCGCGGCCCTAGCGCGATATGATTTCTTGGTGATTTACGCGCTCAGCATCCAAGTAGCGTTGCTGTATTTCAAAATGGAAAGCTGGGCCGAGGCGCGGGTGATTTTGCTGTTTCACATCAGCGGCACCATTATGGAGGTTTTCAAGCTCCACATGGGCTCGTGGGGCTACCCCGAGGCAGGGCTGCTAAAAATTTTCGGGGTGCCCCTATTTTCAGGCTTTATGTATGCGAGCGTTGGCAGCTTCATCGCCCGCGCAATTCGGGTTTTTGATATGAAGTTTGAGCGCTACCCACCGTTTTGGACAACCGCCGTACTGGCGCTCGCAATATACGCCAATTTCTTCAGCCACCACTTCATCTGGGATATCCGCTACGCCCTCTTTGCCGCCACCCTCATGGTTTTCTGGCGCGTTCGCATCTATTTCACCCCCTTTGGCCATCGCCTCTGGATGCCGCTCATCCTTGCCGCCGCCCTTGCCAGCCTGTTCCTTTATCTAGCCGAAAATATAGGCACACTAACAGGCACATGGCTCTACGCCGGCAGCCACGAGTTTAGCTTTACGAATATCACGAAGCTTGGCTCGTGGTACTTGCTACTTTTTGTGAGCTTTGTGCAGGTTACGTTCGTAAACCGAAAGGCTCTCAGCTTTCACAATTCAAAAATACTTGCTTCGCGGAAGACACAAGATAATCCCCTTGAAACAAATCTAATTGCAGCAAAAGAGTGCCCAGCGAAGCGCTCTCATTAGGTGAATGGTTTTTACACATTTATGCGGGCATGTTTGCTATTCCGGCCAATGCATACGTCACTAAAACCGGTGATGAGGCGCTTCGCTTTGATACGGGCGGCGTTGTCGTTTGTGCATCAACACCGGCCATGTGACGGTAAGCATCGAAACAGCAGTGATTAGGCGCATAGCCATAACGGCCAAATTCGCTGGATCAGGCTCGAGTCAGAGTAGATCCGGTAGACCCTTTTGTGGTTCAAACTGAATCTCTTCACATTGCGCTGATAAAAAACACAGGCTAAAGCCGGAGCAGCGGAGGGTGCTGGCCTGCGTCACTAGCACTGAATAGCCCCTAGTTTCCTAGACGCCTTGTTGCTTCCACTTTTGCTGCCTTTCGAACTCGACGGGCGACAACATCCCGTTTCTAGCGTGTTTGCGTTTTGGATTATAGAACATCTCGATGTAATCGAATACGTCTGATCTTGCTTCATCTCTTGTCCTGTAGGTTCTCCGGCGGATGCGTTCGCGCTTGAGCAGATTGAAAAAGCTT
>NVUX02000020.1 GCA_002402045.2 Paracoccaceae bacterium | reverse complement strand
AATGCTTTACTCCCCGCCACATTCCATAACCACGAGGCCACCCATGCACATCTTAAAATCCAGCATCGCCCTCGTGCTTCTTCTCTCCGCCTGTGAGACCCTCCCCATGGGCGGCGCACAGCCGTTGCTGACCGCCGCCGCGCCTGCCCCCTCAATCATCAGCGCACCCTCCGGCAGCAGCCAGTCGCTCTCTGCCATCGAGACCACCCCCGGCCGCCAGCCGCAGCCGCGCAGCACTGCCGAAGTCGCTTTTATGAAAGCCCAATTCAACGCTATTCAAGCCCGCTCCATCGCGGAAAATCGTGAGTATTGCGGCTATCTTGGCCTACTGCCCAACGGAGATTTCGCGATCTCCCCACCCAAGCGCGGCCAGCCTGCTGGCTGCACGCCCAATAATCCGCCCGCCAATATGCAGGTTATTGCCTCCTACCATACCCACGCCGCCTATGCGCCGCGCTATGATAGCGAGGTGCCTTCAGCCACGGATCTTGAGGGAGATATTTCCGAGGGCATTAACGGCTATGTGTCCACCCCCGGCGGGCGCTTGTGGTTTACCGATGGCGCGGCCCAAAGCACCACGCAAATTTGCGGTGTGGGCTGCCTCACCGCCGACCCGCGCTTTCGCCCTGAGCAAAATAATCCGGTGCGCCAAACATATTCACTGGCGACCCTTCGACAGCGACAAAACAACTAAGCGGAAGCAACGTGCCTACTGCGTGGCGTTCAGGCCTCTAAATACCGACGCAGGATTTTTTCCAGCTTGGCCGCACCAATGGGCGCCATGCTCTTGGTATGCGCGTGCGATATGGTTTCGTCGCCCAGCCCAGCGGCCATATTTGTGATCACCGAGATCGCCGCAACGTCCAAGCCCAGAAACCGCGCCAAAATCACCTCGGGTACGGTAGACATCCCGACCGCGTCAGTGCCAAGTATTTTAAGCGCACGAATTTCGGCGGGCGTTTCAAAGCTCGGGCCGGAATACCAGCTATAGGTGCCAGATTTCAATGTGATGTCTTCAACCTTCGCAGCGGCCTCTAGCTTTTGGCGCATCTCTGAATTGTAAGCATTGGTCATATTCACAAAGCGCGAATCGGTTGCCTCGCCGATCAGCGGGTTGAGGCCAGAAAAATTGATATGATCAGAAATCAGCATCAGGTCGCCCGGTGGAATATCCTTGTGAAAAGACCCGGCGGCATTGGTTAGAATAACCTGTTTAGCCCCCAATCCTTTAAGAACCTCCAGCGGCACACGCATGGCATCAGCCTGCCCGCGCTCATAATAATGCGCCCGCCCGCCAAACACAGCGACCCGCTGCCCCCAAAGCTGGCCAACCACCAGTTTGGCCGAATGGCCTGAAACAGCGCTGACAGGGAAGCCTTCAAGCTCGCCATATTCAAAGGACTCGCCCTCGACCATATCGGCGATATGCCCAAGGCCCGAGCCAAGAATTAACCCCAGTGAAACGGGAGTGGTGCCAGCGCGGGCTTGCACCTGCGCAAGGGCGTTATCGTTCTTTGACATAGGGTTCTCCACCTGCTTTTGGCGGTATGGCCTTGCCAACAAAGCCCGCCAAAATAACCACTGTCAGGATATATGGCAGTGCTTGCATGAATTGTCCGGGCAGCACAACGAAGCCTAGATCAACCGTTTGATATTTGTTGCCGATGGCTTCCAGCATACCAAAAAGCAGCGTGGCCCACATGGCCGAAATTGGTTTCCACTTGGCAAAGATCAGCGCGGCAAGGGCGATAAAACCACGGCCTGCTGTCATGTCTTTGCCAAAACCAGCGGCCGCTGTCCCGAGGCTGAGGTAAGCGCCCGCAAGGCCACACAAAATTCCGGTGATAATGAGCGCCGAATAACGCAGCTTAACCACCGAAATACCTGCTGTATCTACAGCGCCGGGGTTTTCCCCCACGGCGCGCATCCGCAAGCCAAAGCGGGTGCGGTAAAGCACCCACCATGTGAGGGCAACAATGGCAAAGCCCATGTACACAATGATATTGTGGCCGGAAATCAGTTTGAAATAGATATCCCCAATTACCGGCACGTCTTTTAGGCTGTCCGCAAAGGGCAGTGTTATCGGCTCAAACCGTTGTCCGGCGCGCAGCTGAGGCGTTTGCCCGCCCATACGGAACCAGTATTGTCCGATGAGCACCGTAATACCCGCCGCAAAAAAGTTGATCGCCACACCGGAGATTAACTGATTGCCACGGAGTGTGATGGAGGCAAAAGCGTGGATCATCGAGAACACCGTAGAGGCAATAATCGCCGCGCCAAGCCCTATCCATACAGACCAAGCCCCCATGTCCCAGCCGCCATCAGCGATGGGCATACCCGCAATCGCGGAAAACGCGCCCGCGGCAAAAGCGGCCACCAGCATTTTGCCCTCAAGGCCAATATCAAAAATACCGGCGCGCTCTGAGTAGAGACCTGCGAGGCAGGCGAGCAGTAGTGGAATTGCATTGCGCACAGCAGAGTCGCTCAGTTGCAACAGGTCATTTGTCAGGAAATCCATCATGATGTGGCTCCCTTTCCGGCTCTAATAAACAATCGTTCCATCGGGATGCGAACCAGGTTTTCCAGGCTGCCGGTAAACATGATAATCAGCGCTTGAATAACCGTGATCATCTGGGCCGGAATGCCGAGCTCAAATTGCAGCTCGGCCCCGCCTTGGGTCAAAATCCCAAACAGAAAGGCGGCCAGAAGCACACCAACGGGATGCGAGCGCCCCATGAGCGCCACCGCGATGCCAATAAAACCCGCGCCCTCAACAGAGCCAAGCAATAGTCGTTCCGCATCGCCTTGCACAGTATTTACCGCCATCAAGCCCGATAGAGCGCCAGAAACCAGCATCGCTATCATGGTGATTTTCAGGGGGGAAATACCGGCATAAACAGCGGCTTTTTCTGAATGGCCAAAAGCCCGCATTTCATAGCCGAGCCGTGTTTTCCAAATCAAAATCCAAACCAGAACTGCGGCGATGAGCGCAATGAAAAAGCTGATATTTGCAGGGGCATGTTTGGCAAATTCTAACCCGAACCAGCCAAAAATCTCATGAAAATCGGGCAGTGAGGCGGAGGATGGGAAGCGTTCGCTTTGCGGCTGGGAGCCTTCGCCCTGCATTGGGCCAACCACCAGATACCCGATGAGCGCTGAGCCGATCAGGTTAAACATGATGGTTGTAATTACAATATGGCTGCCGCGCTTGGCTTGCAAATATGCTGGAATAGCGGCCCATGCTGCGCCAAAAGCCATTGCCGCAATCGTGCCAACAAGCAGCGCTATGCTCCAGTGTGGCCAGTCGTAAGACAGCATAACCAGCGCAACACCAACTCCGGCGATTCCGGCTTGGCCTTCGCCACCGATGTTAAACAATTTTGCATGAAAGGCCACGGCCACGGCGAGGCCGGTAAAGATAAAGTTGGTGGTGAAATACAGTGTGTGGCCAATGCCATAGGGGTTAAAGGCCCCGTTTAGCATCACTTTTACCACCTCAATCGGGTCTTGCCCGATTGACAGCACAACAAGGCCGGAAACGGCAAAGGCGAGTAGCAGGGTGAGCACAGGGATAAGCCCGAGATCAACCCATTTAGGAAGATTCTTGTTCATGATTTTGTCTCCGGATCTACGCCCGCCATGAGCAAGCCCAGCTCGCCTTCATTGGTGTCTTCGGGCAGGCGCTCGCCTTGAATAACTCCGTCGAACATCACCAAAATCCGGTCAGACAGCGCTTGAATTTCGTCTAGCTCCACTGAAACAAGCAATATGGCTTTGCCTGAATCTCGCAGGTTTACGATCTGCTGGTGGATGAACTCGATCGCGCCAATATCCACGCCGCGCGTGGGTTGGCCAATCAGCAGCACATCAGGATTACGCTCAATCTCGCGCGCCAGCACGATTTTTTGCTGGTTGCCGCCTGAAAAATGCGAGGCCACAAGCTGCGGAATGGGCGGGCGAATATCAAACCGCTCCATCTTTTCGCGCGCGTCTTGCTTCATGAATTTCTGGTTCGCGAGGCCAAACTTGCCGCAATATTCCGGCTCGTTATGATAGCCAAAAGCGGTGTTTTCCCAGGTCATGAACGGCATCACCAGCCCACGCTGGTGGCGGTCTTCCGGCACGTGGCCGATGCCACGCTGACGGCGCATACCGGCATTGGCTTTTGGCGATATATCAATGGCCTCACCGTGCAGCAGCACTTCACCACTAGTAGCGGCCCCAATACCCGAAATAACTTCCAGAAGCTCAGACTGGCCATTGCCAGCCACACCGGCAATACCCAGGATTTCGCCGCGCTTCAGCTCAAAAGATACATTTTTCAGGCGCTGCACACCGTGCACATCCGTCACGCTCAGGCCTTTAATCTGCATCACGGTTTCACCCACTTCAGCGGGCTTTTTATTAACTTCCAGCAGCACACGCCGCCCAACCATGGCCTCGGCCAAATCCTCAGGCGAGGTGGTCGAGGTCGCGATGGTTTTGGTCATTTCGCCCCTACGCATTACCGACACAGAATCAGTTACATCCATGATTTCCCGCAGTTTATGCGTGATAATCACAATGGTTTTGCCCTGTGCTTTCAGATTGCGCAAAATGCGGAACAGGTGGTCGGCCTCGTCGGGCGTCAACACGCCCGTTGGCTCGTCC
Organism: Paracoccaceae bacterium; assembly: GCA_002402045.2. Classification (GTDB taxonomy): domain Bacteria; phylum Pseudomonadota; class Alphaproteobacteria; order Rhodobacterales; family Rhodobacteraceae; genus UBA3077. The sequence continues at coordinate 28,787 of NVUX02000020.1, read as the reverse complement.
AAAATTAAAATTTCAGCTTGGCGATACAGCGCCTTCAGGATTTCCACCCGCTGCTGGAAGCCCACGGAAATGTCCTCGACCAAGGCATCTGGGTCCACATCCAGCTCATATTCATCGGCCAGCCGCTTCAGCTCTTTGCGCGCTTTGCGCAGGCTGGGGCCAAGCAAGGCGCCATCTTCGGCCCCTAAAACTACGTTTTCCAGCACGGTAAAATTATCAACCAACATAAAGTGCTGGTGCACCATGCCAATACCCGCTGCAATCGCGTCATGGCTATCATTGATCTGGGTCAGCACCCCGTCAATTTTCACAGAGCCAGAATCAGCTTTATAGAAACCATACAAAATCGACATCAGGGTGGATTTCCCTGCGCCATTTTCGCCCACAATCCCGTGGATCGCGCCCTTGGCAACGACCATGGAAATGTCTTTATTGGCTTGCACCGAGCCAAAGGCTTTGGAAATACCAATCAGTTCAATAGCAGGGGCGGCTGCATCGAGCCGCCCCGCATTATTTGTCGTTGAAGACATGCTTAGTTGATCTCAACTGGGCAGGTGTTGTCTGTCCGGTAGTCGTGAACAACAATGTCACCGGCGATGATCGCGGCGCGGGCTTCAGCCACAGCAGCGCGCATTTCGTCAGTGATCAGCGATTCGTTGTGCTCGTCGAGAGACCAGCCAACACCGTCTTCTGCCAAGCCCATAACCTGAATGCCGGCGGTAAACTCGTCGTTGTTCACGTCATTGAAAGCGTCATAAACAGCGTTATCAACGCGCTTGATCATCGAGGTCAGCATGTTGCCGGGGTGCATGTAGTTTTGGTTGGCGTCAACGCCGATAGCCATGATACCTGCATCCGTTGCGGCCTGAAGCACGCCACGGCCAGTGCCACCAGCAGCAGCAAACACAACATCAGAACCGTTTTCGATTTGCGAAACAGTGATCTCGCCACCCTTCACTGGGTTGTTCCAAGCGGAACCGTCAGTGCCAGTCATGGCGCCGATTACGGTGATATCACCAACAGATTTTGCGCCCTGTGCGTAACCGCACTGGAAGTTTTGAATGAGCGGAATGTCCATGCCACCAACAAAGCTAACGGTGCCCGTTTTGGACGCCATAGCTGCGAGCAAGCCCACGAGGTAAGAGCCTTCTTGCTCGGCAAATACAACCGAACGTACGTTTGGCAGATCTACAACCATGTCGATGATCACAAAATCTGTGTCAGGGAAGTCAGGGGCAACGGCTTCCATCGCGGTGGCGTTTGAGAAGCCAGCAACCACAACCGGGTTATTGCCGGCTTGTGCAAAACGGCGGAGCGCCTGCTCACGTTGAGCGTCTGACTGAAGCTCGAATTCACGATAAGAAATGCCGGTGTCTGCTGTGAAGCGCTCGGCACCTGTGTAAGACATTTCGTTGAAAGATTTGTCAAATTTTCCACCAAGGTCAAAAATCAGAGCCGGGTTGGCTTGTGCGCTGGCGAACGTTGCTGCGCCTACGAGTGCCGTTGTGGCGATAAGGGTTTTGAGCAGTTTCATGTATTTCTCCCATACTACAAAATTTCGACCTGTTATGGGCGAGCAGAATCCCGCATTTCCAGATCGAAGAAACGATAGACAAGTAAAGCGGCTAACGGGGGGGAGGGTCAATGGTTTTTTTACCATAATGCCACAGGCGGCGATCAACGGCTTGCGGTTGGCGGCAGGTTTTGAGCTAAATCGAGTATTTAAGGATCAGCGCCGTCAGCGACGGGCCACTGATTTGCTTGAAGTATTCCTTGCGCTTAGCGACCTCGACGAAGCCTGCCTTAAGGTAAAGGGCAATCGCAGCCGCGTTGTTTTCGGCCACTTCCAAAAACATGTCCACTGCCCCCAAGGTGGTGGCCTTGCAAAGAAAATCATCCACCAATCGGCGGCCATGCCCCGCATTCTGGGCATCCGGATGCACTGCAATCGTCAAAAGCTCTGCCTCGGGGCCAGCGATTCGGCCCAAGGCAAAGCCATTTGTGTGTGAAATCAAAAACGTGCCACGGGCTTCCAGCAGTCCGGAAAACTCATCCGCCCGCCATGGGCGGGGGGTGGTAAAGCAAAGCGCGTGCAGCTCGGCCAGCGCTTCAGGGCGCATGGCTAAACGGTGATGGCGCGCACTTCCACCACTTCAGGGATGAAGTGCTTCAGCAGGTTCTCGATGCCACTTTTCAGGGTCATGGTTGAGGACGGGCAGCCCGCACAGGCCCCCTGCATATGCAAATAAACAATGCCGCGATCAAACCCATGAAACGTGATGTCACCACCATCTTGCGCTACAGCCGGGCGCACACGAGTATCAAGCAACTCTTTGATTTGTTTCACCAAACCCGAGTCTGGCCCGTCATGGTCCGCATGGCCAACCGTGCCACTTTCATCATCCATTACTGGCGCACCAGATTGGTAATGCTCCATAATCGCGCCCAGAATTGCGGGCTTGATATAGGTCCAGTCCTGCGCTTCAGTTTTGGTAACGGTCACAAAATCAGGCCCAAAAAACACACCCGCCACACCCTCAACACCAAACAAGCGTTTGGCTAAAGGAGAGGTTTCCGCCGCTTCCAAGCTCGGAAAATCAGCAGTACCCGCCTGCAACACGGCCTGACCAGGTAAAAACTTCAACGTGGCTGGGTTCGGGGTGGATTCAGTCTGGATAAACATCGGTGCGCCTTTCATGCGTTTGTTTATATATGGGTGTCCAGAGCAAAAAAGTCAAGTAATCGTACCGCGCCAAATGGTCCGCTTTCCGGTTTTGATAAGGCAGAATATCTCTCGTGGAATTGCATTTTCTGGGGGGAGCGTGCTTACGCGAGGGGGCAGAATGCCCCACCGAGGCGAAGCCGAGGCCACGCCCAACCGGCGGGCGGAAGCGCTAGCTTGCAGCTTGGCGACAGTCCTTCAAACACGCAAGTAAATCGGCAATCTCGTCTTCCGAGTTATAATAGTGCGGCGCGGCGCGGAGCATGGTCGGCAATTTCCGGGAGTCTGCGTCGAGCAACGTGCTGTTGCGCGCGGATGTGCCAATCACAATGCCGCGCTCCCCCAGATAAGCGACCACAGCGCTTGGCTCGGCGTTCACCATAGCAAAGCTCACAATGGCGCATTGCGTCGTTCCGGCGTCATACAAGGTTATATCCGCCATTTGCCGCAGCCCATCGCGGAGCTGCTCAGCCAGCGCCCACGCCCGCACATGAATAGTGTCAATCCCGATATCCAGCGCATACCGCACCGCCGCGCCCAGCCCGGCACGCAGCGCATAAGCGTTTTCCCAGTTTTCAAATCGGCGGGCATCAGGGCGCAGCTCATACCTGTTCGCGGCCACCCACGGCGCGGCGAAATGGTCAATGACAGCAGGCTCCGTTTTAAAGATCATCTCTTCGCGCACATACAAAAATCCGATGCCGCGTGGCCCGCGCAAAAATTTGCGGCCCGTTGCCGTGAGGTAATCACAGCCAAGCACCGCCACATCAACCGGCATTTGCCCAACGGCCTGACAGGCATCCAACAAATACGGCACGCCATATTTGCGCGCAAGCTGACCAACGCCCGCTGCCGGATTCACCAGCCCGCCATTGGTTGGCACCCACGTGATAGAAATAAGCGCAGCAGGCACGGCCAGCATGGCTTCAAGCGCCACCAAATCAATGGCCCCGCTTTCATCATTCGGGATAACCTCAATGAGGATCCCGTCCCGCTCAGCGCGGTGCAGATAGGCCACATAATTGGCAGCATATTCCGCTTGGCACGTAAGCACCCTATCTCCGGCTTTCAGTTTAAGGCCATAAAACACCTGACACCACGCCGCGGTGGCGTTTTCCATGAGCGCAATTTCTTGCGGGTTAGCCCCAAGTAGCTGCGCGACATCGGCATAAACCCCATCCAGCATTTCAGATTGCTGCGCCGCAGCCTCATAGCCGCCAATGCGAGCTTCAAGCTGGATATGCTCGGTGATCGCCTCCACAACCACTTGCGGCATGAGCGCCGAACCGCACGCCAATAGGTGTGTGCCGTGCTGCACACCCGGAGTTTGCGCCCGTACGGCGCTCAGATCAAACGCCAATTATGCGACCGCGATAATAGCTTCTTTAGACATCGCCCCCGGAACAATGGTAATCGGTACCGGCATATCACCACCGCTTTTAGCCACAAGCTGGTTTACAAGGGGGCCGGGGCCAGAGCCAGAGGTGCCAGCACCCAAAATAAGGATGGCAACGTCTTTGTCTTCGCTAATTTGCGCCAACACCTGCTCGGCTTTTTCACCTTCACGGATCACCAATTCCGGCTCCACGCCCTCTTTGTCGATCATCCATTTTGAAAACACTTTAAAGTGCTCTTCAATCCGCTCGCGCGCCTCGGCACGCATGGTTTCACCAACACCAATCCAGTGCTGGAACTCTTCCGGCGCGATAATGCCAAGGATCTCAACGCCTGTTCCGGTCTTTTTGGCGCGAATAGCCGCAAAGCGCAAAGCATTCAGAAATTCGGGGCTGTCATCCATGACCACAAGAAATTTACGCATCAGAGGCTCCATATAATTAGGTGCCTCCATATTCGCCCAAGACGAGCTTGGGCGCAATGGGGCAAAGTGAACCTTATGTCGCGGTGCTTATGGCTGCACCGTGCTGATGGCGGGATTAAGGGCCGCACCCGCCCTGCGCACCGGCAAGCCGCGCGCAAACCAGCCCGGCCCTATACTTGAGCCAGCAACCCCCTCAACCACGTCAATTATGTTGGTCAGGCCCGCTTGATAAAGCTGGCTGGTGGTGTTCCCCGAGCGATTACCCGTGCGGCAGATCAGCGCCAACGGTATGCTTGGGTTTTGGTCTCGAATAGCGAGCAGCTTTTGAATAAAATCTGGCGCATAAAGATCATTTTGCAAGGCCACATCTGGCAGCCCGGTTTCGGCCCATTCATCTGGAGTGCGGATATCAATCAGCACAATCTCCCCCGCAAGGGCTTTGGTATAGGCCGCGTCTGGCGTCATCTGCGCCACTTGCGCATTGGCGCTGGTGGCAAGCACAAAAATTAGGGCAAAAAACGGGGCGATTTGGGTGAGGATGCGCATGGGGAACTCCTGTATAAATTATATTCGTTACTTTGCATGTATTCCAGCCTGCGTCTAGTCACGACTGCGTCAGAATATCGGGGCTGGGCAAAGGTGCATTTTTGCGCTTATTTGGGCGGATGATAGAATTTAAAAAACTGAACGAGTCGCATTGGCCTGAAGTGTGGGCCATTCTGGAGCCGGTATTCAGGGCGGGGGAAACCTATCCCTACCCTATGGACATTTCGGAGCCCGAGGCCAAAACCTGTTGGATGAGCCCACCGCTTGAGAGCTATGCCGCCGTGAAAGACGGCGCGGTGCTGGGGGTGTTTTATATAAGGCCCAACCAGCCAAGCCTTGGCGCGCATGTGTGCAATTGCGGCTATGTTGCCAGCCCTGCGGCCGCTGGGCTGGGCATTGGCGCGCAGATGTGTGAGTGGTCTCAAATTGAGGCGCGGCGGCTGGGCTATAGCGCGATGCAATATAACCTCGTCGTCGCCACCAACACCCGCGCCGTGGCCCTATGGCAGCGGCTGGGGTTTGATGTGGTGGGCAGGCTGCCCAAGGCCTTTAAGCACGCCAAGCTGGGGTTGGTGGATGCATTGGTAATGTATAAGGCATTGTAAATGGCACGCCCTCGTTGGGCGTGCCATTTTTCAGTGTTTTGCTAGAAATTCACACCAGCGCGGATTTGCATGGTTGAAACCTGACCGCGGATGCCGTCATCTGTACCATAGAAATCATCATTTTTCATATCGCGATAGATATACTCTGCCCCAACAAAGAAGCGCTCGCCAATTTTCACGTCAACACCAGCACCGATCAGGAAACCAGTCATAGTGTTAGGTTCTTCTTGGTCAAAATCGGAAATAGAATACCCAGCGGTCGCATAAACAAGAACACTCCCCAGATCATAACCAGCGGTGGCTTTCAAATCGATAATCGAAGTGTAGGTGTAGGTGTCGCCTTCATCCGTTTCGCCTATGCCGTTTGCAAATAAAACAGCGGCTTCTCCACCAAGAACAAAGTTGCCCATGTCACGCCGGTAACCTGCAAATACACCGTAAGCCGTGCCATCAAGCGAATAGATGTCGTCTTCAGAATAATCGTTTGCGCCCGTGGCGAAAGCGAATGTACCGCCTGCATAGGCGCCACTCCAGTTAGCTCCGGCCATCGCCGGAGAAGCAACAATGCTATCGGCGACTGGTGCGGCAAAGCCACCAGCAAAGGCGGTGCTGGCAAGAAGGGCCGTGGCGCACGTCATAACAATCAACTTCATACTATTTCCTATCGTTTTTCGGGGCCAAACGGCCCTATGCGGCGGTTGTTAATGCAAAATTAACTCCAAGTCTAGCAAATGCCATTGCTTAGCGCCGAATAAATCCAACAATATCATACGCTTTGTCCAATATCGGCTGGGCAATCGCATTTGCCTTATCCGCGCCTTTCGCCAAAATCCGGTCTATCTCGGCGGGGTCTTGCATAAGGCGAGACATTTCCTGCGAGATCGGTTCGAGTTTTGAAACCGCGAGGTCTGCCAGCTCGGGCTTAAAACGGCCCCATTGCGCGCCTGCAAATTCCTTAATCACGGCCTCGGGCGAGGTATCAGACAGTGCGGCATATATTTCCACGAGGTTTTTGGCCTCGGGGCGGTCCTTTAGGCCCGCAACTGTTTCTGGCAGTGGCTCTTGGTCAGATTTCGCTTTTTTGAACTTCTTGGCAATCAGAGCAGCATCATCCGTCATATTTATCCGCTCCATATCCGAGGCGCCAGATTTGGACATTTTTTTTGTGCCGTCCCGCAGGTTCATTATCCGTGTGGCGGGGCCTTCGATAATGGGTTCGGGCTGGGGGAAGAAATCAACCTTGTAGTCATGGTTGAACTTGGCGGCGATATCGCGCGTGAGCTCCACATGCTGCTTTTGGTCTTCACCCACGGGCACATGGGTCGCGTGGTATATAAGGATGTCAGCAGCCATCAGCGAAGGATAGGCATAGAGCCCCAGCGAGACTTGCTCGGTATTTTTGCCCGCTTTATCTTTAAACTGGGTCATGCGGTTCATCCAGCCAACGCGGGCGACACAGTTAAATATCCAGCCCAGTTCGGCATGGGCCGAAACTTGCGATTGGTTAAACAGGATAGAGGTTTCAGGGTCGATACCCGAAGCAATATAGGCCGCCACCAGCTCGCGCGTAGCGTGGCGCAGGTCCGCAGGGTCTTGCCATACCGTGATCGCGTGCATATCCACCACGCAATAAATTGACTCGGTGTCGGCGTTTTGCATCTCGACAAACCGCTTGATAGCGCCCAGATAGTTTCCCATCGTTAAGCCGCCACTGGGCTTGATGCCGGAAAAGACGCGACGTTTGAACTGCGCATTGGTCATGGTATAATCCCTTTCCAAGGGGTGGAGTGTGCCGCGTTATCGCGCGCCATAAGCGGGGCGTCAACAGGAGGCGAATATGCAGGACCAGAATTTTGAACCACTGCCGTGGTCTATCAAGTATATCGCCGGCGTTTTGGTGGCGCTGGAGCTATTGCTAAGTGCGGGAGATTACGGCCTGTTGCCAGTGCAGGGGCTGCGGGGCAATGCCTATGCCTACGGGGCTTTGTGGCCGGGGCTGGTGTGGCAAGGCTGGGTGCCGGTTTATCCCGGGCAATCCATTACAATGCTGCTAAGCCATGCGTTTTTGCACAGCGGAATTTTTCATATGGCCATGAATACGGTGGTGATATTAGCGCTGGGCAAGCGGCTGGGGGCGGTATTGAGTAACCGCCAGCTATTGACCGTGTTTGGCATAAGCGCGGTTGCGGGTGGGCTTATGTTTTTAGCGCTAAACCACGGCAATTTTCCCGTGGTTGGGGCTTCCGGCGCGGTGTTTGGCTTTTTCGGGGTGTGGAAATATTTTGAGTTTTCAGCGCGCAAGCGGATGGGGCTAACATTGATGCCTATTTGGCAATTTATCGGCACATTGGTGCTGCTCAATGTAGCGCTTTATTTTCTGGTGTCCGGCATGTTGGCATGGGAAGCGCATTTGGGCGGGTTTGTGGCTGGCTGGCTTTTGGGCATGGTTTTCGCTCGTAGACCTAGACAAACAGACCGCGGGCCGCATAGATAGCGCAATGGACGAAACCCGACCCAAAAAACAAACGCCTTTTAACCCGATATCGCCAATAGTCGTGGTGCTGGTTGTGACCATGATCGCGGTAGAGCTTGTGTTTCAGGCCGCCGAGCACCGGCTTATTGGCGGGCCAGCGGCCGAAGGCTGGCGGGTAGAGATGATGCGGTTTTTCGGCTTTCACAAGGCGGTGTTTGACCATATTTTGATGGGCGGCGAGCTGGAGCCAAAAGTGATTTGGCCATTCTTAAGCTATCTGTTTATTCATAAATCATTCATGCATATGTTGATCGCCTCAGCGCTGATTTTGGCCATGGGGAAATTGATTTCAGACATGTTCTCCGGCCTTGCCGTCGTGGTGCTATTTGTAGTGTGCGGGCTGGCTGGCGCGCTGGCTTTTGGGCTGTTTTCCAAGGAGGGAGGCTTTCCTCTGGTCGGCGCCTATCCGGTTTTTTACGGCTTTATCGGCACCTATACGTGGATACGAATTTTTGAGTTGCGCGCCCAAAAGCTGAGCATTTTGCCAGCGTTTAGCGCCATTGGCATGTTCCTGGTTTTTCGCGGCGGACTATCGCTTTATGCCGGGGTCTCCAACGACTGGATGGCGGATTTGACAGGGCTAATTACCGGATTCCTGTTGGCATATATTTTGGCCCCCGATGGCAAAGACAGAATCAAGGGCTGGGTCTCAGCCATTCGAAAACGCTAACGCATAGCCATGGCAGTAGGCGGTTAAATCTTGCTAGGCCTATCGCCTAAGCATGGCTTTCAGTTCAGCTGGCCGAAGCGCGCCCGTGAAAACCATTGTGGCGGCATAAACCAGCGCGCCAAAGGCCACCAATGCGCCGAGCGCGGCGTACCGCAACGAAGACCCATAAAGCCATGGCGCAAGCAAATAAGCGGCCGCATAGAGTGAAAACCCCATAAGCAGGCTCGCAAATATGATTTTTGGGAGCCGGCTTATAAGGCGGGCATCCAAGGCCGCAGCGGCACCGAGCCGACGGCTCCCCAGCCAAAGAAGCACTAACATCGTCCAACCAGCCACGCTTGTGCCAATAGCCGCTGCGATATAGCCGAAATATGGCGAAAGACCAATGGCGAGGCCCGCATTGACCACCATCGAAACCATCGCAAAGCGGAAGGGCGATTTGGTATCTTCGCGCGCAAAAAACAAGGGTGCGAGCACTTTGGCCAGCACAAAGCTTGGGAGGCCCGCCCCATATATCGCAACCGCGAGCGCGGTGTTTGCCGTGTCTGTTGCATCAAACGCGCCACGCTGAAATAAAACAGAAACCAGCACTGTGGGAATAACCATAAGGGCAACCGCCGAGGGCAGCGTCAGCGCGAGCGAAAACTCCGCCGCGCGGTTCAGACTTTGGTTGCCGCCCATATCATCTCCGGCGCGCAATTTGCGCGAAAGATCGGGCAGCAGCACAACGCCAATGGCAATGCCGACCACGCCAAGCGGAAGCTGGTAAAGACGGTCGGCATAGGAAAGCCATGCGACTGCGCCATCAAAATAAGACGCGACTTGCCTGCCGACCAACAGGTTTATCTGCACCACACCGCCAGCCAGCGCGGCTGGAAAGGCGATGATGGCCAAGCGTTTCATATCAGGCGAAAGGCGCGGGCGGCGGGGCAGCAGCGTGATGCCCGCTTTATGCGCAGCCCACCATACCAGCGCCATTTGCGCAAAGCCCGCCAGCAGCACGGCCCATGAAAGCGCCGCGCCAATATCCCAGCCCATATATTGCGCCAAATACATGGCCGACACGAGAATGATATTTAGCAACACCGGCGCCGCAGCCGCCGCGGCAAAGCGGCCCATGGCGTTAAGCACGCCGCTAAGGAGCGCCGCCAGCGAGATGAAAAAGATATAAGGAAAAACGATGCGGCCATAATCTACCGTGAGATCAAAACGGGCATCATCTGCAAAGCCGCTGGCCATGGCGAGCACAAGGAACGGCATAAAAACCTGACCCAGCAGCACCGTAACCAGCACAATGCTGGCCAGTCCGGAAAAGGCCTCACGGGCGAAGTTTTCAGGGTTGTCGCCTGCCTCGACCTTTTTGGAAAACATCGGCACAAAAGCAGTGTTAAACGCGCCTTCCGCAAAGAAACGGCGGAACATATTGGGCAGGGAAAAGGCGATCAAAAACGCCTGTGCAACCGGGCCGCTGCCCATAGCGCTGGCGATCATGATATCGCGCACAAAGCCCAGCACCTTGCTCAGCAGCGTCCAGATACCCACGGTAAAAAACCCCGAGGCAAGGCTGATTTTGCGGATCATGCGCCATCTTTCTTGATGATGGCTTTGTAGAGCTTTTTCTCCAGCGCGGTGCGTTTTTCCAAGCTGTGCATTTTCAAGCCAAACAGGTCTTTTACGTAAAACGTGTCTACTGCCTGCTCACCGTAAGTGGCGATAATCGCGGAGGCAATCGAGATGCCATTGGCGCTAAGCGTGCGCGCAATATCGTGAATCAGGCCGGGCCGGTCGCGGGTATCAACCTCGATAATGGTATATAACTCAGAGCCTTCGTTATCAAAACTGATGGTTGTCGGCACTTTAAAATCCCGCTCGCGGAGTTTGATAACATCGCGTGGCTTAAGGGCGTCGCGGGTAATAACCTCACCGCCCAAGGTGCGCGCAATCATTTTGCGCAGGCGCGTAAGGCGAGACTTTTCATAGGGTGCGCCCTCGCTATCTTGTATCCAGAACACCGCCGTGGCCAGCCCGTCAGAACTGGTATAGGTGCGGGCGTCTACCACATTGGCCCCCACCAGCGCCAAGGCCCCCGCAAGGCGGGAAAACAGGCCGGGGTGGTCGTGCATTACAAAGCAGGCGCGGGTGGCATCGCGGCCCTCTTCGGCCTTTATATCCGAAATAAACGGCTCGTCGCCGAGCTTTTTTATCAACCGCGCAAACACCTTTTGTATGCTCAGGTCCAACCCGAGCCAATAGGGCGTATAATGCCGCTCCAGCTCCACGGTAATCTCGGTTTTGGTCCAACTTTTCAGGGCTTTCGCGAGGTTTTCGTGGGCTTCGGCCTCCCGCTGAGATTGGCTTTGCGCCTGTGCGCCCCCGGTTAGCAGGTCATGCGTGGCGGCATAAAGCTGGCGCAAAAGCATGGCTTTCCAGTTGTTCCACACATCCGGCCCTACGCCGCGAATATCGCAAACGGTGAGCTCCAGAAGTAACTTGAGGCGGGTGACAGATTTCACCTGTGTGGCAAAATCCTGCACCGTGCGCAGGTCCGAAATATCGCGTTTTTGCGCAACGTCAGACATGACGAGGTGATTTCGTACCAGCCATTCGACAAGCTCGCTATCGGCGGCATGCAAACCAAGGCGCGGGCAAAGCTCGGCGGCGATGCGCGCGCCAACTTCCTCATGCGCTTCCTTGCGGCCCTTGCCGATATCATGCAGCAGCAGCGCCACATAAAGCACCTTGCGGTTTATGCCCGCCTTTAGAATTTGGGACGCAATGGGCAGGTCTTCCACCAGCCCCTGCTGCTCAATTTTAAACAGGTTCGAGATCACCTGAATGGTGTGCTCGTCGACCGTATAGCTGTGATACATGTTGAACTGCATCATCGCCACGATCAGCTCAAAATCAGGAATGAACGCGCCCAGCACGCCCAGCTCGTTCATCCGCCGCAGCGCCCGCTCGGGGTTGTTATGCGAGAGCAACAGATCAAGGAATATCCGGTTGGCCTCGGGGTTCTTGCGGAAATCGTCATCAATCAGGTGCAGGTTGCGGGCAATAAGGCGCATGGCGTCGGGGTGGATAAGGATGCCGCTGCGCAGCCCCTCTTCGTAAAGCCGCATGAAGTTGATCGGGTCACTCAAAAAGGCCTCTTGGTCCACCACATCAAGGCGTCCATCATGCAGGGTATAGCCGCGCGGGGTGCCATCGCGGCCCCAGCTAAAAGCGCTTTTTAGCCAGCGACCAATGCTGGGCTTGGCCTTTACATGGCGCGCCTCAAGGTCAGTCAAAAATATCCGAGTTAGCTCACCCACATGGGTGGCATGGCGGAAATATTTTTGCATAAAGCGCTCAACCCCGCGCATACCGGCGCTATCCTCAAAGCCCAGCACCTTGGCGAGATCAACCTGCATATTAAAGCTCAGCTTTTCGGTGGCGCGCTTGTTGAGCAGGTGCAAATGCGTGCGCACCGTCCAGAGAAAGCTTTCGGCCTCAATGAAGGTGGCGCATTCGTCTTTGGTGAGCATGCCAGCCTTCACCAAATCCTCTGGCCCGCCAGCGTGGTTAATGTATTTCGCGATCCAAAACAGGGTTTGCAGGTCGCGCAAGCCGCCTTTGCCTTCTTTTACGTTTGGCTCCACCACGTAGCGAGCGTCGCCATTGCGCTTATGCCGCTTGCCACGCTCTTCAAGCTTGGCTTCGATGAACTCCGAGGCGGTGCCCTCAAAAAGCTCTTTCCACAGGCGTACGTCCAGCTCCTCGGCCAATTCCCGATCACCGCAAATATAGCGGTGCTCCAACAGGGCTGTGCGGATGGTGTAATCTTCGCGGCCAAGGCGAATGCAATCATCCACCGTGCGGGTGGCATGGCCAACCTTTAGGCGCAAATCCCAGAGGGTGTAGAGCATGCTTTCAATCACGCTCTCGCCCCACGCGGTTTGCTTATAGGGGGTCAGGAATAGCAGGTCGATATCTGAAAACGGTGCCATTTCGGCGCGGCCATAGCCGCCCACAGCCACAAGGCTCAGGCGCTCGGATGAGGTGGCATTATGGGCAGGGTGCAGGTAGCGCAACGTGGTGCTAAGCGCCTGCTTGACCACTTGATCAGCCAGCCACGCATAGGCGCGGGTGGCGGCGCGGCCTTGGTAGGGCTCGTCTTCCAAGGCGGTTTCGATGGTGGCACGGCCCATGGCCATATGGTCTTTGAGCACCTCAACCAAAGTCGCGCGAATTTCGGTTTTGTCTTTGGCGGAATAAAGCTTGTCTTCCAGCGCGGCCACCACGGCTTCGCTATTCCAAATATCACTGGGCGCGCCAATTAGCCCGCCCAGTGTTAGGTCATTATTGTTGAAATCCGACACTAGCTACCAACACCACCAAAGCTGCGGGGGGCTGGAGATATCATGGTGGCGACACCGTTTTCGACCTTCATAATCGCAAGTCCCCGCTCATTGGTACCATCAGCCTTAAAGCGGAAAATGCCTGTTACGCCGGCAAAACCGGCAGGGTCTGTCAGGCGCTCGGCTGAAAAGGCGTTGCTTTCGCCCGAGGCGCGCGCCGCGCTGATCATGGCGCCAACGGCCGCAATGCCATCATAGGCAAGGCCCGATAGCTGGTGGGCATCAATGCCATAAGCCAGCTGATAGCGGGTTTCAAATTGCAGGGTCAGGCCCGGGTCTGGCACCGCAAACCAGCCGCCTTGCAGGCTGGGCGTCACCAGCACCTCGTCCGAGCTATCCCAGCGGCTAAGGCCCATAAATTGGGCGTCGCGCCGTGTACGAAAGCGGTTAGAGGCCAAGGAGGCCGTGATGAAACCGAGGCCGCGCAGGGGGGAATCGGTGAAGACCACAGCATTGGAGTTGCTGGCCCGAAGCGTTTCCGCAATACCCGAGGCAACCTCACCCATTTCTGTCAGGTTCAGCGGATAGGAAACCGCAGTGGTCAAGTTGCCGCCATTGCGGGCAATGGCGCGCTCAATTGAGCCTTTACCAGATTCGCCAGACACCCCTTCTTGATACACAATCGCGATGTTGGTTTTGCCGTCTGCCACCGATTGGCGCACAAGCCTGTCGGCAACAGTGTCAAACGTGATACCCATAATATAAACATTCCCACCCGCCACAGAGGTGGTGTTGGAAAAGCTCAGCACATTGATACCGGCTTGCGCAGCAATGGGCGCAATGGCCGCGGTGGAGGCGCTATAAAGCGGCCCAACCATGATTTGCGCACCATCAGCCACCGCACGATTGGCGGCCGCCACCGCCATTTCGGCATTGCCACCGGTTTCATAAACCCGCAGGTCTATGTTGGCGCCATTCAGGTCTCGCACGGCCATATTGGCGGCATTCACCATGTTTTGCGCCAATTGTTCCGTAACCGAATTACCCGAGGCAAGCGGCACCATCAAGGCGACAACAACAGGCTGGTTTGGGTCAACGGCCTCAATAGGGCCGGAAAAATTAACCGGCTCACAGGCCGCAAGGCCAAGGGCGGCCGCGGCCCAAAGAGCGGGCTTTCGAAGGGCTGAAAATAGGTGGTTTTTAAAAGACATGTGGCCTCACAAAGGTATAAAAGTAGACTCGATCAAGCCCACAGGGTAAAGCCTGCGCAGAATGATGTAAACGACTCGATGAAGGCAGATTAGCAAATGGGCGGCATTTCACCAAAACTTAGCGCGGGGCTTTACCTCGTGGCCACGCCCATCGGCACGGCTTCAGATATCACGCTGCGCGCGCTCGATATCTTGGAAAATGCCGATGTACTGGCGGCAGAAGACACGCGACAGGCCCGCAAGCTCATGGACATTCATGGCATAGCGCTGAATGGCAGGCCCCTTCACCCTTATCACGACCATAACGGCGCGGCGATGCGGCCCAGGCTGATAAAAGCCGTGCGCGAAGGCAAGGTGGTGGCCTATGTGTCTGATGCGGGCACACCGCTCATTGCTGACCCCGGCTATCAGCTGGCGGCGGGGATGATAAAGGAAGGCTTGCCAATTACCGCCGCTCCGGGGGCCTCGGCGGTGCTGACAGCGCTCTCGCTGGCGGGGCTGCCCACAGACCGTTTTTTGTTTGCAGGGTTTGCGCCGGTGAAAATGGTGGCGCGGCTGGCCTTTTTTCAGGAATTTGCGGCGGTGCCAGCCACGCTGGTATTTTATGAAGCGCCAAGGCGGCTGGCGGACAGCCTGAAGGCCATGGCCGAGGTGTTTGGCGACCGCCCTGCCGCAATGTGCCGGGAGCTGACCAAGAAATTTGAAGAAGTTCGGCGGGGCAGCTTGCACGAATTGGCCGCCTATTACGCAGAAGCGCCACCCCCAAAAGGCGAGGCCGTTGTTGTTGTGGGCGCGCCACTAAAGGTGGCCGCCACACCAGAGGCCATAGATGCGGCGCTTTTGGAAGCCCTCAAGCACAGTCGCGTAAAAGACGCAGCGGCAGAGGTAGCGGCGGCATTTGATTTGCCGCGCAAACAGCTTTATCAGCGCGCGCTGGAATTGGGGCGATTATGAGCCGTGGCAGCACAGCCTTTCACAATGGCATGGCCGCCGAGGACATTGCCGCGCGGGCCTACGAGGCAAAAGGTGGCAAAGTGCTGGCGCAGCGCTGGAAAGTACCCGAAGGCGAAATAGATCTCATCGTTGAGCTTGCGGGCGTGATTGTTTTTGTTGAGGTGAAAGCCCGCAAAAATATGGCGGCGGCTTTAGGGGCATTGCAGCCCGCGCAACAAACACGGCTGATGGCGTGCGCCGAGCAGTATCTAGCGCAGAAAGCAGATTTAAATACAGCCTGCCGGTTTGACCTCGCCGCGCTTGATCACACGGGGCGCATTGAGATAATCGAAAACGCTCTGGGGTGAAAAACTTTTCAATTTTGGGAAATGGTATATGTGGAAATCCTGCGATTTTTCACGACAAATTTCACGAAGGGCCAATATTCATTTAATTACAATGCCTTAAAAATTCATGCAGTATTGAGAATATGTTGACTATTACGTGGTAATCGTTGATTTTAGGCGAGCGCGCCCGCCGTCACGGGCGCGCATCTTTAACGAGTTGTAACAAGTTTTTTTGGAGTTTTGTAAATGTTTTTTCCTACCAGTAAAATGGCTGGCCTGAGGGCTGGCATGTTGATAACTGCCTTTGGCATATCTTGCGCAAATGCAGGTTACGCCCAGTCAGCGGCCTCTTCGATCAATGCCACAAGTGATTCAGACTATCTTTCTGCGTTGACCACAATGGGAGCAGATATGGACCTTGCAGGCTTGGCAAGCCAAACATTTGAGCCTGTATCTGTAGTCGCGCCGCAACTCCCTCAATTATCCGCTGCTACAAATGCAATTTCGTGTAATGAGCTGCAGGCGCAAGCAAACGAAGACGGCCGGACGGTCGAGATTTTTGGCGAGGATACCCCCCTTTTGGACAGCGAGCTTGCCGCGCTTTCAAAATGTAGAATGCCAGACACCGGTGTGCTTGTCAGCTATCTGATGCCCGAATCTTAAAGCGTTTATGAAAACTTGTCTTTGAGCCGCTGAAGCGGGGAGCGAGAATCCTCTGTCGCTGTCGAATTTGGCGCAGCCAGGGGTTTTGGCTTTTGCTTTCCCGTGGCCGGCCGAGATGGATTAAGCCGCAGCGCAATGGCATTCAAAAATTTGGGGCCCTCATCCGTTACAAGCTGGGCAATCCCGTCCTCAATGCCGCGCAAAAGGTCGTCGAGCCAGTTGGCCTCGGCCTTGGCAAAATCATGCAGCACATAGCGCGCCACCTTGTCTTTATGGCCGGGATGGCCAATGCCGAGACGAACCCGGCTATACTCTGGCCCGATATGCTGGTGCAATGAGCGCAAGCCATTATGCCCCGCATGCCCCCCCCCGGTTTTGAGCCGCACCTTGCCGGGAGCCAAGTCCAATTCATCGTGAAAAACGATAACATCTTCCATGCTCAATTTGTAAAACCACATGGCCTCCCCCACCGCTTGGCCAGAGAGATTCATAAAGGTGGCTGGCTTTAGTAAAATCACCTTCTCAGACCCAATTCGCCCTTCAGACACCTGCCCCTGAAACTTGGACTTCCACGGCGAAAATCCCGCTTCAGAAAGCCGGTCCAGCACCATAAAGCCAATATTGTGCCGATTCCGGCTATATTTTTCGCCCGGGTTACCAAGGCCAACAATCAGTTTCATAGTCATCTCTCACCAGATGAAGGAGGGGTTATTAGGTCGTCGCTTGTTTTTCCGATTGGGCGCGCAAGTTCTCCACTTGCTTCGGAAAAATGGATTCAATGCGCTCTAGAAACGGTGCTGCCTTTTCTACATGACCAGCATTTACCAGTAGCCCCGCCATGCGCAACGCCTGGGGTGGGGCTAAAGCTGCCATATCTTCAGCTTTGAAATAGTACTCAATTGCCTGCTCAGGGCTATTATCAGCCATTGCAAAATCGGCAAGTCGCCGCCATTTATCTTCAGTATTATGGAGCTTAACGGCATGTAGCATGGCTTTGATGGCGGCCTCAGGGTGTTTTGCATCATACCTGATGATTGCGACTTCGCGCAGTAGGTTTGCTGATGAATGGGACGCGCCCCTAATATTTTTGGTGTCCAGAATATCGGCGTCAATCAGAGCAACTGCGCGCTCTGGCTGTAAATGAGCCGAAAGGATTTTGTAAATGGAAAGTGAGGTTTCAATACTAAAACGCGCCTTGGGATCTTGCGCTTCATAGTGCTTAACTATGGTTTGGTCGACACTATATTTGCGTAAAAAATCGAAGTAAGAGCACGTATAAATCAGCGCATTGGACCCAGCAGCACAGGGCGGAAGGTTTTGGCTGGTTTCTTCCGTCAGTTCATCCAAATTTCCATGGCTAACGACGTTAAAAAATTGCTGCAATCCTGCGCCATTGTCTGCAGTTTTTTGGCACAACGCCAGTTCTTCATTTGAGATATTAGCTTTAAACGTGCGAACAACCTTTGAATCATTAGGAAGGGTCGCGGCGGCGACACGGTAATCTAACCTCGTCGTGTAGGAATCCATCACGCCGGTGAAAAAGAGCAGCCTCCCCTGTCGCCAGCTGGGTAAAATAACCTTTGCAGTGTTTACGGAGGCCATAAATTATCAACTCTCATAGGGGCAACTTTCATGCAATCTACACAGAAAACAAAGATCTGCAAAGGTCGATTATTTGAGATACCATGAAACTATCTAATTATTGCCCGGTTGAACTCGTGTTTGCCGTACTATACCATTATAAATTGTGTACCTGCCCATCCTGCTTAACGTTTGAAGGCTTTAATTGATGAAAAAAGTTGTTTTACATGTGGGGCCGTCTAAGACTGCAAGCACGACAGTACAGAAGTTTCTGTCGGAGTATGAGGGAAGCGCAGAATGTCTTTATCCGCGCTGGGGTTGGACACGGCCTGACGCTGGGCACCATAACTTAGCATATGAAATGCGGGGTGACAGGCGTTTTGTCCCCGAATTGGGTGGGCTTGATCGCCTCGCCAAGGATATGGAGACAGGACGAAGCCTGTTTTTATCTTCCGAGGATTTCCCCATACACGCCCCCTCTGTACAGAAGGTGAAAGACCTGAGTGATGCCGCAGGCTATGAGCTGGAGTTGTTGTTTTTTGTGCGAGACCCGATTGCGCGCATAAATTCAATGTATACCCAGCAAATAAAAACCTTTGTGGAAAACTCTGCATTTTCTGATTTTGCCAAGCGTGCGCAAAGAGAAGATAAGCTCCATCTTCGCAGCGTTGTGCAAGCGCCGTTGGAAAAAATTGGGGTGAACGTGCGGTTTTTGCCCTTTATTGGCCCCAAACTAAACCAAATTTTCAGTGATATGTGTGTGGGTTATGGGTTTTCGGCCACGGCCGAAGATTTTATGCATACCAATCCGGCACCCTCACCAGAAGATATCGCACTTTACCGGCAACTCGGGCACTTGATGAAAGACTCCAAAGTAAGCCATTGGGAAGCCAGCAACAGGTTTTGCAAGAAATACGGATTTGGCGGCAAATACTTTGGTTTTGACCAATGGTTGATTGATAGTGTGCGCGAAACGTTGGCACCGGAATATGAAGATATGAAAGCGCTGGGGCTTGGTGAATACGCCGAGGAACTGGAAGCGACGTTCTGGAAAGCCAAACCCAAAAATACAAATATTTCAGATCAGGAAAAATTCCGAAGCTTCAAGGCGGATATTAGCGCGTTTATGCATCTTTAACTGATGCCAATAACCCCTCGATAGAGGCAACAAAAGCATCAAAACTGCGTTCATTTTTCAAAATCTCGCGTTGCTTCTTTGCGAGCGTTTGCCCGAGCTTAGCATTTGCGCGCAGCTTTTTTAGGTGCTTCACATAGCCTGCAATGTCCTCTGGGTGCTCGACATAAAGCTGCCAGCGGTCGCCCAGATATCCGGCAATGCCCCCGATATTTGGCGTTACAATCGGCAAGCCGCGAGAGCCAATTTCCAAAAGGATATTGGGGGTGCCGTCAAATTTAGAGGTATAAAGAAAGGCAAAGCAATCCTTTATCGGCAGGTCGTCTATATTAAAAAACTCGCCGCCATGAGTTACGTTTTCGGGCATATCTTCCCAAATAATCTGGTCATCACCCATCACTTGGCGCCCATACATAAGAAACTCGGTATCCGGCATTTGCGCTGCAATTTCGGCCACAATTTTCGGGTTTTTCTGGCTATCAAACCGGCTGGCCCATAGCACCTTTTTGCGGGCTTTCTTGGCGGGTTTTGCGGCAGGCAAGCTCTCAACCGGGTATTTTAGCGCCTCGGCCTGCGCGGCAGGCAGGGCATAGGTGCTGGCCATTTCGCCCAGATACCAATCATTATCAAACACAAAGCGGTCCACCACATCCATAAGGTCGGGGATATCACGGAAATAGCCGTCATAATTACCGGTTGGGTGAATATGCGGGCAAAAGGCCGATACAAAAATGGTTTTACAGGCCGCACGAATTCTCTTTTTTGTGGCCGGCGCGGTGAGGGCGCTATAGCCAACGTAAGAATGGATGAGCTGCATCACATCGGGCTGAAGGCCCTCAATCACCGACGTCAGAACTTCCATGCGCTCTTCGCGGGACATATCGCTATAAGGCTTGGCCATTATGGCCTCAAAAAGCTCAGGCAGATTGAGGATATTAAAATCTTGCGCAGCAAACCGTGCGGTTATTTTGGGCTTGTCACCCAGAATAATCAGCGGGTTTAGGCCCAGCGCTTTCGCGGCCAAATAGTGCCAGCTGCCCACCAGCTCGGCCCCGCCGCTTTCCAGCCATGGTAGCACAATAATATATCCATATTTCTCGGGGAAGGCCGCCTTAATGGCCGCGCGCATTTGCAATACACCAATGGCTTTGGGCGGGGCCCATTGTAAATCACTGTCAAGAAAACCACCCAGCGGGCCTTGGCCGGGAAAAGATTGAGCATTTAGCGCCACCTGC
Organism: Paracoccaceae bacterium; assembly: GCA_002402045.2. Classification (GTDB taxonomy): domain Bacteria; phylum Pseudomonadota; class Alphaproteobacteria; order Rhodobacterales; family Rhodobacteraceae; genus UBA3077. The sequence continues at coordinate 8,450 of NVUX02000020.1, read as the reverse complement.
GCTAAGGCAAAACGGGAGAGAGAAGAGGCTTGCTGGAGTTTGGCACTGTCTTCAATGCTGCCTTTGTGCAGGGTATCCGCCCCATAAAGCAGCGCGTGGAAAAGGCCGGTTTCTATCACGCCTTTTTGCCACCACCAGCAGGTTTCATCCTTCATTTCGCTAAAATAAAGCCAGTCAGACCAATGCTTGGGGGCCAATTCCGTCTGCGGAATACTGCGGCCTTCCTTCTCACCATGGGTCTCAAAATGCGCCGCAAATCCGGCGTCGTCCCACACCCCTTTGGCCCATAGCTCGGCGAGGTCCGGGTAGGCTTGCCAATAGGCTGAAATCTCGTCGGGTGTCATGCTTGGCCTCCGGTGGGCATCGCGATGGCCACGGTTTCGTTGCAGGCGCTGGCGAGCTTGCCTTGCTGCTGGCAATAGGTAAAGAGCGCCTCAGCGAGGGCGGCTGGGGTTTTAGGTGTTTTTTCGGAAATCCGCTCACGTGTGAGCACTAGCATTGGCGGGGTTTCATCCGTTAAAAGCTGATCATACCAAGACGAAAAAACCAGCTGGGGCGCGGCATAATTGTGCCAGCGGCTGCGATAGCGGCCCCCCTTGAGTAAAGACATCGAAATTTGTGGCGGCACGAGCCAGATGTGGCTGTTATTGCTTAAAAACTCATGCGCCTCTTTATACCAATCAGGCGAAACCCACGTATTGGAGGATTGATACAGGTAAAATTTGGTTTTGCCATGGGTGACGGCTGAAAGCGCAACCTCGTGGTCGCTGATCACCCGCGCATTCAGGCGCTGGCCCACTTGGAGATTCATCGGCAGGCGATTGCGGAGCGCCACGCGCGGGGCGCTCAACATGTCTGCGAGGTTAAAACTGGCAGAGCCGTTAACTTCGCGGAAGCGAAGGCGGGTCATGCTGTCTATCGCATTTTCCATATCCTCGGGGACACCCGCAAGTGACCAATCAGAGGTTTTGCTAAGCTCTGATAAAAGCGGTTTTCGGGCAAAAATGCGGTAGGGCTTGCCGCCATGGGCGGCGGCAAAATGGGCATTGCGCGCAACGTTATTAAGCGTAGGAGAAAGCGGGTCTAAAGCAATATCGGGCAGGATACTGACGGTATGCTCAAAGTTTTCGAGCAACACGCGGTGGAATTCAGTGAAGAGCTTGTTGAAAATATTTGACCCAAGATCAATGAGAATGCCCCCATGATATTGCACCATCGGGCGCATCATCAGGCGGTTGTAATACCATTCTTCGATTTTGAAAAACCGCTCCACATGCTGCGCGCCAATCACCTTGGCCCCAAAACGGCCCATCAGGCCAAAATCAGAGACCACAAGATCGTCCTCATCCAGCACCAGCACCGGCTGATGGGATTGGTCATTATAATCACGCGCCGCCGAGAGCATCAGCTCAATCGTTTTATCTGCCGCCCGCAGATTTTGCGCCGAAGCAAATATAAAAATCTTGGGCCGCTCGTCCATATCGCGCATCATATATTGCGTTGCAGAGGCGACATTATAGTGCAGGTTTGGCAGCTCGGCACGCAGTTGGCCAAAAGGCACAGCGCGGTAATCAGTGATAATCGATTCAAATTCGCCCTGAATGTCGACCTCATCCCAAAACCAGCCGGGGGGCGGCCCATCGCCCTGCACCGGCTCGCCTTTTTTGGTGAGCGTATCGCAAAACGCCAGCGGTTTATCTGCCCGCTCTGCCCGTCGAATTTCAATTTGCAGCAGGCTGTCTGGCTCAAAAAGCTTTGAGGGGCCGTGGATCATCCCGGGAGTAAGGCCAAGGCTGGTGATCGCCGGTTTTACCCGATAAAAACAAATGGTTTCAGGCAAGTAGGTATGCCGGATTTCTTTGTGAATGGTATGGCAGGACCATGTCCAATCCTCATTCCCGATGCCGGTAAATTTATTATTATAGGGCATCGGCGTTTCGGCGAAAAGCTTGCGGTTCAGCACGCATTTATTGGAATAATACCACTCTGAGGCCAGAAACAGAGGATGAAAGCGGGTATCCCACGAGTCGATCATTTGCCGGATGTTTTGCTCGTTGCCAAAGCGGGAAAACAGCGCGGTGTGGTAAACCGTGCGCTCATCTATCTCGCCGCGCTTGGCCATTTCAAAAAACTGAAGATACCAGTTTGAGGAGAAAAGATCATCGCCATCATGCAAAAACACCCAATCATGCGCGGCCTCACGAATGCCAAACTCGCGTGAGGCGCCAAGATCTCCAAAGCTGGCAGGAATAATACGGTCAATCAGGTCATCAAAACCCTGAGCAATGGCCAGGGTTTCGGCGTTGGCTTTATCGGCCACCACCAGCACTTCAAGCGTAAAGCCCGCCTCTACAGCGCGTTTTTTGGCCAAGGCCAGCGAGCGTAAAGTCGGGACCAGCAAAGCCCCCTCGCGGTGAATATTGATAATAGCTGAGGCTTCAAGCAAGGCGCTGGCTTTCGTTACAAGTATTGCGCGCTAAACTGACCATATTTTCACGCGGTTGCAATCTTTTTATACCCAAAAAGGTTTTAATCCCGTTTACTCAAGGGCATCAGCACGCGCAGCTGCCTTTTTTTATTTTGCCAAAAAGGTATATCCATACGGCGTAATCGAGACCGTGATCGCGGTATCAGCATCCGCTTCAGATATGCCAAACCGGATCGGGACAACATCAATAAACTTAAGCGTTGGCAGGGTATAGCCGGCGCTCAAAAAATAGCTGCCAACATGTATGGTGGCTTCATAATAGCCGCTGAGATCACCATCAACATCTTCTGCACTTACCGAAATATCACCGTTCAAATCGCTAACCAGCTCAGCAATGGTCCGCCAGCTGCCATCGTAAATTTTTTGGATTTCGATATCGACATTTGTGATCATCACGCCACGGGTTGCGTCAAAAAGATTAAGGGTCAGCTGGGCCATCGGCATACTTTCAGTAGGAGCCTAAACGAGGTTCAGGCGTTTTATTTGAGCCGAAAAATCGGCGCTGTAACTATGTGGTGTAGCCGACATGCGCAATGTGATGTTGCTCTGCGCTGGTTCTAGGCCAAAGCGCAGGGGCACAATATCTACCAGTTTATATTGCGGAAGCGCGTGGCCGGTTTGGTCAAAATACGCTCCAAGGCAAACCAGTATCTCAAAATAACCACCGTCTTTAATGTCGTCCTTTGCAAACAAAACCGCATGGCCACTGACATCAGTCGTCGCCTCAGGAAAGTCTTTCCATTCGTCATCCACAATTTTACGAACCTGAACCTGAACGTCCTCGGCCATTTTGCCCGAAGTTGAGTCTACTATTTCAATCGCCAGCATTGCCATTATTTGCCCCCGTCCTGTTTCTTTGCAATTATTAATTTGGGGTGTTCATTAATTCAAGAGCAGAGTTGGTGATTTTGCTTATATTTAATGGTCTTACCCCCAAATCCACAAGGGATGCTTAAAGAAGCCACCAAGGGTGATTGCGTTTTTCAGGGGGTGTCTTAAAGTGGTGGAAATCGCTGGTATGGCAAAAGGAGGCGGCTAGATATGGCGCAAAAAAATGTGAGTCGCGTGCTGGCGAGCGATAATGTCGTGCTTGATAGGGTCGAAACAATCGCTTTAGCGCCGTGGCTTAAAGCTGACAATATCCTCTGGGAGGGGGCATTGCCGGTTTGCGCGGTGGTCAGTGCTAAAGATGCAGCTACGTTTAAAGGCAGCGCTTTGGCGAGATTTCTCGACGCAAGCGGCGTTGAGGTGGTGAAAAGCGTGGAGGCCGCTTTAAATGCAGCCTTGGTGCGCGAGAAAAACACCGCAGCGGCTTTGCGCGCAGAAGCGGCCGCGCTTCGGCAAGATTATATGCGGCTTCAGCAAAGCTTTGCCGAGACAGAGGATTTTTTGAATGCGGCTTTTGCGCCTACATTCACCTGCGCGCGCGCATGGGAGCCTGCCGAGGGCACGGTTTCAGGTGAGGTGGCCCAGCGCTTGCCTGTTGGCTCCATTGGGCTGGTGGCCATAGATATTTGGGCGACGGGTGCTGGCAGCGGATGGCTACGCATTAGCCGCCTGACCGGACCGGATTTTTGCGACAAGATCGCGCTGGAGCCCATAGGCGAGGGCTGGGTGCGGGCCATGTTGCCTCTGCCGCTTTCGGGGCTGGCCGAGGATGTGATAATCCGCTTGGAGGTGGATTTTCAGATGGGGTTAAGCCTGCCGATCCCGCTCGAATATATGCACGCGACCGGGGTCAAGGCCCCGCTGGCGCTGCGGGTGTGGAAAGGGCTGCCGGGCTGTCGCATTCCTGAAATGGAGCCACGGGGCCAGCGCTTTGTGCTGCCCGCCTCAGCACTGCCCGAACCAGAGGTGCAAGGTGGCACCGCCAAGCTGATGAGCGGGCGTGATGCTTATTCGCTCCACCCCGGGCATGACGGCAAAATGGATTTTGTGTTTCGCGGGATTGAGGTGCCAAGCGCGGCCAATATCGCCGCTTACACCCAAAACTTTGGGCCAGAGCCGGTGACGCTTTCCCTCGCAACCACCGAAGGCGAAGTGGCGCGGCGCAATATGCTGCCGCCACAATCCCATGTGCAATGTGACCTGTTTGTCACCGAGGCCGGCAAGGTGGATTTGCACTTTAAACTGCGCGCCGCCTCGCCGTTGGTCAGCGTATTTTTGCGGGGTGTCGAGATTATCCCCATGGCGGAATAGCAGATGATCGCGGTGGTTATACCTGTCTGGCACCATCCGGTGCTAGTAGACGAGGCGGTGCTTTCTTGCCTTGCGCAAGTGGGCGGCCCGGTGGCCGAGATCATTCTGGTGAATGATGGCTGTGACCTTGTACAAACCCGCCAAAGCCTTGAGGGCTGGGCGGCCGCGCACCCAGAAATCACGCTTCTGACGCAGACCAACCAAGGCCTGAGTGCGGCGCGCAATACCGGCATTGAGCAGGCGCTAAAAAACCCGAGCTGCCGCGGCGTGTTCTTTCTCGACGCGGATAACATGCTCGACCCGCACGCCTTTCAGCTATTTGAAAAGCTGCTGGACACCGAGCCGGATTACGGCTGGTTTTACCCGCAGGTCGATATGTTTGGCATGGAGGTCAACTACTCCAACGGCAATAGCTGGGCGCTTTCGCGGCTGGCCTCTATCAATTGTTCTGATGCAGGTAGCCTTGTGCGCCGCGAGGTCTTTGACAGCGGCCTGCGCTTTGATACCAATTTCAAGCAGGGCTTTGAAGATTGGGATTTCTGGCTCGGCGCGGTCAAGCACGGCTTTATCGGCCACCCCGTGATCGAGAGCTTTTTTCGCTATCGCAAACGGCCTGAATCAATGGTTTCAGGGGCTAACCGAAAAGATGTGCTGCTGCGCGGGCAACTCCGCGCCAAGCATAGCTGGCTTTATGGCACTCATCGCCTGCCTGACGCGTGGAATAAAGAGTATCCGCGCTTTGCCATTATCACCACCGATGGGCGCATCCGCATTGGCGCCCACCCTGAAACGGCGCGCGAGATCAGCACCGATGAGTTCGTCGCAGAGGCCTTCCACCACCGCGCCAACCCCGCCGAAAGCCGCTTTCCACCGGTGCTTGTGTTTTGCAGCCAAGAAGCCGTGGATGCCATGGCGAATGCCAAAATCCTAGACAGCCTGTTTTACCAAATCGAAGGCGCTCTTCGGCATGCCCCCGTTGCGGTGGTGAGTATTACAGATGGGCCGCTCTCCATCCGCGCCCACGGCAAGGTTGCGGATGACGGCACACGGCTGCTGGAAGCCGATATGATTGCGCTTTCCACGCACCACCTGAATGCCGCGCTGGATAAAGACGACATGGCCCCGATTATCAGCTACCTCATTGAGGGCGTTACGGTGCTGCCGCTAGACGTGCAAATAGAAAGCCCAACGGCCCTTGTTGGTGCGCCGATGGACGCGCTGATGGACGCGATTGGCGCGCTGCTGGTATCTCCCATGGCCTCTGTGCCTTTCCGGCAATATGCCAACTGGCGCAGCCCGGTTTTCGCCCCCATCGCCAAAGACGTAGCAACCTGCAACGCCGGCGGGCGGCCCGCGCTTAGCCCGCTCGGGCAAGGGCCACATGTGGGCTTTGCCATTCAGGTTTTTCAGTTTGGCGGCGTTGAAAAATGCCTCGTGGCATTGGCGGCAGCCCTTTCAAAGCAAGGCATAACTTGCCACCTGTTTGTTTACGGTATTGATGATATCAACGCCGCCGATTGGATGTTTGCGCCCTTTGAGAAAATCTGGATTTTGAAAAACGCTGCCCTGCGCGAATGGGGTGGCTCGCGCTATATGGGCACCAATGATGCCGAGCACCCCGGCGAAATGCTGATGGGCGATATGCTCGGCCCCCTGACCCAAATGGACGTGGTGGTGAATTGCGGCGCAGGGGTGCTGAACCACGAGCTGGTGGAGCTACGCGCCCGCGGCATTCGCCTTTGTTCATGGGAGCATATCACCGATAGCACAGCCTATGGCCGCAGCCGTGGCACCCCTTATATTACGCTCGGCTATGAAGGGCTGTTTGACAAGGTTCTAACCTGCTCAGTGCAGCTCGCAACGCGGATGGCAGCGCTCGGCGTGCCGGAATCCAAGCTTTTGCCCCTGCCCAATGGGCCGGGATATGAGGGCGCAGCGCAGAACCGATCCGCGACCGCTGGCCCGCTAAAGGTGGGGTTTCTGGGCCGATTTGACCCACAAAAACAAGTTGACCGGTTTATTGAAATCGCAGAGGCCCTGCGCGGAAAATTCGAATTTTCAATTTGCGGCGGCGAAGTACTGGGCAAGCCCGTGCACATCCCCGATTGGCTATCACCCCAGCCCCCGATAAAATCCCGCTCCGATCTAGATGCGTTTTACGCGTCGATTGATGTGCTTATAATCCCCTCACGAGACGAAGGCCTGCCGCTCACCATTTTGGAAGCCCAGCGCGCGGGTGTGGTGGTGCTGGCAAGCAATGTCGGCGCGGTGAATGAAGCAATTACCGACGGTGAAACCGGCTTTCTGCTTAACCCCACCAACGTGGTGCCTGAGGCCATTGCTGCGCTCACCCGCCTTGACACTGACCGCAGCCAGCTAACCCGCATAGCCCCAAAGGCGTCTGGCAAGCCCGACCGCTGGCGCCAAAACGCCACAGCCTTCATCAAATCCCTGCTTTAAACCATTTCCCCGCTTGCATCAGCGCACCACACGCGCTATCCAACCGCTGCACTAAAGGGGTTTAGCTCAGTTGGTAGAGCGACGGTCTCCAAAACCGTAGGTCAAGAGTTCGAGTCTCTTAGCCCCTGCCAGTGTTTTCAGCAATATCAACAGCTTAGCGAAAGGCTTGACGCAGAGATTCTCGCGAAATACGCTTACACAGTCCTTACACACTTTCACACATGTAGGGCACTGGAGCTGAACAATGGCAAATCATCAGATATTGGGCGACAAAGTTCATGTTTATAAACGTGAAAACAGTAGGTTTTGGCAGTGTTCGACGTTTTTGAACGGGAAGAATCACAGAACCTCGACAAAAGAGGAAAGCCTGTCCCATGCAAAGGAGTTTGCAGAGGACTGGTATCTTGAACTGCGCGGTAAGCATCGCGCCGGTGAGCTGCACAACGAGAAAACTTTTGCTGATGCAGCCAAAAGCTTCATGCACGAGTATGACGTCCTCACAGAGGGAGAGCGCAACGAGCGTTGGGTGAAAGATCACTATCGGCGTTGCCGGTTGCACCTTATTCCCTTCTTCGGAAAAATGGGAATATCTCAAGTCACGGCTGGCGCAGTGCAGGAATACCGAATTGAACGGCTGAAAAAGGTTGAAGGCAAAAAGACCCCTTCAAGGAGCACCTTGCACCATGAAACCGTCACACTAAGGTTGGTGCTGAAAACAGCAATTCGCCATGGCTGGCTGGCGCACTTGCCCGATATCACTACGCCCTATCGATCTTCGGGCAAGATCGTTCATCGAGCGTGGTTTTCACCGGATGAATATAAGCAGCTGTATGAAGCTACGCGCAGGAATATGCGCAAAGCGGTAGGTGAAAAACACAAACGGCTGGCCGCGCAACTGCACGACAAAATACTGTTTATGGCAAATACCGGAATTCGTCCTGACGAAGCCAACTGGCTTGAATACCGGGATATCGAGATCGTAGAAGACGACGCCACCGGCGAGACGATCCTCGAAATTGAAGTACGCGGCAAGCGCGGGGTTGGGTATTGTAAAAGCACCACGGGTGCTGTTCGACCTTTTGAGCGGATGATTGAACGCAATCAACCGGAACCGACCGACCGTCTGTTCCCTGTTGATCACAAAAAGCAGTTCAATCGAATTTTAGCAGAGGAAGTGTCAATGAGCGTTTAAAACTGACCCGGTTTTGGCATTTAAAACTGACCCACCTTTGAGGAGCAAAGCCGATAGGCGAGATGCTCTCATATAGCGAGCTCGTCTATTGGCTTTGCTTGCGTTGGGGTT
>NVUX02000019.1 GCA_002402045.2 Paracoccaceae bacterium | reverse complement strand
TGTGAATAGGCATGCAAAATTGACCCACTTGGGTGGGTAATTGGCGTTTAAAATTGACCCACTTGTTTTGTTAACATCCGCGTATTTGAGCGCGGAGAATGAGCAGGTGATATTAATGGAAAGTGCAGCAAAGGTCCGCCGTTTAGTTTTGCGGGATGGACGAAGCATCCGGTCTGTGAGCCGGAGCACGGGTTTATCCCGGAATACGATCAAGAAGTATCTGAAGGATGCAACGCCGCCGCGTTATCATCGCAGTCAAGCGCCGATCCGGCACAAGTTGCAGGGTTTTGAGGATCGTCTGCGTATTCTTTTTGAACAAGATCAGAAACGGCCCCGCCGAGAACGGCGCACTGCTGTGAAGCTTTATGAGCAACTGGTTAAGGAGGGATATACGGGTTCATATTCTCCGGTTTGTCGTTTTGTCAAAGCATTGAAGGCAGATGGGGCAGAACTGCTGCATGCTTTCATTCCTTTGCATTTCAAAGCTGGTGATGCGTTGCAGTTTGACTGGAGCGAGGAACACGTTGTTCTGGGCGGCGCTGATCAGAAGATCAAAGTTGCACACTTCCGTCTGTGCCATAGCCGCAAGTCTTTTATTGTAGCTTATCCGGGCGAACCCCAAGAGATGGTATTGGATGCATTTGTCCGCGCCCTATCATTTTATGGCGGGGTGCCACGTCGGGTGATTATTGACAATCCAAAAACGATGGTGACCTATGTATCACGCTCAAAGGATCGGGTATTCCACCCACGGTTTTTGGCGTTGATGAACCATTATGTCATGGAACCGGTAGCGTGCACACCCGCATCTGGTTGGGAGAAAGGGCAGATCGAGAACCAGGTCCAGCATATCCGCCAATGGCTGTTTACCCCAAAGCTGGATTTTGAGGATATGGATGCGCTGAATATCTGGCTGTCGTTACGTTGCGATGAACTGGGAACCCGCTCGCACCCAGATCAGAAGGATCAAACAATTGATGCAATATTTGCAGTTGAGCAGGCAGAATTACGTCCGCTCGGAGTTGGTTTTGATGGCTATGTTGAGAAGGCGGTGCGTGTGCGTTCCACCTGTCTTGTTCAATATGACAGCAATCGTTACAGCGTTCCGGCCCAATATGCTGGCCGCCATATCTCGCTACGCGCCTATGCAGGGCGGATTGTTCTGGTTGCCGACCAAAAGATCATCGCCGAACACAAACGCAGGTTTACAAAGAATATCAGTTACTTCGAGCCCTGGCACTATGTGCCGCTTTTGTTACGCAAACCCGGAGCCTTGCGAGATGGCGCACCGTTTCTGGAGTGGGAATTGCCGGCATCCATGAACCGGATCAGGTCTAGCTACATGAAGGTAAAGGGTGGTGACCGTGACTTTGTCGAGCTTCTAATGCTGGTTCAGGAACATGGGATCGATATTGTTGGAATGGCCTGTGACATGGCTGTTGAACAAAGCACACTTCGGCTTGCGGCTATCATCAACCTGATAAATCAACTGGTCGAACCCGTTATTGAACTACTGCCTGAAGCCCATTCCTATCCGGCCCTGCAAGTTGCACCAAAAGCTGACTGCAAACGATATGAGGTGTTGTATACGGCACAAGGAGATATGGTATGAACGCGCTGATAGAGGGGCTGAAAGCCTTGAGATTGCACGGTATGGCAGGCTGTGCTCAGGATCTTCTGGCCAGCCGCACAACACCGAACCTAACCACGATACTCAAACAACTGATCGAGGCGGAAACCATCGAGCGGCGCGTCCGGTCCATTGAATACCAGATGCGCGTTGCAAGGTTCCCCCATCACAAAGATTTTGCCACGTTTGATTATGGTATATCTGCCGTGAAAAAACCGGAAATTGAGCAGTTCTGCACCGGACAATTTACAACGGATGCCCACAATCTAATCCTTGTCGGCGGCACCGGAACCGGCAAAACCCACATTGCTATCGCCTTGGGTGCAGCGCTTATCAATCAAGGCAAGAAGGCACGCTTCCACAATGCTGTCGATCTCATCAATGCCCTGATCAAGGAACAGGCCGAGGGAAACGCCGGCAAAATTATCCGCCAGCTTACCCAGATGGATTGTGTGATCATTGATGAACTGGGATACATCCCGTTCCCTAAATCCGGCGGGGCGTTGCTGTTCCACCTCATTAGCAAGCTTTATGAGCAAACCAGCGTCATCATCACAACCAATCTAGAGTTCGGAGAATGGGTGTCGGTCTTTGGCGATGCCAAGATGACTACCGCGCTTCTGGACAGGGTAACGCATCACTGTTCAATCATCGAGACAGGCAACAACTCCTTCCGCTTCGCACAGAGCAAAAACAGCCGCGTTCAATAAACCCCAACGCAAGCAAAGCCAATAGACGAGCTCGCTATATGAGAGCATCTCGCCTATCGGCTTTGCTCCTCAAAGGTGGGTCAGTTTTAAATGCCAAAACCGGGTCAGTTTTAAACGCTCATTGACATGTGAGGGGTATCGAAAGGGCTGCTTGTCTCAAAAATCACGCCCAGGCTTTTTCCGTCTGGGCCGAAAGATTCAACCGAGTTAGGAAATTTATTGAATTTACCTCGATGCCGCTGGTCTTTTCCAGAATGGTGAAGCAGATCGCGGTGCGGCTGTTTCATATAGTTTTCCGAAAGCGCTATATGGTTATGAAATTCCTTCAACCGCCTCAAATATCCCTGGGTCCAGCCCTTCCCAAAAGATAAATATCGCTGAGGAATTTAACGCCGATTCCCAGCCGAAGCGGGCAAAATCAGAGCGATCAAGATCATTTTTCAGCAACGCTGAAAATAGATGTTTATCGGCATCCCGCTGGGTAGGGCTGCGTGTGGCCACATGAGCCAAAACCCGCGCTAAGCGCGACGCCCTACTCCGCTTTTGCGCCATCCGTACCGCGTCTTTTTCCGCCTCGACTCGCGCATTGGCTTCAGCTGTAAGTCGCCGCTGCTCAGCCGCCTTAAGAGCTTCCGCGCTCGGCTCAGGCGGCTTCGGGGTTGAATAATCATCCCTGATTGCGGCGCCTAGATATTGCGCCGTACTGCCCTTAATCACGCCCGCTTTATCCTTAGCAGCAACATACTCCAGCTTTTCAGCCACATATTCCTCGCCATGTTCGGCAATCCAGCTGCGCGCCAGCCGGTCAGAGACCCCCTGCCCTACCAGTCGCTGATAAGTTTCCGAACTGCGCGAGCCCGCATTGTCATCAATATCAAACATTGCCAGTTGCGGGTTTTCCTTGATCAAAAACCGGATATGTGACACCCGCCGCCCCTGCTTGCGAAACTCCGGAGTGAGTGAAATGTTTGAAGTCTTGTTGACCTCCAAAACGGCCGGCTTAATAATCTTGGCGTTCAGTTGTTTGAAGCTTTCATAATAAGTGCTATCAGCCACCCCCATCAGCCGACGAAACAGCTCAATCTCCCACCATCCTGTGGAACGCGTGCGCACAAAGCGAAAGCAGTTTTCATAAAGCGCCAGTCCATGGCCACTGGTAAAGCGCCGCTGGATGTTGAGATTAATCAGCGCAAATATTTTCGGATCAAACAGCTTTTCCGCCAAGGCGGGAGAATAGGCATATTCACACACCCCGCCAGAGAGCTTGGCAAATGACAGCAGGCTCGAAACCCCCCACTCCTGTTTACCATTTTTATCGAGCATATCCCATTCGGCGACCGTTTCCGCCAAGCTCCGAAGTGCGGCTTTGAGCGTTTGGATATCATTGGAATTATAGCCGATCATCAGGCACAGGGTTTTCGCATCTATCGCATGGCTCTGCCGCGTAGTGAGCTCATCATAAGCATTGAGCAGCAACACATTAGAGAGCTTGCGCTGCAAAAGGGAAAGCTTGCCACTTACATGGATCGCTGCCACATTCTTCTTAACACTATCCCGCCTAAGCGCCCCACTAAGCGCCGCATGGTCAATATCTACATTCATCCGCTCTGCCCTTTTCCCTAATCATCCCCCATAAAGAACCCAATTGCAAGAACTCTTCGGGTGCCTTTAACTCAGCATTGGGTCCCGTATATAGGTGCCTTTAGCCACACGTTGCCTTATCTGAGGGCCCATTATCCCCTTTTTTTCGCCGAATATGGTGTATTCCGCCAAAAATATGCCCCTTTTCGCCTGCCTGAGTCTGGGTTCTTGTGGCCCCGTATGCCGGTTCCCTTCGCCCTGCATGCGGGTGCCTTACATCCCGTATTTTGGCACCCTTTGGCCCGTATTAAGGTCCCCAAACACTATCAAGTACTTGATAGGTATGTGAATATTAACTCCAAATATCCTAAATATCCTAAAATATTACAACCTTTAAGAGCTCCATATCAATATTTTGTGTGTCTTTTTCTAATGAGGAAAGTAGTTTCGCATGCGAAACCTTGACACTATTCCCATTTAACCAAGCATGTGCCATACTATACCTAATAATCGTAAAAACACAGTATATCACAGGAAATAGGTAATGGCTAAAAAAACCGAGCAGTCCGCCCCGCCCTACATGAATCTTGATCCGAAGGCCGCTGCTGCCAAGCTTGGTGACCCTATCAACACCCACCGATTCGCCCAAGCAGCATCTTTTTGCGCCAAAGGTCGAGAAGATCTTGCCATCCGGGGCCATGCCCCAGATGGTCGCAAAACTCTACGCAAATTTTCCACATGGGAGATCACCAAATATTTGATCCCTCTCGCCCCGGCTCATTTTCGCCGTGTGCTCAAAAACAACCCCGCCCTGCCCCAAGGCGAAACAGAAACCGGCAAGGAAGGGGGCGCCAAATGGTTCACCCTAGCTGAGGTGCTGACCTTGCGCGAACACTTCGCCAAGGAGGGGCTTTCAAGTAAGGAATACAAACCTTACAAGCCCGAAGGCGCACAGGCCAAAATCACAGCCATCGCCAATTTCAAAGGCGGTGTTGGTAAAACGTCTACCGCAGCGCACCTTGCAATGTCTGCCGCGCTTGATGGCTATAAGGTGCTCGTGATTGATCTTGATAGCCAAGGGTCTATGACGTCGATTATGGGCGGCCAAGTTGAAGACGAATGGTCCACCGTTTTTCCGCTGATCGCCAAGGATTTTGCCAAAGCTATGGTGACGGAAAATACCCACCGAGAGGCCGCCGGTGAGGCCCCTCTTCCCCTCGATGAAACCTTGCAAGAGGCGCTGAAAATTGGAGCCAAAGATGTAATTCAGTCCACCCATTGGCCTAATATTGATCTCATCGGTGCCCAACTCAATCTCTACTGGGCAGAGTTCCAAATTCCGGTTTGGCGCATGGGGCTAAAGGGTTGGAAACTCTGGGACGGGTTGTCAAATTTCCTTGAAGATGAGGGCGTTCTCGACGCATATGATGTTATTATCCTCGATACCCCCCCTGCCCTCGGTTACCTGACTATCAACGCTCTTGCGGCGGCAGATATCCTGCTGGTGCCGCTTGGGGCGTCCTTTCTCGAATTTGATTCCACAGGCCGGTTTTTTGATATGCTCTACACCACTTTCGCCTCAATCGAGGACGGAGAAAACACCGCCAACCGATTAGCGGGCCTACCGGAAACCCGATTTGAGTGGGACGTGGTGCGCGCGATCATCACCCGCTTTGATGCCAGCCAGCAAACTGACCTTGCCAATGTTATTCAAGCCTATTTTGGGGATTTCATGAATGCCTACCGGCAGGAATTTACCGCGCTTGTTGGACAGGCAGGTGAGCAGGTCAACGGGATTTACGAGGCGGATTATCGAGACTTCAACCGCGATACTTATATGCGCGGGCGAGAAACATTCGACCGGACCTATGCCGAATTCAAAGAACTATTAATTGGGTGCTGGTGGCGAGATGCCCACCCTGAGGAGGAGCAAGATAATGGCTAAACGCAGGCGCTTAAATGCCCCGACCGTCGAGGAACTGGCTAAAATTTCCGAAGGTTTTGCAGCGAAACCGGACATCAAGCGGCCTTCTGCTTTAGGGGTAAACGTGCCGCCCATTGCCCGCGTCGCTGGGGAAGCCGCTGCGCTTTCCGGTGCAGAGGCTGCTGATGCGCGGCGATACCAAGCTGCCAAAGAGGCAGGACTGCTGGCACAGAAAATCCCGCTCTCGCATATTGAAACCGAGCATTTAAGCCGTGACCGCGTGCATGTGGACGAGGCAGAAATGGCGGAACTTAAGCATTCAATATTGGCGCATGGCTTGCGGATGCCTATTGAGGTGCTGCCCTTGGGGGGCGACAATGGCACTTTACGCTATGGCTTGATTTCTGGCTGGCGGCGGGTGGCCGCTTTGCGAGCATTGGCGAAGGAAACGGGCCGTGAAGAATTCACCTCTATTCCCTCTCTGATTCGGGCTCCGAAAGAAGCGTCTGATGCTTATATTTCAATGGTAGAGGAAAACGAAATCCGCACAGATCTTAGCCACTTTGAGCGTGGACGGATCGCCGTAATTTCGGCCAAGCAGGGCGCGTTTGAGAGTGTAGAAGAAGCTGTGAATGCGCTATTTGCTGCGGGGTCCAAAGCCAAGCGTTCAAAGATCCGGAGCTTTGCTCTGATTTTCGAAGCGCTGGGGGATCTGCTCCAGTTTCCAACTCGCCTGAGCGAGCGGGCAGGGCTTAGGCTTGCCGCTGCGCTAAAAGAAGACCAAATCCCCGCGCTTCGCGCTGCATTGGCGCTATCCTCTGGTGTAAGTTTTGAGCATGAATGGCGCGTGATGGAAAATGTTTTGAAGGATTATGAAGCGCTCGGCAAAAAGGCAAAGGTTGAGCGCCGCGCGTCTAAGCCCGAGGGCCACGGAGAGATAAAGTTGGCCAACGGGGTTAATATCGAGAAGATCAATGGTGAAGGCTATATAGACATTCGTTTCACTGGCCGCCATGCGGATAGCGAACTGGTCGATACCGTGATGCTGGAGATTCAGCGGTTATTGGAGCCGGAGTAGGGCGGTTTCGCATGCGAAACCTTCTTGACTAGTTTTGCAAATACCCACTGTTTATCCCTGCATATCTTCCATGTCATGGAGGATATGCAGGGATACTTTTTGTCAGGGGGCTGCGAGGTGTCTACAAAGCCCCAAGCTTCTCTGCGGTTTTAGGCATCCGCTTCAGGCTTTGGTTTAGCCGTTCCCGCCAGCGGGGGCCGAGAGACCTGGCGCTGGCGTAAGCTTCGCGCAAATCATCCGGTCGGTCTTCTGCTAGTGCCTCGATGAGAAATGCCGCCTGAGCGCGGTCTTTATTGGATTTTAGGTGGTCATCGTCGCGCCTGCGCGCGGCGACGATCAACTTATGAATGGCAAAGCGCTCTGGACGAGGAATTTGCACCAACACGCCCGATTGGTAAAGTGCCGCAGCTTTGATCGGCTCGGCGAGCAGATAGTTCAGGTGATGTAGAGATTGCGCCTGCACACCAAGGGCGGGCAGGGGCCGGATGCCTTCGGCTTCTTCGAAAGAGGGGGTCAGAAACTCGACCAACAGCCCTGAACGGCTTTGTTTCCAGCGCCATGTGGTGCCCTTGTCCAGCCCAGGCACGGGATCAAAGGTGAAGTCTCTTAGTACTTTTTGTAGCGGCGGCGAGACGGTATCATCCAGAGCTAGCGAGAGGCGCTCGAAGCTGGCGATGTCGAGATCATCGGTCTGGGCCATTTGATTGAAACTATAGCGCAGACCAAGGATCCCTTCGTAAAGCCGAAATGCATGGGTGCCAATAACTGTGCCGCCAAGACGGAATACACCTGCTTTGGCCATGGCATTGAGTAGACTGCCGGTGGCGCGGTCCATGTCCATCATCCCTTCGGCCCGCAAGATACGGATCAGGCGCGCACGCGCGGCGCGGCGGGAGGTTGTTTCGGCTTTCAGGTCTATAAGCCGTTCCATGCGAGCGCGTAGGGCAGGGGTGTCCTCACCGATATAGGTTTTGTGCACGGTGTTGCCAACGCGATAGCTATCGTACCAATAGGCCTTGTTTCCACGGTTAACCTTGCTTGGTGTGCCGCGGATTTCGGAGACAGCATCGTCTTGCAGCAGGCGCAGCAGATCGTGGTAGGCGGCGTGGGCGATGTGGGAAAGAGATTCCATGTTCAACACTTTCATATTTTGTTGAACATAACACGTGTTCAACAGTTTTCAAGGGTGTTGAACATTAGCCCAATAGATCCGTTGCCGGATTATCCTTGAGCTCCACGTCATCGTAATACTTTTGGGCTTGTGCCACAGAGCGATGCAGGCTGAGGCGCATTGCTGCCTGAATTGGGGTGCCCTGCAAGGCGGCTTCAGTCAGGAAACCGGAGCGCAACCCATGGGGGGAGGCGAAGGATTTGTCATAGCCCGCAGTTACCAATAATCGTTTGAGGATCTGGCGGATAGCATCGGGGTGTAGAGGGCGGCCTAGTACTGTGTTGGATTTGGAAATAGGGCGAAAGAGCGGGCCTTTGGTGAGGCGGCTGGCGGTGAGCCATTCGCGCAAGGCGGCGGCGGCGCGACCCTTGAGAAGCAACTTGGGGGTTTTACCTTTGGCGGTGGTTTTGGTTTCCAGCAAGCGGATATGGACGAGATCGTCCTCAAGGGTGATATCCTCCACATGTAAGCCGGTGATTTCTGAGCGCCGGCGGCCGCCCGAGGCCCAGCCGAGCATCAGGATGGCGCGGTCACGGGTGCCGCGCAGGCTTGGGGGGCAAGCGGCCAGCAGCTTTTCCAATACCTCCAACGTTATCGGATTGTTGGATTTGGGGGCAGGGGGCTTGGCCGCGGCACGGCGGGCCTTTGCGCGGGCTTGGCGGAGCAGCGGGGCTTCGAACGGCGAAGCGAGATTGCGCATCCGGTGGAAGGCCCGCCAGCTGGCAATACGGCGATCGAGCGTGGCCGTGGCCGGGCATTTAAGAGATTTCCGCAGGCCATTGGCGATTAGGGCTTCAGCAACGGCGCGCGCGCTATCGTTGGTCTCTAGATCGCGGGAATGATCGAGGATAAAGCGCAGGGCCGTGGTTTCAGATTCCGGCCATTCCAACGGTGTACCTTTCCAGGCTTCAATGTAGATCAGGTCACGCTCATAGGCCCGCAAGGTGTTTTCGGGGGTGCCACGGGTATAGAGGTCAAGCAGGGCTTGTTCGTCTTGTACAGACAGGTTCGGAGCGGTGATGAGCTGGGTCATGGGGTGATTTTTACGTGTTTCGTGCATGAAAATCAAGAGACGTGATAACTGAACCTTATCACGCGTGATACTGTGTGAAAAGAAACTGCTTGGGTAGGATGCATTTTACCAGTATAATGCGCGCTATGAAATATTTGGCTAAACATCATGGCGAATGAAGGCGACCTTTGGTTCTTACCCGGACCACCTGAGGACATTGCGCCCACCGATCCGCCGTGGGAGGTCGCGCATCAAAAGCCAGTGTTTGCACCAAGGGATTGGCTGAAGGCCGAGGCACAGCAGGGCAGGGGCTTGGCGCGAGCAGCGGCGGCTTTTGCGCGGCTAGACGCGCAGATGAGTGCGGGCTTTGCCACGCGGTTGGCGCTGGCGGAGGTTTCGGCGCTGCTCTGGGCGCAGGGGGATTGGCTACCGGTCGAGAAAATCACGCTTTATGGCTTGCTGCGGGAGTCGTCGCTAAAGGACGCGCGGGGGCTTTCCTTGGCGGATTGGGCGCAGCGGCGGTTGTTGGGGGCGGGAATGCCGGTGGGTCTGGCGGGGTTCCTTGGGCGGCGGCGCGCCGAATTTGACGGGTTGGAAGACCTTGGCCGACATCCGGTTGGGGTTGAGTTTGATGGCTTAGAATCTGACTGGCATGCGGCGCGGCGCGGGCTGGAAGAGGCTCATCCAATCACGCAAGCGGCGGGGCTGTTTGCGGCTTGGCGGGTCTTTGGCTTGTCTGAACCCGGCGCGGCAGTAGAGGCTGGCGTGGCGGCGATGAAGATCGGCGCCGTTGAGGGCAGGGCGCTGCAGTTTTTGCCGGTGGCTAGTGGCGGGCCAATAGGGCAGGGCGGCACGGTGGCCGACCGGTTGGCGCGCTGGTACGACGCGGTGGAAAACGCCTGCTTACGGGCGGAAATGCAGCATACGCAGCTAAACACTTGGGCCAAGCGTGCAGGGCGGGCAACGGCGGGGTTTTCCGGCAAAACACCGGTGCTTTTGATCGAGGCCCTTCAAGCCGTGCCGGCCCTTTCGGCCAGCATGGTGGCGCGTGCTTGTAGCTGCGATAAGGCCACCGCGCGGCGCAATCTCAACCGCTTTGCCAAGCTTGGCCTGATCAGGGAGATTACAGGGCAGGGCAGATATAAAGTGTGGATGGTGGCATAGGCGTTGTTTCCTAAAAGGCCCGAGTATTTACGGTGTGTAAAGCAGAACCGTAGCGCCGCTTTGATTTCGAAACACCAAAACGTCCGTTACGGGCCTGACCCGCAAGAAACGGCGGTCGATTTGGGTTGTCATCTGCGCTCTAGAGCCGTTTTGCCTCGCCAGAATTTGCAATAGCTCAATGGGTGCGGTTTGGTTGTTTATGCGGCGGCGGCCGGAATTGACGGTTAGGAGCCTGTTGAGGTTTACAGTATTTGCACGACTAAGGCGTTTGGAAAATTCTTCGATTGAGCTGAACTGTTTAGTTGCGCGTTGCGCTAGGATGCTTTCGATATGATTACCTGAACCAATTTGCTCCAAGAAAGCTGTTAGTAAACCCCTGCTGGCAGAATTTATATCAATAAGGCCATTAACGTCTTGGAGGACGAGGGTTCGCGTTTGGCCACTTATCTCGAGGGTGAAGGGCGTGCCATCTAATTTGGGTATGTCAGGTTGCGATGCGGTTCTGTCGCAAAGTTTTCCTAGGCTAGAATGTGATAAAGCAGCTCAGATTTAAGCCGCAAGACTGGCGAAAGTTTCAAAAGGTGATGCGAAGTTTGACTGGAATTGTTTCTTTCGGATCATGTGGGCGACCTCAATCCCAGCGAGTGTAGCGGCGGCTGAATAGAAGGCCTTGAAGCCCAATGTTGGGCGGGTGATTTTCTTGATAAATCGATGGTCCTGCTCGACAATATTGTTCAGATACTTGACCCGTAAAATATCTATCCGGTGGTGTGTGCGCGAAAATTTAAGCCCAACATTTATCCGCAATAGCCCCGCCAGATTGGCACCACTTTTATCTATCACTATCCGTTGTGGAACACCATTTGCCTTGATTGCACGTTTAAAGAAGCGCCTAGCAGCCGCCTTATCGCGCCGCTTTGATAGCATGAAATCAAGCGTTTTCCCGTATTTATCAACGGCCCGATACAGATACATCCATTTTCCTTTGACCTTGATGTATGTTTCGTCCATTCGCCAGGATCCTGCTGTCGCTTGCTTCTTGGCTTGTGCGGCTTTGGCAATATCTGGCGAATATTTGACAACCCACCGATTAAGTGTCGCGTGGTCAACCTGAACGCCACGCTCAGCCATAATCTCTTCCAGATCCCGGTAGGAAACGGCGTACCGAACGTAGAAAAACACCGCGTGCAGGATTACGTCTTTCGGATAGTGGCTGCCCTTGAAATCAATGCTCATTTTTGATGTGTCCTGCCGATAGCTTTTTTGAAACGACTTATGACAAAATCAAGCAAGGACAGAAATAGCATAAAACTTTGCGACAGAACCCAAAGACGTGCCTTGGCTTGGCTTGCACAAAGAGCCCCTGATCTTCGGCGCCATCCTGTTTTTCATCATCTGCTTTGCGATGTCCAAATACAGCCGGCACCTCGAAGTAATACTTTCGACCGACCACAAGGGATAATGTAAAACCATGAACAAGACACAAACCAACGGTCAGTTGGCTTCGGCGATATCAAACGAAGTGATGATTGAAATTGCGGGTATGAACAAATGGTACGATCAGTTTCATGTTCTGAAAAACATCAACCTGACGGTGCATACCGGCGAACGGCTGGTGATCTGTGGCCCCTCGGGGTCCGGCAAATCAACCCTGATCCGCTGCATTAATGCGCTAGAGGAACATCAGGAAGGTGACATCATTGTTGACGGTATCAAGCTAGGTAAAAACCTGAAGAACCTTGACCATATCCGCACCGAAGTCGGCATGGTGTTCCAGAATTTCAACCTATTTCCACATCTTACTATTCTTGAAAACCTGACTATGGGGCAGATCTGGGTGCGTAAAAAGAACAAAGCTGACGCGATTGAAACCGCAATGATGTATCTGGAGCGGGTTAAAATCCCGGAGCAGGCTGACAAATACCCCGGTCAACTGTCTGGCGGTCAGCAACAACGGGTGGCGATTGCGCGCTCGCTGTGCATGGCCCCAAAAATCATGCTATTTGACGAGCCAACATCAGCGTTGGACCCTGAAATGATCAAGGAAGTGCTGGATGTGATGGTTGATCTTGCCGATACCGGCATGACCATGATCGTGGTTACCCATGAAATGGGTTTTGCCAAAACCATCGCCGACGAGGTGATTTTTATGGCCGAAGGCGATATCGTCGAACGCAACAATCCCGAGGCGTTTTTTGATCATCCCGAGCATGAACGCACACAAAAATTTCTCAGCCAGATTTTGTAGCGACACCCACTGCCAACATCGAAAGCTTAGACTATGCCAACCAGCTTCTTCACAACCCCGGGCAGGTTTCATCGCGGAAACCTGCATACCCATTCCACCGCATCAGACGGGGTGTTGTCACCCAAAGAAGTCTGCCGCCGATATCAGGCCGAAGGCTATGATTTTATTGCGTTAACCGATCATTTTGTCGGTCTGTTTGATTATCCGATCACAGACACAACCGATTTTCACAATGACCGTTTCACCACAATCCACGGGGCCGAGCTTCATACCGGATCAATGGAAAATGGCGGGTTATGGCATGTTTTAGCGATCGGGCTGCCCGATGATTTTACCCCACCGAATGCACCACATTTTAACGCTATAAAAGGCTCGGAAACGGGTGCCAGCTTGGCGCAGCGCGCACGCGATGCTGGTGCCTTTGTTACCATCGCCCACCCACACTGGTCGGGCATGTCCGAGGCTGACGCCAAATCAATCACTGCGGCCCATGCTGTCGAAATTTACAACCACGGCTGCGCCGTTGATAATGATCGCGGTGAGGGTTTTATGACACTGGAGCATTTGCTAAATTCAGGTCGTCAGATAAACTTGATCGCCACCGATGATGCTCATTTTAATACGCCCGACTTTTTCGGCGGCTGGGTTATGGTCAAGGCCACTGAAAACAATCCCGACGCGCTGCTAGCGGCGCTAAAAGCCGGTGAGTACTATGCCAGCACCGGCCCAGAAATAAACGATATTAGAGTTTTTAGCGATCGTATCGAGGTAGACTGTTCTTCTGCGGCCACCATCATTGTTCAAGGCAAAGGCACCTCAATGGCCACCCTGCACGGAAAATCAATGACCACCGCAAATTTAGCGCTGGACTGCCTTGCCGCCTCGCCGTGGATCCGCATCACAGTCATTGATCGTGCCGGTAAAAGGGCGTGGTCGAACCCAGTTTGGTTATAATCGCAAAGGGCAGTGTGGGTCAAAGTCCGCGACCTTTTTAAAATATTTCAATAGGTTATTTTGGGTTTAAACCTTACTATACAGCCCTTACCAAACTGGAGGGCGTTTTACATCCACCGCCGCCAATTTCTCCTCCGCATGCAGCTAAAAACAAAAATATGCTTCCAAAAACGCCTTTGGAAATACTAATTTTCAAAGGCGTTTCTCCTTAATTACCCTCCTACGGGGCCCTGTACTAGGTGAGGCCACCTTAAGGAAACTTCAATTCAAAGCGGGCCCAGCGGGCGGCACGCTTACACAAACTTAATGACCTTTACCTAAACGGTGAAAAGGAATGCGAGATTACCTATAATATGGGGGCGATATTGGTTATTTGCCGCTGCCCGAAGGAGGTAAGCTGGATATAGGCGAATGTGCAATCTCAATTTATCGCGTGAAACATCTGCCCTAAACCGCGAAGCACGTTTGACGGAGTGCGCAGCATGAAAATCTGGATAGGCCTTGCTAAAAATTATTATGGCAACAACAGATCGTATTTCTACAGTGGAGCAGATGCCGATAGCTATGCGCTAGGTTTTTGCAAACAGCGCTGGCGTGACGATCTCGGCGCAATGCCTGAAGCCTGGCGAGACGCTTACGAAAAACTAACAGCCGAACCTTCCTATATGGATTGGCTGCATATGGGTTTTTTGGGTATTTCCGGCCACCCAGACTTGTTGGCGGCCCGCGAGGAGCTAAAGCATATCGTGACTGCGGGTTATCCTACCTGCGTAGACCACGCAGCGGACATGATCGTCAATCTTGGCGGCGAACAGTTGGAGTATGAAGAATGATTGTTGGCTTGATCCCGTATGACGCCAGTACGATGGAATATACCCACTATGACAATATCCAAGGCATGTGCATGACCAGAGATCAGTATTTCGCTTGCTTTGCTCGTGGCCCTGAATTTCCTACGGAAGCACACAAGCTAGCCAAGCTGGCCGCAAGGATGATTAAAACTGGTTTTGTTCAGCACCGTGAGTTTGAAAGCTGCTTCGAAATGGGCTATACCGAGCCAAGTTTTGCCTATTTAAGGCAATCGCCAAGATTGCTGGCGAGATTTTTTATCAAGTCAACATAGAGATCCGGTCCTATTTCCAAATCAGAACCGAGGGGGTCCAGCACACCAGTCACCGCACCGGTGCCCTCAAAAACCGATAGTAAAAGGCCGGGGTTGAATTGTGGCTCGGTAAACGCGCAGGCTACGCCCAGTTCAACCACGGTATCGCGGATTTCGGCAACCCGGGCTGGGCTTGGCGCAGAGGCATCCCCCAATGAAATTGCACCCACAGCCGCAATGTCGAACCGATTTTCAAAATATTGGTAGGCATCATGGAACACGATAAATTTTGCGCCACGAAACGCTTCGAGGTCGGCGTCTATCTCGGTGATCAGCGCGGCGAGCTCTGCCTTGCCAGCTGCTGCATTAGTGGCATAAGTTTCAGCGTTTTCGGGGTCGAGCGTGGCAAGTTCAGTGGCAATTACATCAAGCCAAATCCGTGCGTTTTCGGGGTCTAGCCATGCGTGGGGGTCATGGCCGTGAGCATCATGATCCTCATCGTGGCCTTCTTCCTCATGTTCGTGGCTTTCAAATGTCGCCCCTTCCCGGAACGCCAGCTCAACTGTGCCTTCGGTTTCCAGCAGTTCTACCGCTTTTGCATCTTTCGCGAGCGCATGGATAGAATCCTCCAGCCATGGGGTTAGACCTTCGCTCACCCAGAAAACGATATCAGCATTTTGAAGCGCCGTAGCTTCAGACGGGCGGAGCGAGTAGGCGTGGGGCGAAGCCCCGGGCCGCACGATCAGATTTGGCGTACCAACCCCATCCATCACCGTTGCAACGAGGGCGTGTATTGGCGGGATATCCGTGGCCACTGAAGGCACCTCGGCAATCGCGGCCCCTGCGAGAGCCAGAGTGGCTGCTGTACTAAAAAGAATAGATTTCATCAGGCTGTCTCCATGTTATATTATTACATGTTGATTGCCTAGAGATGTTATAATATAACGTCAATAGAAAATATGCAGAAAGGAAAGCAGGGTATGGACACCAAAGGATTTGCCAAGCACGACCACAGGGCCTGCATTGTCGATATGATTGCCGTAGCCGAAGCATATAGCGCTGCTAACAAGGTGCAATTTACGCCGGTGCGCCGCAGGGTGCTGGAGCTGCTGTTGGAAGATCACAAAGCGCTTGGGGCGTATGATGTTTTGGAGCGGTTGGTAAAGGAGGGGTACGGCTCACAGCCGCCAGTAGCTTACCGCGCCTTGGATTTTTTGGTGAAGCACGGATTTGCTCACAAAATTGAACGCTTGAACGCCTATATTGCCTGTGCTCATCCGCAAAAAATACATGCGCCAGCATTTATGATTTGCCGCCAGTGCAAAGCCATTGCTGAGACCATGACGACCCCAACCAAGGGGCCATTCAACCAAGCCGCCGAAGAAGCAGGCTTCCAAATTGAGCGTACGGTTTTTGAAGCCGAAGGTCTTTGCCCAAAATGTGTGTCTGGGGGAGCCCCGCGTGAAGTTAGTTGAAATTCAAAAGGTTAGCGTTCAGCTAGGCGGTAACAAAGTATTGCTTGATGTTGATTTGGTGGTCAACTCTGGAGAAATTATCACCATTGTCGGCCCCAATGGCTCTGGTAAATCAACACTTTTGCGCGTGATCATTGGCGCTATTTCACCAACCTCGGGCACGATCAAAAAAACGGATGATTTACGGATCGGTTATGTGCCACAGCGGCTACATATTGACCCGACATTGCCAATGACGGTGAACCGGTTCTTGAAGCTTCCGCACCGTATTAGCACAGCCGAGGCTGTGTGGGCCTTGGAGCAAGCTGGCGTTTCAGGCCTTGGTGAAAAACAAATGAGCTTGCTTTCTGGCGGTCAATTCCAGCGCGTTCTTCTGGCCCGTGCCTTGATGGGGCAACCGCAGATACTCATTCTTGATGAGGCCACCCAAGGGCTGGATCGACCCGGTGCCGCGAGCTTTTATCAGCAAATTGAAGATGTCAGGCAGCGGATGGGGTGCGCGGTTTTGATGGTGAGCCATGATCTTCATGTGGTCATGAGCGCGAGTGATCGGGTGATCTGCTTGAACCGGCATATCTGCTGTGAGGGCGCGCCTGAATATGTTGCGTCTGCGCCCGAATACCGAGCGCTTTTTGGTGAGGGCACACAGGGCGCCTTGGCACTTTATCGGCATCATCATAGCCACACTCACGATCACAGCGCACACGGAGATAGCTGAAAATGTTGGATGATTTCATGGTGCGTGCCGCGCTGGCAGGATTAGGTGTTGCCATAGCAACCGCCCCGCTTGGGTGCTTTGTAATCTGGCGGCGCATGGCCTATTTCGGGGACGCTACAGCCCATGCCGCCATTCTGGGCGTCGCCATTTCGTTGGCATTGTCGCTTCCTGTTTTTGCCGGGGTGCTTTTTGTCGCCTTGTTTATGGCCCTAACCATCACAACCCTCAGCGGGCGGGGCTATGCGATGGATACGCTTCTCGGGGTTATGGCCCATTCTGCGCTGGCCTTTGGCTTGGTCGCGGTTTCATTTTTGAGCGGTATTCGGATTGATCTTATGGCCTATCTCTTTGGAGATATTTTGGCCGTAACGCCGCGAGATTTGTCCGTTATTTGGGGGGGCGCGGTGCTTGTGCTTATCCTCGTTAGGGCGCGCTGGTCGGCCTTGTTAACCGCCACACTAAACCCCGACCTTGCCTATGCCTGCGGGATAGACCCAAAACGCGAGCAACTGTATTTAACGATTTCGCTGGCCGTTGTCGTTGCTGTTGCGATCAAGGTGGTGGGCGTTTTGCTAATTGCCGCCATGCTCATAATTCCGGCGGCCGCCGCGCGCCCCTTCAGCCGAACCCCTGAAACCATGGTTGTCATTGCCACAGTGATAGGCGGCATCTCAACATACGGCGGATTGCACGCCGCCTTCTATTTTGACACCCCAACAGGGCCAACAATCGTAAGTGTGGCGGCTATTATTTTTGCGCTCACAGCTATTTTTTCGGCATCTAAACGCTGAAAAATGTTCTGTCGTAAACATTGGTCAATGCCAAAAAAAATTCCATTAATCAGACGCGTTCGCCAAAATTCCCTCCAAAGCGCGTGAAGAACGGTTGGCTTCAGAAAACGGCGCCCTTTAAACGATATCATATTGTGAATCCCCGTAGTTTATTGATCGCCAAATCATGACGATCGGGGCTGTCAATGACGATCAGTTCAAATATTTGCGACAGACCCCATGACTACTCGGCTTTAGGCAACCCGAGCGCCCTGAACCCAAACACCGCGCGTGCGCGGAAAGGTATCTATAAGCGTAAAGCGTACTAAATCCGCACGGAGACCGAGTGTAATTTCCCCACGGTCTTTCAGCTTGGCGGCCTCTGCGGGGGCTTTGGTAACGGTTTTTAGACCGACCGCCATGTTCCCCGCTTCCTGGCCAAGCTTCACTGCAGACATCAACAGGCTCGCAGGGGCGTAATCAGACGACATAATATCAAGCAAGCCTGCATCCATCAGATCACTGGCGGCGACATTTCCCGAATGAGAACCGCCGCGTAGTAAGTTTGGTGCTCCCATCATCACGGCGATTCCGGCCTCACGGCAAGCCTTGGCGGCTTCTAATGAGGTGGGAAACTCGGCCAACCGAATCCCATACTTAGCAGACTGGATAACGTGATCGCGAGTGGTATCATCATGGCTGGCGATGACTGCGCCATAAGAGTGCGCATTAGCAACGGCTGCCGCTTCATTGGCTTCGCCGTGCTTGGCTTTAACACTGCGCAATAGCTCAAACTGCTCTTCGACATCCGCGTCAGACATCGAATATTTGCCCTGCATATAGGTCCGCATCTGGGTGAGGTCGGCAAATTGGCGTTGGCCCGGCGTGTGATCCATCAGCGATACAATACCGATCCGGTCTTCGGGACTAAACTCCGCCATTTCCTCGATGAGGGTTTCTGAGCATATCTCGGCGCGCAGGTGAAAATAATGGCTAATGCGTAACGAACCACGCTCCCGCAGGGCAAAAATTTCGTTGGCCATTTGGCGGGCATATTTTTTGTATTTGCTTTTGCCAGAGGTAACCGAGCCAACGCGCATCGCGTCAAACAGCGTGGTCACACCTGCACCGGCAAATTCGGCATCATGGGCCATGATCGCAGCGCCGTGGGGCCAGTCTACGCCCGGGCGCGGGGTCATGTGACGCTCAAGATTATCGGTGTGCAGCTCCACAAGTCCAGGCGAAAGATAGTCGCCCTCGCAATCAATCGCGCCAACCGGCACGGCCACGCCGGTGAATATCTCGGCGATTTTCCCGCCTTTAAGCACAACCCCGCCTTTGATGGTTTCGTTTTCTAACACCAGTGCCGCATTGGCCAAAATTACAGGCGTTTCATTGGGTGTTGAGGTCATGTCTGGGCTCCAGATTTTTTGCTTTATAACCACAGATATGTCGCATTATTGTGACAATTTTCTGCGAAAGGTATGGCCAGTCAGCCAAAGGAAAGATGTGATGAAAGTATTTTCGAGATACGCAGTTTATTACGCCCCCGAGGCGGGCCTTGCCGCATTTGGCGCTCGCTGGCTGGGCTGGGATGCGCAAACTGGCCAAGCGCGGTCGCACCTCCCAAACACCGGCCTGCCAATTGCCGAGCTGACAGAAACGCCGCGCAAATACGGGCTTCATGGCACCCTGAAGCCGCCTTTTAAGCTGGCGGAGGGCCGTATGGTCGAAGACCTTGATGCCGCGCTTACCCATTTGGCCAGCCAGCAACCCAGCTTTGACATAGCGGATATCACCTTGCGCTCGATTAATGGTTTTTTGGCGATTACGCCCAAAAACCCATGCCCCGCGCTGGAAAACCTGGCGCGCGCTTGTGTGCAAAATCTTGATGGTTTTCGCGCCCCGGCGTCCCCGTCCGAGCTGGCGCGCCGTCGGGTGGCTGGTCTTTCTGACGCGCAGGAAAGCAACCTTATGCGCTGGGGTTACCCTTATGTGATGCAGGAATTTCACTTCCATCTGACCCTGACAGGGCGGTTGGCACCGGATGTGGCCAAGCCGGTACAACAGTACCTGCAAGCGGCCTTGGCCGACACACTGTGCGCCCCACTTCCCGTGCGCGAAATTTGCCTGTTTCGTGAGGCTGAGGATGGGTATTTCCATATCATCAAGCGCTATGCGCTATCCGCTTAGCCGGCAACGCGGCTAAAAAGGTTGCGCTGCTTTGGGCCAGCGGAATATCATTTTGAACAACCCAAACATCTGGCCCCTCGGGCAGTTTATACGCCGCGCGCTTTAGGCGGTTAGCGATATCTTCGGCGCTTTCACGCCCGCGCGCGGCCAGCCGCGCGGCCAGCACAGATTCGGGGGCGGTCACCACCATCACCCGTAGATTTTTAAAGCGTTGGCGCACCTGGTCGATCATCCCGCGGGAGCCGTTAAACATAACATTTTGGCCCGTATTAAGCGCGGCGATGATCTCAATTGGAATGCCGTAAAACAGCCCGTGCGCCTGCCAGTGAAATGCAAAAGCACCACGCTGTGCCATTTCGTGGAAAAATCCGGCCTCAACGCCTTGAAAAACTTCACCACCTGCGCCCGAGGGGCGCGATATAACCCGGGTGGGGAAAAATATATCGGGCCGTGCCACACGTGCGGCATCAATTAGGGTATCTTTGCCCGCCCCTGAGGGGCCAACAACCGGAATAAGAGCTCCAAGCATCTAGACCACCTTTGGCGTGTAGGTTGATACATCAATCTCACGGTCACACACCCGCGCGCGCGCTGCCTCATCATGGAAAATGCCGATGATAGCCGCCCCACGCGCCTTGGCGTCCTCAATCAAGGAAAGCACGGTTTCGCGGTTGGCCACATCAAGGCTGGCGGTGGGTTCATCCAGCAGCATCGCCGGATATTCATGGGCAAAACCGCGCGCAATATTCACCCGTTGTTGCTCGCCGCCCGAGAAAGTAAGCGGCGAAAGCTGCCACAACCGCTCGGGGATACGCAGCTTTGTTAACAGTTCACGGGCCCGCTCATGTGCGGCGTCTCGGCTAACGCCAACTGCCAGCATCGGCTCGGACACCACATCAAGCGTGGGCACGCGCGGCACCACGCGCAAAAACTGGCTGACATAGCCAAGGGTCTCACGCCGCAACTCCAAAATTTGACGGGGGAGGGCGGTAACAATATCAAGGTCGCCCACCATGATCCGGCCCGCTTGCGTGAGGTAATTGCCATAAACCATCCGCATCAACGTGGATTTACCCGCGCCGGACGCGCCGGTAAGCCCGACGCATTCACCGGGTTTTACCGTGAGGTTAGCGTTTTCCATCACCGGTATCTCAACGCTGTTTTGGTTATGCAGCGTGAAGTTTTTGGACACATTTTTTATATTTATCATAATCTTATACCTGCAAAACCGAGGAAACCAAAAGCTGGGTGTAGCCATGTTGTGGGTCGTCCAGCACTTGGTCGGTCAGCCCCGTTTCAATTACGTGGCCGTCTTTCATAACCATGAGGCGATCTGCCAATAGCCGCACCACGGCCAAATCATGGGTCACCACAATCGCCGAAAGGCCCAACTCTCGAACCAGCCCGCGCAGCAAATCAAGCAAGCGCGCCTGCACCGAGACATCAAGCCCGCCGGTGGGTTCATCCATGAATATCAGCCGTGGGCCAGTGACCAAATTGCGGGCGATTTGCAAGCGTTGCTGCATCCCGCCAGAAAATTCCGAGGGGCGGTCATCCGTGCGGTCCTCGTTTATCTCGACCTTATCAAGCCAATCAATAGCGGTGCTGCGGATATTTCCGTAATGCCGTGCGCCAACAGCCATCAGCCGTTCGCCCACATTGCCACCCGCCGAAACCGACATGCGCAACCCGTCACGCGGGTTTTGGTGCACAAAAGCCCAATCGGTGCGCGAAAGCATCCGCCGCTCTGGCTCTGACATGGTAACCGTGTCTTTCGGGCCGTTAGCGCGGGTGTCAAAGACCACCTCGCCTGTGTCAGGTTCCAGATGGCCCGCCAGACAATTCAGCAGGGTTGATTTGCCCGAGCCGGATTCACCAACGATGCCTAGCACTTCACCGGGGTAAAGTTCAAAGCTCACATCGCGGCAGCCAAGGCGGTTACCATAATATTTTGAGACATTCTCGACCTTAAGAAGCGGCGTCATGCTGCATCCTCCGCTAAGGGCACGCCCATTTCGCCAATGTGACCTGCCTCGCGCCGCACACGGCAATAGTCAGTGTCAGAACACACAAACATCCGCGTGCCGGCATCATCCATAATCACCTCGTCAAGGTAGGCATCTTCAGCCGCACACAGCCCACACGCCTGCTGCGCGCCGCCTTTTTCAAACGGGTAATCCTCAAAATCGAGGCTGACGACCTGCGTGTAGGGCGGCAATGCATAAATGCGTTGCTCTCGACCCGCGCCAAATAGCTGTAGCGCCGCCATTTCCATTTTGGGGTTATCGAATTTCGGAATCGGTGACGGGTCCATCACGTAGCGTCCCTCGATCTTCACCGGATACGCATAAGACGTGGCAATATGGCCATGCCGCGCGATATCCTCGTAAAGCTTCACATGCATAAGCCCATATTCCTCCAGCGCGTGCATTTTGCGGGTCTCGACCTCGCTAGGTTCCAAAAACCGCAGCGGTTCGGGGATCGGCACTTGGTAAACCAGAATTTGGCCCTCGGTCAGGGCGGCTTCGGGTATGCGGTGACGGGTTTGAATAACCGTAGCTTTGGCGGTCTCCTCGGTCACCTTAACCCCGCCGGTCTTCTCAAAAAACTTGCGGATAGATACCGCGTTGGTGGTATCATCTGCGCCTTGGTCGATGACTTTCAGGATATCATCGGGCACAAGGCAGGCGGCCGTAACCTGCACTCCACCGGTGCCCCAGCCATAAGGCATGGGCATTTCACGGCTGGCAAAAGGCACTTGATAGCCGGGAATGGCCACCCCTTTTAGCAGCGCACGGCGGATCATGCGTTTGGTTTGCTCATCCAGATAGGCAAAGTTATACTCGGTGTTCATAGCGCGGCCTCCTTGGCAACTTTGGCTTCAGTTGCTTCGCGGCGCAGGGTGCGCACCAGCTCCAGCTCGGCCTGAAAATCTACGTAATGGGGCAGTTTGATATGCTCCACAAAACCTGTGGCCTGAATGTTATCGCAGTGATAAAGCACAAATTCCTCGTCTTGCGCGGGAGAGCCGGAGCTGTCCTCGCCGAGTTCCTTCCAACGCAGCGCCCTATCCAACAAAGCCATTGAAATCGCTTTGCGCTCGGATTGACCAAACACCAAACCATAGCCACGGGTAAATTGAGGTGGTTCGGTTTTGGAGCCAGAAAATTGGTTAACCGTTTCACATTCCGAAACCTCAATATCCGCAATTTCCACCGAAAAGCCTAACTCGGGAATGTCCAATTCCACGGCGACATCGCCAATGCGTAGCTCACCGACAAAAGCGTGATTGCGGCCATAGCCGCGCTGGGTTGAATAGCCCATGCCAAGCACAAACCCCTCATCGCCCCGCGCCAGCGCCTGCAAGCGCAGCGCGCGTGAGGCGGGCAGCTCCAGCGGTTCGCGGGTTAGGTCCGGCGGGGTGGTGTCGGACGTTGGCTCATGCTGAATCAGCCCCTCTTGGTTGAGAAACTCGGTAATGTGCGGCTTGGCCTCGTCGGGTGTGGCGGCTTTGCGGGCCTCGTCTATCACCCCGTCAGCCGCAAGTTTAAAATCCAGCAAACGGTGGGTGTAATCAAAGGTTGGCCCCAGCACCTGCCCGCCCGGCACATCTTTGAAGGTAGCCGAAATCCGGCGCATGCAGGCCATGTTTTCGGTTTTTATCGGGGCGCTGGCCCCAAAGCGTGGCAGCGTTGTGCGATAGGCGCGGATCAAGAATATCGCCTCGATCAGATCACCGCGCGATTGCTTGATCGCCAGCGCCGCCAGATCCGCGTCAAAAAGCGAGCCTTCAGCCATAACGCGGTCCACCGCCAAGCTAAGCTGGCTACGGATTTGCGCCACTGAAAGCGCGGCAATATCGGTATCACCGCGGCGTATTTCACCCAACCAAGCATGGGCATTATCAATGGCTTTTTCGCCACCTTTTACGGCTACATACATGCGCTAGCCCTCCAGTTTCGTGGTGCGAGGCAAGGCGGCTATTTGGCTGCCAGCGGTCAAGAAAAAATCAAGCCCAAGCGGAAATAGCGCCGCGTTGTTTTGAAATTCCGTTAAGGCTGGCAACCCAAGCGCCGCCGTGGACTTAATGCCCGGCCCGCGCAAAATTGCGCCGCTGGGTTCAAGGGTTTCCATCTCGACAATCAGCGTGGCCGAGCGGTCTGGGTATTCGGGGGTGCCAATGGCAAAATCGCTAATCGGCAGCAGCTCGGCCCATGCACCAACTGCAAACATCGCGGCGTGCCGGTTTTCAACCACCGGTGCGCCGGTATGAAAGCGCAGCCAGTCGGCAATATCAGAACCGCTAAGCGATGGTGCCAGCCACACCGGTGTTGCAGGATCACAAAGCGTGAGCAGCAGCGTGCCGGCAGCAGAGGACATTGGCGCGGGCGGCGTGCCACCGGTTATTTCAGCAATTTTGCCAGGGCGGGCCATGACATCTAGCGCGACCCGAAACGCATTAGCCGAAGCATGTGACGCGTTTTCAAATCCGCCGGTCAGGGAGTGGGTATTCATCAGTCTTCTCCTCGCACAAGGGTAAAAAAATCCACCTTGGTGGCCGCAGCTTTTTCGGCCTTACTGGCACGTTTGGACTGATAAGCGCGGGTGAGTGGATTAATGATTTTGGCCTGTACGGCGCTTGCTTCACTGGTTTGCATCAGGGCATCACATAGCGCTGCAATTTCTGCTTTTTGCCGGTCGCGCCCCGAAATATAGGCGTGGCCTACCGTGCCATCATCCAAGCGCAAGGCGCAGCGGGTCACCGTTAGCTCGCCAAGGTTAAAGGGCGCACCCGTGCCACCCATAGCACCGCGTACCATTACCGTGCCAATTTCTGGCGCGCGCAGCCACGCAAAGCTTTGCGCAACATCGGCTTGCTGCCAAGCCTCGGCCAGCAAGCCAGCAGGGGCTTTGGCGAGGGTAGACATCCAGCCCTTTCGGCTGACATTTTCACTATTTTCAGTCATGTGCTAGACACCTTTTAAATTTATCTATATAAATAGACAACTATACAAATATTAGAGGTTCCGTTCCCGCTGGCGCAACACCTGTTTTGTGAAATTTAGATGACAGGCCACCCTTATGAAAATCGGCACTATTTGGCAGCAAATCCATGAAACCCTAAGCTTAGAGATCAGCACCGGTCACTATCCAAAGGGCGAAAAACTACCCACAGAGGCCGCACTGGCCAAACGATTTAGCGTAAACCGACATACGATTCGCCGCGCCCTTGCCCGCCTGCAAGAGGAAGGGAAAATTCATGTGCGTCAAGGCGCCGGGGCCTTTGTGAGCCAGACGCTGGTTGATTACCGCTTGGGGCGTAAAACCCGCTTTAGCCAAAATTTGGCAGGCACGGGGCTAAAGCTAAATCGAGAGATTTTGCGCCTCGAAACCCTGCCCGCCTCGGCCAAAGAAGCCGAATTGCTGCACATATCTGCCGGAGCGCCGGTGCATGTTTTGGAAGCCGTGAGTATTGTTGATAAAGCCCCGTTTAGCTATTCTAGTTCGTTTTTTCCCGCTGTCAATTTGCCGAACCTTCCCGAAAGCCTGCGCGCGCATGGCTCTATCACCGCAGCCCTCACTGAAAATGGCGTGCATGACTATAGCCGAGCCTGGACAAAGCTAACCGCCAAACCCGCCGTTGGCCCTGTGGCGCGCGCGCTGAAAATAGCGGAGGGGGCCGCGGTTTTGCGCACTGTCAGCCTGAATATAGACAGCCTTGGCACCCCGGTTGAATATGGCCGCACATGGTTTCATGGCGATCGCGCACAGCTGGTTGTCAGCGGTGAGGATGGCGAAAGCTTGTCATAAAACTGTGCTGTCGAAAAGCTATCTCCTTCTCAAAACAGGAGAAAAAAATGTCAAAATTACCCGCTTTACGCCTAACTGGTGCCAAAATCCTGCGCGATAATTCGTTGAGCGAAGGCGCTCTAAGCCTTTACAACGGGAAGATATGTGAGGGAAACTTTGCCGAGGTCGATTTGAGCGGCTACCTTGTGCTGCCAGGAATTGTTGACCTGCACGGTGACGGCTTCGAGCGCCACCTACAACCGCGCCCGAATGTGCATTTTGACAAAATGACGGGCCTTAAAAACGCTGATGCCGAGTTAGCCGCTAATGGAATAACAACGGCTATTTTGGCGCAATGCTGGTCTTGGCTGGGCGGGCGGCGTAGCCCGGAATATGCCACGGATTTACTGCAAAATTGGGCGGTTTACAAGAGAAACAGCCTTGTGGATATGCAATTCCAGCTCCGGTACGAAACCCATATGGTTGATACGGTAGATGCCCTGCTGCGGGTCATTCATACGCACGATGTTGAGTACTTAGTGTATAACAATCATATCAATGATGCCTCAAACGCGCAGGCAAGCGCCCCGCTTGGTTTTGCCGGATATGCTGCTGAAGCGGGGCGCTCTGTCAAGCAGCACAGTGCCATTTTGGAGGAAATGCTCGGCAATGCGATGAAGGTAGATAGCAGCCTGAAAAGGCTGGCCTCCGCCCTGCTGACGCTCGGGGTTCGTACTGGCTCGCATGATGACGACATGGCGTCCACTCGGCAATATTTTTCAGACATCGGGGCAAGTATTTGTGAATTCCCGACCACACTTGAAGCCGCTATGCGCGCACGTGAGCTTGACAGCCCAATTGTGATGGGCGCGCCCAATGTGGTGCGCGGCGGCTCGCAATCCGGCAATATAGCGGCGCAAGACCTTATCGAAGCGGGCCTGTGTGATGCCCTAGTTTCTGACTACTATTACCCCGCATTGCAAGGCGCAGCATGGGCACTGGCCGATCAACATGTTTTGCCTTTTGAGGCGGCTTGGGCGCTGATCTCATCCAAACCTGCCGCCATATTCGGGCTGAAAGATCGCGGATCGTTGAGGTTGGGCGCGCGAGCTGATATGGTGGTGATGGACGCACACTCACGGCGGATAGAAGCTACTATTTCCAACGGCCACTTAGCGGCATTATCCGGCGAGGCTGGCGTTCGGTTTTTGAGCGCCCTTACAACGCAGACCATTGCCGCCGAATAACCTTACACTTGAATCGTGCCGGACTTTTGGTTTGGAGTATCGGTCGATAGAACCACATCCGTCAAGCACCGCGCCGGTGGTGGTCTTCGCCTTAAAATTGGCGCCGAAAGCAGCCTCGCAAATAGTGCCGACGACGCAAATTTGACGTGTCAGAACTACCAGAATTTACGAAACCTGATATTTCTCCAAAAACGCTTCTACAGGCAGGGCGCGGAAATCCGGAAGGGCCGTGTGTAGCGTTTTGTGGGGCCAATCCCACCACTTTAGCGCTAGCAACTGTGCGACAATGGGCTCGGGAAAGCGCATTTTGACCACGCGAGCTGGGTTGCCGGCTACGATGGCATAATCGGGAACATCTTTAGTGACAATCGCGCCCGCCCCCACCACGGCCCCGGTGCCGACGCGCCGCCCGGGCAGCACCTGCGCCCCGTGACCTATCCAGCTATCTGGCCCCAAAGTGCAATGATTTTCGCGGCGCCAGTCAAAGAATTCGGCCTCATCCGCTTCGTCTTTAAAATAAGACGAAGACCGATACATGAAGTGGTGCAAACTGGCGCGCCACGTCGGGTGGTTGCCCGGATTTATACGGGTAAAAGCCGCGATGTTGGCGAATCTACCGATATCGGCATAGGCGATATCAGCAAAGCGGTCACAATAGGCATAATCGCCCATTGTGACCTCATTCAGCCGCGATTGCGCGCCGATTTCCACGTATCGCCCAAGTGTGCAGCCCTTTACGCTGGCACCTTCATGCAGCAGCGGGGTTTTGGAAAGTTTTGGCTTCATAACGCGCTCTTTTCAGCGCCTTTTATCAAGCGGGCGCGTAGCCAGCTTGAAATATTATCCATTATAATCACAACAAATATTATCAGAAAAATGATATACATTGTGTTTTCCCAATCTTGCCCGGTGCGCATGGTGTCAGCCAGCTTCAGGCCAATGCCCCCCGCACCCAGCATGCCGATTACTGTGGCCGAGCGGGTGTTGGATTCGAGAAAGTAGAGGGTTTGTGAAATCAAAACCGGCAAGATTTGCGGAATAACCCCGAACCACGTGGTTTGCACCTTGCCAGCCCCTACGGAATTAACCCCGTCCATCTGTTTTTGATCGGCATTTTCAATCGCCTCGCTAAACATTTTGCCAAAGGTGCCCGTATCTGTAAGCCACAGCGCCAATATGCCCGAAAGCGGGCCAAGCCCAAAGGCGCGGATAAAAATTAGCGACCAGATCAGCGCATCTACGCCGCGCAAAAAATCAAACACTCGTTTCATGCTGAAGCGCAACAGGCCCACAGGGTTAATATTATTTGCGGCCATAAAGCTAAGCGGGAGCGCTGTGATCGCCGCCAGTAGCGTGCCACAAAAAGCCATCAGCACGGTAATCATCATCGCGTGCATAATCTGCCCGTGCTGCCATTCATTATTCCCCCAGATCTCGGAGGTCACCAGCGCATAGTTGCTCTGTGCCGTGTCCAGCCGATCCTCCGAAAAGGTCAGCGCTATCGCCGCCCAAATACTGGTGCCGTTCAGCTCGGAGCTGCTGTCAAACCAGAAATTCTCCCAGCCGGTCGAGTATCTTTGCAGCAGGATTTTAGATTTTGTAACGATAAAGCGCACATAAATATCAGGACGGCCCTCGATTTTATTGGCGGCAATGCGCATCCAGTCTTGCGGTGCGGAATGCAAAATCGGGCCGGTGGCGGTGGTTTCTATGTCGGTGATCAGCACATCATTTTTAAACAGCTGCAAACGGGCTAAGGAAATGACAGCTAAATACCCAGCGCCCATATCAACGCGGGTTTCGCCCCCCGCTGACACCACCCATTCGGGCAGGGTTTCATAGGCGTTGCGGCGATTCCCTTCAAGGTTAACCATCAAATCGCCCGATTTCAACGATAGCTCTACGTGGTGCTTATAGGCGTAGGTATCGAGCGCCAGCAGCGAAGCGCGGTCTGTATTGGCGCGATCGAGCGCGGAGGACACATCAAAGGCCCCCCAAATATAAAAAAGATAGCCAACAAGCGTCAGCAGACCCGCCAGCCATGCAGCTAGGCGCTTGCGGTTGGGGTTGATCGCTTGCGGATAGCTTGCGGCCAGTTCTTCCATGTGTGCAGTGATGGTCATAACAGCCTCCGGTTAATGTGCGGTTTTGCCGATAAAACGGCGTCGGGCCCAAGTGGACAGAATATCAATGGCGGTAATGGTCAGGATCAAGAGCAAGATGATGGCGGCGATATCGGCGCCAAACTTCCAATCCACAAAGGTTTTGAACTGCTGGCCCAAACCGCCCGCCCCAACAAAACCCAAAATAGCCGAGGCGCGCACGTTGATCTCGAACCGAAGCAGGCCGTAGCTTATCCAGTTGGGCCAAACTTGCGGAATAATGCCAAACCACACCTTTTGTAGCCAGCTTGCGCCCGCAGCCTCCAGCCCTTCCCAAGCTTTCATATCGGCATTTTCATTAACCTCGGAGAACATTTTACTGAGTGCGCCGGTGGTGTGAAACGCAATGGCCACCACTGCGGCAATCGGGTTTTTACCAAAAATAAAAATCAGGAATAGCGCAATTACAATCTCGGGAAAGGCCCGCGCGATATCGGTGAAGCGCCGGGTGACCCAAACCAATGTACGACTTTTCACCAGATTACGTGAGGCAATGATGCTGATGAGCCCGCCCAAGGTAAACCCGATGAGGGTTGAGACCACGGCCATGTTAATGGTTTCGATCAGATAATAAAAATATGTATGTTGAACGCCATTTTCAGCATGCTGCAAGGAAAACGGTATAGACCAAAAGTCCCAGCCTTTTGAATAAGCTTGTGAAAGAATATCAAAGGGGTAATCAAAAACCTTGGGCAGGCCTGCCAAGATCGAGCCGGAGTTTGCCTCTTCGGCCACTCGCACGCCCCCGATGAGCAGCACCAGCAATAAAATAAGCAGCAGCCCTGTATAAATGCGGCGGCGCCGCTCGGCTATTTCGTATTGTGCCGCGATATTGGCCGTCGCCATTAGTTCAGACATAGTTTTCCCCACCCACATAAAAAAGTCGCACCCACCGTAAGGCGGATGCGCAAGTCTCAGGGGGTCTTAGTTGTTGTTTTCGATCTTGGCTTTACGGGCCGCGATGATGGTTGCGTAAAATGCTTCGTCAACCCGAACCAAGCCAGCATATTCGCCACCTTGTGCGTTATAAAAACACTCAGGGTCATCCTCAGGCATAGACATCATAGACGCGATCAGCAGATCTTTTGTTTCTTGCGGCAGAGTCGAGCGCAGAACAAGCGGGCCATTTGGAATAATGGGCGAGGTCCAGAGCAATTGCAGGTCGTTCATGTCGAGCAGGCCTTTGTCTACCATCTTGCGCAAGTTGCCTGAGGTATAACCGTCTTCCCATTCGCCAACAC
Organism: Paracoccaceae bacterium; assembly: GCA_002402045.2. Taxonomy (GTDB): domain Bacteria; phylum Pseudomonadota; class Alphaproteobacteria; order Rhodobacterales; family Rhodobacteraceae; genus UBA3077. The sequence goes on along the minus strand of NVUX02000019.1, from coordinate 21,936 downwards.
CCGATGTCCAGGTTACACCAGCGTCTACATCGCCGTTCATCACGGCCAAAACGTTTTGCTCATGGCCACCAGAGAAAGATGTTTCGCCAAAGAAATCCTGGATTACATAGCCTTCAGCCGGAAGAGCAACCGAAGGGATAAGGTAGCCCGAAGTGGAGTTGGGATCGGCAAAGCCAAGGTGCTTGCCGGCCATATCGTCCAGCGTTTCGATGCCGCTATCGACGCGCGAAACCATAACCGAGTGATACCCCGTGGCGCCATCAGTCTGAATAGTCGTTGCGATCGGCTCAACCGCATCCGGATCTTCCAGATATACTGCGGCATAACCCGAAGAGCCAAGCTCGGCATAATCAAGCGTGCCGCCAAGCAGGCCTTCGATAACGCCAGCATAATCAGCGGCCGGGAACAATTTAACCGGCACACCCAAAAGGTCCTCATAACGCTGGATCAGGCATTCGTTGTTGGCCAGACGGTCAGATTCGTTTTCACCGCCCAAAAGGCCGATGCGAAATTCTGTGATGGGAGCTGAATGGCTACCCGCCAGAAGCGGAGTCGCTGCTGCGAAAAGCGCGGTAGACGCCGCAAGAATTGTAGTAAGTTTCATCATGTATTCCTTTGATAGGTGAAGATGCCCCGCCCATCGGAGCATATGTGCCCAGATGGGCGGTTATCCCGCAGCAGCCATGGGAGGATTGGCTGTTGCGGTATTCGAAATAGCGCTGATCGAGGTCGAGGTGGCCGCCTCGTCAAATTCATCGCCCGCGCCGTAAATCTCGCGGGCGGTATTTTCGGTCAGCTCGTGGGAGGGGCCGTCAAACACGATGGCCCCATCGCGCATCCCGATCACGCGGTCACAGTAATTTCGGGCGGTATCCAGCGTGTGCAAATTGGCAATCACGGTGCGGCCATCACGCTCATAAATGTCCCGCAGCGCGTCCATAACAATCTGCGCATTCATCGGGTCAAGTGAGGCGATAGGCTCATCGGCCAGAATGATTTTCGGGTCTTGCACCAGTGCTCGCGCAATCGCAACTCGCTGTTGCTGCCCGCCGGAAAGCGCTTCGGCGCGCTTCATTGCGTGCTCGGCAATGCCAAGGCGGTCAAGCGCGGCCAAGGCGGTCAAGCGCTCCTCGCGGGTAAACAGGCGCAAAATAGAGCCAATTGCCGAATGATCGATCAGCCGCCCCATCAGCACGTTGGTCATCACGTCCAAGCGCGGAATCAAGTTGAATTGTTGGAAAATCATCGCGCAGTCAGCTTGCCAAGCTCGCTTAGCCTTGCCCTTGAGCGCCAGAATGTTCTGCTCCTCAAATTCGATCACACCCTCGGTGGCGTCGGTCATCCGGTTAATCATCCGCAATACGGTTGATTTCCCCGCGCCCGAGCGCCCGATGATCCCGATCATCTGTGGTTTTTCCAACGTAAAGCTTACGTTATCAACCGCTGTATTGGTGCCAAATTTCTTGCTCAGGCCCTGCACATTAAGAATCATTGTTAGCTCCACTTCGCTGCGTTGTGGATTAACTAACTCGTAATTATTTCATTTTGTTGACAGTAATTCGTCAACAAAATGACACGTGGGCCTCCCGGTTTTGCGCGCGATCGCTGTCACATAAACATCAAATGGATGTCATTTTTCCACAACATTTCGCGTAGATAATGCCTCGAAATATATGGAAGATTATAGGAATACGTTTTGCACACCGGTATAACCATTGAAAATCTCTCCAAGAATTTTGGAGATACTGCCGCCATTAGCGATGTCTCTCTCGTGGTGCCCCAAAGTAGCTTTACGGTTTTGCTTGGGCCATCGGGTTGCGGAAAATCAACCCTGCTCCGACTAATTTCCGGCTTGGAAACGCCCTGCGCGGGCCGCATTTGGATAGACGGAAAACACGTCGAAAACCTGCCTGCAAACGCGCGCAATCTGTCTATGGTTTTTCAGTCTTATGCCTTGTTTCCACACCTCAATGTCGCCGAAAACATTCTGTTTGGTTTGCAGGTACGCAAAGTGCCCAAGGCCGAACAGGCCGCAAGGTTACAAAAAACGGCGGGTATGATGGGGCTGGAAAAGCTACTTTCCCGCCGCCCGTCACAGCTTTCAGGTGGGCAGCAACAACGCGTGGCGCTGGCCCGTGCGGTGATCGCCGAGCGCCCTATTTGCCTGATGGATGAGCCGCTCTCAAATCTTGACGCCAAGCTGCGTGCCGAAATGCGCCGCGAAATCAGAGATTTGCAGAAAAATCTCGGCCTGACCATGGTTTATGTAACCCATGACCAAGTAGAGGCCATAACCATGGCTGACCAAGTGGTGTTGCTCAATAATGGCGCGGTAGAACAAGTCGCGACCCCCGGCCAGATGTATGACCAGCCCGCAACCACTTTTGCGGCGCGCTTTATCGGCACGCCAGCCATGAATCTGATCAAAGCTGACACCCTGAATGCCCATAGCCAAACAATTTGGCCCGAAGGGGTGATTATTGGCGTGCGCCCCGAAGATGTATCGGTTGGCATCACCGGCGTATCGGCGCGAGTAACGGCGGTGGAATATTTGGGCGCGGATCGGCTGCTGACCTGCCAGATCGGCCCTGAGGCGTTGATCGCCCGCATTTCAGCGCGTGATCAACTCCCCGGTGATGGCCAGATATTGCTCAAATGGCCCGCTACCAGCCAACACCTGTTTGATGCCAACAGCGGCCAAAGATTTAACAATAACCAAACTAACTAAAACGGAGAATACCATGCCTAACCTTACTAAACTGGGCCTTATGGCCACGGCTGCCGGCTTTTTGGCCGCCTCGCCTGCGCTTGCGCTTGATCTTGAGTTCTATTTTCCTGTGGCTGTGGGCGGCGCGGCTGCTGACACCATCGAGGCCCTGACGAGCGAATATGCTGCTGCCCACCCCGAGCTGAACATCAGCGCCATTTATGCGGGTTCGTATAACGATGCTTCCGCCAAGGCGATTACTGCGGCCCATGGTGGTAACCCCCCGCAAATCTCGGTTTTGCTATCCACCGACACATATACCCTGATCGACGAAGACCTGATCGTGCCGTTTGATGATTATGTAACGGCTGAAGAAGCTGAAAGCTGGATTGGCGGGTTTTATCCGGCATTCATGCTAAACGGCCAATCCGAGGGCAAAACATGGGGCATTCCTTTTCAGCGCTCCACCCCGGTAATGTATTGGAACAAAGAAGCCTTTGCCGCTGCTGGCCTAGACCCGGAGCACGCGCCGGCGAACTGGGAGGAACTGGTAAGCATAAGCCAAACTTTGACCACGCGCGACGATAACGGCAACGTAACCCAGTGGGGCCTGCGCATTCCGTCTGCCGGCTTCCCTTACTGGCTGTTCCAGGGCCTCGCCATTCCAAATGGTGGCATTTTGGCTGATGCGACAGGTACCCACACCAGCTTTGATGACCCTGCCGTGATTGAAGCCGCACAATTTCTATATGACTTAGCCAATGTGCATGGTGTTATGGCACCCGGCGCGATTGAGTGGGGCGCAACGCCGAAAGCCTTTTTTGAAGGCGAAACCGCGATCATGTGGACCACAACCGGCAACCTTGTGAACGTAACCAATAACGCTCCGTTTGATTTTGGTGTGGCCATGCTGCCTGCCAATGTTAGCCGTGGCGCGCCAACTGGTGGCGGCAATTTCTACCTGTTCAAAGAGTCATCCGACGCGCAAAAAGAAGCCGCCGTTGATTTTGTGCAGTGGATCACCGCCCCGGCACAATCCGCCCGTTGGACCATGGCCACAGGTTATGTAGCCCCCCGCGCGGAAACATGGGAATTGCCAGCCATGCAGGCCTACGTGCAAGAGGTTCCCGGCGCTCTGGTTGCCCGTGATCAGCTTGAATTTGCCAAGGCCGAGCTTTCGACCTTCCAGAATAGCCAGATCACCAAGATCTTTAACGATGCTTTGGCATCGGTGCTGGCAGGCCAAACGGATGCGACCACAGCCATGACCGAGGCGCAAGCCAAAGCCGACGCTATTTTGGCAGATTACCGCTAACCCACCCTAGGCGGGGGCGGCCAACAGGCCGCCCCCCTCAATCGGAGCACCCATGAAACGCACCACCATCCACGCTTGGCTTATGCTGCTGCCCGCAATGACATTGCTGGTGGCCTTCACCCATTATCCAGCCATTAAAACCATCATCGCCTCATTTTGGACCACGGGGCGCGGGCGGCGTGAATCGCAGTTTGCCGGGCTGGATAATTATGCCAAACTGCTGGGCGATGATGTGTTTTGGCAGGTACTTGGCAATAACCTGATTTATGCCGCTATTACCATTCCGGTGTCTATCGCGCTTGCGATATCCATGGCGCTGTTTGTAAATAAAAAGCTTTTGGGCCGTAGCGCCGTGCGCATGGCCTATTTCACCCCCACGGTGTTGCCCCTAATCGCAGTGGCCAATATTTGGCTGTTTTTCTACACCCCCGGCTTTGGCCTGATTGACCAAATTCGTGGCCTTTTTGGCCTGCCCGAGCAAAACTGGATGGGCAGTCCAAGTACTGCGCTTTACACCATGATGGCCGTAACCATTTGGAAAGAAGCTGGTTTTTTTATGATCTTTTATCTCGCGGCCCTGCAAGCCATTTCGCCCAGCCTTTACGAGGCCGCCGAGATCGAGGGTGCCCCCCGCTGGGCCGTTTTCCGCCGCATAACCCTGCCGCTACTAATGCCGACCACGCTTTTTGTATCGGTCAATGCGGTTATTAACGCCTTTCGCATGATCGACCATATTTTCACCATGACCGGCGGCGGGCCAAATAATGCCTCATCCCTGTTGCTTTTTTATATCTACGAGGTGGCATTTCGCCAGTGGAACACCGCCTACGCCGCCACCCTCACGGTGGTGATGCTGGTGATATTGGCGGCACTGGCCATCGGACAATTCTTTTTCCTTGATCGCAAGGTGCATTACAAATGAACCTCTCATATGATCGCATCCTTATCACCCTTGGCGCTTGGCTGCTGGCCGCGATGTGGTTTTTACCGCTGGCTTATGCAGTCTGGACCGCCTTTCACCCCGCCGCCTATGAAACCCGGTTTGAGCTGTTTGCCCCGCTGACGCTGGAAAACTTTGCCAAAGCATGGGCGCAAGCGCCGTTTGCGCGGTATTTTCTGAATACCACCATGCTGGTTGTGATGATTTTAGGAGCACAGATCGTACTGGCCAGCTTTGCCGCCTATGCTTTTGCTATCTATCAGTTTCGCGGTAAGGGCATCCTGTTTGGGCTGGTATTGGTGCAGCTGATGATCATGCCCGATATCCTATTGGTGGAAAACTACACCACCATGCGCCAGCTTGGCCTGGTCGATACGATCTTTGCCATTGGCCTGCCTTATATGGGTTCAGCCTTTGCGATATTTCTTTTACGCCAAACCTTTATGACCATTCCGCAAGAGCTGAACGAGGCAGCAAAGATCGAAGGCGCGGGCACGCTCACGGTGCTTTGGCGGGTCTATGTGCCGCTGGCCAAGCCCACCTATTTGGCCTTCGGGCTGGTGTCCGTTTCGGCCCACTGGAATAACTTTCTGTGGCCGTTGATCATCACCAACTCGGTTGAAACCCGCCCCCTGACCGTTGGGTTATCGGTGTTTGCCGCCACCGATTCCGGGGTCGAATGGTCAGTGATTAACGCCGCCACCCTACTGACCTCCGCGCCGCTGCTACTCGGATTTCTACTTTTCCAACGCCAATTTGTGCAAAGCTTTATGCGCGCTGGCATCAAATAAAGGATACGACAATGAACCACAAACGCATGCCCCGCCTTGGCGTTGCTGTCGAATATGACTTTTTCAGCACCTTGGGAGAGTGGATATTCAAGCATGACCGCAATATCGAAATACAGGATTTTGCCAAGCCAAAAGTTCTGGCCGGAGATACAGCCCCATTGATCGAGGCTTACCTCGATATGCTCGACGGATACATGGGCGATATCGGCATCCACGGCCCGTTTATCGGGTTTGACCTCGCCAGTGGCGACGATGAGGTGCGGGAGATTGTAAAAAAGCGCCTATTGCAAGGGCTGGAAGTGGCCGAAGCGCTGCACGCAACCCATATGGTTATCCACTCGCCCTTTACCCGCTGGCACACCCAAAATAACTGGAATTTCGAATTTATCCGCCCCAAACTGTTTGAAGACGCGATGGAGGCTCTGGCCCCGGCAATTAAGCGCGCCGAAGATATCGGCTGCACGTTGGTTTTGGAAAACATCAACGATGTAGACCCAACAGACCGCCGATTACTTGCTGAAGCTATCAACAGCCCTCGGCTCAAGCTCTCGGTTGATACCGGCCATGCCCAGCTTGTGCATGGCTCCCACAATGCTCCGCCGGTTGACTATTTTCTGAAAGACGCAGGCGATATGCTGGCCCATGTTCACCTGCAAGACGCTGACGGCTTTGCCGACCGCCACTGGGTGCCCGGCGAAGGCAGCATCCTGTGGCCCTCGGTTTTTGACGCGATCGCCGAGATGGAAAAGCAACCCCGCCTGATTATTGAAGTCTTCCGCAATATCCACCGCATTCCGGCAGCCGTAGAAGCCTTTAAGGCTCGCGGCCTTGCTTGCTAAAAGCAAGGCTGTGGGATTGAACCCTCAAGCTGCAGTTTCTATGCGATATGCTAAATGGGTTCTGTCTCAACGTTTATGTAGCTTGTGACATGCGTGCAAAAAATTGCCCAGTAATGAAGCCAGCCAAAACCGAACAGACGCTTGTTTGTTGGACTAAATCAACGCCACCACCGTTCCAGCCGTTTCTTCCCCGCCCAACCTGCCCTTGCGGCAGAGTTCAAAGCTAATCGCTATGGGCCTAAACTCTCCCTCACCGCGGGGTGGGGCTGGCTGCTTTCCTACAGCACCACCCCGAGGCTGCCACTTTGGCAATCGGCTTGGGTGGTGTCCAAAATCCTACCAACCCGATGACCCTACTCAGCACGCTCATAAAAGGCCCCCTGCCCATACAGTTGCAAATGTCCCTGAGACACAAGCTTTGTAAGTCGTACTCACACCGTAGTGCGAAGCAAACTAGTCAGCTCTTGGGCGAGGCTCATGGTGATTTGTCCATGCTCGTTTATATACTCTAGGATTTGCAAGCTTTCTTTCGGAAGCGACTGCTGCTCGATCTCCGCGCTCAAATGGTCTTTTTGGTGGCGTTGTTGCATAGATGTTGCGTGGTTTGATAGTCTAGATCAGCGAAGACAACACTTGGGTTGTGGTCGGCACCGCGCAGTACGACGCTGGGTCGACAGCCGCGCTACTCGAATTTAGCCATTGAAACTTGCCAGACGCTGGGGCTAGTTTTCAACCAACCGCGGCGTCAAACCCAAGGCTTGATGCGCAGTGTTGTAAGAATGCTGGGGGTTGATATCACAGTGTCAGGTTTTTCTACCGCTATCGCGGCGGAGCAACGGCCTGATATTGCACGAGGCTAAGGGTAGACGGCCACGCCGCAACCCATTTAGTCATGGACAGCACTGGCCTAAAGATTTTGGAGAGGGCGCCCTCTCATGGAGAGCGGTGCAATCCACTGACGGGCAGTGAATGGGTCGCTACAAGACCGTCATCGGCCCAAAGCTAAAGCCGCTAAGCTTCGAAAATCAGAAAACAAAGGCCAAGATTGGCGTTTGCGTCCCCAACCGGTTGACCAAACTTGGTCGACCCAATTTCGAACACACCGCCCGAAGTTCGTTTTGCATAGGCGCGTTCCCAGCTACAGTTAATCCATGCAGCAAGCCCGTGCTTGTTGAAGAGACGATTGCCTCAATATGCGGTGGCTCAACGAAGGGTGTCTTTTCCCTGCATGTCTCGCGGTGTTTTCCCTGTCTCGCGTTTGAAGGCCTTGTAGAACGATGATCGCGAGTTGAAGCCAACGTCCAGCGCGATCATCAAGGTGGTTTCGTCAGTAGTCGTCAACCGCGTAACTGCATCTTTGATCCGCCAGGAATTGACGTACTCAAAAAAACTGCGACCTAGATTTGTGTTCAATGTCTGCGACACATAATGCGAAGTGACAGATATGTGCTTTGACAAATCCCAAAGCGACAGGTTGGGATTACGATACAGTAGGTCCATCTGCATAGCAGATTCAATCTTTGCAGCGATGCGTTTTGCCCGATCATCATCGAGCGCGGAATGTTTGTATTTGGATAATTCAGGGTCGGTCAAATCGGCTGGTAGCTCAACAGGTGCGGCACTAAGACCGGGGCGCTGGCGCAATCCCCAAGCCCCGATGATCCACATCAAAACCAAAATGAGAAATTCGGCTAGCACCTTAAAGGCAGGAGTCTGCGTAACCGCCGCGTTCCAACCAATACTTTCTGACAACGTGTCAAAAAAATCTACCAACAAATAGATGCCCGTGCTGATAGTAATGAGCCAAATCCATGTCAGCTCGCGGTTTTCGGTACTCGCAAAAATGTCTCGCAAACGCTTGCGGTAGACTTGTAGTCTGCGGATGGTCAGAGTGAAGTAGATCGTGAAGGTTGCCATGAAAATGATATCTGCGATCAGTAACAACCGCATGATTAACCGAATATTGGGCATAAGTTCTTCTGGTGGCGGGATCGTTCCATTCAGGATATTTGCGGGTATCGCGACCACAGGCACGATACATAAGGATGCCGCGATGATTGGCCCTGCATGCCAGACCTTCCCTGGCACAGCCACGGCCGGCCCTTCGGTCGTCAAAGCACGGACATAAAGCCAAAATAGCAATGGGCTGGCGAGATCCAGAGGGCTGATTAATACGTTGAGGTAGATCCGCCACGATACCTGCACGTCGGGTCCATAGATCACGTCGGCAACCAGGTCTGGTAAAAAACTAAGCCCTTGGAACAAAAATAGCAGCGCTAGAGGTACATAAACACTCTCATCTCTGCGGCGTAGAAACAGCAGGTTTGCGCAAAATAGGCACACACCCGTAAGAATGCTGTGAATGATCAGAATGAGGGCAGCGGATGGCATTTGTGTTCCGGTCTATGGTTGCGTCAAAATCATGCCGCCTGTCACGGCGCAGGGCAAGGTGTGCCCTGCGCCGTAGTCACTAAAACTGATAAGCGACACGCATCAGCGCCGTGGTGCAGGTACCATCATCCAGTATGGCCCCGAAAAGCAATGTCGTTTGAATTAGTTCCATAATTTTGGGCCTTTCATCATTTGTTTAGTTGAGATTGGATATGTGCAACGAGGGTCGCGACGGCGGCCGGATGGCCATCGACAAGAGTGGTCTCGTTAAAGATATCCAAGGGAATTTCGGGTGGGATACCGCGCCCTTCGCGCGCGATACCGGCATGATCGTGATAGATTTCATTGGATAGCGAGAAGGTCCAACCATTCGGCAGCACCTTGCTCAACACATCCGAAAGGGATCCGTTGGTTGGCTGCCCAACGTGGGTGACATTGGGCAATGCGGACAGGGCCATTGTCATGGTTTCGCCAGCGCTGACGGTCGAATCCGTTGTCATCAAATAGACGGGCCCATCAAAGGAAGGTCGCGCCGAAGGCACAACATAGACGGATGTTTCCGGTGCGCCTGCCGTATCGAATGCCGCTTTGGTGTAGGCAAGCCGTTGTCTGTCGGCGAAACGGGCTGCAATTTCGCGGCCCATAAAATCACTGCCGCCAAAGTTAATGCTCGCGTCAACGATAACGGCGCTCACGTTGGCCTCGGCAAAACTGATCATGATTTCGTCTAGGATTGCGTTGATCCGCTGGTGGTCTACGGCGTCGTCCAGCGTGTCGAAGTCTGGGATCAGCGCGTCGCTATTGTAACTCATCAGCATCAACACATTGATGTAACCGATCGTGTCGTCAATCAAACCATACTGTATCTTACCACCCGCAGCCTCGTGACCTTGGCCCGCCAAAATATCCTCAGCCACACCTCGGTTCCAATATTGATCAAGTGCAGCCAGCACGACCTCTTGTTTTGAGACGCCCTTTTCAGCAGCCAACCGGATTGCCCCGCGACTGAGAGTGGACGTGACTGGATTAATGCTGAACGTGCGACCGTTTATCTCGGCGTCCAATGACAGATGGCTATCCTTAAGTAGCGCTACCATTTCGGCGAAAAGGGCAAATAGCTCTTCATCTGTCGTGGACGGCGTCAACTTTGAACGCATTGCATCGACCTGCTGCGACCAGTTAACCCCATGAAGGTCAAAGAACGCGTAATGCGCGGTAAAGGCCGCGGCAAAGGCGTCAAAGTTGCCCTGCGGTGTATCCGGCATTGGCCTCACGCAGGGTGCAGGTAGCTCCGCGACCCGATGAAACACCGCCTTGTGAGGCTCAAACGCACTGCCAAAAGCAAAGCTTTGGGCGCCTGCAGCTTCAACTACATCGTCGCGAGTGAGGACATGGTGTATGATCGCACTGGTTTCTTCGTCAAAGACGCAAGTATCGACAGACAGGTGATAAAGATTCCGCGTGTCGCCGCGCAGGTCGACAACGTAACCGTAGCCATCGCTGACAAAGACCCCGTCCAAACGTGCATAAAGCGCGGCAGTCTCGGTCGAAATCCCCGCCTCGCAAGCTAAAAGTTGAAAAAGTGCCGCCGTTAAAATAACGGTTCGTGAGTGTCGATACATATTGAGAATCCCAGTTGTTAAATCTCGAACGACTCATGCCAAAATTGGGAATTCTTGTCGTCTCACTCGGTCGGGACGGACGCAATGTTGTTTTGCCGGAACGTTTTCCAGTTATTTCCATATCGGTAGTTTCCTGCGATATGAATATCCCCTAAATCTGTAAACGCCTTGCTTGGTAGTTTTGGAAGCAGGAGGACGTTATGTCCCAAAACAGGTTCACAGATGAGTATAAGCGCGATGCAGTTGATCGGGAGTATAAGTTATCCCCGAAATGCAAACGGTGCGCTGTAAAAACTGCGCACCGCATTTCTAAAATCAAGTCGGTTTAAAGGTTGCCGATAGACCAAAAAAACGTCTCGCCCGAGCTATCATCGACGCCGTCGTTGTCTGTACTCACCCAAGCCGCGCCGTCTGCGAAAATCGCCAGACCTTCAACTTTATCCACAACATACCCGTTGGTGGCCTGCAGATCGGGGATCAGATCGTAAACCGCTTCCTTGGTCACAACTGGCAGGTCGCCACCAAGCGCCGTGGGCACCATTTCATCACCGGGAATTCGGTAAACCATTTTGATCACCGCATTATCGCCGATCTGGTTGTCACGTTCGATGACATAGACGTCGCCATCGTGGGCCACGATTTCTGACAGACCGACCCAACCTGTTTCAACTGCCGCTTTGGGGTACAGGACCGCGCCCCACTCACCGGATTCGATGTTGTAGGCAACCAGTTTCACGTGGTCTGCGGGATCGTCCGCCCATTCGCGCTGAACGGCCATCCATAGTGTGCCGTCGATCAGTGTGATGCCTTCAAACCCGAAGCGCCGCTCAACCGCGAGAAGCTCCGCAGGCAGGTTGATCTCTTGCTCAATCTCACCTTCACCGTTTACGTGGTAAATCCCATGCGGGATCATCCGGCCTGTCTGACCTTCAGAGGCGAGCCAGAAGCCGCCTTCACCGTCCAGTGTTATACCTTCAAGGTCAAGCTTTTGCGCAGCGAAACCGCCGCGTGTGACGGGCAGTGCATTGACGATTTGTGCAGGCATCACAGTGGTATCGATGGTAAAAATCGTCGGTTGGTAGCCATAAAAGCTGTCGTTAACGGCGTAGACCATGCCGTCCTCGCCCGCGACCATGCCCGAAATCGCGCCCCAGCCGATCAATTCATCTGCACCTGCAGAGGTAAGCTGTGGATAGGCGGCCGGTGCGTCTTGGTACTCATAGATCATCACGTGGCTGCGGATGCCGCCATCTTCAATCAGGTCGGCTTCGTTTGCAGTTATGAACAGGCCGCGCGACGGGATCGCGATGGCACCTTCTGGGGCGATGCCGGAGGGGAGCATCTGCGTCAAGACCGGCGCACTTGGGTCCGTGACGTCATATACACCAACTGCCGAGGCGCGCTCGGCCAGAATGAAAGCGTAGGGTACGCCGTCAAAAATGGCGAATTCCATACCCTCAGGTTCGGCACCTTTGGCGTCCGACCGTTTATCGGGGTAGTGGCCGATCTGGACGATGGCATGTTCAAACGTGCTGCCTGCCTCAAAAACTTCGGTACCGTCTTTGTTGAAAATGGTCCAGCCACGTGCGCCGCCGTCCATATCGCCCTCATTGGCGATGGCGAAGTGATCATTGTCGATCCACTGAACGCCATCCGGCTCACGCAAGCGGCCTTCCTGAGCTTCAGTGAACAACAGCGCGCTGCGCTCGTCCGTTGCGTCGATCCTTGTGAGATCAACAGAACCGGCTGAGAAGTGGCTGAGAATCTCGCCAGTTTGGGTCATCACCACGATGTGGTTGTTTTCTTGCATCGTTACGACGATTTCGCCAGCGGCGTTTACATCCACAAATTCGGGCTCTGGGTCGTTAGGGCTGATATCGGCCAAGCCATTGACGTTGATCTTGACCATGCTGTCGCAAGCCGGAACGCTGTTTTCGATGTCGATGGTCACGACATAACCGCCTGGCATTTGACCAAGGCCCCCGTCACCCAAATCTTCATCGCGTTCATTCTCGATCGCGATGGCGATGAAGCTTCCGTTCGGCGCTATCGCCGTGCTGTCAGGTTGACCGCCCAATTCGCAGGCAGCAACCTCTTGCATCGTTGTCAGATCGAAAGCTTTCAACATGCCCGATGGTGCTGTGTGACTTTCTGATGTGTTCACGCCTGTCATGGCAATGTTGCCCAAAACGGAAACAGCCGTCGGTTCTCCGCCAACGTCGATATTGCCCTTTGCCACTGGTGCCGTCGGGTCCGTGATATCAATTATCCCGATCACACCGAGGGGGCTGTCGGAATAAACCAGTGTCATGCCATCACCCGATGCGCTGATGATCTCGGCGGATGATTCTGCTGAAGCATCTTGGTTATTGGTAAAGGTTGCAAAACTGCTGATGCGATTGAAGTTCATTTCAGCTGCAACGCCTGTCGCGGTGATCGCAATGACTGACGTCATACCGAGTAGTTTTAGTGGCATTCTGGATTCCCCAATGTGAGTAGTTTCGTGCACAACATTAGCGATCTTCATGACGGTGGAGTGACAGTTGCGTAACGGCGGGATGAAAGCTTTGCCCGTCGCCCCCTGGTTCTGCCGCAAAGTTTTTCAGATGTTGAGAAAGAGCGCACACTGGGTACAGCTAATGTTACTCTGCAAACAAACCTTGCGATGATGCCAGACACAACCAGAGGAATGGTCCGACAATGGTGCGTGTGTCATTGACGTAATGGTTCAGCACGCGCTGTTTGTCGCTTGATCAATATGCCCGACCGCACAAAGACAGCAATAAAGATGGCTGATAGGACAAGAATAATGGTCGGTGCCGGGGCGCTATCAATATAAAAACTGATATAAATTCCCGCAAAACCAGAGAACATCGTCACGGCTACGGCAATCGGCAGCATGCGTTCAAACCGTTTTGTGAGCAAAAAGGCGATGGCTCCCGGCGCAATTAACAACCCGATTGAGAGGATAATACCAACGGCGGTGAGGGTGGCGACAACGGTTAGCGAGATCAGCGTTAAAAGCCCATAGTGCAGCCAACCAACCCGCAATCCAACGGCTTGCGCTTGTATCGGATCAAACGCGTGCAGCAAAAAATCCTGCCGCTTGGCAATGATGACGAGGGAAACAAATGCGGCGATCAGGCCAGACGCCCATAAATCATTTGCGTTGACCCCAAGCATATTCCCAAACAAAATATGATCAAGATGCACATCTGTGGTGATTTTGGTGTAAAGAACAATGCCAAAACCAAACATGCCGGAAAATACAATTCCCATCACGGTGTCTTGCTTGACGCGACTATTTTCAGCCAAAAATCCGGTCAGCAATGCGCAGACCATACCTGCAAAAAACGCCCCGATAATGAGTGGGATATTCAGCAGGTAGGCAATAACGATACCGGGCAAAACGGCGTGGCTGATGGCGTCGCCCATCAGCGACCAGCCCTTAAGTACGAGGTAGCAAGACAGCAGACTGGTTGGCACCGCGATGATCATCAGCATCACAAAAGCGTTGTTCATAAACGCATACTGAAACGGTTGCAGCAAAATATCTATCATGATGCGGCCAATGCTTTTGCGGCACGTCTTCGCGCGGCCAGATAACCGTGTTTAGGGGCCAAGAAAAATACAAACAAAAAGATTGTCGTTTGCAATGAAACGATCAGCCCACCCGTAGCGCCATCTACAAAGAAGCTCAGATAGGCGCCAACAAAACTGGTGATCGAGCCGATGGCGACGCTCAACATTAGCAATCGTGGAAACCTGTCTGTTAATAAATAGGCTGTGGCGCCGGGGGTAACCACCATTGCGATAACCAGAAACGCGCCAACGGTTTGCAGGGCGGCCACACAGGATGCGGCAAGCAGGGTGAAAAACACAGCTTTTAGCGCGCCGGTATTTATGCCAATAGAGCGCGCATGGTTTTCATCAAAGAAGGTCACCATCAGGTCTTTCCATTTTGCTAGCAATATCGCGAGCGTGACAAAGCCGATAATCGCAAGTTGCAGCGTGTCTGACGGAGTGATCGCCAGAATATTACCCATCGTAATCGTTTGGATACTCACCGACATTGGGGAGAGCGATACCATAAACAGACCCAGCCCAAAAAACGATGTGAAGATCAGGCCAATAACGGTGTCTTCTTTTAGCCCAGAGCGCTCAGTTAAAAACAGCATTGCACCCGCAGCAAGCCCCCCAGCAGCAAAGGCACCCAAGGCAAATGGCAGCCCCAACATATAAGCGCCCGCAACGCCGGGCACTATCGAATGGCTCAGCGCGTCGCCGATCAAAGACCAGCCTTTGAGCATCAGATAACAGGACAAAAAGGCGCAAACCCCGCCGACCAAGGCGGATACCCACATCGCGTTGAACATGTAGTTATAGCTAAACGGCAGCAATAGAATGTCGATCATTTGGATACCTCTGTGGCGTCAGCACTCTCCGGGTCATCATAGATAACAAAGGGCCGTTCATCATCGGTGATCACATGAATTTTGCGTGCGTCATCATCGTCATGCAGATCAGACCCGCCCAAAACAAAGTGGCGGAGCACACCGCCAAAAGCCTCTTCTAGGTTTTCGCGGGTGAAGGTTGTTTTGGTTGGCCCAAAGGCCAAAATGGTTTCCTTGACCAATATGGTGCGGTCACAAAATTCTGGGACTGATCCGAGATTGTGGGTGGAAACAAGCATTACGCGACCCTCATCACGCATTTCGCGCAGCAGGGCAATAATGGCTTCTTCGGTTTTCACATCAACGCCGGTGAAGGGCTCATCCAGCAAAATTACTTTGCTATCTTGTGCCAAAGCGCGCGCGAGGAAAACCCGTTTGCGCTGCCCACCTGATAATTCGCCAATTTGGCGGAGGCGGAGATCTGCCATGCCAACACGGCCCAAGGCGGTTGTCACCGCATCGTGGTCAACCTGTTTAGGGCGGCGCAGAAACCCCATGTGCCCGTAGCGGCCCATCATCACCACATCCTCAACCAGAACCGGAAAGCTCCAATCAACCTCTTCGGCTTGCGGCACGTAGGCGATGACATTCTTACGCAGCGCCTCTTTTACAGGCATGCCAAGCACAGTAATTTCGCCCTTGGCCGCAGGAACAAACCCCATAATCGCCTTGAACAGAGTCGATTTTCCGGCCCCGTTAACCCCCACCAGCGCCGTAATCGTACCGGTGGGAATATCGAACGTTGCATTGCGCAACGCCGTATTCCCATTGCGATAAGTAACGGTTACATCGCGCGCAACAATGCCTGTGCCTTTGGTCATTCGCTTAAACCTTTCGCAATGGTTTCACTCGTTACGCGCAGCAGGTCAATATAGGTCGGCACGTCACCGTCGGCTTCGGTCAGGCTGTCAACATAAAGCATCCCGCCATAAACCGCACCGGTCTCGCGGGCGACTTGCTGAGCGGGCGCTTGTGACACGGTGCTTTCGCAGAAAACCGCACGGATGTTGTGTTCTCGCACCCCGTCAATTACTTTGCGGACTTGCTGTGGTGTGCCTTGTTGATCAGCGTTAATTGGCCACAGATACAGCTCGCGCATGTTGAAATCTCGGATCAGGTAGCTGAACGCGCCTTCGCATGTCACCAACCACCGTTGCTCAACCGGCACCGCTTGAATAGCGGCACTTAATGGCGCGATGGTATCGCTGATCTCTTGCTTATAGGCCTCAGCATTTGCGCGATAAATCTCGGCGTTCTCGGGGTCATGCTCAATAAACGCATCACGAATATTATCAACATAAATCAGCGCCCCGCTCAGGCTCATCCACGCGTGCGGGTTAGGCTTGCCCGTATATTCACCCTCGGTGATCCCCATCGGGTCGATGCCATCACTCAGGGTAACACTCGGCACATCGGACAAGTTCGAGAAAAACTGCTCGAACCACAGTTCAAGGTTCAGCCCATTCCACAAAATCAGGTCTGCATCTTGTGCTCTTATAATATCACGCGGCGTTGGTTGGTAGCCATGAATTTCAGCGCCTGCCTTAGTGATACTCACAACATCCGCCGCATCTCCCGCCACGTTGCGCGCCATATCGGCAATCACCGTAAACGTTGTCGCTACTTTGAATCTATCGTCTTGCGCAACGGCCCCGGTGGTTAGGAATAAGGCGCTTAAAGCACCCAACATAGATGATCGAAGCCATGGTGTACGTTGAAGCATAGTCGAAAGTTCCTTGAACTATTAGCTGGTTTTTAATTGCATATGCGAGTAGTTCTCAACTGTAAACAAGATTAGCAACCATTCGCAAAGATAACACCAACTTGAGAAACGAGGATCAATATGGCTCTCCCCCCTGATCAAGCGGCCCATTTTACGGGCCTTCTTCGCAAAGCAGGCATTCGAATTACTCGGCAACGAGTCGCTCTAATGGCCGTGTTGACGAGTGCCACTGACCACCCGGATGCGATCGACCTTCACAAACGTACCAAAGCGCATGAGCCTTCGACCTCGCTGGCAACCGTATATCGAACCCTCGCCGCGCTGGAAGCCAAGGGTGTTATTCAACATCACAATTTTGAAGGCGGCGGCGCACGCTTTGAACTGGTACCTAAAATTCATCATGATCACATTGTCGATCTGGATTCTGGCAAAGTCATTGAATTTAAATCCGATAAAATTGAGCGCCTCCAGGCCGAAATCGCGGCACAGCTGGGATACGAAGTTTTGCACCACAGGTTTGAGCTTTATTGCCGTAAAATTTCAGATAAAGGCTGATAGCGATTAAGCAGTAAACATAACTTCCGGCACTATCTCCCTTGGGGTGATCAACCGGGCGCTGGTACAGCGTCTAAAGCATGCTTAGCCTCGTTCAAAACGCGCAGCAAATTTTTATATTCGGTAAGTGGAACTTCTCGAGTTGCGTCGCAAAATTTTATTGTATTCCTACCGTTGTTTGATTTTGTCATAAGTCGTTTCAAGAAGCTATCGGCAGGATCCATCGAATAGGAGCATTGATTTCAAAGGCAGTCATTACCCGAAAGATGTGATCCTGTACGCAGTGTTTTTCTACGTTCGCTAGGCTGTTTCTTATCGTGATTTGGAAGAGATAATGGCGGAGCGCGGCGTTCAGATTGACCATGCAACACTGAATCGCTGGGTTGTGAAATATTCACCTGACATCGCCAAAGCGGCGCAGCAAAAGAAACGGCCAACAGCCGCATCATGGCGAATGCCTTCTCGGGATATTGCTGCGCAATACCCTGACAGGTGAGAGACGAAATCAAGGTCAACGGAAAGTGGATGTACCTTTATCGTGCGATTGATAAAAGTGGTGCCAATCTGTCTGGCCTTCAGCGGATAAATATTGGGCTGAAATTCTCTCGAGTGCACCACCGATTGAAATACTGCGGGTAAAATACCTGAACAATATTGTTGAACACCCCTCTCGGTGATTGCTACGCATTCACCTGCCGGGCAATGGAGCCATCGCTTCATCAAGAAAATCACCCGACCAATGATAGGTTTCAAGGCTTTCTATTCAGCCGCTGCCACGATCAAAGGCATCGAAGTAGCCCACATGATCCGAACACAACAATTTCAAACAAACCCACGTCGCCGTTTGAACAATTTGCCAGATTGGCGGCCTAACTCTAGCAGAACTCGACTGAACCAGCCTCCGGAAAACTTTGCGACAGAACCCAATGTAATCGAGTGTTGTTTTTCTAGGGGCAAAGAGAAACCTTTATGGCTTCGTCATCAGGGTTAAAGCATTTGGGGCTTTGCTTCATAGCTTCTCTCTCCCATTGGCTAACCTACAAATTGGGTCAAGCCAATCCCATATTTCATCCAGAACCTCCATTAGAGATATTTCTTCAAGCTCTGTCGATTCTGCATATGCGGACCACTGCGCTTGCTTGTCCCGGTCCTCCCCAAATTCTGGCGATAGGCCAGGCGGGCGCATATCCGGGATAGCGGTCTCTCGGCGCTTAAACGTCTGTTGTAGCGTGTGCACCAGTTCATCCATATCAATCTCAAGTGATTTAGGGAGCGCCCAAAGATCATAGAAATCTTTCATCCTGCCGTTCGCGACCCCAAGGGCGACAACAGCCTGAAACTTTTCTGCAATAACCGTCGCAGGTGAGTAGGCACGTATATTTGCTGCTGGAAAATCCAGCAATGAACCATAATCAACACGATATTCAGAATCCCCAAGCGCATCGCCAAAACCAAGATCGACAGTAATTGGTATCTTGGTATTCCCAAGGTGGGCAATGGTCTTCAGGCGCATACCGCCATAAACTTGGCCCTCCCGGATCTCCGTCGCCGTTAAATTAGCTGTATCAAAGACAAGACCGTCCTCGGCTTCGATTGAAAGAATTTTCCCAAATGCTTCCTTTAGGCTGGCTTCATCATCTTTTCCGAACGCAAGAAAATCAATGTCGCGCGTAAAGCGCCCGGGATCAGCTGTCCACAATGTGACCAGCATGCCGCCCTTAAGTATGAACCCGTCACGATAATCTGATATTGAGAGGCGATAGAGCAACCGTTCAAGGCCAAAGGCAACGAGGACAACGTCAAATACCTGTTTTTCTTGCCGCGCTAAATTCAGCAATCGTTGCCGAACCGAGGATGATATATTCTTTACCGGTTTAGCCATTTGACGTTAGTGCTTCCATGTAGGGCTTCATTTGCTTCCAGGCGCCATTTTCCTGGGCCGCTAGAATAAGTTCTGACGGCGAAATTTTCTGGCTCCGAAGCGCGGATTTTAGACTCTCTATTGCAACCGATCTGTCAACCATTTTTTTGTTCCTGAAAGCATCAGCAATCGACTTGGCCACAGAATATATTTGAACGGGGACGCCGCCGATATCATGCTTTTCACGCCCGTTGGAAAAGTAAGGCTCTCTGAATCGTACAATCCTGGTTTTTGGATAATCCATTGTCGGTGCCCAGTCTTTTGCACCAATTGCAATCCAGACTTTTCGTGGAATCTGGTCCGTGAGACCATGGAATGAAAGTGCTGACATCATGCAAATCACCGCATTTGGCGTGCGTTTTGAAACTTCAGCCAGTGTGGCATAGGTGCTAATCTCTGCATCTGGAAGCTGGTATAGACCACGTCCTATTCGGAGAATCTGCCCACTGGACACAGCCCTCGAAATTGTTGTGGCGGATACGCCAACGCCAGCCAGATCACGAGCCCGAGAAAGAGTGTGTTCTCCAATATGGGCTAGCATTTTCTGTTTTTGGGTTGTTGCAGGCATCGAATATGTTGTCTTTCCTCAATCAATATGTAGTTTTGTCCTAGGTTATATAACAGAAATCACCAGTAAGCCACTAGAATCCAAAACTCTGCTACAGAGCCCGAAATAATTGTTTGCTTATGCGGCCCCTTGTGTTTTTCTGAGCATCGGATTCCGGTATATCCATCATTCGTGTACTTCATCAGAGAATGGATATAGCCCAGTATTTCAAATAACGCTTGGATGCTGCCACCCAGTAATTTAGCAATGATGCCTTTAATGGCAAGGGAGCTAACAATCCCGAAAGGAGTTAAAAATGGTTTTACAAAATCCGGTTCATCCTGGTGAAATCCTGAAAGCCGAGTTTCTTGCGGAGCTGGGCCTATCGGCTGGAAATCTTGCAAAAGCCGCTCGGGTGCCGCTCGCGCGGATTGAAGGTATTCTGCGGCAGGAAATGGATTTAACCGCCGATATGGCGATCCGCCTATCCAAATACCTCGGCACTTCGCCAGAATTCTGGCTGAACCTGCAACGGAATTATGATCATGGGATAGCCACCAGCTAAGGAGTGCCGAGCTCGCCTCGGGGTTTAGGTTCGAGCGAAAGCCCCATTGATTGCATGACCTTCAAAACCGTAGCCAATTCAGGGTTTCCGGTTTCAGAAAGTGACTTATAGAGACTTTCCCGCGATAGTCCGGTTTCTTTCGCCACTTTGCTCATGCCCCGCGCGCGGGAGACATCACCGAGGGCGATGGCTATCAGTTTTGGGTCATCACTGGCAAAGGCTTCAGAAAGGTAATTTTGGATATCTTCCGGGGTATCGAGGAAATCCACCACATCAAAAGGCGTTGTTTTAAATGTCATTTTTGTTCACCCAGTGTTCGGCCATGTTTTTCTGTATCTCACGGGATAGAATAAAACAAGCCACACTCCAATTTTGCAGGTGGGGTTGACCTTAGTGTTTACTAGGTAATTTCGGGACAGCTTCTATGATGAATAGAGTTTCATCTCACAGAATATGCATAAACCCGCCCAAATAACCCATTTTAGGGGAATATAACCAGGCCCATCATTTCTGTAGGCTACCTGCCAAGCAAGGGTATTTGGAGCGCTGAAGAATGATGTCATCAACACCTGTGAGCGCAGGGGCGGCAGCCTCAGGGTATTACAAATCAGAGGGCTATTATACGACAGGAAGTGAAGAAGGGGATGCGGCAGCGCAGTGGTTTGGCAAAGCGGCGGAAGCGCTGGGGTTGGCGGGCCGTATAGATGACCCGCTGTTTTCCGAGCTGCTAAATGGTCAAATATTTAAACCGGGGAAAGACGGGCCGGAGCCGGAGCGCCTTATGGGGCGGATAGTAGAGGGGGAACGGCTGCATCGGCCGGGGTTAGACCTAACATTTTCGGCTCCAAAATCCGTTTCCATTGCCGCTTTGGTATTTGAAGATGAGCGCCTGATTAAGGCCCATGATAAAGCCGTCTTAACGGCCATGGCCTATGTGGAGCAAAAGCTGGTACAAACCCGCTACTACAAAAATGGGGATTTGCAGGTGGAAACCGGCGGGAAAATCATCGCGGGCCTGTTTCGCCATGATACCTCGCGCCTGCTTGACCCGCAGCTTCACACCCATGCGGTTATTGCCAATATGGTGGAAAATTCATCAGGCCGAATGACGGCCATACATAATGACC
Organism: Paracoccaceae bacterium; assembly: GCA_002402045.2. Lineage (GTDB taxonomy): Bacteria > Pseudomonadota > Alphaproteobacteria > Rhodobacterales > Rhodobacteraceae > UBA3077. The sequence continues at coordinate 439 of NVUX02000019.1, read as the reverse complement.
TGATATTCAAAGCCCAGAAGCTTGGATCCGATATCTATCGTCATGAGCTGGCACACCGCGTTCAACAAGCGGGTTATACGGTCGAGAGGGTTGGGAAAGATCGCCTGATCGAAATTAAAGAAGTGCCGCCAGAGCTGACTAAACAGTTTTCCAAACGGCGAGCGGAAATCGAAGCGGCGCTCAAGGAACGGGGCATGGGAAATACCGCAAAAAGCGCTGAGCTGGCGGCGCTGGCGACACGAACCGCCAAACAGGAGAATGTTGATCGAGGCGCATTACAAGCAGGGTGGCTTGCAGAAGCCGAGGCGCTTGGTCTTACCAAAGATCGAATAGCAGGTATTAGAGATGAAGCTGTGAATAGGCATGCAAAATTGACCCACTTGGGTGGGTAATTGGCGTTTAAAATTGACCCACTTGTTTTGTTAACATCCGCGTATTT
>NVUX02000018.1 GCA_002402045.2 Paracoccaceae bacterium | reverse complement strand
GCCGATGGTACTGCAGCTTAAGCTGTGGGAGAGTAGGTCACCGCCAATCCTAAAACCTTCAAAGTATAAACTCTCTAAACGATGCAAACACATCAAGCCTCCTTCGGGAGGCTTTTTTTGTGAACAAAAGAAACTTGTCATAAAACTGTTATGCAAATGTCATAATCCCATTCGATGTACATAACCCGGAATCGGAATGGAAAAATGGGACGAATCGAAATCTTAAAAATTGGCCTCGCTGGCCTGTTTATCGCAACAATATATCTTGTGCTTTCGCAGAGGATAGACATGGGCGGTAGCGGCAGTCTGCTCGTTATTGCGGCAATGATTGGCGGCTATATGGCCCTAAACATTGGTGCCAACGATGTTGCCAATAATGTAGGCCCCGCAGTTGGATCGGGGGCGCTAACGCTGTTGGGAGCCATCGCCATTGCCGCTGTTTTTGAAGCTGCCGGCGCGCTCATTGCGGGCGGAGACGTGGTTAGCACTATCAAAAAAGGTATAATTGATCCCTCCCTAATATCGGATTCAAATGTCTTTATTTGGCTGATGATGGCGGCCCTTTTGGCGGCAGCCATTTGGCTCAATATTGCAACGTATTTTGGGGCACCTGTTTCCACCACCCACTCTATTGTTGGTGGCGTTTTGGGTGCGGGGATTGCCGCGGCTGGGTGGGAAATAGCGAACTGGGGCACGATGGGGAAAATCGCTGCGAGCTGGATCATTTCACCTTTGCTTGGCGGTATTATTGCCGCAGGATTTCTTTACCTCCTCAAACGCACAATCATTTATCGCGCCGACAAAATTGCAGCTGCGCAAAAAATGGTGCCGATTTTAGTGTCACTGATGATGTGGGCATTTTCAGTATATCTAATCCTTAAGGGGTTGAAAAAATTATGGAAAACCGACATCTATACCGCGACATTTATTGGTTTTGCGATAGCTGTTCTTGTTTTTCTTATTGTTCGACCCATGGTCAAAAAGGCCTCGGCCAAGCTCAAAAACGATCGGGAAAGTATAGGTGATCTGTTTGTCATCCCCCTTATTTTGTCGGCGGCGATGCTTAGTTTTGCCCATGGGGCAAATGATGTAGCCAATGCGGTAGGCCCACTCGCCGCGATCAATGACGCGGTGGCAAATAGTGAGGTCGTCAGTAAGGCTGAAATCCCGCTTTGGGTGATGATGATTGGGGCGACCGGCATTGCCATTGGACTGCTACTTTTTGGGCCAAAACTGATAAAAACTGTGGGCAGTGAAATCACCGAGCTGGACAAAATGCGGGCTTTTTGTGTGGCACTGGCGGCCTCTATAACGGTAATAATTGCCTCCCAGCTCGGCCTCCCTGTTAGCTCCACGCATATTGCGGTCGGCGGTGTCTTTGGGGTCGGTTTTTTACGAGAGTATCTTGAATCCAACCATGATCGGCTTATTGCAGAAATACGAGACCATTATGAAGGCGAGCCGCCCGAAATGGTTGAAGCATTTCTCCATCAGTATGAAACTGCCGATATTTCGGAACAAGGCGCGTTGTTGGCACAAATGAAAAACACTCGCGGCTTGCTGAAATCTGACCATAAACGTTTAAGAAAGGCTTATCGAAAAGAGCTGGTTAAGCGTTCAGTGGTTATAAAAATCGCTGCTGCCTGGGTGATTACGGTACCTGTGGCCGGATCTTTGGCGGCGCTACTCTACTTTACTATTCGTGGAATAATGCTGCCATAGCAAGGTAGTGGCGCATTTAGAGAGGGGCTTTGCCTTTGTCCGCCGGAAACTACGCGGGCAAACACTATTTTGCCAGCTTCAGCTCACACACGTGGCAACTTCATACATCACGGGCGCAAAATTCTTGCAAAGCTCGTTGATGCGTTGGTTGCGCAGGCGCATTTCATCAATGCGCAACATCGCATGAAAATCGTCGCGGCTTTCCCATTGTGAATAATTGGCGATGCGCGTGCGGGCATCATTGATGTGTAAGGCCGAGGCAATATAGCCAGGCTGCTTTGAAATCACATCTTGGCAGGCCGAGCTTAGCTCTTCAAAAAGATCTTGGCATGTTGCGGGCGTTACATCAAAAGTGGTGATCACGGTTTGAATGTTTGCATTGTTGGAAATGGTTAGCATTAGAAGCTCCTTTCCCACACTATACCGCAATATGCAGGTTTTGGCACCCCGCCAATGCGGGGTGCCAAATGTCTATGCCGCTGAATCGCTCCTTAGCTTCATTTGTATCCGCCCTTTGCGGGGGGCTGGCCACGATATATTCACATCGTCTCCCGCCGCGCCTTGCGTGAGCGTAAAGTAAGGTGATTCAAATTGATTGATGCTGCCACCATCTTGAATTGGACCAATAGCTGACCAGCTTTCCACGCCGCGCACTTGCCCGCCAAAAGGCACTTTTTGCGTGTGTGAATAGGTCCAGGTCGTTGCCGCCGCTGCCTGGGTCATATCTACGTAAGCTGGGTTTTCAGTCCGCTGATTAACCTTAGTATAGCTATTGCCCTCAAACACAATGTTTTGGGACAGCGCGTGATCAAAATTCCCGTTGGAGGTAACGACACTTTCTACGCGGTCGATCGGGTTGTTGGTGATTTCCTTAAATGTATTCCCAATTACCGATAGGCCGTCAATATGGTGCCCGCTGCCATAAGGCGAAAGCCGGATAAAGGTAAACCAAGAAGGCACATCAGAGGCAATAAATATATTACCGGTGATAGAAAGTGCGCCAAATGGGACGGTGGCAGGGCCAACATTTGTGAACTTCGCGTGCTCGTTTGATACCTCAATAAAGCAATTATCTACATAATTTGCGGTCACCACGCTGCTGGGATTGCGCGCGGTAAACAAAATGCCCGCAGTTCGGTCGCCCGCTGGTGCGCCGTCACCTTGCCAAAAGTGGTTGCCGGTGATGATATGCCCCCCGCCCGCGATTACGCCAAAATGCTTAAACCGAACGGACTGATTATCCCGCAGCTTTACATCGTTAAAGTTTGTATTAAACGCGATCGTCGTGCGGTTTTGCGCCAAAATGTCATATTCATTTGAGAAGAATTCGTTGTTATAAATCGCAATGCCATAGCAGCCGCGATTAAACGACGTTATTCTACGGTCCTTTGGTTTTAAGAACCAGCAGGTATGAATGTGCCACTCAAACCCCGTATAGGGCAGCAAAACACCGGAACTTTTCCCGAGGCAAGCAAACTCGATATTTGAGAGTTGTAGGCGCGAAAGCCCATTGAACCCCGAAAAATCAAGAAGGTACTGGAAACGGTCAAAATTGTATGTCTGGCTCGCGACCGGATTAATCAAAGCCTGCGATAGGGTAATGGTCAAAGCGCCATTGTCTTTACTGGCCACATATACTTCGCGCCCAACACCGGTACCTGAAACCAACGAACCAATAGCAATATTGGCGACATTGGTAACGCTGG
>NVUX02000001.1 GCA_002402045.2 Paracoccaceae bacterium | reverse complement strand
CGGGCTTATCTGCGTCGAATAGTAGGAGCGCGCTTTTTAGGGGTTTCAGAGCTGTAGCTATAATCTGCTTTTTTCTGTGCGGGGCTCGGGCCATTGCTGATGTTTTCAGGGGGTGGTTGCTCCGCTTTGGCGCGGCTGGCGACGAGAAGGAATATGAGCCCGCCTAGCATGATGAAAACACCAATAATCAGGAATATCAAGCCAAAGCCCCAGAGGGCAAACCAGCTATCTATGCGCATACTGCTCGGGTTCTCTGAGTTATAAAGGATGCGTAATTTGGTGCCTATGGGGTAGTTGTAGCTTGAGGATGAGAGGAAGGTTTGGGCGCGTTGCTTGACCCCGCTATTATCAAGAAATGATATGGTCGGCTTGTAGGTTGGGGAGGACGAACTGTTGCTGCCATTGCTGGACCAGTTCACTTCAACATCGGTTACAACACCACTGGTCGCAACAGCCGTTAGCGAAAAGGCATAGGAAAAATATGTTACCCCCCCGCCAACGCTTGCAAATATCAGCCCCAACAAAATAACGAGAACGGCGATAATGCGTGTTTTTCGCTTAGGAGGCTTGGTCATAAAGGCGGTTCCAGCTTATTGATGCAATTTCGCATTGGGATTAACGGTCACCGTTTCTCACCGCATACGGCGGACAACAGGCCTGTCGGTCTCGGTCATGCTTTGGCTGTGATCAACAAGATGGCTAACATTTAGTGTGCTTTTGCGCTGCTGCACGCGCGGTCGTTTTGTGGGGCGCTTGTTTGTGCTGGAAATAAGGAAGCTGAGGAGCAAAAACGGAACCAGACCGTAAAGTACACTCATAATGCCAGAGCCCCACATGCCCATGGGCGTATCAATGCGGAAAATATCGGGATTGTCGGGGTTATACCTGATCTGAATTTTATGGCCCAACTGTTCGTTCTCCGTGCCTGCGGCGCTTTGAGGGGCCGCGAGCCGTTTACGATCACGAAAATCAATGAAGGCGATGATCGGCGTTCTGCCCGAGGCGGCGGCCTCATCTGAGGAGGCCCAATCAAGGATGATGCCTTGGGTGGCGAAAGACGAATTGTAAAACAAAATGGTGGAAGCCAGATGAGAGCTGCCCAAAAAAGTTGCCACAAGGGCAAATAGGCGCAAGGCGCGTAGAATTGAAAAGGGGCGTTTTCTGGCCATAGGTGTTTATAACACGGCAATTGGCTAACGCAATGATTGCAAGGCCGAATGTACGCTCTTGGCGCGCAAGCTCATGTGTTTGCGCGCCTTTTTGTTTCCCGCCAACAGGGCTGATTTCCCCTGATACGCTTTCCAAAATACGCGCCTGCTGAAATAAGGAGCGTATGGTCTCAGTAAGGCCGCTATTGTAGGCGTTTATCCCGGGCGGCAAGCAGCTTGAGCCGTAGCGCGTTTATCTGGATAAACCCAGCGGCGTCTTTTTGGTCGTACGCACCAGCGTCATCCTCAAAAGTTACATGCGCTTCTGAATAAAGCGAGTGATCAGACCAGCGGCCAACGGTTTGGCACAGGCCTTTGTAAAGCTTCAGCTTTACGGTGCCGGTTACGTGTTTTTGGCTTTCGTCAATCAAGGCTTGCAGCATGTCGCGCTCGGGCGAATACCAGAAACCGTTATAAATCAGCTCGGCGTATTTTGGCATCAGCTCGTCTTTGAGGTGGGCCGCGCCACGGTCTAGCGTGATGCTTTCAATGCCGCGATGGGCCTCAAGCATAAGGGTGCCGCCGGGGGTTTCATAAATTCCGCGGGATTTCATGCCCACGAAGCGGCCTTCCACAAGGTCAAGCCGACCAATGCCGTGCTTGCCACCCAGCTCATTCAGGGCTGTCAGCATTTCGGCGGGGCTAAGGGCCTTGCCATTCAGCGCCACAGGGTCGCCCGCTGCGTAGGTGATCTCGATATACTCGGCCACATCGGGCGCATCTTCTGGCGCAACGGTGCGCTGATACACATAATCTGGCGCTTCAATTGCGGGGTCTTCCAGCACTTTGCCCTCAGACGAGGTGTGCAGCAGGTTGGCGTCCACCGAGAAAGGCGCTTCGCCGCGCTTGTCTTTTGCGATCGGAATTTGGTGCTGCTCGGCAAATTCCAGCAGGCGCGTGCGGCTGCTCAGGTCCCATATCCGCCACGGCGCAATCACCTTGATATCAGGGTTAAGCGCATAGGCGGCCAGCTCAAAGCGGACTTGGTCATTGCCTTTGCCGGTGGCCCCGTGGGCGATGGCATCAGCACCGCACTCGGCGGCAATTTCAACAAGGCGTTTGGAGATCAGCGGGCGGGCGATGGAGGTGCCCAGCAGGTAAAGGCCTTCATATTGCGCATTGGCGCGGAACATGGGGAATACAAAATCACGCACAAATTCTTCGCGCACATCCTCAATATGAATATTTTCCGGCTTCACGCCCAAAAGCTCGGCCTTTTTGCGCGCTGGCTCCAGCTCTTCGCCTTGGCCCAAGTCTGCGGTGAAGGTGATAACTTCACAGCCATATTCGATTTCGAGCCATTTCAGGATAATCGATGTATCCAAACCGCCCGAATAGGCGAGCACAACTTTTTTAGGGACAAACATGGAATCCTCCAGCAAAATGGTTTGAGGAGGATTTAGCCCTTTCGGCGGCCCCCAGCAAGGGGGCAACGCGCTTTTTAGCCAAGGGCTCGGCTTAAACAAAACGGCGTGAGAATGATACCGAGGCTGCGCGGGGTCATGTGGGCCGGATTTTCTGAATTTTGCGCCATTTTTTATGCGGGTCGGGTGGTTAAGAATAGGCCAATGAGGCGTTTTTATCTGGTTGAAAATAAAATGCTGTGATAACGCAACCTAAACAAGGAGACGGGTATGAATGGCTTAACAATATTATCGCATAGTTTTCGGCAGGTAACTGGCAATTTGGGCATGGCCATTAGGGTGAGCGGCTGGCTGGTGGCTATATGTGTGATTGGCGGCGGGATGCTAGTGAGCACGCAGCCCGAATGGTTGAATGCCGCACTGAATCAAAATATGGAAGGCATGGCAGATGCCTCAAGTAACTCTGGTGGGAGCGCTGGGCTTGTTCTTTTGTTGACCTTGGCCGTCACTGTGTTTCTATTTTGGTCGGTCTCGCTGGTGGCGATTGTTTGGCACCGGTTTATTCTGCTGGAGGAAATTCCGCAGGGGATTATTCCTTACCGGAAAGAATTTCGGATTGGCCGCTATTTTTGGCTCGGGGTCGGGATCTCATTACTGGCGGGATTGGTTGTGGTTTTGGTGAGCGGCATTCTGGGTGCGGCTTTTGGGCCGTTTCTCGTGAGCTCAATGCAGGGAATGGCTGGGGGGCAAGGCTCTGGCATGGTGGGCATTGGGTTTTTGATGGGCTTGCTGGTTGGCACCATTGTGGCGGTGCTTTATTTGCGCATGGCGTTGGTTTTGCCTGCCGTGGCGCTGGATGACAGCCTGACCATTCGGCAGGCGTGGGGCGATACTTCAGGCCATACTTGGGCGATCGTGGGGCTGGCGCTGGCTTTGGCCTTTATCAATATGGTGGTGCCGATGGTGATTAACCTGGCTTTTGGCGAGATGTTTTGGGTTAGTTTGGCGGCTATGGGGCTGTATCAGTGGTTTTATTTTATGCTGAGCATCAGTATTTTGAGCACGCTTTACGGGCATATTGTGCAAAAGCGTGAGGTGCACTAGGTGGGCTTTGCAGCGGATGTTGCACGGGCCGAGCTGCGGATGCGCTCGGTTTTTGAGCCCACGCCGTTGCAGCGAAACGACTTTTTAAGCGCGCGCTATAATGCCGAGATTTATCTGAAGCGGGAAGATCTTTCGCCCGTGCGGTCTTACAAAATTCGGGGCGCATTTAATGCGATTGTGAAGGCGCTGAACGCAGGGGAAACCGGGCCGTTTGTGTGTGCTAGCGCCGGAAACCACGCGCAGGGCGTGGCGTATGTGTGCGCCCATTTTGGCGTGCAAGCCGTGATTTATATGCCCGTGACAACCCCCAAACAAAAGGTGCATAAAACCGGTACCTTTGGCGGAACCCATGTTGAAATTCGGCTGGAGGGTGACTATTTTGACGAGACACTTTCGGCGGCGCAGGCTTATTGCCGTGAGGCGCGGGCGGTGTTTGTGCCGCCGTTTGACAGCGATGATGTGATCGAGGGGCAGGCCACTGTTGGCGCTGAGATATTGGCGCAAATGCCAGAAGGTGAGACGATTGACATGCTAGTGCTGCCCGTGGGTGGCGGTGGCCTTTCGGCAGGGGTAACGCGGCTTTTGGGCGATAGCGTGGACTATCGCTTTGTGGAGCCTGCGGGCGCACCAAGCCTGCGGGACTCGCTGGCGGCGGGCAAGCTGGTGACCCTGTCAAAGGTCGATAGCTTTGTGGATGGCGCGGCGGTCGCCCGCATTGGCGAGCGGAATTTTAAGGCACTTTCCCACGTGTCGGCTGACCATGTGCTGATCGCGCCGGAAGACCGGATTTGCGCCACGATGATTGAAATGCTCAACATTGAAGGCGTGGTGCTGGAGCCGGCAGGGGCGCTGGCGATAGATGGTTTGCGCGATATTAAAGATATTGCCGGCAAAACCGTGGTGGCCGTGGTGTCTGGCGGGAACTTTGATTTTGAGCGTCTGCCGGACGTAAAAGAGCGGTCCTTGCGCTGGGCGGGGCTGAAGAAATATTACATATTGCGGATGCCACAACGGCCGGGGGCTTTGAAGGATTTTCTGAATATTCTGGGGCCGGATGATGACATTGCGCGCTTTGAATACCTGAAGAAATCAGCCCGCAATTTTGGCTCGGTGCTGATAGGGATCGAAACCCGCAAGGTGGGCGGATTTGCGCGAATCGAGGCCGAAATGGAAGGCCACGGGTTTGCCTTCGAGGACATTACAGACAACGCCACTTTGGCGAATTTTATTGTGTGAGGGACGATGCTGAACGCGGTTGAAATGGGTGAAGGCGATGTGCCGTTGGTGATTGTGCATGGGCTATTTGGCTCGGCGCGTAACTGGCGGGTTTTGCAAAAACGGCTGGCGGAAACGCGGCGGGTAATTGCGGTGGATTTGCGTAACCACGGCAGCAGTTTTTGGGATGATGACAATAGCTATGAAGCATTGGCGGATGACCTCGCAGAAGTGATTGCAGCCCATGGGGGCGTGGCCGATGTGCTGGGGCACTCGATGGGCGGAAAGGCGGCGATGGTGCTGGCGCTTACGCGGCCCGAAATGCTGCGGAAGCTGATCGTGGCGGATATTGCGCCTGTGGCCTATGGGCATACGCAAGCGCGGCATATCGCAGCTATGCAGTCGGTCGATATGAGCCTGGTCACGCGGCGAAGTGAAGCCGACAAGCAGCTGGCGGCTAAGGTGGCGGAGGCGCCACTTCGGGCGTTCTTTTTGCAATCAGTCGAGCTGGGGGACGGTGGCGCACGCTGGATTTTGAACCTTGAGGCGCTGGGGGCGGAGATGCCGAAGATAATGGGGTACCCTGAATTAGGCAACACATTTGACGGGCCGGTATTGATGCTGCGCGGCGCTGTGTCTGATTATGTGCAGCCTGAGGCGCAGCCCGAGATTTTACAGTTGTTTCCGAAGGCGGAATTTGAAGCGATCGAGGGCGCGGGGCATTGGCTGCATGCTGAGAAGCCTCGGGAATTTCAGGCCACGGTTGAGGCGTTTTTGGGATAGCTCTAAACGCTAGCTGAGATGGGTGCGCAGGGCCTTGGCGGCGGCAAACGGCGTGAGCGCGAGGGTGAACAGCGTGAGGCCCGCCAACATCATGAAGGCTGGCATCGGGTCTAGCCCGTCAGCGGCGAGGCTGGTGGCTTTGGCCCCAAAAATTAGCGTGGGAATATAGAGCGGCAGCACAAGCAGCGAAAGCAGCAGGCCGCCACGCTTGACGCCCACGGTAATGGCCGCGCCTGCTGCGCCGATGAACGACAGCGCTGGGGTGCCAGCGGCAAGGCTGGCAACAAGCCAGACGTAGGCATTTTCGGGTAGATTGAGCATGAGGCCAAGCACGGGGGCCACGGCAACCAGCGGCAGGCCGGTGGTCAACCAATGGGCAAAGGCCTTTACGGCCACGAGCTGCTCAAGCGGCATCGGGGATAGGGCGAGAATATCAAGGGTGCCGTCTTCGCTGTCAGTTTGAAATAGGCGATCTAGCGAGAGCAGGCTGGCCAGAAGCGCGCCTATCCAGAGGATGCCGGGGGCGATGAGGCCGAGGATTTGCTGGTTCGGGCCAACGCCAAATGGCACCAGCATGACCACGATCAGGAAAAATCCGAGACCAAGGCCTGCACCACCGCCAGACCGCAGGGCGAGGCGAAGCTCGCGGATGAGGAGGGCGATCATGACCAGTCTCCTGTGAGGAACGGGTCGTGCTCGGGGGCATCTGCGTTTGGCTCATAGGTATGCATTTCAAAGGTGCGGGGGGCTTTGAGGCCGAGGTCTATATGGGTGGCGATGAAGGCCATGCCGCCCGCCGCGCAATGGGCGTCTATCGTGGCGGCAAAGCGGGCTGTGGTTTCGGTGTCCAGCGAGACCGTTGGCTCATCAAGCAGCCAAAGCGGGCGGCTGGTGACGGCGATGCGCGCCAAGCCAAGGCGGCGCTTTTGGCCGGCTGAGCAGGCGTGGGCCGGGCGGTCTGCAATTTCGGTGAGTCGGAAATCATCCATGGTTTGCGCGAGGGTTTTTGACTCAAAAAGCTGGGCCCAAAAGTGGAGATTTTCGGCGACGGTTAGCTGGGGTTTGATGGCATCAAGATGCCCCGCATACGTGATTTGGCCCTGAAACTCGTCGCGGTCAGTGGGGGCGGTACCATTGAGAGAAATTTCACCGTTTATGGCTGGCATTAATCCAGCGATCACCCGCAGCAGGGTGGATTTTCCGGCGCCATTGGGGCCGCGTAAAAGCACAGCCTCGCCGGGGGCAATTTCAAGCGATAGATCGCTGAAAATGGTGCGGCCACTGCGTTGGCAAGAGAGGGATGTGACCTTGAGGCTCATGAGGGAGGCTTAGCCTATTGGCGCGGATGGGGGAAGGGGGTATGGGTGTAAAAGATATTTGACATTAAGATGACCGAGGCATACACAATGTAAAAGATGTTATACATGATTCGGGATATTAGGAGCATTCAGATGAATTTCGAGGTCAAAAATATTTATGCCGGTTTTGCCAGCACGATTATCATTTTCACCATTTATTATATCGTGGTTTCAGGCATGCACAGCGCGGGCCGCTTTGAAGGGCCTGAAGGGCCGGCCCTGCTGGGCAAGGCCATTTTGGCGCTGATGGCGGGGGGGATCGTCGTTCATATCGTGATGTTGATTTTGGCTAATATTGTTTTTGCAATACTCCAGCGAGACTCGAAGCCCAGTTTTGTGGTGGATGAGCGTGACAAGCTGATCGAGCTACGTGGATTACGGGTTTCATATTATGTGTTTGGCACGGGCTATGTAGCGGCGATGATCGGCATGGCGATGGGGCTTTCGGTGTTTTGGGTGTTTAACCTGCTGTTGGTTTTCTGCGCGCTTTCGGCGCTTATTGAAGGCGTGGTGAAGCTGGCGCTTTATCACCGGGGGTTTTAGCGTGGCTAAGGGGCATGTGAGCAATATCATCCGTCGCCTGCGCTTTGAGCAGGGCGAGATGACGCAAAAGGCGCTGGCTGAAAAGGTGGGCGTAACCCGGCAAACGATTGTGGCGATCGAGGCGGCAAAATATGCGCCGTCGCTGGAGCTGGCCTTTATGATTTCGCTGGCGTTTGAGCGGCCTTTGGAAGAGGTTTTCAGCTTCACGCCACCGTAGCCAAGCAAAAATTCTATTTCCTCTCAACCTGTTTTGCACTTTTGCGAAAGGAAGTCCTATGCCCAAATCTCTCAAAACCAACTGGCGTATTGTTGTCGGCCTATTGCTGCTCGGGGCGTTGCCTGCTTTGCCCGCAGGATACATTGTGAGCTTGCTTGTGCAGGGGGAGCCGCATGAGTTTGTCAGGCCAATTTATAGCGCAAGGCCCTTTCCGATAGCCATACACGCCGTGGCTGGTGTTGTTTTCTGGCTGGCTGTGCCGCTTCAGTTTTCCACGAGGGTGCGGCTAAGCCGCCCGCGTTTTCACAAAGGTTCTGGCCGCGCGGCGATGCTGGCGGCGCTTGTGCTTGGCTTGTCTTCGTTCTGGCTCATGATTTTCAATCCACCCGTTGCGGGCTGGCTCCATAGAGCCACTTTGGGCATAACTGGAGCTGGTACTATATTTGCTTTTGCCAAGGCACTTTGTGCAATTAAAAACCGTAAAATAGCACAGCACAGGGCTTGGGTTATGAGGGCGGTTGCCATTGTTTATGGGGCGTCTACCACCGCATTTGTGGCTATTCCGGTATATTTGGTATTTGGCCAGTTTCCGGAATGGATGGAGGAGGTGAACCGCCTGATCGGGCTGTTGGTGAACTTGATCTTAGTTGAGTGGTGGCTGCGGCGGAAAAGCCGTGCAGCGCGGCATTTAGATGAAAATGTATACAATGGCATACTATAGACTTGCATTTTGCTTGTGAACCGTGGCAGTAAGGGGCATATCCAAGCCAAATTATCTGCAAGGGGAACCTGTCCATGACCATTCAAGTCGGAATTGATACCGCCAAAACGCGCCGCGAGCTGAGCGTTGGCACAGCCAAAATTGCCTATTATTCGATAGAGGCCGCCGAGGCCGCTGGCTTGGGCGATTTCTCGCGCCTTCCTGCCGCCCTTAAGGTGGTGCTGGAAAACATGCTGCGCTTTGAAGATGGCAAAACAGTTAGCGTAGATGACATAAAGGCGTTTTCAGTTTGGGCCGAAAATGGCGGCAAAAACCCGCGTGAAATCGCATATCGCCCCGCGCGTGTTTTGATGCAGGATTTCACCGGCGTGCCAGCAGTGGTAGACCTTGCGGCGATGCGCGACGGCATTGTGGCGCTTGGTGGCGACGCTGAAAAGATTAACCCGCTTACGCCCGTTGACCTTGTGATCGACCACTCGGTGATGATCGACGAATATGGCAACCCGCGTGCGTTTGCTATGAATGTTGAGCGCGAGTATGAGCGCAACCTTGAGCGCTATACCTTCCTGAAATGGGGCCAATCTGCCTTTGACAATTTCAAAGTTGTACCTCCGGGCACCGGTATTTGCCATCAGGTAAACCTTGAGTATTTGGCCCAAACCGTGTGGACCGACAAAGACCAAAACGGCGTAGAAGTGGCATATCCCGATACGCTTGTGGGCACCGATAGCCACACCACTATGGTCAACGGCCTTGCGGTGCTGGGCTGGGGCGTGGGCGGCATTGAGGCCGAAGCGGCCATGCTCGGCCAGCCGATTTCGATGCTGATCCCCGAGGTTGTTGGCTTTGAGCTGACAGGGGCGATGATGGAAGGCACCACCGGCACAGACTTGGTGCTGAAAGTGGTTGAGCTTCTGCGCGCCTTTGGCGTGGTTGGTAAATTCGTTGAGTTCTACGGTGAGGGGCTGGATAACCTGCCGCTGGCAGACCGTGCGACCATCGCCAACATGGCGCCGGAATATGGCGCGACGTGCGGCTTTTTCCCGATTGACGGCGAGACCCTGCGCTACCTGCGCACCTCGGGCCGCGATGAGGACCGGATTGCGCTGGTTGAAGCCTATGCCAAGGCCAACGGTTTCTGGCGTGATGCGAATTATGCACCGATTTATACCGATACAATGAGCCTTGATATGGGCACGATTGTGCCTGCCATTTCAGGCCCCAAACGCCCACAAGATTACGTGGCGCTCGATGGCTCGGTTAAGGCCTTTAAGTGGGAAATGGAAAACACCTTTAAGCGCCCGCTTGATAAGCAGGTGCCTGTGAAGGGCGAAGATTACACCATGTCGAGCGGCAAGGTTGTGATTGCCTCAATCACGTCTTGCACCAACACCTCAAACCCCTACGTGATGATTGGCGCTGGGCTTGTGGCCCAAAAAGCCGCCGCACTGGGGCTAAACCGGAAGCCGTGGGTTAAAACCTCGCTTGCGCCTGGCTCTCAGGTGGTTTCGGCTTATCTGGAGGCCGCTGGCCTGCAAGTAGAGCTTGATAAGCTTGGCTTTAACCTCGTTGGCTACGGTTGCACGACCTGTATCGGCAATTCCGGTCCTATCCAAAAAGAGCTTTCGGATGCCATTGCTGAAGGCGACCTTGTGGCGACTTCGGTGCTGTCGGGCAACCGCAATTTTGAGGGCCGTATCAGCCCTGATGTGCGCGCCAACTATCTGGCCTCACCGCCGCTGGTGGTGGCCTATGCCATTGCGGGTGATATGAACATTGACCTGACGACCGAGCCACTGGGGCAGGACCAAGACGGCAATGATGTGTTCCTGAAAGACATCTGGCCTACCAGCCAAGAAGTGGCAGAATTGGTTGAAAAAACTGTAACCCGTGAGGCCTTCATCAGCAAATACGCCAACGTGTTTGAGGGCGACGAAAAGTGGCAGGCGGTAGAAACCACCGATAGCCTGACCTATGATTGGCCAGCCGCTAGTACTTATGTGCAAAACCCGCCATATTTCCAAAATATGTCCCCAGAGCCGGGCACGATTTCAGACGTTAAGGGCGCCAAAATTCTAGCGCTGCTCGGTGATATGATCACAACTGACCATATTTCACCCGCCGGTGCTTTTGCGGTAGACAGCCCTGCTGGTAAATACCTTGTGGACCGTCAGGTGTCGCAACGGGATTTCAACTCTTATGGCTCTCGGCGTGGTAATCACCAAGTGATGATGCGCGGCACCTTCGCCAATATTCGTATTAAAAACGAGATGCTTGATGGCGTTGAGGGCGGTTATACCCTCGGGCCTGATGGGGTGGAAACCTCGATCTATGACGCTGCGATGGCCCATAAAGCCGCCGGCACGCCGCTGGTGGTGATCGGTGGCTCGCTTTATGGCGCTGGCTCGTCGCGTGACTGGGCGGCCAAAGGCACAAGCCTGCTGGGCGTAAAGGCCGTGATCGCCGAAGATTTCGAGCGTATTCACCGTTCTAACTTGGTGGGCATGGGTGTTATCCCGTTTGAGTTCACCAACGGTGACAGCCGTAAAACGCTGGGGCTTACGGGCGATGAAACCATCTCGATTACAGGCCTTGAGGGCGACCTTAAGCCGCTTTCAAACGTGCCGTGCACCATTGAGTATGCCGATGGCCGCGTGAAAGAGATCACGCTCAAGTGCCGGATTGATACGGAAGTAGAGATCGAATACGTCGAAAATGGCGGCGTGCTGCACTATGTGCTGCGAAACTTGGCGAAGAGCTAATGACTGAAAATCGCACGCCGTTTAGGGGTGCGCTTTTTGATATGGACGGGTTGCTGCTGGATAGCGAGCGGGCCTGCCTCGTGGCGTTTGGCGAAACTGTGGCGGGCTTTGGCCTGCCGCCAATGCCCGAGGTGGCGCTGGCCTGCATCGGATTGCGCAGAGATGGCGTGAAGGCTACCATAGCCGTAGCGCTCGGTGCGCGCGTGGATAGCGATACCTTCTACACCGCGTGGGGCCAGCGGATATCTAAAAGCTATGCGCATGGAATTCCGGTGAAAGCCGGTGTTGTTGAGCTGTTAGAGGCGCTAAAGACCCAAGGCACCCCTTGCGCCGTGGCAACTTCGACCCAATCTGATTTGGCGGAAGGGCATTTGCAGCGGGCAGGTTTGCGTGGGTATTTTAAGGCTGTAATTGGTGGGGATCAGGTGACGCTCGGGAAGCCCGCGCCGGAAATTTATCTGAAGGCAGCCGAGACGCTCGGCGTGAGCGCGGCTGCCTGTGCGGCCTTTGAGGATAGTGACCCCGGCACGCTGGCGGCCATCGCCTCAAGGGCGACCGTGGTGCAGGTGCCGGATGTAAACGCTCCAAGTGCAGCGCTTTTGGCCAAGGGTCATGTGATCGCCGACAATGTGCTGGATGGGGCGATGACAATCGGATTAATCAGGGCGCGTTTATAGTCGAGGCAACAAATGACGTTGTAAAGCGCGGAGCATTGCAGGACACTGCCGCAAAATGAACAGCGGAGTTTCAAAATGCCCAGCACCACACCCTATATTGTCACCATGCTTGCCGCCGGTTTGGGCATTCCCATTTTGGCGTCTTTGAACGCGGCGCTTGGCATGCGGCTAGGAAGCCCCGTAGCCGCGGGGGCCATTTTGTTTTGCGTGGCACTGGGAGTCACACTGGTTGTTCTGCTTTTTTCCGGTGTTGCGCCGCTGGCGAAAGCGGTAGACGCCCCCAAACACCTCTTTCTTGCAGGGTTTCTGGTTGCGTTCTATATCCTCACTATCACCTTCGTTGCACCTCGGTTTGGCGTTGGTAATGCGGTGTTTTTTGTGCTGCTTGGGCAGTTGGTAAGTGCCGCCGCAATTGATCATTTCGGCCTATTTGGCGCTCCCATCAGCCCGCTATCCCTTACCCGCACAGCAGGAATAGCGCTTATGGCGGCAGGGGTGTTTGTGACCCAGCAGGTTTGATTGCAACAGGCGCGAAGGGTGCAGTGCGGCGCGCGCGCATACTTACCCAAGCACACATGGGTTGACGCGCCGCGTTAGTTCAGCACCAAGGCCCGATAGGCTTCAGGAGACCAGCGGCAGGCAAAGCCGTCGCCGTCCGGGTCCAAATTCAAGGGGTCATCTTGGGGGCCGCCATTGGCAAGGAAATTGCGCTGGGCATCATCAGTGCTGCTAAATTTGCGGCATTGCGATGATGAGTTGGTGCGGCGAATGCTGGGGCGGCGGTGAACGCGTGCGCCAACCGCATTGGTGGTTTCGCGCGCAAAGGTGATGATGTTTACACCAGATACAACTTCAGGCATTTGGCCGGGCTGAATAACCACCCTTTGGGCCGCCGCAGCGGCCAGCGCGGCAGCGTCGGCTTCGCGTAGGCGCAGCTGTTCGGCTTGGCTTTGCTCCGCAAGGTTTAGCACGCCGCTATCAGAGGCGATGCCTGCGCCGGAGTTGGGGGCGACCGGAGAAACAGGGGATACAACGGCGCTGTCGCTGGTTGCGTTCAGTGCGTCATTCACTGCGTTCGTTAGAGCCGCGGTGGAGCGGTCATCCGTCGGGTCCGTGGGGGTTAGATCGGTTGGCATACCGGCATCTGGCATCATCACGTGGCGCGCGCCACCGATGGGCGGAAACATTGGGTCTGAACCGGCCTCTTCTTGGCACGCAGCCAGTGTGAGGCCCATAACGGCCAGAATGCTGAGCTTGAATGGTGCCATACTAATCTCCTTACCACCAACGGGCGGGCTTGGCGGCAAAGCCGCTGGCCTGTTCTAGCGCATATGCAGTGTTGAGCATATCCGCTTCGTTCCATGGTTGGCCGATAAGCTGCAAACCAAGCGGAAGTCCGCTGGAATTGACGCCTGCGGGCACGCTCACGCCGGGGAGGCCCGCAAGGTTTACCGTCACGGTAAACACGTCATTCAAATACATTTTAATCGGGTCGGCATCGGCCATTTCCCCGAGAGCAAAGGCGGCGGAGGGCGTGGCGGGCGTTAAAATCTGGTCAATGCCCTCGGCAAACACCTTCTCAAAATCCTGCTTGATAAGCGTGCGGACTTTTTGCGCGCGAATGTAATACGCGTCATAAAAACCGGCGGAAAGTACATAGGCCCCGATCATCACACGGCGCTGCACTTCCTCACCAAAACCTTCGGCGCGGGTGCGCTGATACATTTCGGTAATGCCCTCGCCAGCGTTCAGCTTGGCGCGGTGGCCATACTTTACGCCGTCATAGCGGCTGAGGTTACTGGAGGCCTCGGCGGGCGCAATCACGTAATACGCGGGCAGGGCGTATTTGGTGTGGGGCAGGGAGATATCAACAATCTCGGCACCAGCGGCGCGCAGTTTTTCAGCGCCTTCTTGCCATAGCGTTTCAATCTCGTCAGGCATGCCATCAAGCCGATATTCCTTTGGAATGCCGATCTTTTTACCACGAATATCACCCGTCAGCGCCGCTTCAAAATTTGGCACAGCCAAATCGGCACTGGTGCTGTCTTTTGCGTCATGCCCTGCCATGGCTTGCAGCATAATCGCGCTGTCGCGCACGGTTTTCACCATCGGGCCTGCTTGGTCGAGTGAGGAAGCAAAAGCCACTACACCCCAGCGCGAGCAGCGGCCATAGGTGGGTTTAACGCCGACAATGCCGGTAAAGGCCGCAGGTTGGCGGATGGAGCCGCCGGTATCTGTGCCGGTAGCGCCCAAGCATAAATCAGCCGAAACGGCGGCAGCCGAGCCACCCGACGAGCCGCCGGGGGTCAGCTTGGTTTCCTCATTGTCCCGCCGCCAAGGCGAGGTTACGGGGCCATAAAATGAAGTTTCGTTTGAGCTGCCCATGGCAAATTCGTCCATGTTCAGCTTGCCGAGCATAACGGCACCAGCATCAAACAGCTGCCCAGTGATGGTGCTTTCATACTCGGGCTTAAAGCCATCAAGAATGTGGCTGGCGGCCTGCGTTTGCACGCCTTTGGTACAAAATAGGTCTTTAATGCCCAGCGGAATGCCACACATATCGGGGGCATCGCCCTTGGCAATACGCGCATCAGCGGCCAAAGCTTGGGCGCGGGCAATCTCGGGCGTGTTGGTCGAAAAGGCGTTGAGCACCTCGGCGGCCTCGATGGCGCCCAAGTATTGCTCGGTCAGCTCTACAGCCGTAAAATCGCCTTTGCGCAGGGCGTCTCGGGCATCGGCAATCGTGAGTTTGCTTAGATCAGTCATGCTCTACTCCACCACTTTCGGCACGGCAAAAAAGCCTTCGCGCGTATCGGGCGCATTAGCGAGAATTTGGGCTTGGTAGCCGCCATCGGTCACCACATCCTTGCGCTGCTTCAGCGCCATTGGTGTAACCGAGGTCATCGGCTCAACGCCTTCAACATCCACCTCGTTAAGCTGTTCCATAAAGGCCAGAATGTTGGAAAGCGCATCCGCCAGCGGCGGCAGGGCCTCCTCGGCAACTTCTATGCGGGCCAAATGCGCCACTTTGCGGGCGGTATTGATATCAATCGACATGTGAATTCCAAGCTAAATGGTTTGCAAAACGGTTTAGCTTGGAAGGGCGTTGGGTGCAAGTTAAGATGAGCCGCCGATCTTATCTTGGGTACGCAGCTCAAAATCGCTGGCATCATGGCGTTCATGCAGTTGGTCTTCTTCTGGTCCCCACGAGCGGTTCACCATTTTGCCGCGCTGTACGGCAGGGCGGGCGTCAATCTCTTTGGCCCAGCGCAACAGGTGGGTGTAGGACGCGGCATCGAGGAATTCGGCGGCCTCGTAAACGATATCCAGCACCACCGCGCCATACCATGGAAAAATCGCAATATCGGCGATGGAATATTCATCGCCACACATATAGCGATTATCGGCAAGGTGCTTGTCGAGCACATCCAGCTGTCGCTTGGTTTCCATGGTGAATCGATCAATCGCATATTCGATTTTGACCGGTGCATATTTGTAAAAATGCCCAAACCCGCCACCCAGATAGGGCGCGCTGCCCATTTGCCAAAACAACCAATTGAGGCACTGCGTACGGTTTTTCGGCAAAAATGCGCCAAACTTCTCGGCAAGATAAAGCAGAATAGACCCTGACTCAAACAGCCGCTCGCCTGATTCTGTATCCAGCATGGCCGGAATTTTTGAATTAGGGTTCAGCTCAACAAAACCGCTGCCGAATTGATCACCCCCGCCAATATTAATGAGATACGCGTCATATTCAGCGTCATGGTCCGCCGCCAGAAGCTCCTCAAGTAAAATCGTGACCTTTACCCCGTTGGGGGTGGCAAGTGAGTGCAACTGAAGCGGATGCTTACCCTTGGGCAGCACCTTTTCATGCGTTGCACCGCTGGTGGGGCGGTTGATGTTGGCAAAAGCCCCACCACTTTCAGATTCCCATTTCCAGACTTTGGGTGGGGTATATTCATCAGTCATTTTATGCTCCTGTATCGCGTGGATTTGGAGCCTAACCGAATGAAAGGGCCAATGCCAAGAAATAAACCGTGACCGAGGTCGAGTTTTGGCTTGCAAGCTAATTTGTAGAGCGCTAAGAACACGCCGATGCCCCTATAGCTCAGCTGGTAGAGCAACTGATTTGTAATCAGTAGGTCCGCGGTTCGAGTCCGTGTGGGGGCACCATTTCACATTTTTGGATGTGACCACCAAAAAACTCAAATGGAACAGACACTTGCGGCGTTCGAAGTCCTGTTTTGCGTGAGTATGCTATTCTCTCCGAAAATGCCAGTTTTAGCACGGTTCTCTTGAGTGATAACTGACCAGAAGCCCATATATTCCAAGGGTTTGCGATGAATTTCAAGGATAGTTCGAACATTTCAGTGAAGCTATGGACAGGTTTGGCTTTATTTTCCAGTTTTTCGCTCATTACCATTTTTTCACGCTCCAATTTTTCGATACGTTTTTCATAGGCGGATATCACAGATTCACTTTTTGCCGCGACGATACGATCAAGCATACCTTCGATTTGCTTATCAAGCTTACGGCTTTCCTTGCGAACATCATGTAGGGTGGCGCTTGCCTGCTCTTGGCGTTGATCCCATGCGTCCTTGAACATTGACTTCATAATTTCCAACAACCCCTCTGACGGCTTGAGGGCGCGAAGCACTTCCTCAAATTCACCTTCGATCACGTCACGGCGGATTGATTTGCGAAAGCTGTCACAGCCCTTGGTTTTGCAGGAATAATATGGATGTTTAACGCCGGTGCTGCTGGTTGACCAGCAAGCGGTATGAGGCTTGCCACAGTCAGCGCATTCAACAAATCCCCGTAGCGGGAAGTCGATATTGATATCCTTGCGGGCCGGTGCTTTAACACGACCGTTGCGCTTGTCTTGTATCTTCTCAAAGGTTTCAAGGCTGATCAAACCTTCGTGGTGGCCTTTACGAAGGGCAATGTCCCATTTTGGCCTCTCGACATAGCCAGCGTATATAACACGATTCAAAATGTCTGTTACCTTTTGCTGGCGTACTTTACCATTTGGCAAGTCTTTGGGAAACAAAGGCTGGCTTTCCAAAAAGCGCTTTATCTCGGCTTGGGTTTCAAAACGTCCAGAGGCATACCCTTCCAAGGCTTCTTGCACGATTGAAGCATTTGGCTCATCACGCACTAGTAATTTCCCGTGCCCTTCAATTATCTCGAATCTAAGGCCGATGGGCGCGCGAAAAACCCAGTAACCATTCATTATTCGACCACGCATCCGATTTGTGGTTTGTTCGGCGTTCTTATCACTTTGGTGAGCGGAAACGACTGCGCGTATATGCTCCACAAGGAGAGAATCGCTATCCTCGCCAAATTCAATGGAAGGGCTTTCAAGAACTCCGCCTGCGGCGGCCAAAGTTTCTCGCAATGAGATGTGAGCCTTTAAATTACGAGCTAAACGGCTAATGTCGTCAATAATGACAACAACACTGCCTTTCGGGTGAAGGCGAAGAAAGCTCAGCATCCGATTCATCGCTGGCCTGTTGGCTGTTTTGCCTGTCATATCCTCCTTGAAGACTTCAACAACTTTGTATTCTTTGTAATTGGCAAATTCACGACATCGTGCCTCTTGGCTTTCAAGGCCATGACCTTCACGTACTTGCTTTGTTCCCGACACTCGACAATAAGCAACCGCCTTGGTTGGCTTTAAGATTTCTTGAGATGTTTGCATACTAGACTCCTTTGAATTTTACCGCCGGATTGCGGGTTTGCGGACTTGTTAAATTCGGTTTTGGATTTGCTTTGCGGCAAGGATAGCATATCGGCCTTGATGATTTCATCTAAAGAATTGGATTCTCCACAGACTTGTTGAATGGGATGAATACCATAGCCCAGATCAACAAATGTCATGACCAGCGACCAGATAGTTTCGATAAATTCACGTTTTCGGGCATCGCTCCAATCGGAGGCTTCAAGCATTTGTGCGTAAACTTCCCAGTCCACCTGCAAACTCGGCATTTTAGCCGGTGTATTCGTGTTTTTATCAAGCATAGTTTTCTCCTGCCCATACGAGCCTATTTTATTGCTACCCCTTTTGTTGATTGCCTCATACGGGCCTCGTAAGGCGCGTATCTACCTTCAGGATAGCATGTTTTTGCATATTCTTCAAATTTAGCTATGGATAACCCGCAGCTTAAGGTTATTTGTAGGGTGCCGGTAAAGGGTTTTGCAGTGGTAGAGTGCAGGTAAAAACAGGTATTAGATTTGCAAATATTTGCTAAAAAAATCGATTGGTTGAGTGCCACTAAGGAGGACCGAAAAGCGCTCTACGGTGTTTGTAAGGCCATTGCTCAGGTCGAGGGAATTCATGTTGAGGTTTTACTCGATCAGGCGTTCGGCAAGCGCCAGCGGTATGGCGTCGACTATATATCCAATTTCCGCCAAGGTAAGATTGCTCGTAGTAAGGCCAAGTTGGTTTACGTATGGGTTTTGGAGCACCACCTTGAAACTGCGCATTCAATTGCGCCTGACTTGTTTCCAGATGATTATATAGATGCATTTGGTGAGTTTCTGAGCAGTAAAGCTGTCAATGAGCGTTTAAAACTGACCCGGTTTTGGCATTTAAAACTGACCCACCTTTGAGGAGCAAAGCCGATAGGCGAGATGCTCTCATATAGCGAGCTCGTCTATTGGCTTTGCTTGCGTTGGGGT
>NVUX02000017.1 GCA_002402045.2 Paracoccaceae bacterium | reverse complement strand
GTAACAGCGGCTCGATGATGGCCCATTCTTCATCAGTTAAGTCAAAACGCATGAAATAATCTCCTTTTGAAAGATTGAATCAGTGTTCCATCAATATATCAATACCTTAATTTGGGTTCACACCCTAGTCTCATTAACTGTAGATATCCAAAATAGCATTTATGTCAAACGGTGGAATTGTGTAACCGGTGTCCCATTCCCCTCACACTGGAGCGCACAAAAGGTGCCCTTTGACATCCCGTGCTTACTGCACAGATCAGCATATTTCGCGCAAGCGTCCACTATGATATGCTTTCCCATTTCTGCTAAAACCTTCAATTCTCACCCTCACATGTCATCACCAGCGAAATAAGTTTGGACTTACGCACCAAATCAATTTCTTCATTATCGACAAGTATACGAAGATAAGCACTAATCCCCTTGGGAATTGTTACTTCTCCCAGCTGGTTCAGAAATTCAGGTTCATCAACTAAAGCAACTAAAATTTCTATCTCTTCTTTTTGGTCTTCTGCACGGATTCCGCTTAAAAGAACACTAAATGCGGATTTTTCTGAATTAGCAGCTTTCAGATCGATGGCTTGAATGTGAGCAAGAGTCTGTGTTGTGAAGAGAATTCGTTCTTGTTCGGATTTTTGCAACCCTGCCTTATACTCTCTCATAATATTTTCGGCATTTACCGACAAATCTTTTGCACGCCATGCGGCGCTCAGCGCCATACCAGTCATCCCCGTAATTACCAATCCAATAACACCTATGGCAAGAGCCATGATGGCTTCTGAAGCGTTTACCGTAGAAATACCCGACGCTGTGAAATTCCCAGGAGATTCCGAAGGTCCCAAAAAGTCAACAATCACTCCAAACGAAATGATGGCCAGAACTGCTGCTGCTCCCCAACCGGTGGCTCTCTGAAAATTCTCGATCCAACTCTCATCTGGAATCAACAAAAAAGAAAGTACAAAACAAAATAAAAATGGAAATAATAGTAAATCAAAGCTAATACTTTCCATTTCACCACTCCTGTCTGATCTGGTTTAGGAAAAACTCTCGGGCCCCAAGTCTTTGGTCGCCTTTAAAAACGGAGCGCACCCTTTTAGGGAAGATCTCTTTAAGTATATCGGCAGGCTTTATTGTATTTGAGACGACTAGGACACGCGAATTTGGATCCCTTTTCAGTATAAAATGACCTAATAGCAACCCTCCCATCTCGGTATTCTTGCCCAATCCCATACTTTCCACACTTGCTTCTAAATCTGCAGGAATTCGCCCGCCATTTGGTGTAAGAAGGTCGACAATATAGAGGTCAAAAGGTTCACTGTTTTTGACCTCTTGAACTGACCTATCGAGTCGTTCTTCGAAACACAATTTGACTTTATCATCTGCTTCTAACCGGTTGAGCCACAGAACAATTTTGCCTCGTTCATCATCAAACCAAAACAATTTCATTTCAGAACCCTTTCTCTACCTACCTAAAGGCAATGTTATTGTTGCACGCACCCTGTTTTGCCTTTTGGAATTATCATTTTCCAAGCCAATTTCTCCGAAATCTTCTTTCAAGCGCTCTTTAGCTATTGCGAGAGCAATATGGGCCCCGGTTTCCTCTCGTTCCCCATTTCGCACCCAAGCAAATTCAAAAGCGTTTTGCAGATCAATTTCGGAAATTTTACCATAGTTCTCAACACTAATTACATAGTGCCCATTTACAACCTCAGCTTCAATTGAGACCGTTCTTTTCTGATTATGGCTGTAGGGTGGGCTAAACTTAATTGCATTTGACAAAATAGTGCGAAGAGAAAACTGAAAGACTGAGACTCGCCCTTTAACCAAGATTTCCTGTTGAGATAAAGCCTTAAAAAATTGAACATTGTGGTCCTTGGCGATGAAGCTAGCACGGTCAATTTCTATCTCTGCTACTTGGCATGGGTCATATTCGCAGCAATCATCAGAAAACTTTACGTCCCCAGCTGACGGTTCCATTTCATCTAAATACCACGATATTCGCTGGAGGTTTTCATCATTTCCCTGGAGCTGAAGATTTGACAACCACATTCTGGCAGCGTTTAAAGATGAGAGAATATCATGATCTCGCCCATAACGTGAAGCATTGTCCGAAATTATCTTTTCCAGATAGTAAATTCCAGAAGCCCCTAATTGTGCAAATTTGACAACTCTGTCGAAGTCATGCTGCAGAAACCTAAATTCGTTGCTTTTGCTTGTCCGTACAGAAAGGCCGACGGCACCGTAACATTCACCTTCAAAAAAAATTGGGAATGCAAGCCGTGGATATCGTTTGTTTGTACCTCTCTCAAATCTTCCCTTTTCAAGGCCTCTATGAAAGAACTTTGGTTTACCTGACTCCATAGCTTGGAAAAGTGCGGGTAGATCTTCTTGTGATGCAACCTCACCCACGGCTGCCGAAAGTCGGATAACTTCGGGTTTTGAATATTGTTTTCCTCGAAGCTCGATTCCTCGGACAACTGGCCTTGAACCTTTAAACCGCCGCCAAGCTAATGATGCGAGATCATAACCGCTTATAGCAATTAGTTGCTTCAGGAAGCTCTCGACATACGCTTTTTCGACTTCCTCAATATCTTTATATTTTTTGCCGTGGATTGGCTGCGAATGCCACTCAGCACTAAATTCACTTGCACGATCTAATACTTTCGAAATACTGAGTATTTCGTCTTCGTGAATTAGCAGCCTCAAATTTTCAATATACTCTAGAATAGTCTCTGTGGGGCGTCCAAAATTAGCAAGGGCAGCGTCTTCTAGTTTATCTGTGTTTGTATCTAAAACTATTAGTCCTGAAATTCGCTTACGATTTTGTGATAAAATCGGTATAAAAAGAGATTCTCGATACTCCAAATCAAGGTATCTTATCATGAATTCTACGCTTGATGACTCTCCTTGGAGGTTGGGGCTAATTTTCTTGTAAACGACTGTGTTGTCTTGTTTTTTTAGCTCTCTCAGCTCTAGTAGAAAGTTCGAAAGTAGCTTTTGCATTCGGTCGTCCAGTTGGACTCTTAGGTTCTTTTTGCCGTAACGTTCACGCACGGAAGTGTAGGGAATATCATTTTTTTCGCGAAGCATCGATTTAGTGACAGCTCTAATTTTCTGTTCGACCTGTCTAGGTTCATTTTCGACATCGGGCAGACAACCTATAAGCTCGGCAATATCATTTTCCCCGTCAGGCACTTCTAGGATTCGAAAAAACCTCATACGCTGAAAACGTAACTGGCTAAAATAGATAAATTGGCGGTGTATTTCGGCCTCCATCGTCCTTCGCTTTGTGTCATTTTGCTTGACAGCTATTTGTAAATAACCATTCTCGATGGCGCTTTCTCTCAGTGAATATATAGCGTCGTCATCTTTCGACTCCAAGCGGAAGTCTTCCAATTCTTGTTCCCCAGGAGATACTTTGGGGTATGATTCAGGCCAAGACCAATGTGCGTTGGAATCTAGTAACTTACCGTCATTTGAAACAAATCTAGTCGGCAAAGGAATTAGTTCGATATATGGACAGGGCCGATTGGTTTTGCGCGAGTTGCTTGGTTCAGGAACTAATTTCAGATAATCTGTTGGCTTTGCAAATATTGGCAAAACTCCAATCAGATTTACAACCTTATTCAAGCTTTTCCATCTTAGTTTTAGATTCGCCAAGTCAGGTCGATTGTCCAATTCAACCAGAGGAATTCTTTGACTATATGGAATATTTGCCTCCGACCAATAAGATTCCAATAAGTCTTTTGTTAGAGAATTGTCGTTCAAACTATGTTGCACGATAACGAGGTCTTTTAAAATCAACTTACTCACTAATGGTGTTGATTCCACGGGATTAATTATTTCAATATGGATACCAGCATCGTTAAAAATGTTTTCAAATATCTTCCAAAAACTTACATCCTCATCCAATATCGCGAAGTGTTTTTTACTCATAGGTTTATCCAATTCTTTCCGGCAAACTGATCTCGAATGTTGCTCCAGCTAATATTGGTTTTTCAATGTATTCGAGCGAACCGCCTATAGCCTCAATTAGTGAGCGGGATATATATAGTCCTAGCCCAACACCTTCTTGTTCGCGAGTTTTTGTTGTTGAACGCGGAAGGAATAGCTTCTGTCGATTATGGATGGAAACTCCAGGGCCTGTATCACTAATGGTAATTTTAATCGGTCTTTCAGCATCCGCTTGGTCACGTCGCACAGATACAAAAATCTTTTTAACTGGCAGATCCAATAAGAAGGTGGATGCGTTATCGATTATATTTACGACCGCACGTTCAAAAGGTGTTGGATCAATTGAAAGTACGATTCCTTTCGCACTTGCGCGGTCAAATTCAATAATGACATTTACCTTGTCATGCTTGTCACGAATGTAGCCTCGCATATCCCTACAAATACGGTCTATGGATTCAACAAGGTCAAGTTCCAGTGACCGTGTCGTACTATAGTTTAATAACTGGCCCTTAGCGAGCGCTTGAAGTCCACGAAAATGCTCTGCCCGCATAAATTCTAATTTTTCAGAATCTGAGAATTGTGGATTGTCTGCGATCGCAAACATTTGCGATAATTTATTTCGCATTTCATGCATGCAGCCTAAAGCAAGGCGTCCAAGTTGCGCCGATGCTGAAATTTCATCAATTTCGGCTGCCTGCTCAATATTCTCAATCATGAGTTCAAAGTGGTTTCGTCTTGAGCTGATATCGTCTCGAACTTCTGGACTTATCCGATGATCTGCAAGAAATACGACAACTCTATTTGAGGTAGCTTCATACGTTAGCGGGTATATGAAATAATATGCTTGACGAGGGAAATCCAGTAGACTCATGGAAAATTGAGCAATCGGATCATGAAGTGGCAGCGCCCCATAATGCGATTTACCGCCAGACATTGCATTGCCGACAATTGATTTTTCCAGTTTTTCCACAGTGGATTCCGGTACTACGTTTTCAAATTTAGAGCTATTAGCGCGTAATTCGTATCGTCCGGGAGACTTTTCAATGAACCACATTGCACCGTAAAGTCCATGATGCTCACACAAATCTTCAAGAACTGTATTGGCACGCTTAATGATCTGTTCCATTTTTACTTGTACAGAAAAAAGCTGCTGAGCCTGTTGTGTTGCGACGTCAAACCCATTTTTTTCAGCGGGGACTGGATTGGCAAGCCATTTAAACAGTTGGGCAATGATGGCAGGTTTTTCCAAAAAGCCAAATCCATGTTGAGATGCAACCTTTCTGGCCCCCTTCAACTGCCCAGTAAAAAGTAAAATATGTGAACGAGGCGCAGATCGACCATAGTTTTTAACCAAATTGAAAATTGGCTCCTCAAGCTCCTCATAACCGAGAAACTGTCGGTCTAAAATCACGAAGTCTGGCTCAAGTCTTAAACCCGATTCTACAGCGGCAAGCATACCTCCATCAGAAAAACGATGTGCCGCGATCCCCATTCCGCCAGAATGTTCAATGTGGTTAGAAATTGTTTCAACAAGGATCTGCTCATCATCAATGATCAGAACCTTTTTACCTGAAAGGTCGATCCAGTCCTTGGGTTTCTGGCTAATTTTTGCGACTGCTGGATCGCTGTCTTTCTTAGCGCGCCATAAATTACGCTGCGCATGTAGCCAACCAGCAACGTCCAAGTTAACTCGGAGGTTTTGTAAGTCGGGTGCCTTCATCATTCCGGCAACAAGCTCGCGCTCTGGCAATGCATCACGGATATCCAGTTTATTTAGCTCAGATGGTAAATCTTCCCTGAGCACTTGGAATTCCATCCTAGTTCCACCAATTTCTCCGATAAGAATTGCAACAAAGTCTTCGATGTATCCTTGCACTCGCCCGCGAATTACACCACCGCCACGAGAAAAGCTGCCATTGATCCAAGGATTCCTTTCCTTCGTCCACAAAGCTCCTTGCCAAGCTCCTGTTTCAAGCGTCTGACGGAACAAAAATACTTCGGTTACATTTCTCGGGTCTCCTAGGTTTCCTAGGATTTCCTTGTCGATTATCACACGGTCCGAATGGTTGAGTGGCTCATCCAGTCTGAATTCGAGGCTTCCACTCTGCAAAGGAAAATTAAACGTTGCTGACTTGTATCTATCTTCTATAGAATTGAACATAATCGGAGTACTCATAAGCATAGACTTTCGGCAAAGATTACCGCACATACAACTTTATATAGGTTGAATTGTCTATGTTTATTCTTAAAGAGCAGGTTCTGTTCAAATAAGAGCACATCTGCTAAGAAAAAAGGCCGGACATAGTAATCCGGCCACTCAGTATTCTTGCATTTTATTACAAGGTATTTACGGCATCTCGAAATCTTCGTGCGGCACCGACAGATTCGTTACTCATTGTTTTTAGCCGATGAATTTCATCCCAACAAAATGAACGGAATTTACCCTGTTCATTGAGCATAATGGTAATTGAGTGATCACTATTCCATTTTGAACCAACTCGGCGCCGGGCTAAAAGGCCGCATTTGCGTATTTCTTTGCACCATATTTCAGCATTTATTGTTGCGATTTCCAGTGTTTGGTCTCCGCCCATATATGCTTTCCACATACCTAAAATGAAATAGATGTGTGAAGGGGTAAACGGTTTACTGTTTATCATTTTCTCACCTCCCAACTCTCCACCACGATTGTCGTGGGGAGTTGAAGGGTGAGAAACAAGAACATGATTTCATTGAATTAAAGCACAAATTAGTCTTTATGCAAGCGTGCCAAGCCGCGTTGTTTTCTCGGCACCACTTTCATCAGCCCACGAAATGGCCAGCACGATCGCTTATGAGAATGGATTGTTCCCGATAATCTGTACGAGCTCAACTCTGGAAATTCATATCATTCAGACGCGCGCAATCTTATACTAAACGACTACCGGCTTGCGCCGGTAGGGTTTTTGATGTGATTTTCCAGGTACTGAAGTATGACATCTTGCGTAATGGCTCCGTTGGTGGTTGAAAAGTAGCCGCGACCCCAAAACCCCTGCCCCAATATTGTTTTTTGAGCCGCGGGAACTCGCGCTGCATCAAGAGCGACGAGCGTCCCTTCATCAGGCGCATCAGGTCGCTCACGGCCAGTTTAGGCGGGATCGAAACGAATATATGCACGTGGTCCGGCGACAGCACGCCCTTAAAAACTTCAACCCCGTTTTGTCCACAAACCTGACGCAAAATGTCCCGCACACGAAGCTGGATATCGCCCCGCAAAACCTTATAGCGATATTTGGTGGACCACACCAAATGGTAGCGGTGATAATAAACGCAGTGTTTTTCGGTGTTATATTGCATGGTTTTATACTCCTGTAATCTACTTGCATATCATGAGACCAACCAACCTATTGGGTGGTCTTTCCTGAAAACCCCATCGTTTGCCGCCCCTGAACCATCAAACGTATATTCATTTCATAGTTGGGCAGATTGATCAGATCGCGCGGCGTGAATAGCCCCTAGTTTCCTAGACGCCTTGTTGCTTCCACTTTTGCTGCCTTTCGAACTCTACAGGTGACAGCATCCCGTTTCTAGCGTGTTTGCGTTTTGGATTATAGAACATCTCGATGTAATCCG
>NVUX02000122.1 GCA_002402045.2 Paracoccaceae bacterium | reverse complement strand
GAAGCGGTTGCCGCGGCGGTCAATCCTGCCAACCTTTAGGATCAGCGAGGAAAGTTCTTTGCGGAGGGCTGCTTTATGCTGCCAATCCGAGGGAAGCTGAATATCGCGGGCAGCCTTGAATGTGTCTGTGAGACCACCGCGAAGCTCTGCCAGAAAGTCTGCCGTGTGATCGGCGACAATGGCGTTTGCTTCGTCTATGCTGATGTGCTTGTTCATGGTGCCTATTCCCTTGTTGCTTGGGTATAGGTATAGGGGGTTTTAAAACCTACGTCAAGACAAATGTGGGTTAAAAAACCTATTTACTTTGATTCGGTCTAACACGCCCACAAAATAATGGGTTGATCGCGCGGGGCACCCATGTTCAATCGCAAGTAGCTATAGGAGGTTGATATGCGTGGTGTTGTAAGTGGCTTGGCTGTTGTGGCGGCTTTAGGTGGGGCAGGGGCGCAAGCAGGGCCAGATGTGACTACGAACTACTTGATGGATGAACCTGCGAGCATGTTGGATATTGGGGTGCTTAGAATAAATATGCGAATGTCGGCCGACGACGAACTATCAGGATTCACCCTCAGTTATAAATTTGACGAAAACGTATTTGAATTTAGACGAACCACTTGGATACTGTATAATTTGCTGGATGAGGTTGAGGTGGTTGAAAATCCTACAGATGAGCAGGCCCGCATTGAAATATTGCAGGTGGCGCAGAATGCGGCGATCGCGGCTAAAGAGTGCGAGCAATATATTGAACCTTTGCGCGCTTGGTTCGGCACCTCAGGCGGAAGCACGTTAGCAAGCCAATACTTTGGCCATTATGGCTATAAACCGGCTAACATCCCAGACGATATCTACAGCGACCTCGACGGTAAGTTTACAATAGATGTGCTGCTCTTTATCCCACAAAAAAGCCGGATGGGCATAAACGGCGTGGTCGGCTTTTCATGCACAGCCCCATTGTTAGGTGCGGGATTCTCAACCCAACGGCTATACCGTCCCGATCCCCAATAGCAAAAAGCCCCACGCGATGGCGGGGTGCGGGCGGAATGTGCCTCTTTGTGTTATTGACGGAATCGTGGGAATCTGGTAATGTTCCCCAGTGCGGGAAACGCCGGAGTTCCCTTTTGCTGACACCTTAATTGAGTGTTAAGCGGGCTAGTGAACGGTCTCACTTTGGAATGTGGCCTATTGTTGCTAGTCAAAGAAAGGCCGGGGCCCGCGCACTTAGAGCGAATATCCGTAGAACTCAAATATCTTCTTTTGCTCTTCGTCTGGCCTGAATTTTCTAACATCAGTGGGTTGCAACACAAGCCCATAATCTGCGACTTCGCCGTTCTCGGTTGCCATTACCTTTTTCAGTCTTTGTGCATGTCTAGTCTCCCACCGGCCTTCATTTGTATTAACGGCTTGGAAAAATGAACTTGCGATAATATCAGCAAGCTGTAAGCCCGCATTTTGCGTATGCGGCACGTAGTCTACAAGATTGAATTTAAGCACTTGCTGGCGAATTTCCCTTTTGTTCAACAGGGTTGTTCCGCCAGAGGCTTGCGCTTTAAGTTTCTCCCAATATGCCATCGTCTGGCCGTAAGAGTGGCCACCTCTTTGACTGAATATCACCTTCAAGCTCTCGGGTTTACCGCCATTTCGCATAGAGTTGCGCAAGCACAAATCTGTAACCCTCTCCATTAATAGCCTTACGCAATAATTATAGAACCACTGCTTGGCTCCGGCAACCTCAGCCCGATTGTTTTGATATTTAAGCATGTTTAATTTGTTCGAGCACACGGCAAATGCTCGGATCGGCAGCCGACTAACTTCATCACAGGCGGCATCTTTTTTGCTAGGGCTCAAATTTCTGTAGTGCAGCGCGGGGCCTTGTGTCGCGTCTATTGATATTCGCAAATCCTTAACCCAGCCGACCACATCCGCCTGATATTTTTCCCTAACGAGGACGCCGCCTATCACTAGCCACTCACTCGCTCCGTTCTTATCAATAGGTTTGATTCTGGCTAGCCCATCGTCACCTGCCTCGTCTATGTATAGGATGTAGGAATAACTTGGGGTGTAATCGGTCATGCGGTACGCAACCAAATTGGTGGAAGAGAGTCAATACCGATAATCTCAATACCCGCACCCCAATACCAGTATACTAGCTGCATCTTCCCACATCTTGTGGGTGTTATTCGCAATATGTTCCTGCTATGTTCTCGCTGCATATTGGAGGCGAAAGCGAATGCAAGTTAAGCGGTTGGTTAAAGAATTACACGCAAGCGATTTGATTTTAACGATATTAACACTACGGGAAGTTACTCGGGAACGCGATTGCGCGATTCGATCATCGCTTTTAGCGAAGCTTCCAGCACTTGCCGTTCAGCATCGGTTAGCTGCGCCGCCAGTTCAAGAAACTGAGCTTCCAGTGCGGGGCGGTCACCCCCCATAAAATCTTCTATGGTGGTCCCAAGGGCGGCGCATATTTTTAGAGCGTTCTCCACCCCCGGCTGACGTCCGAACTTAATCATTTGCCTGATGGTGCTTTTATCCAAGCCTACAGATCGGGCGAGTCCAGCTTCTGTTAAGTCTGGCGTGGCCTTGATGTGCTCATCCAATGTCTCTGTGAATGTTTTCATGGGTTTATTTTCCCATTCTGCATTGATTTCAACAATAAGTTTAAAAACCTTTGACAGTAGGGGTTTAAAAACCTATACATCAAATTATGAAAAAACTTATGCAAGATATTGAGCTTTACGCTCACAAGGCGGGAATTAAGCCTGCAACGGTCCTTTACTACGCGTTGAATGCCAACAGTAGAACGTGGGGCAAGTGGCAGGCTGGGGGGAGCTGCACCTTCCGGATTGCGGAAAAGCTGCGCTCTTGGATGGCTGATAACCCTCCAAAGCGGGGGGTGGCATAATGGATAATATCTCATGCTTCAGCCCTAGCACTCGGGGTTCTGCAAAGTCTTACCAAAGATGTTTAGCAGATCGTTGGGGAAAGTTTATCCGAGAGAATTACCCATCGGCTGAGCACGCGGCCATTGCCTTTGGTGTGACCGCCAAAACTGCGCACAACTGGATGGAGGGCAGCAACAAGCCCAACGGCGCGGTGGTGGCGGCTGCCTTTATGAACCCGCGCACGAACGCAATTCTAGCCGGTTACATGTAGGGAATTAGTGATTTGCGTAAATTGATTATGACCGAAATTCGCCTTGCCATCGCCCTTGCGGCGCTTGGCGACTGGTGGGCCGGACGCGCGCACCGCCGTCTGGAAAACTTTTCCACAAAGGTTAGCAGAACAAGCCCTTGTAATGGCCATGAGCCGCCCAAGGGCAACGAATAGGGGGAATCCTTTTCCTCGGCGTATCACGCGCGTCGAGCAACCCAGCCAATGCCCGCAGTCTCCCCCGTCAAGCATTTAGGGCTGCACCAATTGGTAAATGCGCGCCCGCCCTGAGCGAAATCAGGGCCACTAATTCAGGAGAGTAAAATGGCAATATTGGCAAAAGACGATGTGATTATGGCCCTAAACCTCGGGGCGACAATAATGCTCACTAAGGCGGACCCGCGCCGCCCGAGTGACCGTGACCATTATTGCATGCAGCTAGAGGGCGGCACAGTCCGCTCCACATGCTTTCTCGCCCTACTTGCCGACGAAATTATAGAGGCCGTGAATGACGGGCTTTTCAAAGATGCGCCAAGCCAAACCTACCGGCTCGCGTAAGGGGGAGGCAACCATGCACAAGTGCTTTATTTGCGGCAACAACGCGCCCCGGGGCTTTGGCTTCAAGGGCTTTGGCCGAGACAAGCCCGCGGGCAAGCGCGGCTACATTTGGGCATGTGCTGATCACATAGCGGACGCGCGATCGCGCAAGGAAAAGGCGGAGAAGATATGACCAGCTACGACGAGGACCGGATACAAAAGCAGATCGTTGCCGAGCTGCGCGCACGGCTCCCCAAGGCCATTATTCACCACAGCCCTAACGAGGGCAATCGTGGTGGCACAAAGGGCATTATTGACGGTCAGCGCCGCAAGGCAATGGGCATGCACAAGGGATTTCCCGACCTTGAGGTGATCTGCAACGGCAAGGTTACGTTTATCGAGGTGAAGACCCCGAAGGGCAAGCTTGCACCTTCGCAAAAGCTATTCATGGAAGAGGTACAGGCTCAGGGCTTTGATTACTTGCTGATGCGCTCGGCTGATGAAGTTCGGCCTGCGCTGGATATCCTCAGGGGGCGGGCGGCATGAGTGCGCAGTTACGGTGTGACGTCAGTAGATGGAAGCAGTATGCTTCCAGCAGCAGCTTGGTTGCAAGCGCTGCTGGCTGGGAAATAGTACTCACTGTCGTCAATGTGTTTGGACCTAATAGCTCCATCACGGATGCGAACATAAAACGCACGATAGCCTATATAAGCGCCGTATGCGTTTACGCCATTCACCTCTCCGCAAATCATTGTATCGCCAAGTGCGGTTCGGTATGCGCGAACACCTCGTGTTCTTGCCGCTTCTGGGTCTCTAAAATCATGGGTGATCGAACTAATGGCTGATTGTTGCAAACCAGCATCCAAGTTCGACGGGGTGACTGAAACTGAGGTTGTATCTACACACGCGCCCAAAAAGAGGGCCGCGCCCATCAAAGCTACAGATTTAGTAATGAACATCAAGTTGCACCTTAAAAGAGAATCAAGAACTAAAACTTTGACCATAAAGCGTGCTGATTGCAAGCCTCTTTTCGCTGCGGGGATGCCATGAGTATCAGCCTAATCACCGCCATTTTCAAAAATGGGCCAGCCAAAACGAACGACAGATTTGTGTTGCTCGCCTTGGCTGACTACGCAAATAGCAAGGGTGAGTGCTGGCCTTCAATCGCGGGTGTCCGGGGCAAAACCTGCCTGAGTGAACGCGGCGTTCAGACCATCATTAGCCGCCTTGAGGCGGGTGGATGGATAGAGGTCACACGCGGGGGAGGGCGCAATAACTGCAATTCCTACCTGATAAAAACCCCGCAGATGAGCGCGGAAACCCCGCAGATGGATGCAATAACCCCGCAGCATCTGCACCCTTTAGAAACGATAAACCCCGCAGATGACGACATAAACCCCGCAGCATCTGCACCCGAACCGTCAATAACCGTCATAGAACCGTCAGTTAAGAAAATACAAAAAGAAAATCCTGATTTGGATTTGGCCTTTGAATTTTACAACGGGGCGGCAACGGCCTGTGGCTGGCCGCTCTGCCAGAAAGCCACAAAGCCGAGGTTGGCAAAAATGCAGGCAAGGCTGATCGATGCTGGCGGCATTTCTGGCTGGAGGGCTGCGCTTGAAAAAGCTGGGGCGTCTGATTTTCTCTGCAACCGCACCCGAACCTCATTCACCGCCTCAATTGATTTTCTTCTACAGGAATCCTCATTCGCCAAGCTCATGGAGGGCAATTATGACAACCGAACAACTCCAAACCTGCCAAGTGGGCAAAATAGAAACGCTGGAGCAAGTGGAGCCCATGCTGGCCTACTTGCGGGACTCGCTTCAAACGCAGCGCGCTTTCGAGCCGAGGACGAAGCAGTTGGTGGCGAGCCTTTCTCAGCCAGCCCGCCGCGCTTGGTTACAGGGGGAGATTGGTAGAATGCTGATCCATTATTTCGCTGGGGCTGACGTGGGCAAATTTTCAGAAAGCATCGGCGAAGATTATGGCCGAGAGCTTTTGAAGTATCCAGCATGGGCAATAACCAAAGCAAGGCACTGGTGGCTTTCAGAATTGAACCCGCGGCGGGGCCGGAAGCCTGTGCCGGGTGATTGGGCCGCATGCGCAAAAGTAGAAATGGCCGTGGTGAGAATTGCAGAAAGCCGCATAGCCCGCAGCCGTCCCAAGCAAACCGCCCCGGCGACAGAACAAAGGCCAAAGCCGAAATACAACAGCGATGCCCTCATTGCTAAAGCTGGATTGAGAAGGATGAACGCATGAACCCGCCCCCACGCCTATACCTCACAGATCAACAGGCTCAGAGCTACAAGATCGTAGCCGAGCACCTAAGGGGCCGCCTCAGCAAAGCGCACGTTGCTATTTTTGCGCTCGGTACCGCCGTTGTGATTTTGGTGGCCGTGCTGATTGCGGTGGTCTCATAATGGCTGACAACATCAACATGACATGCCCTCAATGCGGGCAAACCGAAGCTTTCAACATCGCCGCAACAATTTGGGGCAGATACACAGCCGAGGGCTTTGATAGCGCGGCGGACAACCTGCCCAGCTATGACAGCACATGGGAGCAATACGCTGGCTGCCAATGTCCAGAGTGCGGCAAAGAGGGCGTTGTTGAAGACTTCCTAGATGGTGATGCGGCATGATTAGCAACATCTACAACCGTGGCAGGTCTGAACTCACCCCCAAGCAGCAGAAGCAGAACGAACGCGACTACACGCTCAAAATGGAAGCCCGCACAAAAGTACGGATTATCAATCTCGCGGAACTCGACCCAGAAGAGGATGGTTTTCTAATATCTCTGATCGAGCAGGCAATAATCAAACGCAACAAGCGCTGGGATTTTGAGCGCGGCGAAATGAATGGAAAATAACATGGCCCGTAAGAGCGTAACACTATCCACCCCACCTTGGAATGGCGACCACGGCCCCGACACAGCAGCACAGCGGACTGGAACCACGCTGGTAGAGCCAGAGGCCCTACGGGGCAACAACCCCAACCGCATAGCAACCAAGCGCCGCGAAAACGTATTGCGCCGGATGCACATGCAAGACGGTTCTCTCACCATGCGCCAGTATCAGGCAGGCGTTGAAATCCAAGAGGCCCATGAGGAATGCGAAGCACTATCCAGCGGTGGCCCACTAAAGGAGCAGGTTGATTGCACCCCTGTGCCGGATCGCTTCATCGAGCGGCAGGTGGATGCGCAGTCGCGGCTTAAGGTGGCCATGGGTAGTATCCCCAACAATATGCGACTCTCCGTTGAGGTCGTATGCTGGTACAATCTGCCCCTTAGCAGCTATACAACGCGCCGGGCGGAAAGAGAGGCTGAATTGAAAGACCTGCAAGCGGCGCTGGATATGTCGGCTGATGGGCTGGGCTATTAATATGGCATCAGCTAATCAGGAGACTAGCGCAAGCTTTCACAAGCAATCCCGTCATTGTCGCGGTCGAGGCCATGACGATCTCCGGGCTGATTAGCGATAAAAAAGGCCTGCGCCTGTTGCCATGTCGAGAAGTCGCTGCAATTTTTATCGCCAGTCGTCCGCGACCTTACAGGCGCTGAGGATTGGCTTCTATGACAGTGATATGGTCGCGATCCGGCATGACAACCGGCAGCGTTCAGGCCGCCCGAATGAGCGGATGCGGTACTATCGGCAAGCAAGATAATAAAAAATATTCGCAAAAATGATTTAGCCATAACGTACCTATTCTGTAAGTTTATTTGATAAAGAATCACACAACCATAAAGGTTTC
Source organism: Paracoccaceae bacterium (assembly GCA_002402045.2). GTDB lineage: Bacteria > Pseudomonadota > Alphaproteobacteria > Rhodobacterales > Rhodobacteraceae > UBA3077. The sequence goes on along the minus strand of NVUX02000122.1, from coordinate 20,185 downwards.
GGCATTAACCGCCTAAGGCAGCGAGGAGTCAATGAGGTTGTAAGCGGCCTATTGGACAAACCACGTGCATAAGCAGAACAAAGGTTGACACAACAGCAAAACATGATATTTATGTATGATCGTAAGAGGTGGCAGTAATGCTGCCTTTAGTCGTAAAAACATGTAGCGGCGTGGAAAGTAGACACGCAACGTATAGCCCTATTAGTATCGGATCACGGTTGCCGGTGTAATGAACCGCCCGATTAGCGGGAGTAACGCCCCGTCTGCATGATTAAGTAATTCACAGGCCATCCTACGGGGTGGCTTTTTTTATGCGAGCAATCATCATGGCAAGTGAGGCGGGCGCACATAGACGCAAGTCAGTGGGAAAGCCACACAAGCGCAGCACACGTCACAAGCCACGAGAAACAAGAGAGCACGCATCAGGTAGGGGATACAATCACCGATGGGCTAGGTTTCGCCTGTCGTTTCTGTCGCGCAATCCTCTGTGTGAATACTGCGCCGCCAAGGACCGGATAGTACCGGCAGCCATATGCGACCACGATATGCCGCACGACCATGACCCCGCGTTATTCTGGGACAACACATTCACAGCGCTATGCAAGCGGTGCCATGACAGCACTAAGCAACGCATGGAGCGGCGATACAGCGGCGATAAGCTTCTGGACGCCATCAAAGCAGCTAAAACAAAGAGATAGCAGCCCACAGGTAAGCGCACTCCCACAGGGGGGGTATGCGAAACTCTGGTGGGTAAGTCTCGGGACCGGCGTGGGGAAGAAATCTTTTACACGGTCAGTTGAGAGGTTAAAAGTTGAAATGGCAAACCCGAGGAAGCCAACCCACCTTAAAGCGGTTCAAGGCACTACAAGAAAAGACAGAGCAAACCCGAATGAGCCGGTGGCATCGACGGAAATTCCGGTCGCGCCTAATTACCTGTCAGCCAGCGCGGTGGAAAAATTTGCGCAGCTCTGCGCAATCCTTGAGGGCATGGGCGTAGCGTCTCGGGATGACACTGACGCGCTGGCAATGCTGGCAAGCATTCTGATTGAGATTGAAGAGGACGTGATATTGCTGGAAGACTTGGGGGCATTTTACGTGCCATCTAAGGAAAGCGGGATTGTGCGGGCGCACCCGGCTGTTGCTCGGCTGGCCACCAACAGGCAGCGGGCGCAAGCCTTGCTAAACGAATTTGGCCTAACGCCGGCAGCCCGTTCCAAGGTGACGGCGCGCAAGACCAAAGGCGCAAACCCATTTGCGGCGCTCGGGTGAGCAATTACACAGCGGTTGCGGAAAAATACGCCCGTGACGTTATCAGCGGGGAAATTCTAGCAGGGAAGTATATCAAGCTTGCCTGTCAACGTCACTTAGATGACCTTGCTTGGCAGGATGACGGCGAGTTTGCTTTTCGGTTTGATGCAGAGGCGGCGGACAAGGCCTGCAAATTCATCGAGCTTATGCCGCACACCAAAGGCAAGTGGGCGCAAAAAAAGCTGACGCTCATTCTTGAGCCGTGGCAGGTTTTCATGACGGTCTGCCTTTTCGGCTGGCTGCGTAAGAAGGATGGCAAACGGCGCTTTCGGCGGTTTCTGCTGTTGGTTCCCCGCAAGAACGGGAAGTCAGCGTGGGCTGCGGCGGTTGGTCTGTATATGCTTTGCGCTGATGGAGAATACGGTGCAGAGGTTTATTCCGGTGCGAAAAACGAGAAACAGGCTTGGGAGGTTTTCAAGCCCGCGCGGCTGATGGCACAAAAGCTGCCGTTGCTTTGCAGTTTCTACGGCGTTGAAGTTAATGCTTCGAATATTTCGATCATTGAGAACGGCTCAAAGTTCGAGCCCATAATCGGCGATCCCGGGGATGGGGCTTCGCCATCATTGGCAATCGTTGACGAGTACCACGAACACGAAACTAACAAGCTTTTTGATACGATGGAAACGGGCATGGGTGCGCGCGACCAGCCGCTTATGCTGGTGATTACGACCGCGGGGGATAATATCGCTGGGCCTTGCTACGAAATGCAGCAGGACGCGCAAAAGATGCTGGAAGGCAGCAGGCAAGACGATGAGCTTCTGGCCATAATTTACGGCATAGACGATGGGGAAGACGGGGACGATTGGACCGACCCCACCATTCTAAGAAAAGCAAACCCGAACATGGGCGTTTCGGTTGGTGAGGATTTCTTGCTGGCTCGCCTGCGTGACGCCATGAAGACACCGCGCAAGGCGGGCGTGTTCAAAACCAAGCACCTGAATATGTGGGTGCAGTCTCGGGCGGCTTATTTCAACGTGCTGAAATTCAGTGCGGCGGCCGATAAAAGCTTAAAGATTGAGCAGTTTGAGGGACAAGAATGCATCATTGGCGTGGACCTCGCGGAGAAAAAAGACCTTACGGCCATTGAATACACGTTTCGGCACGGCGAAGGTTACGCCTGCTTTGGCAAATACTACGCGCCAGAGGAAACGATTGAGCTGCCGGAGAACGAGCACCTGCGGGTGTGGCGCGATATGGGGCTGCTGGTGCAGATTGACGGCGCTGTAATTGACCAGCGTATCATTCTTGCCGACATAGAGGATGACCTTGGCCGGTTTGATGTGCGGGAAGTTAGCTTCGATCCTTGGCGCTCCCGTCAAATGGCGGTTGAGCTGATCGAGCTTGGCGCTGAGTGCATCGAGTTTCGGGGCAGCCCGTCAAATATGAACGAGCCGATGCGCGAAATGGATGCGCTGATTGCGGCGGGAAACTTGCACCATGACGGAAATCCAGCATTCACATGGATGCTTTCCAACGTGGTTAACGGCACGAGAACGGGCGACATGCACCGGCCTGCAAAAGAACACGTAGATAAAAAGATCGACGGGCCTGTCGCGCGCATGTTGGCGCTGGGCCGGTGGATGCTTGACGATAACGCAGGCGCAAAAGTTGATGATTATTTCGCTTCTCTTTAGGAATATAAATGAAAATTCTTAACCGCCTAAAGGCTGCAACTGCAATAATGGTTCGCGGCGATGCGCTGCGTGAGCCGCTTGGATTCTCGCCCAAGCTGACCTCGGAAGGCGGCGAGCGGGTGGGGGAAGAGGCTGTGCTCGGCCTTTCGGCGGTGTGGGGCTGCGTCAATCTTCTGGCTGGCACTATCGCCTCTCTGCCGCTGATGATCTACGAAGACAATAACGGGCAACGGGAGGTCGCAAAGGAGCACCCGCTTTACCGTATTCTGCATGACAGCCCTAATTTTGACCAAACATCGTTGGATTTCTGGGAGTTTATCTCGGCAAGCCTTGAGCTTTGGGGTAATGGGTATGCCGAAATCGTTCGGAGCGGCGCAGGCATTACCGGTTTGTCGCCCATAAACCCAGATACGATGAAGGTTAAGCGTTTAGAAAACGGGTCTCTGGAATATAAATGGAAGCAAGGCCGAATTGCGCGCACAGAGATTGACGTGAACATCCTTCATATTCGTGGGTTTGGTGGCGCACCTCTCGGCGGTATGTCCACGTTGCACTTTGCGCGAAATGCATTTGGTTCAGCTCGTGCCGTTGAATCGTCAGCGGCTCACACGTTTAAAAATGGGATGCGGCCAAGCGGCGCGCTTACGTTCGAAAACTTCCTTTCGGAAGAAAACAGGAAAATTGCAGAGGACAAGCTGACCGAGAAATTCGTTGGCGCCATGAATTCCGGCCGGCCAATGATTTTGGAGGGCGGGACAAAGTGGGACCAGCTTTCAATCAATCCCGAAGATGCGCAAATGCTGGAAAGCCGCAAGTTTTCGGTTGAAGAAATTTGCCGGTTCTTTGGTATCCCTCCGCATATGGTTGGTCATACGGGAAACAGCACGTCCTGGGGGAAGGGCCTTGAGCAGCAAACCCTAGGCTTTCAGAAGTTCACGCTGCGCCGCCGGCTAAAGCGGATCGAGCAAGCGCTTGAGCAGCAATTGCTTACCCCGGCTGATAGGGCCGCGGGCATTACAATCGAATTTAATCTTGATGGGCTTTTGCGAGGAGACAGCAAGGGCCGGTCGGAGTTTTACAAATCAGGTTTGAATAATGGGTGGCTGACTATCAACGAGGTCCGCGTGCGCGAAAACCTACCGCCTGTTGAGGGTGGAGACATTCCGAGAATGCAGATTCAGAACGTACCAATAACGGATGCAGGAAGCGACAATGATGATTAAATCAGCCCCAGCAGTTCTTGAGATAAAAGCGCTCAAGGAAAATGGAGAATTTGAAGGGTATGCCTCAACTTTTGGCGGTGAGCCGGATAGCTATGGCGATGTGATCGAGGATGGCGCTTACACGCAAAGCCTGGCGGATCACAAAACAAAAGGGACTATGCCTAAGATGTTCTGGCAGCACGATTCCGGCCAGCCCATCGGCAAGTGGCTTGAAATGTCAGAGGACGAAAAAGGGCTTTTGGTTCGGGGCAAGCTGAACATGGGGGTCCAGCGAGGCAAGGAAGCCTATGCCTTGCTGAAAGAGGGCGACATTGACGGGTTGTCAATCGGATATCGGATCAAAGAATATTCGGTTGATACCGATACAGGAATTTGGACGCTCACCGAAATTGACCTGCAAGAAGTCTCAGTCGTTTCAATCGGCGCAAATGAAAATGCGACGATCAGCAGTGTGAAGGCCGCAAAGGCAGCACATGATTTAATTGAACGGCTCAAAGCTGGGGACCAGCTTACAGGGCGTGAATTCGAAATGTTTCTCAAAGGTTTGGGGCTTTCAAATTCACAGGCGGAGCGCGCCGTGCGACTTCACCTTGATGGGCAGGGGGAACCTGCCAAAACGGCACCTGATGCACTTGAACTTCTCAAGGCACTACAAAATTAACCACAATATAGGAGCCTAAAAAATGGCACTAGATGATGTAAAAACAGCGGACCAGATGGCCGCTGCCCTTAAGGCTGACTTCGCCAAATCTACGGATGCGGTTAAGGCAATCGCAGAAGATGCGCTCGGCAAGGTCAAGGCCGGTGATGTAATCACAGCGAAAATGAAGACGGACGCTGACGAGGCGTTGGTCAAGCTGAATGGCCTGACCGAAGAGGTCAAGGAAATGGCGCAGAAGATGGCGCGCGGTGGCGGCGGGGCTGAGGAGGTCGAAGCGAAAACACTGGGTGAGCGCTTTGTTTCCGAGGAAAGCGTAAAGAGCTGGCTTTCTGATAGCCCGACCAAGGGCAAGGCTGACCTTCGGATGAAGGCCACGCTAACAACCGCCACAACCGATACCGATGGCTCCGTTGGCCAAGGGATGGATCGGCAGCGCCTTGCTGGCATTATCGCTGGCCCTGAACGCCGCATGACCATCCGCGACCTGCTTACGCAGGGCCAGATGTCCGAAGCCGCTATTTCGTGGATCCAAGAAACCGGCTTTTCAAATAATGCGGGCATGGTTGCCGAGGGCGCCAAAAAGCCGTCCTCTGACATTAAGCTGGCGGAGCAAACCAGCACTGCCAAAGTTATCGCGCACTGGATTAAGGTTTCTCGCCAAGCTCTTGATGATGTGGCTCAATTGCGCAGTCATATTGATGGCCGTTTGATTTATGGTTTGGCGCTGAAAGAAGAGGGTCAGCTATTGGGCGGCGATGGCACCGGGCAAAACCTGCTTGGTCTGGTTCCTCAAGCCACGGCGTATTCGGCTGCGTTTACGGTTGCGGGCGAAACGGCGATTGATAAAATGCGCCTCGCAATGTTGCAGGCGGTGCTAGCTGAATATCCCGCAACTGGCCATATCATGAACCCGATTGATTGGGCGCGTATCGAGCTGACCAAGGATGACAACAACCGCTATATTATTGGCAATCCTCAGGGTTCGATCACGCCAACTCTTTGGAATCTGCCAGTTGTTGCCACGCAGGCAATGACCGTCGATAAATTCCTGACCGGCGCGTTTGCTATGGGCGCTCAGGTTTGGGACCGCTGGGAGGCGCGCATCGAGGTCGGTTATGAAAATGACGACTTCACCAAGAACCTTGTGACCATCCTTGCTGAAGAACGGCTTGCTTTGACGGTCTACCGTCCAGAAGCGTTTATCTACGGCGACCTTGGCTTCGCACCTTAATCAATTTTCAAAGGAGGCAGGGTTCGCCCTGCCTCTCTGTAAACTGATTGGAGAGTACAATGACTGAATATAATGTGATCCGGCCCCATTCTGGCGATAAAGAATACAAAGTTGGTGATACGCGCACGGCGCGGCCTATCGATGTTGCTCATTTGGTTGGGCGCTGTCTCGAAGAAAAAAAGGCAGGCGAGCCAGATAAGGGCAAAGCTGCCAAACCCGCCGATAAAAAGGTTGCCAAGCCTGCCGATAAAAAGGCTGAGCAGCCAGTGCAAAACCAAGCCGCTCCATAATGCCCACGCTTTTAACTGGCCCCGAGCCGATACTTACGTTGGCCGAGGCGCAAGCTCATGTGCGCGTAGATAGCGATGACGATCAAGATTACATCACTGCGCTGATCGACGTTGTTACGGCCTTTCTTGACGGGCCTCGTGGAACATTGGGCCGCTACTTCGCGCACCAAACTTGGGTTGAGGTCTATACCTCAATAGGGCAGGGCTTCCAGCTTCCATTTGGGCCAGTTATTTCCGTTGATAGCATCACGCATGATGGCGGAGCGATCACTGGCTTTGACCTCTCAGAAAGCAACGGGGTTTGGTCTGTTGTGCCAACCGGCACTTGGCCAGATACATCCGGTGATATAATCGTTAACTTTACGGTGGGCATATCACCCATTCCTGCGCCGATTAAAATGGCTGCAATGCTCCACTTGGGAACGCTCTACGAAAATCGGGAAAGCGTGGTTGTCGGAACGATTTCTGGCTTGCTGCCTAATGGGTACGAGGCACTTCTTGCGCCGTATCGGCTCTGGGGCGGAAGATGACCGCCGGAAAGCTAGACCGCCGCGTTCAATTCAGGCGATATACTGAGGCTGATGATGGCTATAGCTCGGGGCAAACGTGGGCAGATCACGGCGGGGCGGTTTACGCCAGCAAAACAGATTTAAGCGATGGTGAGAAATCACGGGCCGGAGAGACAGCGGCTTGGATAACCACGCGGTTTGTTGTTCGGCATTCCAGTTTCTCCAGCGGCATTACCCCGAAAGACCGCCTTGTTTGTGCGGGTGTGACCTATGAAATTAGCGGGATAAAAGAAGGCAAAGGGCGGCGGCGTTGGTTGGAGATTACTTGCGGCGCAAGAACCGATTTATGACAGTTGAAATGGTGCTTGGCGGCTTTGACGAAATGGAGGAGGCGCTTGAGGAATTGTCCGTTGCTGCGGGTAAAGGTGCGGTTCGCCGCGCTCTGAAGAAATCCGCGCAGCCGCTGGCTGATCTGGCGCAATCCCTCGCCCCTGTTGAGAGCGGCGCATTGGCAGGCTCTATGGCGGTAAGCACAAAACTGGACAAGCGGCAAGCTGGCTTGCACCGGCGAATGTTCCGTGATGACAGGGCGGCCGTCGAAATATTTGTCGGCCCGTCATACGATCTTGGCGCTGGCGGGCGACATGGCCACCTGCTTGAATTTGGCACGGCGCATTCTGTGGCTCAGCCGTTTATGCGGCCCGCATGGGACCAAGACCACAAAGCACTTCTTGAGCGCCTGAAGGTCGAGATATGGGTCGAGATTAAAAAATCAATGGCGCGTGCCGAGCGTAAAGCGGCACGGCTGTCGGCTGGAGGATAGTACATGCAAGTTGAGTTTCGCGCACTGCTTTTGGCCGATGGGCCTTTAGCGGCCATGGTTGGCGCGCGCATTGATTGGGGCGTGAGTGCCCAAGGCTCGCAGATGCCTCGCGTGACCCTGCAACTAATCGGGGACAATGCCCAAGGATTCACTTTTGAGGGTGGCGATGGCCTTTTTGAAGGCCGCGTACAGGTCGGATGCTACGGCGAAAGTTACGGCGAAGCGGCGGCGGTGGCTGGCGCGGTCAAAGCCCTGCTGGATGGCTATCGGGCAGATGGATTTCGGGGCGTGTTCTGCGTTTCCGAGCGAGACGAATACTCGGGTGGGATTACAGATTCCGCCCGCCCATTCGGCAAACAACTAGATTTCAAAACAAAATGGAGAAAGCAATGACACAGTTTAGCTTGGTGGATATTGGTTACGGCACCAAAATTCGTATTGGTCGCGGCGGCGGTCCTGCTTGGACCAACATTATGGGCGCAGAAAAGGCCAGTGTGCCAAGCCAGCCGCCCGAAGATATTGATGTAACGCACTTTGATTCACCGGATCGCACCCGTGAAACTATGCCAGGCATGAAGGCCGTGGCCGATTATGGGCTTGAGCTGCAATATTGGACAGGTTCGCCGACAGATTTGCTACTGCAAGAGCTTTCTGACCTTACCGGCGCAGGCACGCGCGAGCTGGTTTTGCTGGAAATTACGCCAAATGGCGGCACCACGGTAATGTATCAGTGCTATGTCAACGAATATGTGCCGTCGATGAGCGTGGGTGAAAAGCAAATGGTTGCCGCCTCATTTAAGGTTATGGGTCGCATTATTACAGCGGCGGCCCCTACAAGCTCGCTGCTGCCGTCTATTTCCGGCATTGCTCAGGTTGGGCAGACGCTCACCGCTATGGTTGGCGCGTGGACCGAGGCTCCGACATTCACCTATCAGTGGCAGGAGGATGCGGGGGCGGGTTTTGTTGACATTGGCGGCGAGACCGGCGCGACCACGGTTGTTGTGGTTGGCTCTATCGGCTTTCCAATTCAGGTTGTTGTAACGGGCACGAATACCGAAGGCACGGCCTCGGTTACGTCCGGTTCTAGCTCTGATGTGGTGGCTTAATCATGTCGAAGAAAATGGGTGAATTGACGGTTAAGCACGAGGGTAAGAAATATCGCCTGTGCTTGACCAATCGGGCCGTTGGCACGCTTCAGGATGAATATGGCCGTGATATGGCCGACCTGATGCCGCCAGACGGAGGCGTGCCGCATTTTGGGGCTATCGTGCGAGCGGTGGAGCTTTCGCTTCAACGGCATCATCCTGACGAGGCCACCGTTGAGTTCGCAGATGATTTGCTGGGCTCAGACCGTGGGGTGTTTGGCGATCTTCTTGGCGTGACATTCCCCGAAATGAAGGCGGAAAGCAGTGGAAAAAAGCCGAAAGCGGCGAGGCGGAAAAAGACTACCTAGCCGCCTCACATCGGGCCTATGTGGCGGCGAGTTTGCCGCCGGATAGGTTCTGGGAAATATCGCCACGCTTGACGCTGGCAGAGATTGAGGCGGCGGGTGATCGGCTCAATCGAGAACATGATCAACGTGTTTGGCAAGCATGGCACACGGCGTATTTGCCAAGATCGGAAAAGCCAGTGCAGCTTGCCAGCCTTCTGACCGGGGCGAAGGACGCGGAGCCGGAAGATTTTTTAGCCATGCGCCTCGCGGCTTCAAACCGAGGCTTGCAGGGTGTGAAGCTGGCAGATCATTTGAAAGGGATGGGAGGGTTAGATTAATGCCGTGCGGCTAGTTTCTTTACGCTACGCACCTTAATTTCATGCGAAAGCACCATGAAATTTGGCTTCTTAGTCTCAGTAAATGCGACATGATTTCCGTCGGTAAACTTAATGAATACGCTTATCGTATTCTTTCTACGACCGCCAAAAGCGGCACCAGCTAGGAGGCCTATTCCACCCGTTAACAGCCCGCCAATAATAGCGCCTGCTGCAGTAGCGCCTAGCGATCTGTATTGGTCTTCGTCAATAATTTCGATGTGTTCTATGTCGTCGGCCTTGTATTTAGTTGACTTCCATCCGCGCGAACACTTCACCACAAACCGACCACGAAAGGCCGGTGAAACTTCGACACCGTCAATTCCTTCTGAAGCATCAATTAGACTCGCCATAGTTCTTCCCCCTGCTATCCTAGTTAAATATGGAGGCAAGATAACCCGCCAAGGTTGATTCGACAATGCTCGGGTAGGTGTCAATCTTTGGAGGGTAAGCCGCTGACTTTCCTTTTGAACTCTTCAACGTCCGTAGAGTTTTCAGGAAGCGATGCTTTCAACTTGCTTAGGTGGAGTTCTGGTGAACCCAGAACCATATCGTGAAAGTGTCTAATTTTTGCTTCGAGAGCCGCAATCTCTTCTTCGGAGACCTCAAGACCTAAGAACTCTCCGGCCAGATAATCGACCATCTCAATGGTTGAGCTAATCTGTGGCTCTGGGTATCCATATTCGAGCGTATCAACAATTTCTGCGTTCATAGAGCGGTTGTTATCTGCGGCAGCTTTTTTAATGCGGTCACGTAGTCCGTCAGGGAACCTGACAATATACTGGTCTTGCTTTCGACTTGAGCTGTCTTGAACCATTAGAATCGCCTCCTATAGCGTTAATATCGCAATAGGATATAAAAACGCTTGACACAATAATCGCAAAAGGAGATAAGTGTGTATCGCAAAAGGAGATGTAATTGATATGACTGACCACCCAAGTGACAAGTTAGACCAGTTTATGATTAGGCTTCCGGACGGGTTCCGGGCGAAGATCAAAGAGGCGGCAAAAAGAAACCGCCGCTCAATGAATGGCGAAATTATCCACCAATTGGAGGTGGTGTTTTTTCCGGAGCAGGAGGCCGAACTTGAAAAGCAGCAAGCTTAAACGAAATGAACCGCCAAGGACGGCAATCCCCAACGGCTCGAATTCAATATCACCCCTACAAAAAGGTAACTGAACATGACTAACATAGTACCATTCGCCGGAAATATCAACGGCCAAGAAGTCCAGGCCGTAAATGCACGGGATTTGCATGAGTTTTTGGAGGTGCCAACGCGCTTTAACGATTGGTTTGTACGGCGGGTATCAGAATACGGGTTTGAGGAAGGTAAGGACTTTTGCTCATTTTTGAGTAAAACTAATTCTGGTGGTCGACCAACCAAAGAATACCACATATCGGTAGACATGGCCAAAGAGCTATCAATGGTCGAGCGCAACGCGAAAGGCAAAGAAGCGCGGAAATACTTTATTGAGTGTGAGAAGGTGGCTAAAGCCCCATTAACGGCCTTGGATTATACCGACCCGAATGTGGTGCTTGGTGTGATTTCGGCGTTGTCTGAGGAGGCAGAAAAGGCCAAGGCGCTTGTGATTGAGTTTCGTCCAAAAGCAGAGGCATACAACCAGCTTCTAAATGCGGATGGGTTGTATGGATTGCAAAATGCGGCACGCGCTCTGGCGGCAAGGCCGAATTTGTTTATCCAATGGTTAAAACGGACATTCCTATTCTATCAGGGCAATGCGCTTGTTCCTCGGGTCCAGTACATACAGCGCGGCCTGTTTGAGGTGAAAACGACAATCGTTGACGACAAGGTGCGCCCTAAGACGTTTATAACACCCAAGGGGCTTGATTATTTCCGCAACAAGGTTCCGAGTGAGCTGCTGGTTGGAAATGTAGCATGAACCGCCGGGCATTCATCACCGCCGCCGCGATTGTTCCTCTAGCCAGATCGGTTGGGGCAGGGGGCTTGGAGCCGGAGAGTGAAATTGTCCTTCTGTTTGGAAAATGGCAGGTATTGCACAAAGCGCTTAACGAATGCGACGACAGCGACGAAAGCAAGTTTCGCGCTGAGTGTATTGGGCTAAACCAGATTGAAGACCGCATATTTTCGTTGCCCGCAAAGACAATGAAAGAACTGGCGGTAAAGGTGAAAATCGTGGGGATATTGGACGAAGTGACCGACCCCCTAACCAAGAGCATTCAAATGGATGCTGATTTGGTTCTAGCAGCATAATCAGTGCTATATAGCAACAACTTAAGCCTCCGCTTTAGGGGGCTTTCCCTCGTGGGAAAACCAAACGTCAAATCATTTATAGAGGATAGAGCAACATGGGTAATGCTGTAATCGGCTCGCTTAGGGCAAATCTTGGCCTTGATAGCACCAAGTTCCAAAAGGGCGCGCGGGGGGTAAGAGACCCGCTTAGGAATATGAAGCGGCAATTTATTGCGGTTGCAGGTGCGGCTGCGGTGTTTGGTGGCGCTATCACCACTGCGGCGATGAAAGGTGCCGCCGAGATTGATAAGGTTGCCAAATCCGCACGGCGGCTTGATGCCTCAATCGGGGGTTTCAGGGCCATTACCTTGGCGGCTGACGAGGCGGGCATTAACCTTTCAAGCCTGACGAACGATGTGCAAACCCTGAACCGAGAACTTACCCGCGCGGGCGAAGGCGGGCCGGTTGATGATGCGCTCAAGGCGCTTGGGCTGTCTGCACAAGAGTTGCTCGATTTGGACATAGACGAGCGGCTGGCCATGATTGCGGACCGGATGCTAGAGCTAGGCCTTACAGCGGGTAAAGCCACTGCGATATTGCAGGATTTCGGCATTCGGAACCGTGAAATGGCGCTTTTGATGATCCAAGGCGGCGATAAAATCCGCTCTGCCCGTGCTGATATGAAGGAATATGGCCTTGTTTTGGAGCAGGTCGATTCTGACAAAATCGAGCAAGCCAATGACCATATTTCTAGGCTGTCTCTGGTGTCCAAGTATTTTGCGCAACAACTGGCGTTAGAGGTGGTTCCGGCTTTGGGCCAAATGGCCAAAGGGTTCACGGATTCACTACGTGCAGGCGGGCTGCTGCGCAAAATGATTGACGGCTTTGCTGATAATCTCAAGCGGGTTTCCACGTATGTAGGCACGTTTGTTACGCTTCTCGGAACGCGGCTGGTTTTCGCAATGGGTGCAGCGGCCATTGCTACGGGGAGTTTTTCGGCGGCAATTCTAACGCTGAGGGGTTCGCTTATGCGCCTTGGGCTGCCCGCGATTGCCATTGGGATCGGCGAACTTATTTACCAGTTCGGGCTTGCTGACGAGGCAACAGATGAATATGCGGCGGCAACGCGAGCGGCAACGGAAGCTGAGGCACAGCTGCGGGCCGCAGTCTCTGGCACGAGTGCGGTTATGCCCGCAGCGGCTCAGAATGCGGTGACATTAGCGAAGGCGCGGGTTGATCTCGCCAATGCATCTTTAGACGCCGCGATTGCTGAACTTGAGGCGAGAAGGGCTATGGGGGAGGATACCGCAAATGCGCCAGATTCATTTTTCCGAGACGTGGCGATGGCTTTGGGGGGCGCTAGCCGTGCAGGACTCGAAACAGAAGTTGTCGATAAGATCACTGAGCTAAAAGACGCGAAACAGGCGCTAACAGATACTGCCAGCCTCGCAATCAATGCGGATTACGGTGGTGCCGCAAGCCTTGTTGAGGAGGCAGATACCGCCTTGCAAAACTTGCTCCGAACTCTCGATCCTACAATCGCCCGAAGCGAACAATACACCGCCGCGGTTGCCCTCCTGAACACCGAATTAACCAGTGGTCGGATGACACTGGAGGAATATAACGCCAACGTTGAAAAGACCAAGCAGCTTTACGGTGAACTTGAGACTGCTGGCGGCGGCGCGGCTCGATCTACAAATGAGGTCGAGGAGGCATTGAAAAAGGCCGCCGATGCCGCAGAGGAAACAAAAACGGCGGTGGACGGGCTTGGCAGCACCTTTGCCTCGACCTTCGCCGATATTCTGACTGGCACAACATCCGCAATCGCTGGACTTGCCCAGCTTGCCGCACAACTTGGCAAAATGGCCTTAATGAAGGGGCTTGAGGGGCTTTTCGGCAATCTGTTGGGCGGGTTGTCTGGCGGTGGTGCTGGGCTTGCAAGCCTGTTTGGCTTCAACGCGAACGGCACCGATAATTGGCAAGGTGGGCTGACCATGGTTGGGGAGCGTGGACCTGAATTGGCCAACCTTCCTAGCGGTTCGCAGATATTCAATGCGCAGAAAACGGCACAAATGTTATCAGCGCCCGCGGCTACGGCGCCGGAAATCAAGGTGGAGCCCAAAATCATCAACCTGTTTGATATGTCGCTGGTTGGGGATTGGATGGCGGGGCCGGATGGCGAGGCCATTATCCTAAACCACATGGCCCGAAACGGGGTTGCTGGTGCCTGATGTTTGGCCATTTGTGCCGCGATTGATGGCGCGCGAAGTGCTTTCATTTCTGACGGATATTCGCAAAACCCCAACGGGCGAGGTTCGCGATAGCCTGCGGGCGGCGCGGCACATTATCGACATGGAATTTGGCCTTGATGATGCGCAGAACGCGCTGGCTGAAAGCATGTTCAGAGCTGGGGCCGCAGGGGATTGGCTTATGCCGGTATGGCCTGAGCTGACGCAGTTTCCGGTTCCGGCGTCTGTCGGTACATCGGTGTTCAGGGTGAATGACCCGAGCGAATACGTGGTGGGGGAATTTGCCTTTTTGGTGCTTGGCGATCAGCAATTCCAACAGGTTGAGGTTGCGGCTCTTGGCGTGGACAGTGTGACAATCACCGCGCCAAGCTTGATTGCGGCGTCTTCCATTGCGCCCCTGCGGCTGGCCTATATCACGGGCGATCTTGGCGGCGCTCGGTGGTTTAAGGGCTTGGCCGTGCGCAAGCTGGAAGTCGAGTTTCGCACTGGAAATGACATAGCCGCAACGCCGTATGACCAATATTTGGGGGCTGATTTGGTGACAGACCCGAGCGTGATTGCCAGCCCGCTTGAGGCAAAGCTAACCTTGGCGCGCGTCTTTATCGACAACGGGTTCGGCCCCGTGGTTGTTGAGCCAATGCGCGACATAATTGATGCCATGACGCAGATTGTGCACAAGGATTTCGGCCATGCGGCAATGGCGCGCCGCAAGCGGTGGTTTCGGCACTTACGCGGGCGGGATCGGTCGTTTTGGCTGCCTACATGGACGCATGATCTATCTCTCTCGGCGGCTGTGACCAGCGGTCAGGCCTACGTTGATATTAAACCGCTCTATGGCAGCCCCGCTGATTTGGTTGGCCGGCACATTATCATTGATGACGGACAAGGGTTTTTGCCGCGTATGATCGAGGCGGGCGTGTCCAGCGGCGGGGCTTGGCGGCTAACAATTGCGGCCCCCGGGCGGGCGGTTGAGCCAACGGCGCGGGTGATGTTTTTGAACCGCATGCGCCTTGATACAGACCAGATCGAAATGGCGTTGACCGGCATTCACTACATGGAAACAAACGTGACAGCGGTTGAGGTGAACGAATGAGCATTGACGCCATGTTGGCCCTTATCTCGGGAAAGCGGCCGTTTTTCCTTTATGAGTTTTCCCGTGGTGGGGCGCGCTGGTTTTTCACCTCGCTGAAGACACCGTGGGATAGCGTGCCGGACGCTTTTGACATTCCAGACGCCTTTGCTGAACCGAACGCATTTGCCCGCCATTGGGTGCCTTCGGGGCTAAAGCACGGGAAAATACCGCACAGCACCAAGTCTGCGCGGTCTGAGTTTTTGATAACCTTCCCGCAATCGGATCCGTTTGTCCGGTTGTTCCTTTCGCCGATTGGCTTGGACCCAACACGGGTGCGAATTTACAAAGGGTTTGAGAATGACCCTGATGCTGAACTGGCCACAATTTACCGGGGGCGCGTGCTTCAGGCGAACCCTTCGGACAAGGCCGGAACAATCGCTTTGGTTTGCGGCGGCGGGCTGGGGGAGCTGGACCGCAAGGCGCTTCCTGCCGTGATGCAGGGTCCGTGCAGGCATGTTGTGTATTACGGCGGCTGCGGCCTTGATTTAGACGCTTGGAAGGCCAGCGCTGTGGCGACAGCCCTCACTGGCGTGACGCTGACGGTTCCTGATGCCGCTTCGCAGGCTGATGGGCATTATGCGGGCGGAATGATCGAAGTTTCCGGCGCGCGGGAAATGATTGAGCGGCATGAGGGCAGCGAACTTGTTCTTGCGGCTCCGGTGATTGGGCTGGCCGAGGCCATCGCGGCTGATGGCTTTGCAAATGTCTCTATTGCGCGCGGGTGCGATCGCAGATTTGTCACCTGTCGAGATGCGTTTTCGAATGAAGATAACCATGGCGGCTTTCCGCATATGTCAACGAGCCCATTTGATGGCCGGAGTATTTACTGATGCCAAACTGGTTAATCCAAATAATCGTTGGTCTCGCTCTCAGTTATGTTGCGAGCCTATTTCAGAAAAAGCCAGACCCGCCAAAAGCCTCGAACTTAAGCGACCTTGATATCGCGAAGGCCAAGGAGGGCGACGAGATCATTAAGCCATTTGGCACGGTGTTGATAAACGCACCGCAGGTGCATGGATTTGGCGATTTTAAGACTGTGGCGATCACAGATGACGGCGGGAAAAAATGAGTTATGGCGATGATATTGTGCGCCTGTCGGACCTTCGGGCGGCAGGGGTTTGCTGGCGCGCTGGCGGGCGGCCTTTCCTCATTCGGCACGGGCTGGACCCGCGCGACTTTCTAAAAAACGGCATGTCGGCTGAAAAGCTGCTTGCCACAAAAGACTCCATTGCGGAGCGGGTAGTGGAGGTGAGCCGTGGGCGGAAAAAACGATAAGCCAACGATTGGCTACAAGCATTATCTTGGCGTTCATTTTGTGCTGTGCTTGTCAAAAATTGATAAGCTGCTGCGCATTGATGTTGATAAACGGGTATTGTGGCGGGGAGCAAGATCGGGTGGGCGCATCAAGGTCCACAAGCCAGAGCTTTTTGAAAGCGCGATCCCGGAGGGTGGTGTTTCTGGCAATATTGACCTGTTGCCGGGGGATGCTGACCAGCAAAAAAACGACTACCTTGTCGGTCTTTTTAAGGGCGTTGCCTCTGCATTTCGGGGTGTGACCTCGGTTGTGCTGCGCCAAGTTTACCTCGGCAATAGCCCGTACTTGCGAAGCTGGGCTTTCAAGGTTCAGCGGATATATGAATCTGACGGCGCGCCGCAATGGTATCCCGAGAAAGCGGGCATTCAAGTCTCTGATATGGAGGTTGGCGACGCGGCAATTTACATCGCCATGGACGTTTCCGGCTCGATGGCTGGCGCTCGGATGCAACGCCAAAAGGATGCAATCGCGGGGCTTATTGAGGAAATCCGTGAGCATAGCGATGCGCCTAACGACATTCACATTGTAACTTGGAACATGGCCCCCGTGTCGTTGATAACTCGGCGAGATTGCGGTGAGGCTGATTATGACGATTTGCTGGCGTGGGTTTCGGCATTGAATAATGTGACCATGGGCGGCACCAATTTCACAGCGGCCCTTTCGGGCATGTTTGAGTTCTACACCGGAGAAACCTATGCGGCGAACCCTGCCGCTGATATTATGGCCGGAAGTGATGGCTTTGGCGATACGCTTGGGTTTGATGAATTTGGGTCTGACGGTTCGAGCCTAAAGCGCCGCATCGTTGTGTTTTCAACAGATGGCACGCCGACTTTCCCAGAAACGATTGGGGAGTCGATCGAGCTTTTGGCCCAGCTGGAAAATCTGGAAGTTTTTTGCGTCAATATTGACGATGCCAACACAAGCTATGCAGAGCTGCTGGACAACACGGAAAATGATGGTGTGCCGGTTGTTAATGGCGCCAATCCCGATGCGCTGAAAACTGCATTTACGAACATATTTTCCAGCGGGCTGGATATGAACCCCGCACACATTTTGCTGGAGGTTGTTGCCGCGCGGGATACGGGCGGAAATGGCGATGCCAGCCAGATCGGCGATAGCTTCAAAGTGGCGGCGGATCTGTTTCACGCCGAGGGTTTCGGGCTTTCGTTCTTGTGGAAAAACACCCATAGCCGCGCGACATTTAAGGAGCTGGTAGAGCGGCATGTTGATGCGCTGGTTTACGAGGATCGCTTTACCGGAAAGTGGGAGATAAAGCCCATCCGCGCGGATTACGACAAGGCAACATTGCCAGTTTTTGACAAGCAAAACGTGATCGAATGGTCTAATCTTTCGCTCCCGACTGATCGGGCCGTTTTGCCAAATCAGGTGACGATCAAATACAACGACCGAACAAAAGACGATACGGCGGCGCTCACGGTTTCCAACCCCGCGCGGGTGGCCGGAGCGGGGGCTATTATCAACAAGCCCGTGGAGTTTGAGGGCATTTATAGCGCTGAATTGGCAGCACGGGTTGCCTCTCGCGAGTTGCTGGTTGTGTCTTCGCTCATCCGGTCTGGCACCATTAAGGTCACGGTGCTGCCCCGCAACATCAATGTCGGTTCGCCGCTCATCCTTGACGATCCGAGGTTTAATATCGCCAATATGGTAGCGCGCGTTACTGAGATTGTTGACGGGGACGGGCGCGATAATAGTGCGCTCATTCATTGGGTGGAGGACAAGTTTGACCTGCCGTCTCAAGCGCATGTTTCAGTCGATGTGCCGATCACCAGCCCCGTGACGAATTACCCAACCGCAGCGGTGCATCGGTTGGTTGAAGAGGCTCCGTATTATGAGCTTGTTTATAGGATTGGTCAGTCAGAGACAGACACGCTCCTGGCGGATGATGACACGCTCGGCTTTTTAAATGTGTGCTGCAACAGCCCAACACCGGACGCGATAAACGCAAAGATCAGCGTTGACGATGGCGCAGGCTTTTCGGTGACGGGCCTGACTGATTTCATGGTGGTTGCCGAAACCCTGTCAGCCCTTTCACGGCGGGCTGATGATACTCAGCTGGTGGTTAAAAAGAGCGCAGACCTGACACTTGTGCGCATTGGCTCCATTGCGTCCATCGGCGGCGAGATTGTCAGAGTTGATCATATCGCTCCCGTTTTTGATGCGTTTGCAATTGAAAATGCCTTTACGGTTACGGATGATTTTGCCGATGGTGCTGTGCTCACGTTAGGGCGCGGGTGCTTGGATACGGTGCCACAAAACCACGAGGCAGGGGCTGTCGTGAAGTTCTGGGGCGATGTGGCGGCATCCGACAGGGTGGAGCATTTTGAGGCCGAGCCGGTATCTGTGAAGCTGCTGCCCAAAACCAACCGTGGGACCCTGAAGGTGGCCGCGGCCCCAACTGATACGGTGGTATTTGCCCAGAGGGCCATTCGGCCATATCCGCCCGGTGATTTGCGGATTGAGGGCGGTTACGGCGATGTACTGGCCGTGGGCGATTTGGCCATCACTTGGGTTGGGCGAGATAGAACGCTGCAAACCACCAGCGTATTTGAGGATCATAGCGCGGGGAATATCGGCCCAGAGGCAGGCGTGACGTACCGCGTTCGGATTTCTGCGGTGAGCAGCTCGGGCGCTGAATTAGTGGAGCTTGGAAACGTTGATGTGGGTGCGGCGACGGCCTTCACGTTTAACCAGAGCGAATACCAGTTTAATGCGTTTGCAGCAGTAGACGCCTTTGCGCTCGATGGCGCCTTCGAGCCGATTTTACCGCTGGCCGCGTCGGTCATTAAAATAGAGGTTCTGTCCTTTCGGGCGGGCCTCCAATGCTGGCAAGTGCCGTATGTTTTGGCACCGATATTCAAGCCGCCAAGCAACCTTCAAATCGGCTCGGCTGACGAGATTACCTTTCTCGCACCTTCAAATCTAACAATTACGGAGATTATTTAGATGTCACAAGCAACAGACATGGCGGTGTTTCGCACCGCAGATGCCCCGAAATCCCAAGATGAAATTCAGGCGCGTAACGGCGAAATGCATGCCGCACATCTTTCCAGCCATAGCGGCGACACGGATGCGGCCTATGCCGTGGCGGGCATGTTGCAGCACTTTCCAGCTGCGGGCGTGGTAAAGCTGCACAATGGCAGCTCTTTCCTTGAGGTGCTCACCCCCGCCGCCAGCGCCCCTACAACGGCCGCCTCCACAGGCACTAAGGGCCAGTTTTGGCTGCACGCAACGGGCATAGATATCTGCGTGGCCACCGATACGTGGCTGCGGTTCGCAGGGGCTAGCTTCTAATGTCCACTGTGAACCTCACTTGGGATGATTTAAACGCCGGAGACGCGCAGGAGAGCGGGTTTAGGGTGTATCGTTCAGCGGCACCGCTTAATCAAGCATCGCTGCCCGCACCGCTGGTTGATTTGCCACCAGATACAACGGCATATAATGACACGGCCCCGTTGGTGGGCGATAACCACTATTTGGTGAGCACGTATCTGCCAGGGGCTGAACGCTTTGGCGCTCAAAAAATGATCACCATTGGCGGGGGCGGTGCTGCTGCTGTTTCTTTATTCTCGGTGACTATCCCTACGGCGTCTGTAGATACAGACCTCACAGATTTCCCGCTAATGCTCGACCTTCGGGATATGCCGGCTTCGTTTTGGCTTGGCGTAGATGACGGAGGCGGGAACATTCGGGTGTATGCGGCTGACGGGGTTACGTTAATCCCGCATGATTGCAGCTCGTGTAACCTAGCAAGGAAAACGGGGAAATTATATG
>NVUX02000121.1 GCA_002402045.2 Paracoccaceae bacterium | reverse complement strand
ATCAAAGAGCACATCATTTTCACAGAAATCGACTTTGATAAAGTTGATGAAATGTGGGGCATGGACATCATCATCTGCACAACTGCTGACAACGATGACGAGGCACGCAGCTTGTTGAAGCATTTTAACATTCCGTTCCCGGACGATAGCGTTGAGGAGAAAACCAATGGCTAAAGTATCAATGGTTCAACGCGAATTGAAGCGCCAACGTCTGGTCGCTAAATACGCAACAAAACGCGCTGCTTTGAAAGAGATTTCAACCAACCGCGACCTGCCAATGGAAGAGCGCTTCAAAGCGGTTCTGAATTTGGCGAAACTTCCACGTGACAGCTCGGCAACGCGCTTGCATAATCGGTGCGAAATCACCGGACGGCCTAAGGCCTATTATCGCAAGCTTCGTATGTCGCGTATTGCCCTTCGTGATCTAGCCTCCAAAGGCGAGATTCCGGGCATGGTCAAGTCAAGCTGGTAAGGGGAATTTAGACAATGAATTTGAATGATCCAGTCGGCGATATGCTGACACGTATCCGTAACGCACAGATGCGCAACAAATCCACCTGCCGTACGCCAGCTTCTAAGCTGCGCGGTTGGGTTTTGGATGTGCTTGCCTCTGAGGGTTACATTCGCGGCTTTGAAGCGGCGACAGATGCAGCTGGTAAACCTGAAATCGAAATTTCTCTGAAATATTTCGACGGTGAGCCAGTAATCAAAGAGCTGAAACGTGTTTCGACCCCAGGTCGCCGCGTTTACGTTGGTGTAAAAGACATTCCGCAGGTTCGTCAGGGCCTTGGGATTGCTATTGTATCGACGCCAAAAGGTGTAATGTCTGACGCGCAGGCTCGTACCGACAATGTCGGTGGCGAAGTCATCTGCACAGTATTTTAGGAGGTTTTCATGTCAAGAATTGGTAAAAAACCTGTTGAAATGCCAGCAGGAGTTTCTGCGGTAGTCGCAGGGCAAAGCATCGAAGTTAAGGGGCCAAAAGGCACCCGTAGCTTTAGCGCAACAGATGATGTCACTATCACCGTTGACGACAACGTAATTTCGGTCAAGCCTCGCGGCATGTCCAAACGTGCCCGTCAGCAGTGGGGCATGACCCGCACCCAGATCTCGAATCTGGTGCAGGGTGTAACGGTTGGCTTTAAGAAAGAACTGGAAATCAACGGGATTGGTTATCGTGCGGCGCTGCAAGGCAGCAACGTACTGAAGCTTTCTCTTGGGTATTCCCATGATGTTCTTTTCGACATTCCAAGTGATGTAATCATCACAGTGCCGAAAAACACTCATATCATCGTTGAGGGTATCGACCAGCAAGTTGTTGGTCAGGTAGCTGCAAACATCCGCGCTTGGCGCAAACCCGAACCTTACAAAGGTAAAGGCATCAAATATAAAGATGAATTTATCTTCCGTAAGGAAGGTAAGAAGAAATAAGGAGCGCGATAATGCAAACACAAAACGACAGTTGTTTCTAAAACGCCGCATGCGCGTTCGGAACAAACTACGCAAGATGGCCAATGGCCGTCCGCGTTTGAGCGTCCATCGCTCGGGCAAAAATATGTCCGTGCAAATCATCGACGATCTCAATGGCGTTACCTTGGCTTCGGCCTCGACGCTGGAGAAATCGCTTGGGTGCGTGGGCATAAACAATATCGAAGCATCTACCAAAGTGGGCGTGGCTATTGCCGAGCGTGCTAAAAAGGCCGGTGTTGAGGTTGTATATTTTGACCGCGGAGGCTTCCTGTTTCACGGGAAAGTCAAAGCGCTCGCAGATGCTGCCCGTGAGGGCGGCCTGAAGTTCTAGGAGAGCGATATGGCAAGAGAAGACAATAATCGCCGGGGTAAACGTCGCGATCGCGACGAAACACCGGAATTTGCCGATCGCTTGGTAGCGATCAACCGCGTGTCGAAAACGGTAAAGGGCGGTAAGCGCTTCGGATTTGCGGCATTAGTGGTTGTAGGTGATCAGAAAGGCCGCGTGGGCTTTGGTAAAGGTAAAGCAAAAGAGGTTCCTGAAGCAATTCGGAAAGCCACTGAGCAAGCCAAACGCCAGATGATTCGCGTACCTCTGCGTGAGGGTCGGACCCTGCACCACGACATGTTCGGCCGCCACGGCGCCGGCAATGTAGTGATGCGGACAGCCCCTGCGGGTACTGGCATTATTGCCGGTGGCCCAATGCGTGCGGTTTTTGAAATGCTGGGCTTGCAGGACGTGGTGGCAAAATCCATCGGTTCGCAAAACCCGTATAACATGATCCGTGCCACAATGGACGGCCTGAAGAAAATGGGTAGCCCGCGCAACGTAGCGCAGCGCCGTGGTAAGAAAGTCTCTGACATTCTTCCATCCCGTAACGAAACCCCAGCTGCTGCTTCGGAAGAAGCTGCACCAGCTGAAGCTTAAGGAGCAACACCATGGCAAAAACCATCGTTGTAAAGCAGATTGGCTCGCCAATCCGCCGCCCAAAAGACCAGCTGGCAACGCTGAAGGGCTTGGGCCTCAACAAGATGCACAAAACCCGTGAGCTTGAAGACACACCGTCAGTACGCGGCATGGTCAACAAGATTGCACACATGGTTATTATCATCGAGGAAAAGGGCTAGCGCCTTTTTGCGGGGGTAACCCTGCGCTTGAGAAAATTGGAAACGCCCCGAGGGAAACCTCGGGGCGTTTTTTTGGATGCTGTAGGCGGTATAACGATGTGAAACCGCGGTAAAACGAGTAACCGTTACGTTTCGCCATAATTTTGCCTCAAATGCGCGAGATATTCCCTTCGGGCAATAATCCGATTCGGTCGGGCCACTGTGGTTGGGGATTTGATGTGTCGGTTTTGGAGGAATTTTCCTTGGTATTTGCGATTGGTCCGTGCAATACATCATTTGGACACGGTAACGTTTCCAATGAGTGTGTGGTTCCCGGCGCCGGCCACGATCCCGGAAGCGCTATTCCCGCAAGAATTGCGGGAGATATCAAAACCCCAAATAGATGCTTAACCAACATCGATTGTTCAGATTTCGGTAATCGTACTCTGGTATGTAATTTGGTTAAAGACAGTGGCAATGACTCGCCATTTGCATTAGTTAGTTAGAATTCACAGTGCCGTTGCCAGCCAAGCTTGGTGAAACGGCAAATTCAAAGTCGTAATTAGGAGAATTGTCATGGCAACAGAAACACTCGATTGGTCGACCGCAACCGCCGCCACTGGTGGCCAACTCGCAGATTTTAACGGTGTATCGCATGTGGTCGGCGATATAACCGTTACCGCAACCCTTGTTGCCGGATCCGCAATTAACACCGTAGGTGATTACAACCCTGCTTTTGGAGATGCTGGGAGCTTAGAAGTAGGTGAGCTTTTCACAGGTGGAAACTATACCGGCGGCGGGTCTTCGAACAGCTCCTTGCACCTTGAAGACAACTTTGATTCAAGCAGTGGGTACAGCTCTACCGTAACAGCTACCTTTGATTTTACCTCTAATGTTGGCGGCCTTGCAGACGGCGTTGAAAACCTTGATTTCTGGATCTCGGACATTGATACGTCCAGCTGGGACGATGTTATCACTATTCGCGTATACGACCTTGATGGCAATCTCATGCCCAGTAGTGCGATCACTTTTGCGAGTTTGGGCAGCAATCTCAGTGAAAGTGGTGGCGTAATTTCTGTATCAAGCGGCGGCAATGTTCTGCCGACAAGCGCATCTGGTTCTGTAAATATCCAAGTCGTCGGCCCTATCAGCCGTATTGAGATCGACTATGGCAATGATGATGACGACGGACAACGTGTTGAGATTTCGAATCTTACCTACGAACCCTCAGACGATATTGTTTGCTTCGCTGCTGGCACTCTGATTCAGACCGAAAATGGCGAGATCGCGATTGAAGACCTTCAAGCCGGCGATTTGGTCGTAACCCATGGAAACGGTTTGCAGCCCATCCGCTGGATTGGCCATCGCACCGTGAGCGCAAACGGGACTTTTGCTCCCATTTGCATTACCAAAGGCACGCTTGGTAACACCCGTGATTTGTTGGTCTCACCTGCGCACCGCATGATGATTTCAGGCGCACGCACATCAGTTCTTTTTTCGGAAGACGAAGTGTTGGTGCCTGCAAAAGCATTGATAGATGGAGACAGGATCTACCGCAAAACTGGCGGTGAAGTCACCTATTACCATATTCTGTTTAATGCGCATGAGGTTATTTTTGCTGAAGGTGCACCAACCGAAAGCCTTTTGTTGGTTGACGGCGTTACGCCATATCCCGGGTTCTCCAAGGAGACTCTGGATGAAGTGCTTGCCATATTCCCTGAATTAAATGGCGAACTTCCTAGCAACGTGGAAGTGGCACGCCCTGTGCTCAGCATGGCTGAAGCAAAATTGCTGCATATCTAAATTTGCTGCATAGCTAGATTTGAAACACCTCGAGGGAGACCTCGGGGCGTTTTTTATTGAATGGAATGAAATTGGAATTTGGTAATGCACCAAATACAGTCTAAGGAGGTAGTATTGAGTTGATTTATCTTCTGGTGGTGAAATGCGTAAACTATATCTAGTTGCCGCAATTGTAGCGAATTTTCTTATTTTTCTAATGTGCGTTTATGCCAGATATGGATGGCAAAACATTTGGCCCCCGTCAAGTGGTGGCTGGAGCGTGTATTCTTTTGGTGCTTACGGTCTGGGCCTAAGTTATGCGACCGCAACTTTTATCCTAATCGGTTCAATTATGTTGGGTGCTAAAGACGTTCAATTCACAATTTGGATGGTTTCTTTCTCTTCTGCTACCGCAATATTTAGCTTTCTTACCTATGTCGTAGCCACAGCTTTGAGGGGACCATGAAAGCTGATGTATACGCGATGTTGGATCAAACGCTGCCCGTGCTATTTTTGCTTGATCACATGGTGATTCAGGCCTATACGCCACAAGTGGATTTCAAAAACCCACAGAATCGTATTAACGCCGTGTTGCTCTTGGGTTGACGCTCATCAGGGGACTTCCGGCAAATCAGGAGAAGCGTCATGAAATTATTTGAACTACACGATAACCCCGGTGCAACCAAATCCAAGAAGCGTAAAGCGCGTGGCCCGGGTTCGGGCAAAGGTAAAATGGCTGGCCGTGGTATCAAGGGTCAGAAGTCTCGCTCAGGTGTGGCGATTAATGGCTACGAGGGTGGCCAAATGCCACTTTACCAGCGCCTGCCAAAGCGCGGCTTTAGCATGCGTAACCCCAACAAATATGCGGTTGTTAACTTCCTTGTTCTGCAAAAGTTCATTGATGCCGGCAAGATCGACGCTTCTAAGCCTATCACCGAAGATGTGATGCTCGAATCTGGCCTTGTGCGGCGTAAGCACCAAGGTGTGCGCCTTTTGGCTAAGGGTGAGCTGACCTCCAAGTTGGACATCACAGTGACAGGCGCCTCTAAGGGTGCGGTTGAAGCTATCGAGAAATCTGGTGGCAAGATCACGCTTGCATAAATTGCGGCACTGAGGACTTGTGAAGCTGCTCATTGCAGCTTACATCAATATACAGATTTAATTGCGCCGCTTTGAGCCGATAATCGGATCAAAGCGGCGCTTTCAGTTAAGGGGCCTCCGAATGGCATCTGCAGCAGAACAAATGGCATCGAATATGAGCTGGGGCGGTTTTGGCAAAGCCAAAGAGCTTCGTCAGCGCATATTCTTCGCGATCGGTCTTCTTATCGTTTACCGCATCGGCACTTATATCCCCATTCCGGGGATTGATTCGGTGCAGCTTGCGTCCTTCTTTGAAGGCCAGCAGGGCGGCATTGGGGGCATATTGAATATGTTCACCGGTGGGGCGATCAGCCGGATGGCGGTGTTTACCCTCGGAATTATGCCTTATATTTCGGCGTCGATCATTGTGCAGCTGCTCAGCTCTATGGTGCCTTCGCTTGAGGCGCTGAAGAAAGACGGCGAGCAGGGTCGCAAGAAGATGAACCAATACACGCGCTATGGCACCGTTGCTTTGGCGTTTGCGCAGTCTTACGGCATTGCTGTTGGGCTTGAGGGGCAGGGGCTGGCCACAGAGGCTGGCATGTTCTTTAGGGCGTCAACGGTGATTACGCTGGTGGGCGGCACCATGTTCCTTATGTGGCTGGGTGAGCAGATCACCTCACGCGGCATTGGTAACGGCATTTCGCTGATAATCTTTGTTGGCATTGTAGCGGGCTTGCCAGGCGCAACCGCGCAGTTCTTTGAGGCTGGCCGCGCTGGCACCATTTCCACGGCACTAATCCTTGGTGTGATCGTGATGGTGGTTCTTGTGCTTGGGCTGGTGGTGTTTGTGGAGCGCGCATTGCGGAAAATCCACATTCAGTACCCCAAGCGGCAGGTCGGCATGAAAATGTATGGCGGCGAAAGCTCGCACCTCCCCATTAAGCTAAACCCGGCTGGCGTTATCCCTGCGATCTTTGCCTCGTCACTTTTGCTACTGCCAACAACAATTACCGCCTTTGCAGACCCGAATGCTACGGGCTTTATGGCGACGATTGCGGCCTATATGGGCCGTGGACAGCCGCTTTACATGCTTATGACCGCCGCGCTAGTGATTTTCTTTGCCTACTTCTACACCCATAACGTTGCGTTTAAGGTGGATGATGTGGCCGATAACCTCAAGAAGCAAGGTGGCTTTGTGCCGGGCATTCGCCCCGGGGCCAAAACGGCCGAGTATCTTGAATACGTGATGAACCGCTTGCTGGTGCTTGGTGGTCTTTACCTTGCCGCCGTTGTGCTGCTGCCTGAGCTGCTGATTGCTAAAACCAGCATTCCGTTTTACTTCGGTGGTACGTCGGTTTTGATTGTGGTTTCTGTGACAATGGATACAATCAACCAAGTTCAGTCTCATATGATGGCCCAGCAATATGAGAGCCTGATCGAGAAATCTAAAATGCGGGGCAAAAACCGCAGCAAAGCGCGGAGACGTCGTAAATGAATATAATCCTGCTTGGGCCGCCTGGAGCGGGTAAGGGAACGCAAGCGCATCGGCTGGTAGCCGAGCGCGGCATGGTGCAGCTTTCAACCGGCGATATGTTGCGCGCAGCCCGCACCTCTGGCACCGAGATGGGTAAGCAGGTTGCGGCGGTTATGGATGCGGGAAACCTCGTGACCGACGAGATTGTGATTGGCCTGATTGCCGAGCAGCTTGATAATGCGACCGATGCAGGATTTATTTTTGACGGCTTCCCTCGCACATTGGCGCAAGCCGATGCTTTGGGTGAGCTGCTGGAAAGCCGAGGCGCACGCCTAGGCGCTGTGGTTGAAATGCAGGTGGATGACGAGGCGCTTGTGGCGCGCATCACGGGGCGCTTTACCTGCGGAGAATGTGGCGAGGGTTACCACGATACATTTAAGGCTCCAGCCGTAGAAAATACCTGTGATAATTGCGGCGCCAAAGATAGCTTCAAGCGCCGCGCCGATGATAACGAGGATGCTTTGCGTACCCGTTTGATGGCTTATTACAAAGATACTTCGCCGCTGATTGGCTATTATTATGCCAAAGATATGCTGAAGCGTATTGATGGTTTGGGTGATATTGACGAGGTTGCAACGCGTATTTCTGGCGCACTTGAGGGTTGATCATTTGAGGGCTTGACGGTGGCATCTTCTTGCCTATAATCCGCGCTCTCTTGGTCGCTTACGCCTGATTTTCGAATCGGTTCAAATAAGTTGAAAAAGAGTTAACTCACCACCCCAATGGCGGTGGGTTTTGGTTGTGAAAAAAGGGTCCGGAGTTACGGACCCGCAAACAAGAACGGAGAGCCACTTTGGCACGTATTGCAGGGGTTAACATCCCAACACACAAGCAGGTGCAGATCGCCCTGTCTTATATCCACGGCATTGGCCGGGGCACCGCGGTAACAATTTGCACTGAAATCGGTATTGAAGGCACGCGTCGTGTAAACGAGCTGTCTGATGCAGAAGTGCTGAAAGTACGCGAGTATATTGATGCGAACCTGATGGTAGAGGGCGACTTGCGCCGCGATACCCAGATGAACATCAAGCGCCTGATGGACCTTGGTTGCTACCGCGGTATTCGTCATCGTCGTAAATTGCCTGTGCGCGGCCAGCGTACCCACACCAACGCACGTACTCGCAAGGGCCCAGCCCGCGCGATCGCCGGCAAGAAGAAATAGGGGAGCAGGAATATGGCACGCGAAAAAGTTAAAGCAAAGCGTAAAGTTCGGAAGAATATTTCTTCGGGCATTGCGCATATCAGTTCCAGCTTCAACAACACCAAGATTCTGATCTCGGATGCCCAAGGCAACGCGATTTCTTGGTCTTCAGCTGGCACCATGGGCTTCAAAGGCTCACGTAAATCTACGCCATATGCGGCGCAGATGGCGGCTGAAGATGCAGCGAAAAAAGCACAAGAGCACGGGATGAAAACTCTCGAGGTTCAGGTGCAAGGCCCCGGTTCAGGCCGCGAAAGCGCGCTTCGTGCGCTGGCAGCTACTGGCCTGATCGTGACATCTATCCGTGACGTAACGCCGATGGCACACAATGGTTGCCGTCCGCCTAAGCGCCGTCGCGTTTAGCGCATATATTACGAGCTGTGCCTAAGCGGGCGCAGCTCAAAGAATTTCCCTCGGGCGTTTGCAGCATCGGATCCGCTGCAAACTAGTATGGAGGCCAAATATGATCCATAAAAACTGGCAAGAACTCATCCGTCCCACACAGCTAGACGTAAAGCCGGGTGCTGACCCGCTGCGCATGGCTGTGGCTGTGGCAGAACCGCTTGAGCGTGGCTTTGGCCTTACGCTTGGCAACGCGCTGCGGCGTGTGCTGCTTGGCTCGCTGCAAGGTGCGGCGATTACTTCGGTGCAAATTGATAACGTGCTGCATGAGTTCTCAAGCGTGGTTGGTGTGCGTGAAGACGTAACCGACATCGTGCTGAACCTCAAAGGCGTGGCTATCAACATGGAAGTTGAAGGCCCAAAGCGTGTGGCTATCAATGCTAAAGGCCCTGGTGTTGTTACCGCTGGTGATATCGTTGAGACCAACGGCATTGAGATCATGAACAAAGACCACGTGATCTGCCACCTCGATGAAGGCGCTTCTGTGTTTATGGAGCTGACGGTTGAAAGCGGCAAAGGCTATGTGCCCGCCGACAAAAACCGCCCTGAGGATGCCCCTATCGGCCTTATTTCGGTTGATGCGCTGTTCTCGCCTATCATGAAGGTTTCATATAAAGTTGAGCCAACCCGTGAGGGCCAGGTGCTTGATTATGATAAGCTGACATTGAGCGTTGAGACCGACGGTTCGGTTTCTCCTGAAGATGCGATCGCGTTTGCGGCCCGTATTTTGAAGGACCAGCTTTCGATCTTTGTGAACTTCGATGAGCCAGAAACGGCAACGCGCCAAGACGAAGAAGACGATCTTGAGTTCAACCCGCTTCTGCTGAAGAAGGTTGACGAGCTTGAGCTTTCTGTCCGCTCGGCAAATTGCCTGAAGAACGATAACATCGTTTACATTGGCGATTTGATCCAGAAAACCGAAGCAGAAATGCTGCGTACGCCAAACTTTGGCCGCAAATCTTTGAACGAGATCAAAGAAGTGCTGACAACGATGGGCTTGCACCTCGGCATGGATATCATCGACTGGCCACCAGACAATATTGAAGAGCTGGCGAAAAAGTTCGAAGATCACTTCTAGAGAATAGGGCGGGGGGCAATCCCCGCCTAAAATGCCCGGAATGCCGGGGAAAACACGGGCGATCATGCCCCAAGGAGAGCAGACCACCCGCATGGGCTGCCAGACAAAGTATAAACCTGAAGAAGGATTAAGAAAATGCGCCACGGAAACGGATACCGTAAGTTAAACCGGACCCACGAGCACCGCAAAGCGATGTTTGCAAACATGGCGTGCTCGCTTGTTGAGCACGAGCAAATCAAAACCACGCTGCCAAAAGCTAAAGAGATGAAACGCATCATCGACAAGCTGATTACGCTGGCGAAAAAGGGTGGCCTACATGACCGCCGCAATGCGCAAAGCAAAATGCGCCAAGAAGCTGCCGTTAAGAAGTTGTTTGATATCCTCGGCCCACGTTACAAAGATCGCACAGGCGGTTACGCCCGCGTTCTTAAAGCTGGCTTCCGCTACGGTGACATGGCCCCAATGGCCATCATCGAGCTGGTTGACCGCGACGTAAGTGCCAAAGGTAAGGGCGACAAAGAGCGCGTAGCTCTGGAAGACGCGGCTTCTGAGGAGTAGGTTTTACCCTACCGATAATTCCGAAAGCCCCGACATTGCTCGGGGCTTTCGCATTTTCAGGAGGCCAAAATGGGCGCGTTTGATATAACTCTCATCCTGATTGCGACTGCCTTTGCGGCTCTTTCCATGATGCCCAAGGTGCGGGAAAACATTTGGTGGAACGCTACAGTAACGCCCCTTGCTTCCATCATCGGCTCTGGTTTCCTCGTCATAGCGCCCCTGCTGGGCGCTGTTGTCGGCTCTTATGCCCTCGCCGCCATGCTTGGGATCGTGCTGCTGGCCTACGGGGTTGGCCACGCCATTCGTTATAATATCCAACATGCCGAACCGCTGGAAGGCAGCCCCATGGCACCCCGTGGCCTTGCCCTTTTCTCCAAGCTTTCCGGGGCGTCCCTCAGCGTGGCCTATGTGATTTCGGTGGCGTTCTACATTCGCCTGCTGGCCTCGTTTGCGCTTTCGCTCACCCCGATCAATAATGCGTTCTACGAGGATATCCTGGCGACCGCCATTCTGGTTTCCATCGCGGCCATTGGCTATGCGCGCGGCCTTCGCGGGCTCGAAGTTGTTGAAACCATTTCGGTTTCCATAAAACTCTCGATCATTCTGGCCCTGCTGGCAGGCCTGTTTTGGCATAACTTCGATAACGGGATTTGGACGGCGGATCTGGTAGCAGACGATGTGGACCCATGGACCCGCCTGCGCATGCTGGGCGGCATGCTGCTGGTGGTGCAAGGTTTTGAGACCTCGCGCTATTTGGGCAAAAGCTACCCTGCGGATATGCGCCGCAAAACCATGAATTATGCACAAATCTCCAGCGGTATCATTTATATTGCCTTCGTGGCGCTGGTGGTTCCCTTGCTTGTGCACCTGCCCGGTGGCAAGCCCGACGAAACCGCGATTATTGACCTCACCAGCTATGTTGCCCCCGTTTTGCCCTACCTTTTGGTGCTCGCGGCCCTTATGAGCCAGCTTTCGGCTGGTATTGCTGATACCGTTGGGGCTGGGGGGCTTGTGGTGGAGGAGTCAGGTGGCCGCATTATTGAGCGCCACGCCTATCCGGTGCTGGTGGCCTTTTCCATTACCTTGATCTGGGCGTTAGATATTTTTCAAGTTATCAGCATTGCCTCGCGCACGTTTACGTTTTACTAGGGCTTGTTGAGATTCATCGTGAATTGATGATGGCTGCCGACATATAGATCATTGAGGCGTAGCTTTGATCAGTTTTGCAGGACCGCATGGCTATACGCTTGAATTCCTTCAGTTTCTGGAAGT
>NVUX02000120.1 GCA_002402045.2 Paracoccaceae bacterium | reverse complement strand
TCACTATAATCAGATATTTAAGTTGAAACTTAAACACCCTAAGTAACCTGATATACAAATAGTCCGAACTCCGTTCGAAACCCAAACCACCCGCATATCTCTTCGTTTTATTAAATAATTTCAAAGAGCGCAGAGACAAAAAGCTTAGGTTACGCTAACGCGCATCCATCGCTTATTTCGTTGTCTCCGTTGACTGACTGCTAACTCCGCATCGCGTTGTTCGCTGCCTGTGAGTGGTTATCTAGGGCTTAGTTCCGAGTCGCGCAAGCGCTATTTTCACTTTTATGGCAGAAATGTGGAAAAAGTTTTCCGTCTGGTATAAAATGGCAAACAGACCGCAAGATATAGCAAGATTAGTTGATGTATGTTGTGTTGTAACGACTCGTGAAACAACGGCTCATCAGGGGAACTTCCATAGAATGACGGGTATTTCAGCCAATCGGGCGCAGTATCACCTGCGCATGCAGCGGGTTGTCGATCATATCAACGCGAATCTTGATGATGCGCTTGATTTGAACACCTTGGCCGAGGTTGCTTGCCTTTCACGGTTTCACTGGCACCGGATATATCGCGGCCTTACAGGGGAAACGATTCACGCCACCGTAAAACGTCTCAAGCTCAATCGCGCCAGCCAACAGCTTAAAAACAGCGGCGATACCCTAGGGGCTATCGCACGTAATGCGGGGTATAGCAGCGAAACCGCCTTTGGCCGCGCCTTCAAGGCCCAGATTGGCCATAGCCCGGCCAGCTTTCGCGATTCTCCCGATACGGCCCCCCCGCCCTGCGGTTCTAAAGTTGGAAAGCTTTGCCACGCGCTTGCAAACCCAAAATCTTACCGTGAGTATCCGGTGCCTACCCGCGCGGCGGCTGGCCGTATTACATAATGTAGGCCCCTATAGCGGCAGTACCGTTTTTGCCAAGCTTTTGCGCGCAGCGCAGGCGCAGGGTTTGCGATGCCAGCCGATTTTCGGGCTATCCTATGATGATCCCGCACTGGTGCCGTCCAAAGACCTACGATCAGCAGTTGGGGTAGAGATTGGCAATGCGACACCACTCAGTGCGCCGCTGGAACTTCTAGAAATACCAGCCACCCGCTTCGCCACGTTTGCCTATCGCGGCCCCAATGAGCGGCTCGGGCTGGCCTATGACTGGGTGTTTGGCCAATGGCTGCCCGCCTCTGGCGAATCCCCTGCCAACCAACCCGCGCTCAGCATTTATTATGACAGCCCGCAAAACACTGCGCCGGAGAACCTACGCACTGATATATGCATCCCTCTCTTGGAAAGGACACCCCATGCCCGCAAAGCTTGATTTGAAAAACAGCATAAGGACATTTACGGCCCCTCAGCGAAAAAGGTTTCAACGCTGGACCTCGGCCCAATGAACTATCTTATGATAGACGGCATAGGCGCGCCGGAAAGCCCCGCCTATGCAAGCGCCGTGGCCGCGCTTTTTGTCGTGTCTTACACCATGAAGTTCCTCATAAAGAAGGGGCCAAGCGCGCTGGATTACGCGGTGATGCCGCTTGAAGGGCTGTGGTGGGCCGATGATATGGCGCATTTCACAACAGGCCGTGACAAAAGCCAATGGCAATGGACCATGATGATCCGCCAACCCGATATTATAACGAAAATGGACATAGACTGCGCCCTTGCCGCCGCCGCCAAAAAGAAAACCCCACCGAATGTTGCTGGCTTGCGGTTTGAAACCTTCACCGAAGGCCCGTGTTGCCAAATTTTGCACATCGGCCCGTTTAAGAATGAAGGCCCAACCATTGCCCGCCTTCATGCAGAGATTGAGGCCGCGGGGCATAGCCTATCAGGCAAGCACCATGAGGTTTACCTTTCTGATATACACCGCGCCGCGCCCAAAAACTGGCGCACGATATTGCGCCAGCCCTACTCACCGTAAGGTGATTGTATGCTCACATAGAAATGGTTAGCATGGAGCAACTTAAAAAAATCAGGGACCCTGCCATGCGAAACCTCATAACCGCCGCCATTTTTTTAGTCGCCTGCCCCCTTGCAGCCCAAAACATGACAGCCGTCACCATGCCCGAGCCATTGGATGATATGGAGTTCGCGGTAGAAAGCGCGATTATTGATATGGGGCTAACAATTGATTTCGTCAGTCACTCCGGCGCCATGTTGGAGCGCACCCGTGAGGATGTCGGCTCTGACATCGTGCTGTTTTCAGGTGCGACTATATATAACTTCTGCTCGGCGCGCGTATCGCGGCAGGTTATAGAGGCCGATATTAACAATTTCATATACTGCCCGTATTCGATCTACCTCTATTCAACACCCGATAACCCCGATCAAACCATCATCGGCCACCAAACCTACCCCGGTGAAAGCATGCAGCCCGCGAATGACCTCTTGGACGAGATTATTGCCAACGCAACTCAGTAGGTATTGCCGAAGAGTGAAAATGTAAATCCACCTACAGCTGTACTGCATAGATTGCCCTTTTTGCCAGCATAACCCAAAAGCGCTCATCCGACTAATATTGTCAGGTGACTGCTTTGAGCCCTAACTGTCGATTGCTGCGCTATCATCGAACGTCAGCTTCTCGAAACCCACTCGTCCAAGCCCATTGCCTTAGCTCAGCTTGTTGAGATAGCCCATTCGACGAAGGCATTTTGAACATGTAGCAAGAATGCCTTAGCGGGCGTCGCCACGCAGCGAGGATGTTGCATCGCATCCGCTGTAACTTCTTCTCCTCTTGTAACAGGAGGGCACGGAATGAACATAACATCAGGCCTGCAACTGCACAGAAGCGCCGCATCGATACGACTCTGTATGAGTTCAGCGCGGTCCGAGTCAGAGGGGTTAGGCGGCCAACAATCGGTTACAATAACATGTGCATCTGTTGCCGCTTCAAGGTCGCACGTCACGGTTGTTCTTTGACTGATGTTCTCAGAGCTCAGCACCATACTCGAGGGCGCGATTTGAACAATCTCGATTGGCAAGACCTTTGAAGCTTCCACCCATGAATTTGCAATATTGCCCCGTGGTCCGACCACCGCCACACGCAACCCGTCCCATGAACCGCGCTGCGATAGAATATAGGCAAGATCGCCGATGATTTCGCAGGGATGGTTATCATTCGTTCTCAGGTTCATAACGGGGGCCTCGAGCGCGTCCGCAAAATCCCAAAGCCGCTGTAGGCGTGGCGTTCGCACTGCAAGCAGGTCGAACCAATTATCCATGTATCCCGCCAAGTCTTCGACTGCCTCAGCGCCTTCGAGTTTTGCCGAGACATTTACACAAGTTCCACCCATTGCCTCAACGCCAAGTGCGAGTGCGGTTGGATTGCGCCATCCGGGTAATTCGGCAATTGACCCTATCCGAGACCCCACGAGGGTTTGTGGCATCGTTCTGTTCTGCCAGCACTCGGCAAGCTCAATTGCGCGGACGGCAAGTTTTTCATGTGCACCAGCATCTAAATCAGTAACTGACAAAAGGTCTTTGGGGGGCATTTTTCTGGTCCTCATATCGATTGCTTAAAGTGTATGAACTTTGAGAACCAGAGTATAGACTGGACATTAGCGACGGCGCAGCGAATTGGTGTTTTGTCCGCACCGCCGCCTTTAGCGATGTTTTATTGAACGTCCACTCTTAAAAGGACTAACTATGCTGCTGGGAACAACAGCCGCCGTCTAATACCGCGCCACCGCTTGCTTGATCTCCTCAATCCCTGCCGGAATTTTCTCGCGGCTGATAGACGAATAGGCCAGCCGGAAGAAGTTTTTCGGCCCGCCTTCCCCGTGGAAAAAAGGAGCGCCGGCCTCTATCAGCACACCCCGCGTTTCAAGCTGAATCGCCAGCACCTCTGTATCTATATGTGCGGGGGCCTCCACCCAGAAGTTCGAGCCGCCAAAAGCCGCGCGCCCCGCCACATTCAGCCCGCTGCCCTCCAACGCACTTTCCATTACGGAACGGCGTTTTTGAAACTCGGTCCGCATACGCTTTATCATGGCATCATAATGCCCAAGCCCGAGAAAATAAGCCGTGGTGCGCTGAATATGCCCGGGCGGGTGGCGCAGGGTGGCCAAGCGGAGCGCGCGGGCTTGCTCTATAAGCGGCTCCGAGGCCACCATGTAGCCCAGCCGCAGCCCCGGAAACAGGCTTTTGGAAAAGCTGCCCACATAAACAACACGACCATCGGTATCGAGTGACTTGAGCGCGGGCGACGGCGGCTTTAAAAAGCCCATCTCGAACTCGTAGTCATCCTCCACAATCAGGAATTCGCGCTCGCGGGCCAAGCGCAAAAGCTCGTATCGCCGCTTCATCGGCAGCGTGGCCATAGTGGGGCAATGGTGGCTTGGGGTCGCGAAAAGCACATCTAAATCTTGCGGCAGAGCTTCCGGCGGCAGGCCTGCCTCGTCCACCTGTATCGGCACCATTTTGCAGCCCGCATGGCGCAGCACTTCGCGAATCCCGTGGTATCCAGGGTTTTCAAAAGCCGCCGTGCTGGAGCCATCCAGCAACAATTGCCCTGCCATCCACATGGCGTTTTGCGCCCCAACTGTAACGAGTATCTGCTCAGGCCGCGCCAAAATTCCGCGCCGTGGCAGCGTGTGCCGCGCGATGAATTTTATCAGCTCGGGATCATCATGGCCGGCATAGTCCGAGGTAAGGCTGTCAAACTCCTTTTTGCCCAGCGCTTGCAGGGCGCATAGCCGCCAATGGGCTTGGTTAAACAGCGTCGGGTCTGGCTGGCCGCACACAAAAGGATAGGGATATTGCCGCCAGTTCACCTCTTTTTTCACAGTCTTCCCACCGGCAAAGCGGCGGCGCAGGGCCGCGTCCCAATCCACGAGGTCTCCGGTGGTTTCCCCCGGCAGGTTGGGCAGCGGCACGCTCGGCGCGGTTTCGGACACATAGTAGCCAGAACGCCCCTCAGCTGTAATGTAATCATCGGCCACCAGCTCATGATAGGCCAGCGTGACCGTGATTCGCGAAATCCCCAGATGCACCGCCAGTTTTCGGGAGCTCGGCAGCTTCTCTCCCGCCGCAAACCGGCCAGACAGAATGGCAGACGCCACGATCTGTCTGATCTGGTTTTGCAGAGACCCTTGGAAATTCGGGTCCAAAAAGAACATATCTTCGGCGAGCGGCATGGTTTTCCAATCTGGACTTAAATCGAGTTGAAACTGGGGGTAATGGAAGCGCGAATCCGTGTCTAGTGTCAAGTCAGAACCGCACAAGCGCGGGTCTCGCATTCTCACATTTGTTATATAAGGAGCGGTCATGGCATATGATCACAGCACCAACTCGCTTGAAGAATACTGGATTCCGTTTACCGACAATAAGGGCTTCAAAGCCGACCCCCGCCTGATCGTTTCCGGCAGCGGAAACTATATGACCAACCATAAAGGTGGCCAAATCATAGACGGCTCCTCCGGCCTGTTTTGCAGCCCCGCCGGCCACGCACACCCCAAAATTGTGGAAGCCGTGCATGAAACCATGAAAGAGCTGACATACGTGGCAGCTTTTGGGACCTCCCACCCGCTTAGCTTTGCGCTGGCCTCCAAACTGGCAGGCATGCTGCCCGAAGAGATCAACCATGTTTTCTTTGTGAACTCCGGTTCTGAGGCGATAGACACTGCGCTTAAAATGGTCATGGCGTACCACGCGGCCAACGGGCAAGACCGGCATCGGTTT
The DNA here is from genome assembly GCA_002402045.2 of Paracoccaceae bacterium. GTDB lineage: Bacteria > Pseudomonadota > Alphaproteobacteria > Rhodobacterales > Rhodobacteraceae > UBA3077. The sequence goes on along the minus strand of NVUX02000120.1, from coordinate 18,421 downwards.
ATCTCGCGCGATCGCGCCTATCACGGCGTGAATATCGGTGGCGTGTCCCTTTCTGGCCTCGTGAACAACCGCAAAACCTTCCCGGCAGTCATGCCCAACGTGGTGATGATGCGGCACACATGGGACGAAGCCGAGCTGTTTGTTCAAGGCCAGCCCGAAGGCCGCGGCGTAGAGCTGGCGAATGACCTTCAACGCGCTGTTGATACCTATGGCGGCCAAACCATCGCCGCTTGTTTTGTGGAGCCGGTGGCTGGCTCAACCGGCATTCTTTGCCCACCCAAAGGTTACCTTGAGCGGCTGCGTGAAATTTGCGATACTGAGGGCATTTTGCTGGTGTTTGATGAGGTTATTACCGGTTTTGGCCGTATTGGCGGCAAGTTCGCTGCCGATGTATTTGGCGTAACGCCAGATATTATGACCATGGCCAAAGCCCTCACCAACGGCTGCATCCCGATGGGCGCTGTAGCTGTGAAAGACAGCATCTATGAGGTGATCACCGATAGCGCCGCCCCCGGTGCGATCGAGTTTTTCCACGGCTACACCTATTCCGGCCACCCCGCCGCCTGCGCAGCTGGCTTGGCGTCCCTGAGCCTCTATGAGGATGAAGGCCTGTTTGATCAAGCCGCCGCCATGTCCCCTTATTTCCTCGAGGCGGTGTTCTCGCTAAAAGACCACCCTCTGGTGAAAGACATTCGCGGGATCGGGTCTACCGCCGGTGTTGAGCTGCACAAAGGCACAAAGCCGGGCGCACGCGGCGGGCAATGCCAGAAAGACCTGTTCTGGAACGGCATGCACGTGAAGTTCACCGGAGATACCGGCATTCTGGCCCCGATGTTTATAGCCGAGAAAAGCCACATCGACGAAATGATCGGAAAGTTTCGGTTAACGCTTGATGGGCTGGTTTAAAACCCACAAGGCCACCATGTTTTCTGGCATGGTGGCCTTTTTTAATTCCTAGACAAGCCCCTAGCAAAGAGCGCTAGTAACCCTGCCAAACTTGGTAATAGTCGCGGCGTTCAAAGGGTGTGCTGTTGCCAAAATCCCAACCAAACGCGACCGAAATCCGTGGATACATTATGCCTTCGAGGAAGCCGGTTTGCCCCACTTCCAGCTCAACATAAGCGCCATTCTCGAAATGGAGCGCGCTCCCCAAAGCATAAGACACGAAATCATTTGTGGTGCCAGCAAAATCAAATACGTTTGTCCGGGCGGAAAGCGAAACATCAGCAAGGGAGCCAACAGCGCCGATGTTATACTCGGCAAGGATACCATAAACCTTGTTATCCCTATTCGGGTTACTGTAATATGCAACGATGCCCGCAAAGGCTTGTACAGAGATTGGTCCGTTATCGTAACGGCCCTCAGCACCGTAGTAATCTTCCCAACCAGTTCCGCCGTCCCATGCCAAACGTCCGGCAAAGGCGCCAACTTTAACCGCGTCATTCACATTGTAAAACAGATGCAACCCATAGGTCATGTGGTCAAAAGCCTCATCGCCATCATACCAAGCGGTCCCAAGATCAACCTGTGCACCCACATAGTTGCCGAAATTCACATGCACGCTGCCTTCAATCTGATAATTTTGCCATTCATTGCCGTTCCCGTTATAAAAATAGGACGTGGCTTCCACATTTGCGCCTTCAAAAGAGAACCCGCCTGCAAAAGCATTGGTGGCCAAAAGCATCGCTGCCGTGGATGATAAAAAGTACTTTTTCATTTTTGTACCTAATAGATTGTTTTGAAACAGTTAATTTCACCCAAGAACTAGCGCAATATTTAGACCAAATCAATCCCAACGTTAATTATAACGGTTTCCATGAATATCCGGCTCCTAAAGAAGGGCCGCCAGCCTAGTACCTTGGTTAATGGCGCGCTTGGCATCAAGCTCTGAGGCCACATCGGCCCCACCGATAACATGGCAGGCTACACCTATCGCTTCCAGATCATCTGCCAAGCTACGCTCTGGTAACTGCCCGGCGCAAAGCACAATCGTATCCACCTCTATTAGGCGCGGGTTTTCACGGGCCTCACCTTCCGAAACAATCAGCCCTTCGGGCGTAATCTCTTCATAATTTACCCCGCCCACCATCTGCACGCCTTTCATATTGAGCGCCGCGCGGTGTATCCAGCCCGTGGTTTTACCGAGGCCTTTACCAAGCTTGGTCGCCTTGCGCTGCAACAATGTAACCGTGCGCACAGGCGGCTCAGGCTGCGGGCCGTTGCCAGCAAGGCCCCCACGGGAAATCTCGGGATCGCCCACCCCCCATTCAGCTTTCCACACCTCAAGGTCCAGCGTCGGGCTTTCGCCCGTTACCAGATATTCACAAATATCAAAGCCAATGCCGCCCGCGCCGATCACCGCCACGCGTTCGCCCACGTCAGCGCCGCGCAGCACCTCGGCATAGCTCAGCACATGGGGCAGGTTTTGGCCTTTTATTTCGGGGTCGCGCGGCTTGGCGCCGGTGGCAATCACCACCTCGTCAAAATCCGTCAGGTCCGCCGCCGCCACCTTTTGCCCGAGCCTCACAGCCACGCCCGCATCTTCCAGCATCGCCGCGTACCACGCCACAAAGCCCGTGAATTCCTCTTTTCCAGGCACTTGTTTGGCGAGGTTAAGCTGGCCGCCGATTTCATCTGCGGCATCAAACAACGTAACATCATGGCCGCGCTGCGCCGCCGCAATCGCGGTCGAAAGGCCCGCTGGCCCAGCGCCGACCACAGCAATATTCTTAGCCTCAGCCACTGGCTCCAGCACCAGTTCGGTTTCGTTACAGGCGCGCGGGTTCACAAGACATGTCGACATTTTCAGCGAGAACGTATGGTCAAGGCAGGCTTGATTGCAGGCAATGCACGGCGCAATCAGGGCCGCCTGCCCCGCCTCGGCTTTAGCCACAAAATCCGCATCCGCCAAAAACGGCCGTGCCATGGAAACCATATCGGCACTGCCCTCGGCCAGCACCTCTTCGGCCACTTCGGGCGTGTTAATCCGGTTGCTGGTGATCACCGGAATGCCCACCTCGCCCATCAGCTTTTTCGTAACCCACGCAAAAGCCGCACGGGGCACGGATGTGGCGATGGTCGGAATGCGGGCCTCGTGCCAGCCAATGCCAGAGTTAATAATGCTCGCCCCGGCCGCCTCAATCGCCTTGGCCAATTGCACCACTTCTTCCCAAGTGGAGCCATTGGGGATCAGGTCAATCATGGAAAGGCGGTAAATCACAATAAAATCCGGCCCGACAGCTTCGCGCACCCGCCGGACAACCTCAACCGGCAAGCGCATACGGTTTTCATAGGAACCGCCCCAGCGGTCATCCCGCTTATTGGTATGGGTCACCAAAAATTCATTCAGAAGATACCCTTCAGACCCCATGACTTCAACCCCGTCATACCCCGCTTTTTGCGCACGGGTTGCGGCCGTCACCATATCTGAAATCTGCTTTTCAATGCCCGCTTCATCCAGCGCCTTGGGTTTAAACATTGATATCGGAGATTTGATCACCGAGGGAGCCACACAATCAGGGCTATAAGCATAGCGCCCCGCATGCAGGATTTGCATGGCAATTTTGCCGCCCTCCGCATGCACCCGTGCCGTAACCGTGCTGTGATTAGCAATATCATCCTCGGTAAACAGCCCCGCCGCACCGGGCATCACCGCGCCTTCTTTGTTGGGGGCCATACCGCCCGTTACAATCAACCCAGCGCCACCGCGCGCCCGCGCGCCATAAAAAGCCGCCACCCGCGCCCAATCGCCCGCCTCTTCCAGCCCGGTATGCATGGAGCCCATTAGCACGCGGTTGCGCAACGTTGTGAAGCCAAGGTCGAGCGGTTTGAGCATGTGCGGGTAGGTGGTCATGGCGTGTCCTTTTTCCGGTTTGGGGTAGTCTTGACGATAGGGGATGAAATGTCACCCCTAACCCCGCGTAAAAGAGCTTGTGCTTCATGGAGGGCAGGCGTATCTGACTAATTAACTCAAGTATGGAGCATGCTATGTATAGCTATATTATTCTTGTGCATATTTTGGCGGCAACCATTTGGACAGGCGGACATTTGGTGCTGGCCACAACGGTGCTGCCCCGCGCACTAAAAGCCAAAAGCCCTGAAATATTGCTCGATTTTGAGAACGGCTTTGAAAAAATAGGCATGCCCGCGCTGGTGATCCAGATTGCCAGTGGCTTGTGGTTGGCGTGGCAGCAAATTCCTGATTTTTCCGCATGGTTTGGCTTTGAGAGCTATGGCGCAACCATGATCGCCTTAAAGCTCGGCACGCTCGCGATTACAGCCGCCTTTGCCATAAGCGCACGGTTTTTTATTGTGCCCACTCTGCGGCCCGAAACCCTGCCGCTTTTTGCGTGGCACATTGTGCCGGTCACGGTGCTATCGGTGGTGTTTGTTATACTGGGCGTTGGCATTCGCACCGGCGGGTATTAGCATCGGCGAATAAGGCCCCGCCAAACCACCAACCAAAAAAACAGCCCCGCACCAATGGCAACCATCGCCAAAAAGGGGAGCACGGCTAAACCGGCCGCCAGCCCAACGCCCGCAGAAATGCCGACGGACGTTGCCAACCCGATAAAAAACACAATCAGGAGCCAGAAAAATGGCATTCTGGCGGGCGCAGGCAGAAGCGATTGCGAGGCTGGTTCGTGCTTTTTTTGCCACCAAAAAAGCAGGGCCACCACAATATACAGGCCAAGGGTTATCCCTAGTGCGGGCGCTGGGGGGATGGCCTCGGTGCGTAGCGCAGGCCAACTTGCGATATAGAGAATTGCCAACCATATGCCCCCCGCCCACAGGCCAAAGCGGCTAAGGATAGGACGGGCCGCGAGAGTGTGCTTTAGGCGCCAATATCCAAAGGCCAGCAATGCGAGCATCGGGAGCCAGCTTACGAGATAAAGGCGGGGGTCCGGCATATTATGGCCCGAAATCAGGCCCCAGATCAGCGCCAAGCCAATGCGCCGCAGCAATGCCCAGCGGGTAGCGCCGAATATCCAGTCTGGCGCGGGGAACCTCGCGGCATAGGCAGGGAAAAGGCGGGTAAGCACCGCGAGCGGGAGCAAGAATGAGGTGATCGCGTGGTAAAATAAAATCAGCCCGACGGTTTCATGAATGCCAAACCACGGGCCAAAGCTGCCCATCGCAAAACCGTCTGAATCAGGGTATCCGGACCAAACAACCTTGGTTATCCAGGTTTCATAAAGGCCAAACACTATGCCAAGCAGGAACAGAGCAGGCCATGAGGTGCGCCTAGCTTTAAGCGCCAAATGGCAAAGTAGCAGGAAATGCAGCGCATAAAGCGGAATGGCAAGAATATAGACATCGGGCCGCGTGAGCCAGCCCGCGCCCGTGCCAGCAAAAACCTCAGGCAGGCCAAAAGCCAGCAGGGCAACCCAGAGCAGGAACCCCGCCCGCGCCACCTAGTTGGCCGCGTGCATGGCGGCCACAAAGGCCTCAAGGATACGTTTTATCCGCGCTTGGTCTGGGTCCGCTGCGTTATATCCTGTGGCCGAAAGCGCCGCCAGCCGGCCGTTAACCTCGGTAAAGGCCCGCCAAAAGCGCGGAGATTCTCCGGTGCGCGTGGTGGAGGTGGCGTCTTGGATAAAGGCAAAAACCGCAGTTTCTGTCCGCGTGATCGAAAGCACATTCAGCGTTTCCGGATTGCGGCTTTTACTTAGCGTAAGCTGGCCAAAAGGGGTTTCGAGAAAGCTCTGCAGCTGCGCCAGTGCGGCGCTCATATTGGCCTCCGAGCCGGGCAGGCCATTATTTGAAATACTGGCCGTGAGCACGGCCGATATCGGCACCCTAGCAATGCTCGGGCCTTCCCCCGGGTTGGCCGCGCAATCTGACAGAAAAATAAACGCCCCCACGCGGGCTTCATCCACCAGCCGCTCATCAATGCAAAACCCTTGCGGGCCAGCCACGGTTATATCCACCCCGCCAGCATTCACCACCCGCTCACGCATAATCCCCTCGGTGGGCGAAAACGAGCAGGCGGCAATGAAAGGCAAAAGCGCCCATAACAGGCGGGGCTTGGTGAAAATCGGCATAAAATCGCTCCAAAGAATTTTGCGCGAGGGTAACGGGGGATTGCCCCAAGCTCAAGCGTTGCGATTGTTTGCCGGGCCGGATAACGTGCGGAGCAACCGATGGAGACCAATATGCTGCCACAAAAAACTGCCAAATTTGAGGATTACACCGCCTGCGCAGTGCCGTATTGCGAGCCATGGCGCACGGCGCTTGGCGTGCTGCTGATCGCAGGGATCTTCGCGGGTGGCGGATATTTTCTCGGTAAACTTGTGATATATATAGCCGAAAGTTTCCAAATCGGCGCGGGCTATATGATCATTTTTGAAATGGCCCTCGGATCAACACCGCGTGCTGTTCTTATTGCCTTATCCCTCATCGCCTTTATCCTGCCCGGGCTATGGCTTGTGTTGAAATTCCTACATCACCGCAGCCTCCTTAGCCTTATTGCGCCAACAGGAAAAGTGCATTGGAAGCACTACATACGAGCCGCAGTTTTTGTTCTGGTTTTCTCGCTCATCACCAGCCTTCCCGTGCTATATAATGCTGAGTTCACCCAGCAGCTTAGCTTAGCCGAATGGTTGCCGTGGCTGGCACCCGCCTTGTTATTATTATTTTTGCAAACGACAACAGAAGAATTGCTGTTTAGGGGTTACCTTATGCAACAACTCGCAGCGCGTTTTCATAGCCGGTGGGTCTGGTGGGTTTTACCTGCTGTAATTTTTGGTGCCATTCACTATAGCCCCCTCCACGGTGATAATAGCTGGCTCGTTGTCGGCGCGACCATCCTTACAGGGCTAATATTGGGAGACATCACCGCACGCTTTGGGGATTTATCAATCGCCATGGGCCTGCATTTTGCAAATAATCTAACTGTTATTTTTCTGCTTGGGGTGCCGGGGCAGATTTCTGGGCTTAGCCTTTTTCTACACGATTTCAACGTGCAGGATACCGATGCGATGCGCGTTGGTATCCTCTCCTCATCAGGTCTTATGCTTGCCGTCTATTTTGTTTTCCTTTTAGTGATGCGCGGGCGGCGGTAAGCGTTGCAATCAGGCGCGCGGGGTTTTATCTAGAATAAACACAGCAAGGGGATTTCACCGATATGAACTGGATTTCAAACTACGTCCGGCCCAAGATCAACTCGATTTTTTCACGTCGAGAGGTGCCCGATAATCTTTGGACCAAGTGCGATGAGTGCGGCACCATGCTGTTTCACCGCGAGCTAAAAGCCGCGCAAAACACGTGCCCGAGCTGCGACCACCACATGCACATCTCCCCGCGCGCCCGCTTTGAGGCGCTGTTTGACGGTGGCATTTTTAGCGAAATCGCGGTGGATGAGCCACAGGTAGACCCGCTGGGTTTTAAAGACCAAAAGCGCTACCCTGATCGCCTGAAAGACGCCAAGAAGAAAACCAGTGAGATAGACGCGATGCTGGTGGCGCACGGCGAGATTGGCCGCACCAAAATTGTGTCCTGCGCGCAGGATTTCCGCTTTATGGGCGGCTCTATGGGCATGTATGTTGGCAATGCCATCATCGCTGCCGCCGAGGCCGCCGTGGCCCACAAATGCCCGCTGGTGCTGTTTTCAGCGGCGGGTGGTGCGCGTATGCAGGAGGGCATTTTGAGCCTCATGCAAATGCCCCGCACCACTGTGGCCGTGCAAATGCTAAAAGAAGCTGGCCTGCCCTATATCGTCGTACTTACGCATCCGACCACTGGCGGCGTTACGGCCTCTTATGCCATGCTGGGCGATATCCACATCGCCGAGCCAAACGCGCTGATCGCTTTTGCTGGCACCCGCGTGATCGAGCAAACCATCCGTGAGAAACTCCCAGAGGGTTTCCAGCGGGCAGAATACCTGCTCGACCACGGCATGCTGGACCGCGTAACCCACCGCACGAAGATGAAGGGCGAACTGGTGTCGATTATCCGCATGCTCATGCGCGACACGCCCCCCATTATGGGCGACCTGCCCAAGCCTACGGATGAGGCCGAGCCAGAAGCCGCCGCAGAAGAGGCGTGAATAGCGACCAACTCCTTGAGAAAATGGGCCATCTTCACCCCAAGGTGATGGATCTGTCCCTTGGCCGCATGCACCGGCTGCTAGCGGCGCTCGGCAACCCCGAGCGCAAATTACCACCCGTGATTCATATCGCGGGCACCAATGGCAAAGGCTCTACGCAGGCGATGATTCGCGCGGGCCTAGAGGCCGCTGGCCACATTGTGCACGCCTATACCTCGCCTCACCTCGCACGGTTTCATGAGCGTATCCGGCTGGCGGGTGCGCTAATTTCGGAAGCCGACTTGGTGGCGGTCCTAACCGAGACCATGGACATCAATGCCGGCGAGTCTATCACCTATTTCGAGATCACAACCTGCGCTGCCATGCTGGCCATGTCGCGGGTCGAGGCCGATTACACCCTGCTTGAGGTTGGCCTCGGCGGGCGGCTCGATACCACCAATGTGGTCGAGTCCCCGCGCCTCACCATCATCACGCCCATCTCGCTCGACCATCAAAATTTTCTTGGCGATACGCTGCCAGAAATTGCAGGCGAAAAGGCGGGGATCCTCAAGCGCGGGGTCCCGTGCATTGTGGGCCCGCAGCCTGATGAGGTGCGCGCCGTAATTGAGGCCGAGGCCGGAAAAGTTGGCGCTCGGCTGTTGATCGCAGGCCAAGACTGGCACAGCTTTGAAGAGCGCGGCGGCATGGTTTACCAAGACGAAATGGGATTGCTGGACCTGCCTTTGCCAGCGCTCATCGGTGCGCACCAGGTTGAAAACGCCGGAGCGGCCGTGTGTGCCTTGCGGATACTGGGTGCCGACACCGCCGAGGCCGCCGTGCTTAAGGCCGAGTGGCCTGCCCGCATGCAAAAGCTTAAATACGGCCCCCTGATAAAGGCCGCGCCACACGCCGAGCTTTGGCTTGATGGCGGCCATAATCCGGCGGCGGGCAAGGCATTGGCCGAAGCCCTAACCCGCCTGCCCGATCGCCCGCTTTATATGGTGTGTGGCATGCTCAACACCAAAGACATCGGCGGTTATCTTGCGCCTTTGGCGGCCAGCGCGGTTAAGCTCACAGGGGTTTCCATCCCGGGTGAAACCGCCACCCTAAGCGCTTATGAAATCTGCGTGGCGGCACGAGCCAACAGCATGGAGGCCGACACAGCTGAAAGCGTTACAGACGCCGTGGCAAGAGTGGTGGCCGAGGCCCCAACCGCGCGCATTCTCCTTTGCGGCTCGCTTTATTTGGCGGGGCGGATATTGCAGGATAACGGCTGATGGAAAACCCCCGCGCCTTCCTGAAATCCCTGTTTGACGCGGCGGTTGAAGCCGCCCTGCCCCAAGCCGATATTTCCAAATTCCTCCCCCCAAAACCCAAAGGCCGCACCGTGGTTATTGGCGCAGGCAAAGGCGCCGCGCAGCTCGCGCAAGCGGTTGAGGCCGCGTGGAGTGGCCCGCTTTCCGGCGTGGTGGTAACCCGCTATGGCTATGGCGCAAAATGTGCGCAGATCGAGATCATCGAAGCCAGCCACCCTGTGCCCGACGCAGCGGGGCTGGCTGCCGCAAAGCGCTTGCTAGCCGCCGTCAGCGGCCTCGGTCCAGATGACCTCGTGATCGCCCTGATAACCGGCGGCGGCTCAGCGCTTTTGCCCTGCCCGCCCAAGGGCGTAAGCCTCGATGACGAAATGGCGATGAACGAGGCTCTTCTGGCTTCCGGCGCGCCAATTTCAGCCATGAATACAGTTCGCAAGCATGTTTCAGGCATCAAGGGCGGGCGGCTGGCACTGGCGGCGGCACCGGCCAAAGTGGTGAGCCTAATTGTGTCAGATATCCCGGGTGACAACCCCGCTTTTGTCGCCTCCGGCCCTACAGTGCCAGATAGCGCCACCCCACAAGATGCGCTCGAAATCATAGCTCAGTTTAGGCTGAGCCTTCCGGCCTCGATAATGGCGTACCTTCATACCGAGGCCGCCATAGCCCCCCTGCCAAACACCCCCGTTTTTGCCCGCAATATAGTGCATATCATCGCCTCGGCCGAAGTGTCCCTTCAGGCCGCCAAAGGCGTGGCCAATGCCAAGGGCATTCCAGTGCAAATCCTGTCAGATGCGCTGGAAGGCGAGGCCCGCGAAATAGCCAAAATGCACGCGGCACTGGCGAAATACAGCAAAGGCCCGCTGGTTTTGCTTTCGGGCGGCGAGCTAACGGTGACCCTAAAAGGCAGTGGCAAAGGCGGGCCTAATTCTGAATTCCTGCTGGCCTTCGCCAAAGAAATCGAGGGTTGCGATAACATCCACGCCCTGAGCGCCGACACCGATGGCATTGACGGCTCAGAAGATAACGCCGGTGGTTTTGCTGACGGCAGCACACAAGCGCGGATCCGTGCCAAGGGCGGCACGCCAGCGGCGCTGCTCACCAACAACGACGCGTGGAGCGCCTTGCATATGGCTGGCGATCTGCTCATCACCGGCCCCACCGGCACCAACGTAAACGACCTGCGCGCGATACTTATCCTTTAGGAGGCCCTCATGAACGCCCTGCTAGCCCCCTGGAATACCCCTTTCAAACTCCCGCCCTTTGACCAGATCAAAGAGGCTGATTTTGGGCCGGCCTTTGAGGCAGCCCTCACCGAGGCCCGCCAAAACACCACCACAATTGCAGAGCGAAACGAAGCCCCGAATTTTGCCAACACCATTGAAGCCATGGAGCAGGCCGAAGCCGCGCTTGACCGCGTTGCCGGTGTTTTCTTCAACCTTTCAGGGGCCGATAGCACCCCTGCGCTGGAGGCCTTGCAGCGCGAGCTTTCACCAAAGCTGGCGGCGTATCAGTCTGAAATCATGATGAATGCCAAGCTCTGGGCACGGGTGCGCGCCCTCACGCCCGAAGGGCTGAGCGCCGAGCAGGCCCGCGTGCTGGAGCTTTATCAAAAGATGTTCCGCCGCGCCGGAGCCGAGTTGGAAGGCCCCGCCAAATCCCGCTTTGCCGAAATCATGCAGCGCCTTGCCACCCTTGGCACCGGATTTACCCAAAACCTGCTGGCAGATGAACGCGACTGGTCAATGCCCCTCACAGAACGAGATCTCAAGGGGCTGCCAGACGACGTGATTTCTGCCGCAAAATCGGCGGCTGAAGAACGTGGCGAAACCGGCCATGTGCTGACTCTGTCTCGCTCTCTCATCACGCCATTCCTGCAATTCTCCCCCCGCCGTGACCTACGGGAAACAGCTTTTAAAGCATGGGTCGCACGCGGTGAAAATGGCGGAAAAACCGATAACACAGCGCTGGCGCTAGAAATGCTGGCCCTGCGGAATGAGCGCGCCAAGCTCTTGGGCTACGAAAACTTTGCCGCCTATAAGCTGGATGGCGAAATGGCGAAAACACCCGAGGCCGTGCGCGCGCTGCTAATGCAGGTTTGGGCTCCCGCCAAAGCGGCAGCCGAGGCCGATGCTACGCGCCTCACTGAAATGATGCATACCGATGGTATTAACGAAGCCCTCAAACCGTGGGATTGGCGCTATTACGCCGCCAAGCTGCAAAAAGAAATGCACGACCTAGATGAAGCCGAAGTGAAGCCATATTTCGGCCTCGACAACATGATTAAGGCGGCGTTTGACGTTGCCAGCCGCCTGTTTGGCCTAAGCTTCACGCCGCTTGACGTGCCGCTTTACCACGCGGATGCCCGGGCTTGGGACGTGAAAATGGGCGACCGCCATATCGGCGTGTTTATCGGTGATTATTTTGCACGCTCTAGCAAACGCTCCGGCGCGTGGTGCTCGCGTTTTCGCGCGCAAAGCTCGATGGGCCAAGAGATTCGCCCCATCACAGTAAATGTTTGCAACTTCGCCAAGCCCCCCAAGAGTCAGCCTGCCCTGCTTACCTTTGATGACGCCCGCACGCTTTTCCATGAGTTCGGCCATGCCCTGCACTCGCTGATGTCTGACGTGACATACGGCTTTATTTCAGGCACATCAGTCGCGCGTGATTTTGTAGAGCTGCCAAGCCAGCTTTATGAGCATTGGCTCTCGGTGCCAGAGGTTTTAACCAAGCACGCCCGCCATGTAGAAACGGGTGCGCCAATGCCAGGCAGCATGCTCAAGCGCCTGAAAGCGGCCGAGAATTTCGACATGGGCTTTGCGACCGTTGAATTTATTTCCTCCGCAATAGTCGATCTCGATTTTCATACGGGTGCCGTTCCGAATGACCTGATGGCGGCCCAAGCGGCCTCACTGGCGGCACTCGGCATGCCCAACTCCATAACCATGCGCCATGCCAGCCCGCATTTTGCGCATATCTTCTCGGGGGATGGCTACGCAGCGGGGTACTACTCCTATATGTGGTCCGAGGTGATGGATGCCGATGCCTTTGAGGCGTTTGTCGAAGCCGGAGACCCTTTTGACGGCGAAACCGCCGCAAGGCTTGCCAAACACATCTACACGGCGGGCGGATCGAAAGACCCTGAAGCGCTTTATAGCGCCTTCAGGGGAGAGATGCCTAAGGTCGAGGCGCTTTTGAAGGGGCGAGGGTTTGGGGCGTAAAAACCTGCGTCTAAAACATTGATCTGCGGCCGCTATATAGCGGCCGCAGAGGTTCGGCGCATATAGATCTAAAGACCATAAGCACTACAAATGCGATGTTATTTCAGCAGAGCGAAATGGCTTTCATTCCTCGGTAACACCTTATTAACCCGTAACTACTATCCTAGGAGAGTAGTTACGGTAAGTTGAGGGATAATCGTATGAAACCAACAGCAAAGCAAGAAATTTTGGCCTCTTTTTTTAACGCCCTTGCTCACCCACGTCGGCAGATGATCTTTCAGGTATTGCGCGGAATGGGGCGCGACGGCATGCCGTATAAACACCTGCAAGCCCGCACAGGGCTCACGCGGGCCACGCTCTCGTTTCACCTCAAGAAAATGGGGGATGGGCGGATACTAAACCGGAAAGTCAAAGGGCAGGAGACGTGGTATTCGATTAATATGTCGCCATTTTCGCTGTTTAACGCCCCTGACTCATTGCAACTCTAAGCCGTCAGGCTATCACAAAACCGTTTGATCCGCTCGCAAGCATCGCTCAGCTGCACATCAGCCGCAGCGTAAGACACCCTGAAATGCGGTGAAAGCCCAAAGGCCGCGCCATGCACCACAGCAACGCCAACCGTAGCTAACAGCCCGAGTGCAAAATCTTCGTCGGTCTCAATCACTTCTCCCTCCGGCGTGCGTTTCCCGATCAACCCCGCAACCGACGGATACACATAAAACGCCCCCTCAGGCACCGCACAGGTAATACCGTTAATCTCGCTCAACAGCCCCACCACCAAATCTCGCCGCCGCAAAAACACCGCGCTACTTTCCGCGATATAATCCTGCGGCCCATTCAAGGCCTCCACAGCCGCCCACTGGCTCACCGAGCAAGCGTTAGACGTGCTCTGGCTTTGCACTTTTTTCATGGCCCCCACCAGCGCCGTTGGCCCGCCCGCATATCCAATGCGCCAGCCCGTCATGGCATAGGCTTTCGAAACCCCGTTTACCGTCAGCGTGCGTTCATAAAGCCTCGGCTCCACCTCGGCGGGGGTGCATAATGTGAAGCCCGGAAAGGCGATATGCTCATACATGTCGTCAGACATCACCCATACCTGCGGGTGGCGCAGCAGCACATCTGTGAGCGCCTTCAGCTCGGCACGCGTATAGCCCGCGCCTGTCGGGTTGCTCGGAGAGTTGAAAATAAGCCATTTGGTGCGCGGCGTTATTGCCGCTTCCAGCGCGCCGGGCGTCATTTTAAAGCCGGTGTTTTCCGGGCATTCAACGATCACCGGTTTACCCTCACACATCAGCACCATATCAGGGTAGCTCACCCAGTATGGCGCTGGAATAATCACTTCGTCACCAGTATTCAGCGTGGCAAACAGCGCGTTAAAAAGCACCTGCTTACCACCGGTAGATACGATCACCTGATTGGGCGCATAGTCCAAACCGTTATCGCGCTTGAACTTGGCAATAATGGCTGCTTTCAGCTCGGGAATACCATCTGGCGCGGTATACCTCGTTTTGCCCGCATCAATCGCGGCCTTAGCGGCCTCGCGAATATTCAACGGCGTGTCAAAATCCGGCTCGCCTGCGCTCAGCGCAATCACATCTGCACCCGCCGCCTTCATTTCGGCAGCCTTGGTGGTTATCGCAATGGTCGGCGAGGGCTTAACGGCGGCGAGGCGGTCGGCTAGGAATGTCATATGCGGCTCCTGAAACTACTGGCTTATTTTGCTGCAACTCGAAGGCCAATGTCAACGGGCCAACCTGCCCCGAAATCCGCGCACGATAAACAAACTGCGCCTCCAGCACCCGCATTACATAGTTGCGGGTTTCCCGATACGGAATGCTTTCGATCCAGTCCACCGCGTCTACGCTTTCAAGGCGGGGGTCGCCATAATCCCTAATCCAGCGCTCGGCACGGCTTGGCCCCGCATTATACGCCGCCGCTGCCAGCAGCACCGAGCCGTCAAACCGCTCCAGCATTTGCGCGAGGTACGCCGTGCCGATGCGGGCATTATACTGCCAATCCGCCGCCAGCCGCCGCTCTGAATAGCTGATACCCAGCCCGTGCGCCACGGTTTTGGCGGTGGCGGGCATCACCTGCATCAGGCCCAGCGCACCCACGGGGCTGCGGGCCGCTGCGTTCATTTCGCTCTCTTGCCGCGCGATAGACATCGCCAACTCGGCTGGCACCGCCTCGGCAAAATCAGCCAAGCCGTGCAGCGGATAATATGGCGCCGGAATCACATCTCCATTGGTGGCGGCCCCTTTAGCAATGCGCAGCGCAATATGCGGCTCATCAAGATCAAGCAATAGCTGCGCTACCGCCGCCCGCCCGCGTAGGTTCAGCCGACTGGCCGCAAGATTTAAAAACATCTTGGCGCGCGCGGGTTCGCCTGCAAAATAAAACAGCACACCAGCGCGCACATTGTCTTCAGCCAAAAATGCGGCTTTGGTCCAATCAGGCGGAAACTCGGGGCCAGTAAGCAGGGCATCTGGCGCTACGCCCGCGCGGCTGGCCGCAAGCTGGCCGTAAAAGCTGGTTTGAAAGCGCGCGCCCATCAGGAAGGCCTGATAGGCCGCGCTTTCGTCGCCCGCCGCCAAATGGGCTTCTCCCAGCCAGTAGCCCGCACGGCCCACGGAAATGGGCGAGGCAATTGCCGCCCTAAACCGCTGAAAATGCCGCACGGCGCGGGGCGCATTCCCGAGTTTTCGCAAGCTCAGATAACCAGAAAGCCACTCAAGATCAGCATAATTACTGCCGCTGGGCAAATAATGCGGGCTGGCAATGCGGTAGGCCAGCGCGGCATCGCCCGCGCGCATGGCACGCCGAGCATAAGTGCGGCGGCGGCTGGCCCATTTTTCGGGGCGCCCCAAGCTGGCTTCACTCACGGATCGCGCCAGCAGCAGCTCAATCGCGCTCTCAGAATATCCCTTTTTGGCCCGCCATACGAAGCGGTCATAGGCAAGGCCGGCATCATTTTGCAAAGCAGGTGGAATGGCGGCAATCAGCGTATCGACCCCGTTGCTGTCTTCCTGCAAGCCCAGCCGCGCGTTGGCCAAGGCCCGATGACCCGCGTCTACCAACGACAGCATCTCGCGGGCGGCGGTGCGTTTGCCCGACCATAGCAGATTATCCAATCGCGCCACATGTACCTCGGCAATTATGCGGGGGTAATCTGCCAAAAAGTTGGCCCGCTCAGAGGCGTTCAGCTCCATGTCTTGCCACGCCGAAGCGATGACAGCGCGGCTGTCTGCCGGTGGCAATGCAGCGGCATAGCGCTGCATGCCTAGGCCGGTTTGGGGTGTGCGGGTAGAGAAATAAGCCAGCACGCGCCGATTTGAAACGGAACCAGTCATCACGACTTCGCCCTTTCGGGCAATTTTTGCCAAGCCCGGCCAATCCGCATTTTCGGTTAGAAACAGCTCGTATTCCGCAAAGCTTCCGTCACCTGCCCGCAGGCGATACCAGTCGATAATTTCGAGCGCGATCGGGTCCGAAACCCGCGCGGCTCGGGCGCTCGCGGTTTCCCAATCGCTCACCACCACGGCCTCAATCGCCGCAGCAAATTGTGTGCCGTCTTCCTGCGGGGTTTGCGCACGCACAGGAGAAAACGCCAGCATAAATGCTGCCAAAATCAATAATTTCATAAAAATGCCTGTTCTTTTTTTGGCTGTCTAGCACAAAAATTAACGCGCGTCTTGCCCCTCAAAGCTTTGGGCGGTCACGAATGCGGGAAACCGCTCAATGATCGCCGTGCGGTCACGCGCATAGCGGTTTTGCAAGGCTGTGCGCGTGGCTTCATCCCAAAAACCATCCAGCAGATTTGGCTGATTAAACCGCTTCCACGTGCGGATATCATTCGCCACATCAGTGTCACCCGCTGCAACCGCCTGCTCGTAAAGCATCGTTTGGCGGGCAGACATGGAACGGTTCCAGCGATAATCCGGATTATAAAATAGCTCATCGGCCAGCGGGCCTAGAATTGCCGAAAGCTGCGCCGGGCCAAAGCGTGGGTCGGGGGAATATTCACTGATCAGCAGTTCGCACTCAGGGAAAGCCTCCGCGATGTCTGCCAGCACATTGCCCCAGCCGCGCTTAAGACCCAGCACCAGCGTGGCCAATGTTTCGCGGGGAAGCACTATGCGCTCTGGGGCCAGCCAGCGGCCATAAGCCGAAGCAAAAAAGCTTTCATACGGGCGGATAGCCACCACGATTTTTACAGGGTCCACCGGCAGCATTGCTTTAAGTTTGGCCAAGCGGCGGGCGGTATCGGGGTAAAACTCACCATGGCTAAAAATGCTGTTTAGAAACCCCAGCAGGTTTTCATCCGAGATCACCACGGTTTCCAACGCGTCACTGATCTTTAACTGCCGAAAGCCAGCCCGAACAGAAGGAATGCGCGCGCCCAAAGGTTTGGTCAGCGCGAGTTTCACATTATCTTGGCTGGGCGCAGCAATGCCCGCCTCAGCCAAAAGCGCTATGTTTTTCCCCAACACCCCTTGCACATGGGTGGAAGCCGTGCGGTGCGCACCAAGGTGAAGAATAATCTTTGTCACAGGCGGTCCTTATCTCGGGGCAAGGTAGCCCGCGCCCGCGCCCTCTGCAAGCTTGCTGCTTGTTAAATCTCGTGGTCCGCGCTACGGTCACGCCGCTTTCGCATGGTGCGTTGGCTTGATCCCCAGTCCTATGGAGGCACCTCATGTTTACAGGGTCTATTCCCGCACTCGTAACACCATTCACCAATGGCGAGGTCGATAAACACGCCCTCAAGGAACTGGTGGAATGGCATGTGGCCGAGGGCAGTTCAGGCGTTGTGCCTGTGGGTACCACCGGCGAAACCCCAACGCTGAGCCACGAAGAGCACCGTGATGTGGTGCGGATTTGCGTAGAAACCGCAGCAGGCCGCATTCCGGTTATTGCCGGCGCGGGCAGCAACAGCACGCGCGAGGCCACCAGCCTTACGCAATTCGCGCAAGATATCGGCGCAAGTGCTGCGCTTGTGGTTACGCCCTATTACAATAAGCCAACCCAGCGCGGGCTGCTGGCGCATTTTGAGGCCATTCTGGCCGCCACCGATATTCCGATTATTATCTATAATATCCCGGGCCGCTCGATTGTTGATATGTCGCCTGAAACCATGGGCGCTCTGGCCAAGCATAAAAATATTGTCGGGGTAAAAGATGCCACGGGCGATGTGGCCCGCGTATCCCACCAGCGCGCTACCTGTGGCAAGGATTTCTGCCAGCTTTCCGGCGAAGACGCCTCGGCGCTGGGCTTTAACGCCCATGGCGGCGTGGGCTGCATTTCGGTTACGGCCAACGTAGCGCCGAAACTTTGCGCCGAATTTCAGGCGGCCACGCTTGCGGGCAATTACCCCGCCGCGCTGGCCATCCAAGACAAGCTATTGCCACTCCACACCGCGCTCTTTGTTGAGCCGGGGGTGGCGGGGGCTAAATATGCGCTGTCTCTTTTGGGCAAATGCAATGAAGATGTCCGCCGCCCGCTGACCACGCTTTTGGACGAGACCAAAGCGCAAATTAAAGCGGCGATGGATTTCGCCAATCTGCTCTAAATAACTGATCGCGCCGTTATCAAATCGATATGCGGCGCGATGCGGGCGGATGTTAGTACCCTTCTATAATTGAGGCTCAAGCGCGCTATGCGACTGGCCCCGGTTAAACCCAGCCTCGACAGACAAAAAAATATGCCATACTCCTGCTATTAATTAGCAAAAAAGGATATTAGGGTGTGAACCCAAATTAAGGTATTGATATATTGATGGAACACTGATTCAATCTTTCAAAAGGAGATTATTTCATGCGTTTTGACTTAACTGATGAAGAATGGGCCATCATCGAGCCGCTGTTACC
>NVUX02000119.1 GCA_002402045.2 Paracoccaceae bacterium | reverse complement strand
CATACTTCGATTTGTATTTGTAAAAACTCGCAGTGCTAATACCATGCTTACGGCAAACTTCTGCCGTTGGCATGTCTGCTTCCTGCTCTTTGATAATGCCAATAATCTGTTCTTCTGTGAACCGTGAACGCTTCCGTGGGGACGGCCGGATATGGCCTTGTGGAAATTCGCCAAGGCGATTTGTGAGGATCGTCCGATTGCGGTGTATAATAACGGCGATATGCGGCGTGATTTCACCTATATCGATGATATCGTCAGCGGTGTTTTGGCAGTGGCTGACCAAACGCCTGCGCGTGCCGTGGAGGATGGTCACAGGCTGTACAATATCGGCAACAACAAGCCGGAAGCCTTGATGGATTTAATCGGGTTTTTGGAACGGGGCCTAGGCAAGGAAGCGGAGAAAGAGTTTCTGCCAATGCAGCTTGGTGATGTGAAGGAAACCTTTGCCGATATCTCTCGCATCTCAGGTGATTATGGTTTTGCGCCTACCACATCTCTGGAAGTGGGCGTGGCCAAATTTGTCGATTGGTTCAAAGCCAACAACGCGCATCTTTATTGATTTTTGCGCCAGCGTTTGCCCTGCAATTCCAGACCAAAACGTTGCGGGGTGCGCGCATAGGCGGCCAGACCCTTTAGGGCCGGGCGCTCATGCATGATAACGGCAGTGCCAATTTCTTCCATCAAATGGCGGTGCGGCGCTTTGGCAACAAAAGCCTCTCGAAACTCTGATTGCGCCAGAAAACCGGCGATTTTCTGCGAGATGCCACCGGCCAGGTAAACCCCGCCCTTGGCCATGAAGATAATGGCCAGATCGCCCGCAACGCGGCCCAGCACTCGGCAAAAAACATTTAGACTGGTCACGGCATGCTCATCAGTGCCTGCAAGGGCGGCGGATGTAATCTCGCTGGGTGTTTCATAGATCGCTTTTGCGCCTTTCCAGGCGGTTACAGCCCGGTAAAGCCGAACAAGACCTCGTCCGCACAACAAAGCTTCGGCAGAAATGCGGCCATGCTCTTTTTCAATATGCGGCCATAGCGCAAACTCGTCGTCAGTGTCTGGTCCAAGGCTGATATGCCCGCCTTCTCCCGGCACCGGCACCCACATGCTATCGGCGTGCACCATGCCCGCAGCGCCAAGGCCGGTGCCTGGACCTACAACGATTTTGGTCCCGCTGGTGGTCAATTTGCCACTGCCGATAATTTGTAAATCATCATCTTCAAGTGAGGGTAGCGCTAGTGCCAGCGCCTCAAAATCATTGACCAGAATGACATCATTGAGATTAAGCGATTCCATCAATTCCTTGGGGCGGATCACCCAGTCGCAATTGGTCAGCGGCACTTCATCACCGTTGATCGGACCGGCAAGGGCCAGCACGGCGGAGCGCGGCATAATGCCGGTTTTTGCGAAAATTTTGGCGCCAACAGCCTCTTCCAAACCATCGAAATCGGCAGTTTTTGCTGTCTCGAATTCTTTTAAATCGGCATGGGCGTCGGTGAGGATGCCAAAGCGGGCATTTGTGCCGCCAATATCCGCGACCAAAACGGGATAGGACATTGTTTCGCTGAGTACCGGACGGGATAGAATGGGCATGGTCTAAACTCTATAATGGAGACAGAAATTAACCGACAGACAAACAAAAATTCTCACAAATGGTCAAGCGTAGTCGTGCCTTGGGTTTGGCCAAGTTTGAGTGTTCTCCATCAAAAAAGCCTGTGATTAGTCGTGCGCCATCTCCGCCAAAGTTGCATTGGCGAGCAGCAATTCTGCGGTGGCGCGGTTAAGCGCGGTGGCCACATCATAAACCACAGCTAGGCGCAGCAGGGCTTTGACATCGACATCATGGGGCATTGGTGTGAGCGGATCCATGAAGAAGATCAGGCCTATAATGGCCCCTTCGGCAATCATCGCGCCAATCTGCTGATCGCCGCCCAGCGGGCCGCTTTTCATCAATGTCACGTTCAGCTCGGGGCAGGCTTGCTTAATCTTGCCGCCCGTCGTGCCCGTCGCAACCAAATCAAACCCCGCCAATACCGCCCGGTGGCGTATGACAAACGTGACTAATGTCGCTTTTTTTCATCATGAGCAATCAATGCCAGCCTTGGTTTTTGTGGCCGCACCGGGGCCTTGGCGCCAGTATTCTTTGCGGTATTCTGTGCATTCATTTTGGCAATTCCTGCATCTACGTAAGGATAAACATAGGCTTTTCCCCAAATGACCACGGCTTCTTAAAAAAAGCGATGCAATATTTTGAATGGCATGCAAAGCTATTGTTGTTTTACTGAATTAACCAAGCACTGCCGGGCAGTTGAGACGCATCAAGTGTTTCCATCAAAGCGGCAGGCATAGAAAAGCGGAAGCGTTATGAAACTCAAACTATTTGCGGCAGTGGCCACCGCTGCGATGATGGCCACATCGGCATTTGCAGCCGACTTCAAGCCAGCTCTCATTTTTGATATGGGCGGCAAATTTGATAAGCCGTTTAACGAAGCAGCTTACAACGGCGCCGAGAAATTCAAATCAGACACTGGCATTAGCTATGCTGAATTTGAAATCACCAATGCATCCCAGCGTGAGCAGGCATTGCGCAACTTTGCGCGCCGCGGCCACAACCCAATTATCGTGATGGGCTTTGCGCAGGCAGAAGCCATGAACAAGGTTGCTGCAGAGTTTCCTGATTTGAAATTCGGCATTATCGACATGGTTGTTGATCAGCCAAATGTGCGCTCCGTTGTGTTCAACGAGCATGAAGGTTCCTACCTTGTTGGTCTGCTGGCTGGCATGAAATCCGAAACCGGCGTTGTTGGTTTTGTTGGCGGCATGGACATTCCCCTCATCCGCAAATTCGCTTGTGGTTATGTGCAGGGCGTAAAAGCTGCCAATCCTGATGCCAAAGTTATTTAGAACATGACCGGCGATACACCGGCTGCATGGAATGACAAGGTGAAGGGCGGCGAAATTACGCAGGCTCAGATCGATGCCGGCGCTGATGTTGTTTATGCAGCGGCAGGTGCCACCGGTATTGGTGTTCTGCAAAAAGCCAAAGATGCT
>NVUX02000118.1 GCA_002402045.2 Paracoccaceae bacterium | reverse complement strand
GCCTACATTGAACGTTACAACCGAACAGTCCGCCACGAATGGCTGGACCAGAACATCTTTGAAACAATAGAGGAGGCTCAGGAACAGGCCACAGATTGGCTCTGGACATACAACAACGACCGCCCCAAGGCTCACACATACGGCTCAATTTCGTATGGCCTCAACCTCCCATACGCCCTTCGGGCAGCTTTTTCTCTGTGGAAAAAATGCGTGTGCGACGCCCTGGCGGCGCGGGTAACATTGCATTACTTTGAGATATCCCACCCGCGCCGTGCCACAAGCGCAGCGTCCGTAGCGCGGCGTGCGTGCAATTTGGCCAAGCAGACGAACGCCAGACGCGCCGCATCTTTTAGGTAGCAATCATCCGCCCCAATCGGCGGCCACCAAGTATATGCATATGGAAATGCAGCACATCTTGCACCCCGTGCACCCCCGCATTGGTGATCAGCCTATAGCCCTGTCCACCAACATCCTGCGCCACACCAATTTCGCGGGTTATTTTCGCGACCAGCCGGTTAAAATCCACAATTTCAGCGTCAGACGCTTCAATCCCAAAATGGTCAAAATTAACGTAAGCTCCTTTTGGGATTACCAAAATATGCTCGGGTGCCGCAGGTGCAATATCCCGAAACGCTAGGCTGTACTCGCTATCAGCAACGGTTGAATTCGGAATTTCCCCGCGCAATATCTTCGCAAAAATATTCTCACTATCATATTCATACGCCATTTTTCAGCCCCTAAACCAAATCATGCTTGGCAAAAAGCGCCCTCAAATCCGCCTCTGGCCGCGCCCCAATATGGCTGATGATTTCCCCCGCCGCCACGCAGCCCATCCGGCCCGTTGTCAGCGTGTCAAACCCATTCAGCTCACCATAAAAGAACCCCGCCGCAAACAGATCGCCAGCACCCGTCACATCCACAATGTGCACAGGGTCCGCAGGCGCATGCACCTCCACGCCATCGCGCCAAATATAGGCACCGTCAGCGCCCACGGTGCAAGCCACCGTGTCCACATCCTGAGCCGCCAGCCGCAGCGCCACGCTCAGGTCTTCATCCTGATACATCGCCCGCATTTCATGCTCGTTGCAAAACAGCAGGTCCACATGGTCACGGATCATTTCCCTAAAGGCGTCCCGATGCCGCTCTACGCAAAACGGGTCAGACAGCGTCAGCGAAACCCGCCCGCCAGTGCTTTTACAAGCCGCAATCGCCTTGGCAAAAGCCGCATGGCTTTCCGGCCCGTCAAAGCGATAGCCCTCAAGGTAAATCCACTCGGCATCGGCCATCATGGCCTCGTCAATATCGTCCGGTGTCAAAAACTCCGACACCCCCAAATATGTGTTCATCGAGCGCTCGGCATCAGGGCTGACCATCACCATGCAACGGCCGGTTTCCGCCGCGTGGTCAGCGCTCGCCAAAGGCACTTCATAGGTAGCCCCCTGCGCCCGCAAATCATGCGCAAAAATCGCGCCGAGCTGGTCGTCTTTCACTTTGCCCACATAGGCCGTCCGGCCGCCCATTTGCGCCAAGCCCGCAATGGTGTTGGCAGCCGAGCCGCCAGATATCTCCGTCGAAGGGCCGGTTTTTTCATAAAGCACCGCGGCGCGCTCAAGATCAATCAGGGTCATAATCCCTTTTTCAATGCCGTTTTCCGCCAGAAAAGCATCTTCAACATGGCTCAGCACATCCACGATAGAGTTGCCAATGCCAACAACCTGATATTTCTTGCTCATAAGTTTTTGTCCTCTGATTCGCAGAATTCCGCGATGATACAATTGGTGCAAACCGGCGTACGCGCCTTGCAAATATAACGTCCGTGCAAAATCATCCAATGGTGGGCGTGCTGCTGAAATTCTGCCGGAATATGGTCTTCAATCGCCCGCTCCACCGCGTCCACATTTTTGCCCACGGCCACGCCCATACGGTTACCAAACCGGAAAATATGCGTGTCTACCGCCTGCGCGGGCTGCTTGAACCACATGTTCAAAACCACATTTGCGGTTTTACGCCCCACACCCGGCAGGCTCACCAAAGCCGCACGACTGCTCGGCACAACCCCGCCAAATTCGTCCACCAAAATCCGCGCCGCCTTAATCACATTCCGCGCCTTGGTCTTATAAAGCCCGATGGTTTTGATATGTGAAATCAAGGCCTCTTCGCCCAGTTCCAACATTTTTTCCGGCGTATCCGCGAGCTTAAAAAGCGCCTCAGTCGCCTTATTTACACCCACATCGGTAGACTGCGCTGAAAGCGCCACGGCCACCACCAGCGTATAGACGTTCACATGATTCAGCTCCCCTTTCGGCTCTGGCTCACTATCGCGAAACCGGCTGAAAATGGTGTGGATCGTGTTATAATCTAGCTGTTTTACCATGGTTCTATCTGCCACGCCCGCGCGCGTAAAAGCAACCGTAAACCGCAAGAAACGGGTGGCAAAAGTGCCCCACCGCGCTATGCTCACCTTATGGAAAACGACCCCTATCACTATGCCCTGATCAAACGCGCGATAGACTATATCGACGCCAACGCCACCCAGCAGCCCTCGCTTGCCGAGGTTGCCGCGGCCACTGGCCTGTCCGAGGCCCATTTTCAGCGTACTTTTTCCGCTTGGGCCGGTGTTTCTCCAAAAAAATACCTGCAATACCTGACGCTTAACCAAGCTCGCACCATGCTAGCCACCCGCCATACGCTGCTGGATACCGCCCTCACCACCGGCCTCTCCGGCCCCTCGCGCCTGCATGATCTGTTCATAAAATGGGAGGCCATGACCCCCGGCGAATACGCCCTGCGCGGCGAAGGCCTCACCATCTCTTATGGCTGGTTTGATAGCCCATATGGCGACATGCTGGCTCTCGCCACCGACCGCGGTATCTCCGCCCTCGCCTTCGCGTCCGAAACCGGCCGAGACGCCGCCGAGCTGGATCTGTTCTCCCGCTGGCCCAAAGCCGATTTTCGCCGCGACCCCAGCGCCATGCGCCCATGGATAGAGGCCGCGCTCACCGCCAAAGGCGAAGCCAAGCTGCTGCTCTCCGGCTCACCCTTGCAGCTCAAAGTCTGGGAGGCCCTGCTCAGTATCCCCTCGGGATATGTAACCACCTATTCCGACATCGCACAAAATATCGGCAACCCAAAAGCCGTACGGGCTGTTGGCACCGCCGTAGGCCGAAACCCCGTAAGCTGGCTTATCCCGTGCCACCGCGCGCTTCGAAAATCAGGGGCCTTGGGCGGCTACCACTGGGGCCTACCAGTAAAGCGCGCGCTTTTGGCCCGAGAATCCGCCCGGCTCGAGGCCGCCGAGTAATTCGGCAATCCTCCGCCCATTTTCCCACCACCTTGTTTTTCGCTGGCTTTTTGGGATGGACGGCCTAGAAATATCCTGTATTTAACGCCATTCATTTTGGCAATTAAGAGAGGTATTCTCATGTCTATTATTAAAACCCCCATTGCAATCGCATTGATCGCCGGAATGGGCCTTGCAGGCTGCACCAACCCCGACGGCACCACTAACAATACGGGCACTGGCGTTATTGCGGGCGCAGGTATCGGCGCCCTACTTGGCCGTGTTATCGGTGGCAATGACCGTGGTGCGGTTATTGGTGGCATCATTGGTGCCGGCATCGGCGGCGCTGTAGGAGATGACCTTGATCGCCAAGAAGCCGCGCTGCGCTCGCAAATGGGCGGCTCGGGTGTTTCGATTGTGAATACCGGCAGCCAGCTTATCGTAACCCTACCCGAGGCCATTACCTTCCCCATAAATAGCGCGCAGCTAAAATCCGGTTTTGTATCATCGCTCAATGCTTTGGCGCGGAATTTGCAGCAGTATCCCAACACCACAATAGAAGTTGTTGGCCATACCGATTCCTCCGGTGCCGCCAGCTACAACCAACAGCTCTCTGAGCGCCGCGCTTTAAGTGTGCGGTCCGTATTGCTGAATGCGGGTGTTTCGGGCAGCCGCTTGCGGGCTTTTGGCCAAGGGGAAAACAGCCCAGTTGCGTCTAATTCTTCCGCATCAGGCCGGCAGAAAAACCGCCGTGTTGAAATTTTCATCACGCCCAACCGCTAATACGGCCGAAATTCGGAACCGCCCAAATCTACAAACGGCGCGCTTAGGCGGGCCGTTTTTTTGTGGCCACGCTTCGCGAAGATTGAAATGGTCCTACAAGATCAGACGGTCTGTTAGGGTGTATTCCAACACGACAAAGGAATACCGAAATGACGAAGAGACGGAAACTTTCAGATCAGTTTAAAGCCAAGGTTGCGCTTGAGGCGTTGCGGGGCAACCGAACGATCCAAGAGATTGCGGCGAAGCATCGAGTGCATCCGAACCAAGTGAGCACGTGGAATAAGCAGACTGTTGGTGGTCTGTCTGGCGTGTTCTCCGGTGGTGCCGGCAAGCAAGGCCTAAGCGAATCAGAGATCAAGGATTTGCATGCCAAAATCGGGAGGTTGGCGCTTCTCGGCGTATAAACACCCCTGCCAGCCAGTGGTAGAGAACGATTTTTCAGCATAAAGGCTCAAGTATTATCGGTAGGCGATTACTTGCAATCACTGAGAGACTGCAAGCCCTAAGGCGCACCCGAAGATGGTGCGCACAATGGCCAATATCCGCCTGACCGGCCAGTGTAAAATCCTGAGGATTAGCTGATCATCGCTATATTACACGCCCGTGGGGTTCGGTGCTGAAACGCCAGAATTGCTGCGCCAGATTGACCGTGTATTCACCAAATACCCGTTCTTCGGCAGCCGCCAGATAGCGGCCGATTTTCCGAGAAAGGGCATCATCATTGAGCGTCTGTGGCGGTTCTTGAGGCAGGCGGCAGCGTATTTGCACGAGTTAGCCGATGGTTTTGTTGCCTAACGGGTCGTTCGTAAGTGGATCACATTCTACAACACCGCCCCCCCCACACACACGACCCTTGATAAACGAACACAGGATGAGGCGAACTGTAGCAGCAAAAAAATGATGAAGGCGGCATGATAGCCAAAACCGTTACACCTTAACTTAACCGCAAAACTGTTCGGAAAAGCAGGTCCACTTCGCGGCTATCGCGGCGCGTCAACCACAGTTCTATTTTGATAGATAGCACCCGCGCCGCGCCAAACCCCTCACACTACTTGCCACAAGCTCAAAAGTATCAGCGCGGCGCGTGTACAATATCATCAAACAGCGCAACAGTTGTCGCGCCGCTATCGAGCATTCCGCACACAAAAAAGGCCCAGCAAATGCCGGGCCTTTTCAGAATCTGTATCGCGAAACTAATGTAGCTTTACGCCCACATCCTTTATCGCCGCATCAATCAGTGCATTGGCATCTTTTGCCGCCATGCCCTTATTGATCACGTCACTTGCCGCAGCCACAGCTACAGCCACAGCTTTGTCCTTAACCTCACGCACTGCCGCTTCTTGGGCAGATTTGATCTGGTCTTCAGCAGCCACCAAACGGCGGGCAATGGCGTCTTTCAAATCCGCTTTGGCTTGCTCAGCGGCAGCTTCTGCCTCGGCCTTCGCCGATGCGATGATAGACACAGTATGCTCTGCTACCTCTTTGCGCTTGCGCTCATAAGAGGCCAAAATAGTTTTGGCTTCTTCCTGCAACGCCCGTGCTTCATTGATCTCGGTGCGAATGCCCTCAGCGCGGTCGTCCAATAGCTTGGCAACCAACTTAGGCACTTTCAAATAGAGCAGTACCCCGATAAAAAGCACAAATGCGATGGACACCACAAAATTCGTGTTGTTCAGCGTAAAGCCGGTCGCCGAAGCCAGTGCCGGGCTTGCGCCAAGCAGGGCCGCGCCCGAAAGGAGAGAAATCTTTTTCATGGGTCTACCCTTTCATCCGTGCCGTTACAGCTTTGTTGACCGCCGCATCATCTGATACAGACGGCATCAAGGCCGCTACGATTTCTGCCGTGGTTGCCAAAGCAACCTCACGCACATTCTCAACGGCGCTTTCACGAACCACAGCAATGGCTTTTTCGCTTTCAGCCGTTTTGGCTGCAATTTCCGCATCGGCTTTGGCCACCGCTTTATTCAGTTCTATCTGAATTTCAGCTTTGGTTTCCACCGCAATCGCTAGGGCTTCCGCCCGCGCCTGCGCTAGTGCGGCTTCATAGTCAGCCTCGGCCTCTTCGGCCTGCTTTTTGAAGTCAGCGGCTTGGCTGATGTAATCACTGATCACGGAATGGCGTTCCTCAAGAACCCCCCCGATACGTGGCAAAATTACTTTTGACACGATAATGTAAACCACAACCAGCGACAGTACCAACCAGAAGATCTGGTTTGGGAAAGTCGAAAAATCTAGCTGCGGTAGGCCGACGCCACCGCCTTCGGCTGTTGTCTCAGAAGCCATAGCATCCCCTATATACTAAATGAATCATAGGCGGCCCCACTCGGAGCCGCCCGATTGTAATAGGTTTAGAAGCCTTGCGCGAACATCAGCAGCAATGCAACGAGGAATGAGAAGATCCCCAACGCTTCGGCAAACGCAATACCGATGAACATTGTAGCCATCTGGCCATTTGCGGCTGCTGGATTACGCAATGCGCCGGAAAGGTAGTTGCCTACCACATTGCCCACGCCGATTGCAGCTCCGCCCATGCCAGTACATGCAAGACCTGCGCCGATTAGTGCGCCCATTTGTGCGATATCGCCTTCTAGTGCCATTGTGTAACTCCTTATAAAGAATGGCTGAAATTAAGTCCTAAACTAGTGCCCCGGATGCAACGCATCCTTGAGATAAACACAAGTCAGAATAGTGAAAACATATGCCTGAATAACCACCACGAGTAGCTCAAGCCCATACATCGCCATGATGGCAACAATGGGGGCTACAAGGCCCACACCCAACGGGGTAGTCGCGGCAAGCATAGCGGCAAAACCGGCAAACACTTTAATCACCGCGTGGCCTGCCATCATGTTGCCAGCCAAACGAACGGAGTGGCTAACGGGGCGCACAAAATATGAGATGATTTCGATCATTGCCAGAATAGGCCGCAGCACCAAGGGGGCTTCGGATATCCAGAAAATTTTGAGGAATTTGGTGCCATTTAGGACAAAACCCAAAAGCGTTACAGCCATAAATACGGCCATCGCCAGCACGCCGGTAACGGCAATGTGGGAGGTTACTGTGAAGCTATAAGGCAAGAGGCCCAAAACATTGGTAAACAGAATAAGCAAGAACAGCGTCATGATATAAGGGAAGTATTTCAGCCCGGCCTCACCCGTGATGTCCACGATCATGCCACGTACGAAGCTATAGATCAGCTCAGCAACAGATTGCCCGCGGCTTGGCACAACATTGCGCCCGCGTGTGGCAATAACCATCAGCAGTACAATCGCGACAATCGCGATAAACAGCCAAAGGGTTACGTTAGTTGGCGTATACCAATGCACAGGGCCATCGCCAAATAGCGAGTAGACCTGGAACTGGTCCATTGGATGGATGTTTAGCGTTGCGCCTGTCGCATTTTCTTCTGCAGCCACGATAAGTCCTCTGTCCTTCACATTCCCCAATTGGGGCTATTTTTTTGCTGCCAAAGCTTTCGCCTCGGCCTTTTTCTGGTACGCTTCCGCTGTTTGCATCATTACGCGAACACCGGCCGCAAAGCCCAGCAATGTAAAAACCACGATGAACAATGGCGCGAGCCCTGTCCAACTATCCAATGCTAGCCCCAGTATGACCCCGATCGCCATGCCCGTCGTGAGCTCAACAACCATATGCCATGCCGGACCAGCCCCGGAATATTTCCCCGCATGGTGATTCTTGTGCTCTGGCACCGCCTGCGCGATATCCAGCTTTTCAGCCAGCGCTTTTAGGCGTTCGGGGTCCGGATTGTCGCTCATCGCGCCTCGCCCTTCCATGTGCAGCACAAGATTCCCTATGCGTGGGATTTGGCCGCACATTATGGGCGGAAACACGCCAAGTCAAGGATTGGTTTATAGCGCATTAACTTGCTTAACGCATTGATTATATTTCATTATTAGCAACATCAGACATCAAAGTACTGGCCTAGCTGAAAATTTTTTTGGTGATGCGGTCAAACAACGCTAAACCGCTTGGTTGACCATTGCAGGCCCTGCATGATAGTCAACAATATGGTTGATTATCCCCAAAAACCGCTTGATACCGCCTTTGCAGCGCTCGCCGACCAAACCCGCCGTGCGATCCTGAGCCAGCTTTTGGAGCAGGACATGACGGTTAAGCAAGTGGCCGATACCTACGAGATGTCGCTCGCCGCGGTGTCAAAGCACCTGCAAGTGCTTACGCGCGCGGGGCTGGTCCGCCAGATCAAACGGGGGCGCGAGAAGATATGCCAGCTGGAGCCGAATGCTCTGCGCACCGCGAGTCTTTGGATGGAAAGCTTTGGATTTTTTCCAGCGGATTTTCTGGAAGATGTCGAGGATGCGCTAGAGGTACTTGGTGTTTCCCAAGACGCAGATTAACGCAACCGTGTTCTCCCGCCTGCCGGACGCCGTTTGCTGCGCAAACGACACCGACAGTTGGGCGTGGCCTCGGCTTTGCCATCGGCAAGGGGCGTGCCGCCCCCTCTGGCCAAACGGCCATTCACCCCCGTCAGGTCGCCTGCCGCAATATGTCTGTGACTAACACCTGTATTGCAATAGGCCCAAGCACCTGTGCGGCTGCCGCATTTAGCGCGCGCCTCAGGTCAGCCATTTTTTCGCCTGAGGTGAAATCTCCGCTAAAGCCGCCGGTATTGGCATGGCGGAAAAGCACTTGTAGGAAGGCGTCCCGCAGCTTTGGCTCGCGATCATACACATCAAGCCCAAAGCCAGCCTCAACCTCAATCGAGAGCGACATAACCACCAGTGAGATCACTTGATCATCACTAACAATCGGCACAATCATCTGCCGTTGCAGCGAGACATATTCAGGGCCACTGCCGCTTTCTGGAGCCGCCTCCTCGCCATGGTCTTCATCAGCTACCTCCTCGCCATGGCCTGCATCTGCCATCTCGTCGCTGTCGCCATGTCCCTCGCTGGCTTGGGCTTCACACTCGGCGTCATCCTCAGCGCAATGTACTTCCGCCATCATTTCCGGCTCGGCTGGTGGCGGGCGCAGGAAATATCCAGCACCCACGCCACCTCCGCCACCCAAAAGCAACAATAGTATCGGCAATAGTTTTTTCATCTATTTTAGCCTTTCTAAAACGGCGCCAGAATTTCAAGAATCTGCTGGCCATAGCGCGGAGCCTGCACATCTGACACCATACCGCGCCCACCATAATAAATCCTTGCACCTGCCATTTTATCGTAGGTGATGGTGTTTTGCCGCGAAATATCCTCAGGCCGGATGATGCCGGTGATCTGTAAATCCCGCAGTTCGCTATTTACGCGCACCTCCTGCGTGCCACGCACCACCAAATGCCCGTTTGGTAGCTCTTGCACCACGGTGGCCGCAATGCGCAACATGATCTGCTCGTTACGGTTAATACTTCCTGAACCGGAGGTGTTGGAGCTGCTGGTAAGGCCGACGGCGGGGTTTAGCACTTCCGCGCCCAATTCGTTTGCGACCAAGCGGGTGGCACCAAACAAATCTGCAATCGCCATATTTTCGCCAGCACTTCGGGAACGGTTGCTAGAATTTTTCAGGGTGGCGCGATCATCAATATCAATAATCACTGTGAGGATATCGCCCATGCGAGCCGCACGCCTATCGCCAAACAGCGAGGCAGGGCCAGAGCGCCAGAGAGAGCCTTGCTCATAAAGCTCGCGTCGTTGCGTGGGGGGCGGCACGGCCATTGCCGCACGTTCCGCGGCTATATTGGCATTTATGCCAGCATCCACACTTGAGAGTTGCGGGCCACGGCCGACTTCGCTCAGCCGCTCAAGGCAGCCAGAAAGGGCCAAAACCATTGCCAGTAAAAGTCCAATTTTCATAAGCCAACCTCAATTACGCCATCAGCGCCCACACGGCCAAATATCACCGTTTTTGAATCCATATTCATGACCCGCACCCGCTCGCCCACGCCCGCACGGTCTAGCACGCGGCCCTCGGAATAAATCGTAAGCGCCCCTCGGGTGAAGCGCATCACCACGTTTTGGTTGCGTTCCAGAATGGCCGGTGCGCCCAGCGCATCCAGCATAATGGCGCGGCCGGGGTAGATATTTACCCGCGCTTCCAGGCCGATAACCTGCTCCAGCGCCGTATAGGCCCCCAATGTGTCGGCCTCGGCCAGCGCCACCATTTGCGCGGTAATCACCGTTTGCGCCCGAATGCCGCTGAGCGCCACAACCGACTGCCCAAAGGCGGGCCACGCCCAAAGCGCAGCTATAAATACAAGCCCCCGCATTAGCGTATCTGCGTGGTTGCGCCGAGCATCTGGTCGGCGGCAGTGATAACTTTTGCATTCAGCTCATAGCCACGCTGCGCCTCGATCAGCTCGGTAATTTCGCGCACGGCGTCTACAGACGAGCTTTCAAGGTAGCCTTGGCGAAAGGTCCCGCGGCCCTCTTCCCCGGCGGCCCCGACTTGCGGTGCGCCAGAGGCATTGGTTTCACGGTAAAAATTGTTGCCAGTGGCCTCAAGACCCGCCTCATTGGTAAAGGTCGCAAGGGTGATTTGGCCAAGCAATTCAGGGTCCACTTGATCCTCAAACATCGCATAAACCTCGCCGTCGGGGCTAATGGTCACTCCGCGCGCTCCATCTGGTATGGTAATGTTTGGCACCACAGCAAAGCCCTCGGCGGTCACCAAAAGCCCATCGCCTGTCATCTTCAAAGCCCCGTCACGGGTGTAGCCAGACACACCACTTGGCAGCGCTATTTCAATATAGCCTTTGCCCTCGATTGACACATCCAGCTCACCGCCGGTTTGCTTGCTTGCGCCCTGCTCAACATTCATCATGACAGCCGCAGGCCGCACGCCCATGCCAAGCTGCACACCCACGGGCAGCACCGCCCCCGAGGCCGCACTGACCGAGCCGGGGGTCTGCACTTGCCGATACATCAGATCAGAAAACTCAGCCCGCCGCGCATTATACGCAGTAGTGTTCATATTGGCGAGGTTGTTGGCTATCACCTCAACGCGCATTTGCTGCGCATCCATGCCGGTAGCGGCGATTTGTAATGCATTCATAATACTCTCCTATGCGCGTTGTCCGAGGGTGCGGGTCACATTGCGTATCCGCTCATCCTCGTTTTCCAAAAATTTCATACCCATCTCGTAAGTGCGCTGCACCTGGATCATCCGCGCCATTTCTGTCACGGGGTTCACGTTTGAGCCTTCAATAAAGCCTTGCAGCACCACGGCGTTTTCCATCGCCAAAGGGTCGGCTTCACCGGGGTTAAACATTGTGCCAAATTGGCGAGTCATAGCGTTTTCGTCATCCACCTCAAACATGCCAATTTGTGCTAGCGGGTTACCATCGGCGCTCACGGTGCCATCTTGCGCCACGCTGACCACCGCAGCATCGGGCGGAATAAATATCGGCGCGCCGCCTACATCAAGCAGGCGATAGCCATCAGGGTTTACCATTTCACCTTCGGTATTCAGCGCAAAAGCCCCTGCTCTTGTCAGCCGGTTGCCCTCTGGCGTTTCAACCATAAAAAAGCCACGGCCCTGAATGGCGAGATCCATCGGATTACCGGTTTGCTTCACAGCCCCTTGTGACGGGTCTGAAAACCGCGCCCGCGCCGCCGCCATTGCCACGCCGCCGCCCTCATTCGGGAGCGCCCGCAGCATCTCGGTAAATACCACGCCCTCACGGCGAAAACCGCTGGTAGAGATATTGGCCACGTTATTGGCCACAACCTGCATTTCTTTCCACAGGCCGGTTTGGCGGCTTAGGGTTACATATCCGGCGGTTTCCATCTTGGCTCCTTAGTTCCCTGCAATGCGGGGGATAATTTGATCATTGAAAAACGCCACCAGCAGCGCGCCGGAATAGCTCATTGTTATCCAGAACGTGGCCACAATGGCCGCAAGCTTGGGCACAAAAGTCAGCGTCATTTCCTGCACCGAGGTCAGCGCCTGAAACAGGCCAATGGCGAGACCGACAACCAGCGCGACACCAAGCACAGGTGCCGCCATTGTCAGCGCCATCCATAGCCCTGCGCGCAATACATCAAGTAGCTCGCCCTCGGTCATTATACCGGCATCCGCAAAATTTCTTGGTAGGCCTCGACCACACGGTCGCGCACACTTACGGCGGTTTGAATGGCCAGCTCAGAGGCGGCCAGCGCCTCCACCACGGTTTGCGCATCGGCCTTGCCGGTCATGCCAGCAATAGCCGCGCTTTCGCCCGCCTGCATTGTGGCCATAAAGTCATTTGCCATTTCGGCAAACAGATTACTGCCGCTACTTTGTGGCCCGTCAGGCCGCGCAATATTTTGCGCATTTGTATATAATTGGGAGGCAATATGTGGGTTGGTTTCCATGGGTCAGCCTTTCTAGCGTCGCAGGAGTTCAAGAATCGAAGATGCCATTTGCCGAGATTGGTCAAACATCTTCAGGTTCGCTTCATAAGAGCGCTGCGCCTCACGGGCGTCAGCGATCTGAATCATCAGGTTCACGTTGGAGCCTTGATAATATCCGTTTTCATCGGCCAGCGGGTGGCCGGGGTCATACACCTGAGGCAGCTCAGCCGTGCTCAGCCGCACGCGTCCGGTTTTCACCTGACCGCTGTTTTCCATAAAATCGCTCACCGCCTGAAAGCTAATGCTTTTGGTGCGAAAGCCGGGTGTATCGGCATTGGCAATGTTTTCTGACACCAGCCGCAGCCTTGCGGCCTGTGCTGCCATGCCCGAGGCCGAAGCCGACATGGAAGAGCTAAAATCGCTCATGAGGGTTCTCCCTTATTTGCGCCCCATACTGGTGCGCATTATTTGTAAAGACTTCTGATAAATACCGATGGCCATATCATGCTGCTGCCGAATATCGCTTGAGCGCATCATTTCCGCCTCCAGCGACACGGTGTTGCCATTGGGCGACTCAACCCCAAACGGACTCACAAACACGGTTTCACTGCGGTTGGTAATGTGCCCTGCCCGCGTGCCCCGCAGGCCCAAAGCACTTTGCGCGGCAAAGCTATCTTCAAAGGCTACAAGGTCTCTGGCTTTAAAGCCGGGCGTATCGGCATTGGCGATATTTTCCGACACAATCGCTTGGCGATCGCTCGCATGGCGGGTCAAAGCGCTCGCCAGCTGAAGAATTGTCATGTTTTGCATCATTCGGGGCTTCTCCTCCGATAAATTTGAACCAAGAATTAACCAATCTTGGTGAATAAAGGGTAACCAACAGCCAGAATGGATACAGTTTTATGCAGTTTGATTTCACTCCCCTCACCAGCAAGCTTGCCGAGATTCGCCCCATCACCCGCTTCGGGCGGGTTATAGGCGTAGATAGCGGCTCTATACGTATAGAAGGCCTCAGCCTACACGCCCGCGTGGGCGACCAAATAACCATTGCCGCCGATGCAGGCGATAGCCGAGGCGGCGAAGTGGTGGCGCTGGCCCCTGATGAAATTCGGGCGATGTCTTATGATTCGCCGCAAGGTGTGGCGATCGGAGACCTGGTTTCGCTTGATGGCGTAAGCGGGGCCGCCGCCAGCCCCTCATGGATAGGCCGGATCGTAGATGCTTTCGGCCAGCCGCTAGATGGCGAGCCGCTTTTTCAAGGTTCAGAAACCGCCCCCCTGCACCGTTCCCCGCCCCCTGCTGCGCTTCGCCGCCGCATGGGCGCGCGGCTAAATACGGGCTTGGGGATATTCAACACCATGCTGCCACTGGCCCGCGGGCAGCGCATCGGCATTTTTGCTGGCTCGGGCGTGGGCAAAACCACCCTGCTGGGAGATCTCGCCAAAGGGCTAGAGGCCGATGTGGTGGTAATAGGCCTAATCGGAGAGCGAGGCCGTGAGTTGCGAGATTTTGTCGAGGAAACCCTTGGCGAAGAGGGTATGTCCCGCGCCGTTGTCATAGCTGCAACCTCTGACCAGTCTCCCCTCATAAAACGCCGCGCTGCGTGGATGGCCATGGCCACCGCCGAGGCCTTTCGAGACCAAGGCAAGCACGTGCTTTTGCTGCTCGATAGCATCACCCGCTTCGCCGAAGCCCACCGCGAAATCGCGCTTACGGCGGGCGAGGCCCCTTCCCTGCGCGCCTATCCGCCCTCAACCGCCAACCAAATCGCCCAACTCGCTGAGCGCGCTGGCCCCGGCCCCCAAGGCAGCGGCGATATTACGGCGGTGTTTAGTGTGCTGGTGGCGGGGTCTGATATGGAAGAACCCGTGGCCGACATCACCCGCGGCGTGCTGGATGGCCACATTGTGTTGGACCGTGAAATTGCCGAGCGCGGCCGCTTTCCGGCGGTTGATGTGCGGCGCTCGGTTTCGCGCTGCCTGCCCGGCGTGGCCAATACCGGCGAAAATACCCTCATAAATCACGCTCGCCGCATTATTTCAGCCTATGAAAAGGCCGCCCCGATGATTCAAACCGGCCTTTATCTGCGCGGCTCAGACCCATTGGTAGACGAGGCCATCACCTATTGGCCCAAGCTAGACGCGTTTTTCACGCGCGGGGGCTTCGCCAGCACTGATGATGCCTTCGTCGAGTTCGCCAACCTCATGGGCCAAGCAGACCCAAACCACGTGCCCGAAGACCCCGTGCTAAAAGACCGCCCGCGCAACTTCCCCACCGGCTCCCTCGCCGCCCCCGAAAAACCAGCGCCAGAGCTAGATGTGCGCATCAACACCACCCCGGCTGATTAGGCTTGACCCATGTCGCGCCGCTGCTAGGCTCGCGGCATGGAGCCATCTGACGCCAAAACCCGCCGCGCCGTGAAACCCGTGATTTGCTATCCGGATGCCACCTTACCAAAGCCAGACCTAGCGCTTTATCAATCCGCCCGCGCAGGGGCCACGTTGGTAGATGAGATCACCATTCCACCCCGCGACGCCCGTTGCTTCAACGCGCCTGCGGGGCATTTCTTCCGGATTTCCTCAATTGAAGGCCCGCAGGTTGGAGATCTTAACCTCTGGAATGCCGACAACCTCGCCGAGCGGTTCTATTCCGGCAAAACCCGCGCCCTGCATGGCACCCATATTTCCACCGGCGAGCAAATGTGGATGTCACTTCCATTTCTGCGCCCTATGGCCACGATCGTGAATGATACGCTCAGCTGGTACGGAATCGACGAATTCGGCGGCTCTGTACATGATGTGATCGGCACCCGATGTGACCCTTACACCAACAATCTGCTCAACGGCGGGCAATATCACTATTGCTGCCACTCCAACCTAACCCGCGCGTTGGCCGCCCATACAGGCCTGTCCCTAAAAGACGCCGAGCCGCACGTGCATGATGTGCTCAACGTGTTTATGTGCACCGGTTTCACCTGCAATACCGGCCAGTATTTTATGAAAACCAGCCTCGTGCGCCCCGGTGATTTTCTTGAGTTCTTCGCCGAAATCCCGCTCCTTGGCGCGCTGTCAGCCTGCCCCGGCGGGGATTGCTCAAGCGAACATTCAAGCGACACCGCCGCCTGCCACCCGCTACGCGTTCAGGTGTTCAAGCCCACGCCCACTGCGCTAAAAGGCTGGTAGGCGCCCAAAACAAATGGCTACAATCAAAGCCACGGCACCTGACGCGGCGCGTCTACCCTTGTGCTATTTGACAATATTTTATGCGCGCCGCACTCAACCGACAGCGCCCTTGGCAAGCGGACATGTTGCAGCGCGGCGCACATCCAAGGCTTGAATAGCCACCATATTGCCGCGCCGCCACCGAGCGTAGCGAGGCTCAGGCCGGAGGCTTCTTTACACTTACTCGCCAGCACGGTGCAAAATCAGCAGCTCCACCCGCTTTAGCTCTCGCAACACGCGATCGGCCTGAATTTGCGGCATCAGGCTCATTTTCAGCATCCCCGCCATCAAGAGCAGCACCGCCGCACTCATCCCCCACTTAACAGCCGCCAGCACATCAGTCGCACCAAAAAACCGCCACGCCGCCCAAACACCAACCACAAACATAGCGCCCTGCACCAGCATAATCACCCAGGTTACCCAGCCAAGTTTGCCGCTAAACAGGCCCATGGCGAGGCTGAAATACCCCAGCTCTTCAGTGCTTTCGATAATCTCGTTTTCCTGCTCCGATAGCGCTTCTTTGATTAAATCATCAATACTTGTCATCTTCATATCCTTTCAGATGGGATTTAAGTTCATTTCGGGCCTGCGCAAGCCGGGATTTGACAGTGCCCTGCGGTACACCCATCGCCAAACCAACTTCACGCAGGCTCATTTCCTCGATGTAAAACAAACGGATGGTGGCAGCCAGTACCGGCTTTAACCGGTCAATCGCCGCGCGCACCGAGCTTGCCTCTTCAAACACAGGTTCAGGCATATCCGGTGCATGGGCGCGGACTTTTATGTTCCGATCAATTTGGCGCGCACAGCGGCGCGAGGTTATCCGGTAAGCCCACGCCATAAAGGCGGTATCATCGCGCAAACTCTTTAGGCCGCGCGTTATATCCACCCAAGCTTCCTGCACGGCATCCCTTGCCTCTTCACGGTGGCCGAGCAGCCGGTATGCATGGGCAAATAAGCGCGGACTGAAATGCTGAACCAGCGTCTCAAACGCGGCACGATCCCTCAGCCGCGCACGGCCCGCCAGAAAAGTAATATAGGCTTTGTCCTTTTGCACAGCTTGGGCACCCTGATTTGCGTTGTTTTCAGGGTATAGTGGCGCATAAAATGGTTTTGGTTCAAATTATTCTTTAGGCTTTCGAAATTGCCCCGAATTTTAAGTTTGAAAAATTGGTTTTTTACCGCTAGACAATTTACAGTACCACCACAGAAAAGGCATAATATCATGAAATTATCTGAAGCGTTTCTTTGGCCTGGAACCAAGGTTTGCGAGCGCCTGAACGTGAACCCCGAAGGCGATGGCTCGTTGCTCCGCTGGATGGTCAATACGCTGGTTTATCTGGTGGCCAGCCTGCTGGTTGTGTGGGTAATAATGGCATAGGCCTTCCCTCATTACCAAATTATTTTATCTGCGCGTTACAGATCTCGCCGGTTAAACGCAGCAAAGTTGGCTGCGGCGCTTACCGCATTTTGCATAAGCGTTAGCGCGCCCATACCTTTGGTCAGCGGGCCGGGGCCGTTATTTATTTGCTCTCGAGCAAAGAAATTTTGCAACAGCTTATCCACATTTTCACGGTCTTTAAATACATCCAAAGACTTGCTGCCAAACACCCGCTCGTTTGCCTCCTGAAATATCTCGCGTTGGCGATCAATACCCAGCGTTCCGATGCTTTTGGGCAAGCCCAAGGCGGTTTCAAGCACCTCGCGTAGCGGCGGATTGGCCATGACCTGAAACCACCCCACGGTTTCAGGATAAGGCCCATCGGCATATTTGCTGATTTCACGCTCAAGATTCAGCGCCAAGCGCATAGAGCTATCTGACTGCCCCACCGCCTTCTCAAATTGGCGCACTTGATAGGCTTCGGTTATTTTTTGAGCAAAATCGGACTCCGCAACCCTGGAGCCGCCCGCATTGCCAAAACCAAAAGCCTCGGCCATTTCACGAAATTTGGTATCCGTCAGCCGCAAGGAAAAGGCCCCGTCTTCCTCGCTGCCCTCTTCCAAAACCTTTTTGAAAAAGAACTTATCAGCCACTTTCTCTTCCATGCCAAAAGCCCCGAGCGCGACCTTAAACAGCGTGAAGTCATTAACCAAATCTTCGACTGATTCGATCTTGGATATATTTTCCTTAAAATATGTCAGTTCGCGGTCAAGCGCGGGTGAGGCCGTAAACGCCGCCAACTGGCTTTCTTGCGTGCGCTGCATGAAGCGCCAGCCGGCTATGCCGCCAATGGGGGCCGAGGGGATCATTGGGCGGCCTCCATTA
This sequence comes from Paracoccaceae bacterium, assembly GCA_002402045.2. Classification (GTDB taxonomy): domain Bacteria; phylum Pseudomonadota; class Alphaproteobacteria; order Rhodobacterales; family Rhodobacteraceae; genus UBA3077. The sequence continues at coordinate 43,108 of NVUX02000118.1, read as the reverse complement.
ATCCGGCTTCAATTGGCAACAAAAAGCGCAAAAATTTCAGCGCCTGATAGTCATTTTCCTGCAGAAGCTGGGCTTTGGCCTCTCCGAGATGCGCACGGCATTCCTCGGTTTGAAACACCTGCCCAAGCTGCTCTATTCCCTGCAACAGCTGCTTGCGTGCGGCCACGGGCTCAGCCTCTCCGGCCAATAATAGCTGGGCAATATAGCACACACGCTTTACCGGCGTATTAGCATCGTCGGGGTGAATGGCATCCCGCAGTCGCAGCACATTGGCATTGGGCGTCAGCACATGCAGTCGCGTGCGCCGATCTCCGTTTTCAATAACCGCACCATTGATCATTATCCGCTCAGCAGGCCTGAGTTTTAGTACCAATCCACTCATTTCGGCACCTCATGAAAGTTGTCAGCACAATCACGCAAGCCGCGCATGATGCTGGTGTTGATTTCCACCAAAATCGCAGGTTTGGCTTCTTTTGCCAGAATTTTGCGGGTTTGATGGTTGGTGAATTCAGTTAGATAAAACAGCTGGGCGCGGAGCTGCTCAGGAAGCCCATTCCCTTTGTCGGCCACATCGGCCCCAAGTATTGTCCATAAAAGTTGATTTTCACAAAGCGCTTCAGCAAGGCAGCCAAAACTGTCCTCTTCTTCATTCCAGCTTGCGAGCCGGGCTGTAACCTTTGAAAAGGCCTTATATTCAATGCCCCGCGCCGTTCCCAGTTCCTGGGTTGGCTTTGCATAGAGCGACTGCGCTAAGATAGCAGTATTCATGGGGTGTATCCTCCCACCCTACCGGAATTCCCGGCGTGTTAACATGATGATTTGGCGAAGAGTTAGGCGGAGGTTACCCCCCGCCTAGCTGATTATCTTAACGGAAAAGCGTCAAGATGTTTTGCGGGGCTTGGTTCGCGATAGAAAGCGACTGCGTGGCCAGCTGCTGCTGAACCTGTAGTGCTTGCAAACGAGCCGAAGCTTCTTCCATATTGGCGTCAACCAAGGCGCCAATACCTGTTTTCAGCGAGTCAGAGAGCTTGCCCAAGAAATCCGACTGGGTATCAATGCGGGCTTGGCTTGAACCGAATGAGGCCGCAGCGTCAATCGCAGTCTGAATTAGGCCCTCAATGTCGGCCAAAGCTTGCACAGAGTTACCCCCTGCACCGTCGTCCACGTTAATGCCCGCTAGGCCAGAAAGCCCACCAGTACCAACGCTTACGAGCTCGGTGGTCATGTTCACCGTATCACCAGCGGCATTTGTCACCGTGATGGTGTCTGACGCAACATCAGCGGTGATATTTGCATCGCTCATGCCGTTGATTGCACTACGGATACCATTAGCAACAACGTCTTCAGTTGCAAGGGCAGCTACATCTTCAACGGTAACAACATAAGAAACGGTCTCTTCACCGATTTTGACATTGAAAGTATCACCCGCAGCCAAGGCCGCATCAACAACCACAATATCGCCTGTGCCAGCCGCATCCAAGAAAAATGCAGCCGTTGAACCATCACCACCAGCACCATCAGAGCCAGCAAGGCCCGCTTTAACAGCGCCTGCTGCCGATGACAGATTTTGGCCAGCTACAGTGATATTGGAAGCCGTTACATTGCCAGCTGCATCACGGTCAAGCGAGGCCAGCACGTCCACCGAAGCATTGGTGCCATCCACAAGGTTAAGGCCGTTAAACTGCGCGGCACTTACCACAGAGCCAACCTGGCCACGTAGCTCGGCAATATCTGTTTGCAGTTTGCCTTGGTCAGCTGCTGGATCTTGCGCAGCAATGATCTTGGATTTGATCTGGCCGAGCAGGTCGGTGATCGACTCAGACGCTGTCCGCGCAACAGCAACGGAAGCAGAGCCAGTGGCGAGCGCATCAGAGATGCCCGAATAGCCGTCTACGTCAGATTGCATGGTTTGCGAAATAGCCCAGATAGAGGCGTTGTCCCGCGCAGTAGCAACCTTTTTACCAGTAGAAATCTGGCTCTGGTTTTCACCCAGACTTTTGTTGATGCTTTGCAGGGTTTGCAGTGCCACCATGGCACTGGAGTTTGTAAGAATACTAGACATTTAGCATTTCCTTCGGCGATGCAGCGCGTTCGGCGCCGCTGTTTAAAATAAGACGTGTTTCACGCCCGCAATTCGCCGTTCTGACGAGATGTGAGGAAATCCCCACCGGCAACCCATTCAAGATTACCCTCTCATTCTCGCTTGCAACACATAATGAAGTCTTAATGCCAACAGATTGTATTCAAACAATTTTTCACAAATACATACGCAATTCATTACACTCTGTGCCCTTTGCCCGGTGGGGTCTGCGCAACCACCATCTTGGCACCATCGCGGGAATACGTATCCATATTGTTCAGGCTTTCTTCCATGTTTTCAACTTCTTTGCGTGCGTCCTTCATGCCTTCCATTGCCGCTTTAAGGAGCGCCCCATTGCGCTTGGCCATAGCCTTAACATCGGCCAACCGCGCCCCAAGAATACGCTGAGAAACTGGACCGCCATTTACCAGAGAATCAAGAAGTTGGTCTCGCTTGGCCGAAATTTTCACCAAATCGTCCAGTGGGCCATTAAGCAAAACACCCCGTTCGGCATCCATAACCGAAAGCAACTGCCGCAGCTTGCCGCGTGCCAATACTGTATCAATCATTGCCAAACTCCCGTGCCCAAAGGCTTTGAAATATCGATTCGCTCAGGCCAATGCCGCCGCGCTCAACCATTAACTGGGCTTGTTCATCGACCATCATTGAGGAAAACGCATCCTCTCCGGCCCCGCCACCAAACTCGCTTCGGCTTTTGCCAAGCCCGCTGGCCTTAAGCATTTCTGCCAAAAAACTGGCCTCAAAGGCTTTTGCCACGTCCCGCAATTCTTGCGCTCGCGCCGCATGTGCCGGATTAATGGCCTGCGGTGTTGCTTGTGTAATTTCCATAAAATCTTACCTATTTTGGGTTGCACAACCCCAGCTTACCGCCATTACAGTAAATAAATAGTAACCCATAGCCGCGAAGGTGAAGCCAACCGTAGAACATGGGTGCTGATATGGATATTGAATTGATCGCAGGGCTTTCAAAGCCCAAAATTGAGTTAACCGCGCTACCAACGCTTGCGTCGTCGGACGTAACGGAGGGCGATATTCCAGATTTTGCGGCTCTTTTGGACGGAGAAACGCCGGATGATTCGCCCCTAGTGGAGCCGGCACCGTTGCTAGATCCGCGAGTACAGGCGCCCTTGGCAATGCCGCAGGAAAAGGCACCGACACAAGAGATTGACGCGCGTGTAAGCGGAGAGTTCAACGCCAAAGTTGAAGATATTAATGCGCCGGACATCAAAAATAATGTAGGGCAACCGGCCATTACCCCACTGCAAATGAAGGCAGAGCAACCAGCCGAGCGCCAACCCGCGCTTTCGGCTACGGCTACGGCGAAAACGGGTTTGCCAATCGATGCACAGCCCAAGCTGGCGCAAGCGCATGAGCGCGTAGAAAACGCGCCAGTGCCCGCCAAGGAACCGATTCGACCAACGGAGATGAACCCGGCGCCAATCCGCAATAAAACGATAGCGGTCGCGGCACCGATTGCGGCAAAATCACAGCCTGGATTGAATGTTTCAACATTTCAAAATCTGCCGATTCCGATTGAAAACCCGGTTAATACACAGCCCGACAGAGCCCCCAAAATTAGAATGGGTGACAAACCGGTTTTACCCGCACCCAAAATTGCGAATCCGATTCAGGCTCAGCCCACGTATCAAACTGGTTTTTCTAATTTAGAAACGGTCGTTGCCGACCCAGCCGAGGTGCAGTTTAGCATCAAGATTGAGCGGCAAACCGTTGATATAGTGCAACCATCTCGCACTTCAGCGCCTACCGCGCCGATTGCCAAGCAAATTGAAGTCCAGCTGCCGCAGCTGCTCACGAAAGCAGATAAGCAAACCATTGAGCTGCGGCTTGATCCGCCCGAACTTGGCCGCGTAACCATTCATTTAACAACCAATGACCAGCAAGTGACGGCGCAAGTGGTCGCTGAACGGGCAGATACTATAGACCTGATGCGCCGCCATGCCGAGCTGCTTGCCGCCACACTGGCCCGCGCGGGCTTCTCACAAGCCGACCTTTCTTTCCAACAAGGAAACAGCCAGGGAAACAAAGATGATTTTGATCAATTTCAGGGTGTTACTGGAGAATTTGAAAGTGATGAACCAGCAATAGCCGCCCCGACACTCACCGGCCAAGATGGCCGCCTCGATATTCGCCTCTAACGTTAAGGACGTAAAATGCAAACCGTTACAACTCTTTCTCAAGCCTCCGCCGGCTTTGCCCGCGCAACAGAACCTGCGAGCTCCAGCACCGACGTATCGGGAGATTTCGAAACGTTTCTCACCCTGCTCACCGCCCAGCTGCGCAATCAAGACCCGCTTAAACCGGTCGAATCCACCGAGTTTGTTGCGCAGCTCGCCAGCTTTTCAGCCGTTGAGCAACAGGTGCAATCCAACACCAAGTTGGAAGGCATTTTGGAAGCGCTGGCCAGCGGGGCTACTGGCGGGCTTTCGCAATGGATCGGACAAGAAGTTCGCAATCCGGGCAGTGCCTCTTACGAAAATGTGCCGCTGGATGTGCTATACCTTAGCCACACAGACGCAGACCGGGTCGAGCTTGTGGTTTTTGACGAAGATGACAATGTAGTGGCACGGCAAGATGTGGATAAAGACGAAAGCAATGTCGAGTGGTCCGGCATTCTGGCTGACGGCTCCCGAGCCGTTGAAGGCGCACAATACCGATTCGAAACCAACAGCATCCTCGAGGGCGAGATTATTGCCAACACACCGGCGCTGGTGTTTTCTATGGTTCAGGAAGTTCGAAAATTTGAAGGCCAGCCGGTGCTCTATTTTGCCGATGGCACGCAAATGTTTGCAGCTGATGTGGAAGCGATCCGCACGCCCCAAACTTAATTCTCCAGCCATAAAAAAACCCAGGCTTCCCCCGGGTTTTTTTGTGCCTTTTGGTCGGCTTATTCGTGCTCGGCTAAGACGCCTTCCAAGAACCGCATACTTTCTTCGTTATTTGCAAGCAACGCCCGCGCGGCCTTCAGGGTTGGGGCTTCTTGGGCAACCATAGGTGCCAAAGCCGCTGCCTCTGCTGGAACCACGCCTTGCACATATGAGGCCAAAGTACCGACCGCGCCTGCATCCTGGATTTTGGCCCAGTCGCCCGCCCGCAGGGCAATATCATTTATGGATATCTCGCTGGCGTGCTCCTCGTTTAGTAATTGAGCAACCGCCTCAAAATCTTCCATTTGCAGATAGGCGCTCAGCCGAATCTTATAGGCCTGAAGGCTTGAATCTTCGTCCAAAATCGCAAGTGCCTGCGTTGGCTGATAGAGCTGCACATAAGCGGCAGCCTCTATATAGCGAACCTCCGCCGTGGCGCGGTGCAAATTGGGGGAAAGCACTTCTAGCGCCGTTTCGGGGAGGCCCATCGCGGCCATTTCCTCAGCAATTTTTAGCCGCGCGATATCGCCTGCCATGCCTTGATCCAACAAATCAGCGAACCGTAAAACCATTTGAGCATAGGGATAATCTCCTAGCTGCGCAGCACTGCTATTGGCAAAGATATCGGTGACAATGTTCACTAATTCCATATTCAGATCTGGCCGTTCAACCAGCATTTCCTCAATTTGGGCCAAAGCGGCATCCGCTCCGGCCACCTCTGCCCGCACCTTTATCTCCCAAAGGCGCAGCGGGTCAGCTAGCTCGGCATTCCTGTTGAAAAAAGCAGCAGATTCAAGATCAACCAGCAGGGTTTCAGGCAAGGTTTGATCACTCACCAGCAATGTGCGCGCATAAGAAATCAACGCTGCTGGCGATTGCACGCCATTTTCCAGCGCCAGCTCCCGATACACCTTTATCGCATCCGTGAGGTTTCCTTGTGCTTCCATCACATGCGCTTCGGCCAAGCGTTGCAGCGGCGTCACACCTGTTTCCGCACGCCTGACAATTTCAAGCACTACATGCCCGGCTTCTACCTGCCCTCGGTCAATAAAGGCTTGCGCAAGCGGCGGGCCAATCAGTGTCCTCACTTCAATCGGATAGTTTGAAAATATTTCTGTAATGTCGAGTGGTTCCAGCACCTGATAATCACCCAGCCCCGTAACCAAATACCAAAGCTCGTGCGCGCCGCCACAGCCGGCACCTTTGAGCACCGGCCCAAATACCCGCGCAGGCTCGCTCTCAACAAGTGACGCCAGATCGTGGTATAGCGAGGCGTTTTCCAGCTCCACTCCAGTTTCGCGCAACATCAACCGCGCTTCGGCCCCGAGCCCATAGCGCAAATATAGCTGCACAATAGCCGTTGCTATCTTCTGATCTGGTATATCAAATTCACCAAGCAAGCTTGAGCGCAGGCGCGCCAGCTCGTTCGAAAACCCAGCCTCGCCCCCCCAGCCCTCCATGGAAAAATCCTTATCGTCTAGGCATTGCGGCATGGCAAATTGGTTGACGATCGCTGTCAGCGCATCCTCGGTGCCTTGCGAATAGGCGGTGCGCGCGCTGAGCTGCTGCAAAAGCTCGGGGTTCAGCGGCACGGGCGTTGGCTCAGGCATGGGAACAGACTCCGGCACAGGCAACACTTCGGCCACCGGCACCGGCGCAGGCACAAAATCCACCAGTCCTTGATCTGCGGCGCGGGTCAGTTGCGCCAAAAGCTGGTTTTGGGCTTCTTCTATGCGCGCCAGCATTTCTGGGTCATCTTCTACTTCAATCTCCTCGTTCATATCCGCCACCACCGCACCGGTCATCGCTTCTATCTCGGCAATGGCACCCGGCGTTTCAGGTTCAGTCATTGTAATTTCGGCCACCATATCCGGCAACGCGGGTGCATCCATCTGTGGTGTCGGCGTGGGCTCTGCCTGTGGCGGCGGGTCTGGTAATAATGCCGGCTGCATCGGCGCTTGGGCCATTACAAAGGCGGTAAAACGCGATGGCGCGTTGGTGGGCTGAATAAAGGGAAGCGCGTCTGGCCGCCATTGTGGCTCTGAAACTTCGCTTTGTAGCGGGCCAAGTTCTGGCCCGTCAAACACATCAATCACGATATAATTATTATTAAAAGCAAAGCTCCGCACCTCACAGCTACAGTTAAGCTCTAGCTGTAGCTGGGAGCTCTGGTTTGTGCTTATCTCGCTCACGCCTGCAATCCGGTCCGTCGTCATTTTGTCAAACACATGCGAGGTTGAAAAGGTGAGGGATTGCAGCGAAAACTTCACACTGACTAAACCACGCGTCTCAATAATCTCCCAATCCACATCAGGATCAATCCGTAAAACAAGCCTTGAAAACCCGTTATGCTCACCAGACGTAACCGAAACGACCTGCTGCGCCGCCAAAGGCGACGCAGACAGGATAAGGGCCACTGCGAAAAGCTGCTTCATGCTGCTGCTTTTGCCTCCTTCAGGGCTGCTTCTAGCTCATTAAACGAGGGCCGTTTGGCGCCAGGTGTGTTTTGCCTACCAACCTCTACGCAAATATTTGGTGCGTGTTTATAAAGGTTTGCAACCAAAACCTCGCGTATCAGCATGTAGAAGTGGTTATCTTCCTTCACGACCGTTTCAACTTTGGTTGAAAACGGCCCGACCAAACCGTAGGCCAGAAAAACCCCAAGGAACGTACCCACCAGCGCACCACCAATCATGGCACCCAGCACGGCGGGCGGCTGATCAATAGAGGCCATAGTTTTAATAATGCCGAGCACCGCGGCCACAATTCCGAGCGCCGGCAGGCCATCAGCCATTACCTGAAGCGCATGTGCAGAATGCTGGGCGTGATTGTATTGCTCTTCCATGCGTTTTTCCAGCACGTCTTCTACCTGATGCGGGTCGTCATAGTTCATAGAGCCCGCGCGCAGAGTGTCACAAATCAGAGCAACGGCGTTACTGTCTGCCTGGATTTTGGGGTATTTCCCAAACACAGAGCTGCTTTCAGGGTCTTCGATATGAGTTTCGAGCTCGACCGGGCTATCCCGGCTGATCCGAATCAAGGTGAAGAGCAGGCAAAGCAGGTCCTGAAAGTCTTCTTGCTTCCACTTCGCGCCCTTAAAAACCTTACCCATGTCCTTCATGGTGTGTTTCACGGCACTCATATCATTCGCGACCATAAACGCACCAACAGCCGCCCCCATGATAATCATCATCTCAAAGGGAAGCGAATGCAGGATGATCGCCATTTTGCCTCCGGCGAGCAAATACCCGCCAAAAACCATTACAAACATTATTACGATACCAATTATGCCGCCCATGAATTTACCCTCATTTATTTTGTCCTGTAACCACGATAAGGGGCGGGTATTAACAACCTCTCAAAAGCGGCAATTATTCGCGCGGAGCGTTGGCATTTCTGCCAGCCATAACCACTGAAATCGAATAGGCAAGATCGGCTGGTAGGTTAGCCATAATGGCGGCCGATGATTCTGGACGCATGCGCGAGAAGAATCCGGCAGCAAACTGAATGTCCATTGTCTCAAAAATTCCGGCGGCGTCGGTGGGCTTCATGCGTTGATAAACCTCGGTAAGGCGCGCCACGTCTTCCTCGGTGGCATTATCAGCCAATGAAAGCGTGGCCGCGAGTTTGGATTCAGCCTCGGTCAAGGCGTCCATTTGCTCTCGAATGCGCTGCTCTGCCACCGCGAGGGTTTGCATCCGACGATCAATATAGGCCTCGCGCTCAGCGATTTGCGCTTCGCGCGCCTGAATGGCCTTTAAAAGGGCCGGCATATCGGGCATAGGCTCGGCACTGGCCATTTGCACCGCCTCATGGGGCGTGTCTTCCTGCAGCATTTCTTCGGCAAAGGCGGGCGCGATATCAACAGCGCGAATCAGCCCTGAAGCCAAGAACAGGCCTACAATCACAGTGATGGTCCCTGTTTTGCGAGGCTGGTTAGGCGTGCGCATTATCATCTTTTCACCGCCGTCATCACTTGTTGAAGCGCTGTCAGCAGCTCAGCGCGCGCGCCTGATTCCTTTTTGTCCTTATCCTCATCAAGCCGTTGCTCTTTCATTGCTTTCAGTATCTTCGGCTCGTCCGAACGGTCCAGCTTTACCGGTTTTGGGGGCTGTCCACGCTCGTGAACGGTTGAAAGCAGAAGCTCCAGCCGCCCGGCTGCAATTTCGGCCCGCCCCGTCACTTCCATCAAATCTTTCATTGAAGTTCCCGAGGCTTGCGTGGCGGCTTTCACCGAGGCGCGCATGTCCTCTACCTGCGCAGAAAGCGCAGATATCGCACCACCAAGGCCTGTATCCAGCCTTGAGAGCGATTTAATCCTCCGTGCCAGGATCATACAATAAAGCGCCGCGCCAAGCGCGCCCGCAATCAACAATACATCTGCTATCAGGTCCATTCTGGCCCCTCCTTTATCCGAGTACAAACTCCGTTATAAGCAAGTCTTTCACCTGCCCATGTTCTGTTACCACTTGAATGCGCCGCAGCATTTGTGCGCGCAGCCGTTCCAATGCCGCAGGCTTTCCGAGCTCGTCTTCCGACACAGCCCGCAGGTAGGTATTGAGCACATCAATGATGCGCGGCAGCACCATGAGCACCGCTTCTTCGCTCGCCGGATCCACATCCAACTGCGCCGAAAAGCGCAAATACTTGGCGTGGGCATTGCCGCCGAGAGATACAACCATCGGCTCCAGTTCAATAAATGCAATTTCTGGTAACGGCGGCATATCTGATTCGGCGGCATGGGTATCATGCTCACCCGCTGGGCCAAGAATCAGCCCAGCATAGGTGGCATAGAATCCGCCTCCGCCGAGCAAAATTGCCCCTAACAGCCCTATAATTAAGCCTTTTTTACCGCCCTTTTTCTTTTCTTCGGTCGGTTCAGGCTCGGTTTCATCCGCCATTTTTCATTTCCTGCATTAAATCGAACTTTTCTTTTCATAAACCGCCGGTAGCTAACCAATTGTTAAATCTGTTGAGGCAAATTGCATAAAAATACGTCGAGGTGGCCTGAATGGCCGCTGGCATTGAAAAACAGAAGTTGATTGGAATGACGTCTATGTGGACCACACTTGATCCTCGCAAAAAAATAATTTTTGTACTTGCCGCCGTGGCTGCACTGGTTGCCACCTTGGGGCTGGTGCGGGTAGCCACCACGCCCAGCCTTTCGCTGCTATATGCAGGGCTGGACCCATCAATCGCAGGGGAGGTCATCACCTCGCTTGACCAACGCGGCATTACCTATCAAGTGCGTGGAAACGCCATATACGTTGACGCAGGCTCGCGAGACCAAGCGCGGCTATCACTGGCCTCAGAGGGGCTACCTGGCTCTGGCATTGCGGGCTATGAGCTACTGGACAACCTTTCCGGCTTTGGCACAACCAGCCAAATGTTTGACGCCGCATATTGGCGTGCCAAAGAGGGGGAGCTGGCGCGCACGCTGGTCTCTTCGGCTCAGGTGCGCTCGGCGCGCGTACATATTGCATCGGGCACAAATCGCCCATTTGAGCGCAATTCACGCCCTACCGCCTCGGTAACCATAGTCGCAAATAATGGTTCCCTACCCCCGGCATTTGCTGATTCGGCGCGTTTTTTAGTGGCTTCGGCTGTAAACGGCCTTTCCCCAGATGCGGTTACGGTGATCGATGGTGATTCGGGTGTGGTGTTAACGGCCGCCGAATCCGGTGGTGTTATTATAGGGTCTGACGGGCTAGACGCACGCGCCGCAGCCATGCGCAGCAATATCGAGCGGCTTTTGGCGGCACGGGTGGGCGAAGGCAATGCCGTGGTTGAGGTAATGGTCGATGCGGAAACAAAGAGCCAAACCGTGACAGAGCGCATTCTGGACCCTGAGTCCAAGGTCGCCATTTCGTCTGAAACTCAAAGCGAAACTGACAATTCCAAAGGCTCAGGCGCACAAGGCGTAACGGTGGCCAGCAATTTGCCCGATGGCGATGCGGGCGGCTCTAGTGAAGAATCTCGTAACCAAGCACGCAATAGCGAAATAATTAATTATGACGTGTCAGAAACCGTGCGGGAAACAGTCAGCGCACCGGGCGAGATTAGGAAAATCAGCGTGGCGGTGCTGGTGAATGACATTGTGACGCTGGAAAATGGGGTGGAAACCTTTACCCCGCGCTCGGAAGAGGAACTGGCCGCGCTATCACAACTGGTGAAATCCACCATCGGCTTTGACGAGGCGCGCGGCGATGTGGTGACGATTGAAAGCATGCAAATGGCAAGGCCGCCCGAAGTCGGCACATTTGTGGATACTTCACCCGGGTTCTTGGGCAATAATATGATGTCGCTCATTCAGCTTGGCGTGCTGAGCGTTGTGGTGCTGGCGCTCGGGCTGTTTGTGATCAAACCGCTGCTTTCCAGCCAGCCCTCCCTGCCGCCGCTTGCGCCTGAAGATGCACTGGCTGAAGCGGTCAGCGCGCAAGCCCAAGGGCTGCTATCCGCGCCAGACAGCGCAGAACAGCTCGCCATAGGCCACAGCGCCCCTAGCGCCGCTGACCTTTTGCGCACCGCCATTTCCGAGCGCTCAACTGAAACCAACCGGCTGCTGCAAAACTGGATAGATACCGCCGGTGAAACCGAGGAGACCCCCGCCTGATGTCTGTATTGAAGCTTGAATCCTTTTCCCATGATGTGGAAATTCGCCGCGGTATTTCAAAGTTTGAAAGCTTTGAGGCCCTGCGGGACAGCGCCTATAGTGATGGCGTAAAATCAGGTGCAGATGCTGCCAGCCGCGCCTTTGAAGACGAAAAAATTCGTACATTGGCCCCGATTTTGGAAGCGCTGAATGACATGAGCTTCACCCAAATTGAAGCCTGCCAAATGATGCTGAAATCCATGCAGCCAATGCTTGAACAATTGGTGGAAACCGTGCTGCCCGAGTCTGCGCGCCTTGGCTTTGGGGCTGAAGTGGCGGCCTTGCTTTGTAAGGCTTACAAAAAAGCCCCAACCGCTCGCATCATTATCTCTGTCGCGCCCGAAGCCGTCAACTCCATACAATCCCTCCTCGCGCCCTCAAAAGCTGACTTTTCTGTAGAGGGTGACCCCGCGTTAAACGGGCTACAAGCGCGGGTAAATTGGCAGGGCGGCTATGACCAGATCAACATCGAAGAGGCCCTGAAAGATACACGCACAGCCATAAATACCTTCTTTAACAATATAGAAAAAACAGGAACCAATAATGCCTGATACAACAGAACCAACCGAAAACGCTTTTCTTGGCGTGCCTGTGGAAATGACCATTTCCGTCGGCAAGGCTAAGCCCTTAATCTCCGAGCTTTTGTCGCTCTCTCAAGGCGCGATTATTCCTCTGGATAGTCGGATAGATGACCCCGTTGAGGTTTACATCGGCGAAAAGCTGATTGCCCGAGGTGAGCTGCAAGAGATTGAGGGCGAAGAGGGAAAACTCGGGGTGCGCTTGACGCAAGTGGTTGATTTGCAAAATGGTTTTTAGGCTTACGGTCCTATTTGCTATGCTTGGGGCTAGCCCCGTGCTGGCACAATCTGTGCAATTTGATTTGGGGAGCGGCTCGCTTTCGCTGCAATCGGTGCAGTTGTTTGTGCTGCTCACCCTGCTCAGCCTCGCCCCCGGCATCGCCATGATGGTCACCTGTTTTCCCTTTATGGTCACGGTGCTTTCAATCTTGCGGCAAGCCATTGGTGTGCAGCAAGCCCCCCCCAATATGATGATCGTTAGCTTAGCCATGTTTCTTACGTGGTTTGTGATGGCGCCGGTGTTTAATCAAGCATGGGATACAGGCGTTGTGCCCCTAATGGACGGCTCGATTGCCACCCAAGTGGCAATCGACAATATTCGCGCCCCGTTTCAAACATTCATGATGGGCCGTGTTCAGCAAGACACCCTTGATCTGATGATAAATTCAGCGCCATATGCGCCCGAAGAGGGTGAAATACCGCTCAGCATCCTCGTGCCAAGCTTCCTTCTCAGCGAAATCCAACGCGGTTTCGAGATTGGTTTCTTGATATTTTTGCCGTTCCTTATCATTGATCTGGTCATCGCCGCAGTGCTGATGTCCATGGGTATGATGATGGTCCCCCCCGCGGTCATCGCTCTGCCATTCAAACTGGCGTTTTTCGTGCTGGCTGACGGCTGGGCGCTGGTCGCCGGGGCCTTGGTGCAAAGCTACCAATAAAGCGCCGCCGAGGCTAGGGCCGGCGGCAACCTATGTTTTCAACTTGCTGAAAACCGCGCCTTTGCCGAGGGGGGGGAGGCCTTCCCCAATACCCAACCACTTCGCCCTGCCCTGAGGTAAAGGCGCGCTGCGGTTGGGGCTAGGCATGGCGCTAACCCGCAATACTGTCTTTGCCGTGTGCCGGTTTTTGCTACGCAATCCCGACACACGGCAAACATGGCCTCGCTTCGCTCGGCAGTGCAGGCCTTTCCGCGATTTTGGACTGTTGCCAGAGGTTGAGTCATGCAAATTTTGTGCTTTTCTAGCCCACTTATATCAGATAACAAGCGCCACAATTTTTCCGATCTCGCTATCTGTGCTTTTGGCCGCGGCATCATCAACCGCCCTTATTGCAGCCAAGTAAACATCTTTGCGCACAAGGCTTTGTCAGCCTAGTTAACAGATGATCCCAGCAAGACCCGTTCCGCATATTGTATTCTGATTTCATCCACGGCTTCAACTTTATCCGCGGTCGCCCATGTTAGGTATAACACGCCATACTGATTTCGGTTGGTTCATCACCTTAACTCACACCGACAGGCCGGATTTTAAATCTGGTTGCTTGATAGCAACCACGAAACTGTCCCCCAGAGGTTTCCGCCTCACCATCTGGCATAATGCTCACGCTCGTTGTTGATAACGTCGAAATTTGCATGAAAGCACTCAGCAAATGAAGGCCATAATTTCAGCACCTCCACCGACATGCTATACGGCGAACGCAGAATGCTATTGCCAGATCCAGAGGATAAAACCATTGATGTCAGCTCGATACTCGCATGGCCAATTGGGGCATGTGCCTTTACACGCCCCACGCTCTATTGCACGATAAACTCAGCGTGCAACGCACCTGCTGCTTTTATGGCCTTGAGGATATCAATCATATTACGAGGAGAAACCCCGAGAGCGTTTAGGCCCTCAATCACTTCGGGCAACGAAACAGCCGTTTCTACCAACGCCATTTGCGTGCCAGGGTCTTGCTCTATGGTGGCTGTGGTGTTGGGTACTACAATGGGCTGGCCACCAATGGTAAACGGGTTGGGTTGCACCACGATCGGGTTTTCTTGAACCCGCAGCGTAAGCCCGCCCTGCGAAACCGCCACGCGGCTGATTTTCACATCCGCCCCCAGCACGATGGTGCCAGAGCGTTGGTCCACCACCACACGGGCCCGTTGCTCGGGGTGGATTTCAATATTTTCCAGCAATGCCACAAGATGAGCCGGAGATGGCGCGTTGGCAGCACTTAAGCTTAGCGCCACAGTGCCGGAATCCAACATGCGCGCAATGGGAGCGCCAAAACGATCGTTAATTGCCCGTTCAATCCGAGCCGCCGTGGTGAAATCGGGGTCCCGCAAGGCCAGTCGCATTTGCTGCATGGTCGTAAAATCAAAGGCAATTTCACGCTCGACCCGCGCGCCAGAAGGGATAACCCCCGACGTAGGCACACCTTGGGTTACCGTGGCCCCCTGCCCGCCCGCGGTAACCCCGCCGGCAATTACCGAACCTTGGGCCACGGCGTAAATCTGGCCGTCGGCGGCATTGAGCGGCGTCATAATCAGGGTGCCGCCAAGCAGGCTTTTAGCGTCGCCGATGGTCGAAACCGTAATGTCTATCTGCCCACCAGCCCGCGCAAAAGGCGGCAAGTTGGCCGTCACCAGCACCGCCGCCACATTTTTGGAGCGGAAGCTCTCGCCGGTTACGTTAATACCAAGGCGCTCCAGAAGGTTGGTCATCGCCTCCTCGGTGAAGGGCGAATTTCGCAGCCCGTCACCGGTGCCGTTTAGGCCCACAACAAGGCCGTAGCCGACAAGGTCATTGCCGCGCACCCCGTCAATTTCTACGAGGTCTTTAATCCTCACCTCCTGCGCCAGCGCCGGAAGGGCGAATACTGAAAGTGCGGCCATACTGGCGCACACCAACGTGTTTATAAATTTATGCAAGGTTTCACCTCAGATAGTTTTGCAGCCTCATGTTCGAAAGCCGTGAGGTCATCAGATAGATGGCCTCCATTTGCCCCTCAAGGGCTTGGAAACGGGTCGCGGCCTCGTAAGGGTCCGCTGCGAGAATGGCGTTACGGTTGATCTCATAGGTGCTAGATTCTGCCAAATTACGCGCGGCGGCCGTATCAATCTGTTGTTCTACATGGCCGAGGCCTTCACGCAGGCTTGTTAAGCCGCCCTGCGTAGAGATCGAGCCCAGCGCCGCTTCGCGCAGCATGTTCATGCCGTCAAAATTACTGCCGCCGTGGTCTCCATTGGCGGCTACGGCCGCCATGGCTACGTTGCGCAAGGCTTGGCGGATGGAAAGATCATCGCCGCGCAGAGAATAATTCACCACTTCGCCGTTTGCCACCTCGGCCCCAGGAGCATCCAGCGT
The DNA here is from genome assembly GCA_002402045.2 of Paracoccaceae bacterium. Taxonomy (GTDB): domain Bacteria; phylum Pseudomonadota; class Alphaproteobacteria; order Rhodobacterales; family Rhodobacteraceae; genus UBA3077. The sequence goes on along the minus strand of NVUX02000118.1, from coordinate 27,542 downwards.
GGAGCCTGTAAAGCCGCTTGTTGCAAAGCCGCCCGCAGGGTTGAAAAAGTAGTCATCAATCGCAGCGATAGCGGTTACGGAATCAGGTGCGGCCAGTGTGAGGGCCGTAATATCGGCATACATAGTGGCCCCATCCACCACAGCGGGGCCATCTATATTCGCGCCAGCAAATAGCGATTGCCCGCCGTATTGGGTGTTGAGCGCCGAGACCATACGGTCTAGCGCGCCGCGGGCCGAATTGGCGATGCTAAAGGCTTGGGGTTGGCTATCAATGCCGACTGCCCCCAATAGGTCTGTGCCGTAATTCGCCAGCGTGGTTTGGATATTTTCCATATTAAGCTGGCTGGCAGCGGCCTTGGCTGCGGCATTTTTGATGTTTTGCGCCCGCATATCCAGCTGCACAAGCGTGCGCTCAATCGCAAAGAGCGGACCAAAATCACCGCCGGTGGCGGCCAGTAGGTCAGATTTGCGGCCAGAGGCCACCTCCTGCCCTGCGGTATTAAGCGCCAGCCTGGTTTGGTTATTTGCGCGGGCCATTTGCATATTGCTCGCGAGGTTTGAAATGCCGGTATACATCTAGATCTCCAACAAGGTTTGCATGAGCTGGTCAGCGGTTGCGATAACCCGCGCATTGGCGGCATAGGCTTGCTCGATCATCAAGAGCATCTGCATTTCGTAATCGGTATCAACGCCGACTATGCCAAGCTCGCTTTCGCGCAGAATCTCAAACTGGCCCGCATTATAGGCTGTGGTGTCTTCCGCCCGCGCGGCTTGGGCCGCAACAAGCGCCGTAATACCCTCGGCCAACTCAGTAGCACTCACGAGGTTGATAAGGCCGGTGACAGCGCTTGGGGTGCGTTGTGCATCCATCGCATCGGCCATTCGGCGGAGCTGCGTATCATCGCCAGCGGGGCCTTGCACCACGGCGTTAATGCCATCACGCAACCGCCAAAGATCACCGCCTTGTGCGGGGTCAACGGCCACATTAATTTCCAACCGCAGGGCCAGTGCCAGCTCGTTAACAGGGTTAAAGGCCGCACCATTATCGGTGAACAGGCCCGCATCACCGGGCGCAAGGCTCGGATCAGTGCTGGGGCTTTGGAAGCGCTCCACAAGGTCGCGCGCCACCGCATCTATGCGGGCGTTAAACTCGGGCGTGAGCACATCACGCACGTTAAACCCCGCCGCCAAGCTGCCGCCTTCAAGCTGGCCGCTGCCGGTGCCGATCCCCATCGGGCGGCCATTGAGTGTAAGGCCCGAAAGCGCACCCGAGGCAAGGGTCATATCTGGCGTAATGGTCGGCGTGGAGGAAAATCCAAGCTCATTGGCGCTGCCATCAATCAGCGCCGCACCGCCCTCAGAATATAGCGCAATCACGCCGCCTTCGCGCGAGATTTGCTTAATAGGAATGATGCTAGACACTTCATCAATCAGTTTTTTGCGCACGTCTTCCAGCGCAGCGGTGTTGCCGCTGCCTTGCCGTAGCCTGATCTCGGTGTTAACCGCTTCAATCTTCTTAAGCGCCACATTAACCGTGCGCACTTGGGTGGCGATACTGGCATCCGCCTCCATCCGCACCGCCATGGTTTGGGTCGAGATGGTTTTGAGCGCTTTGGTGAGATTGTTGGCCTCCGCCAAAACCTGCTCACGCGCCGACGCCGACGCCGGATTATCAGCCGCCGTCCGTATGGCATTTTCAAAGCTAAGCATCCGCGAGCCGAGCGCACCAGCATCACCCGGCACGCCAAGTGAGGCCGCCATACGGCTAGTGGCGGTGCTTAGTGTGTTGGCGTTACCATAAGAGGCCCCGCGCGAACGGCGCGAGGAGGTTGCCAGCAGGTCCAACGCGCGGTCAATAGAGGTGACATGCACCCCCATGCCCACGCCGCCCACTACCCGCTGGTCGGTGATCACCGAACGGCGGGCATAGTTTTCATTCATGGCGTTGGCGATGTTGTTAGACACCGTTTCCGCCATGCGCGAAACAGAGGTTAACCCCGAATATGCGTTTGATATGGCTGCTGAAATACTCATGGGTTAACCCCTTTTCCCTTAGCGTTTAATGTTGGTAGTTTCTTGCAGCATCTCATCCACGGTTTGGATGATTTTTGCATTGGATGAATAGGCGCGCTGGGTTTGGATCAGCGCGGTAAGCTCGCCCGCGATATCGGTTGTGCTTTCCTCTCGGGCATAGCCGATGGTCTCACCCGTGGGGCCAGATCCGGCATCCCAGAGGAACATTGAGCCACTATCACGGGTGATCGCATAGGTCTGGTTTGGCAGAGCCTCCAGCGCATTGGCGTTTGGCACATCAATCAGCGGCACACGGAATATTTCCTTGCTAAAGCCGCTGTCATAATTGGCAGACACAATACCGTTTTTATCAATTTCCACGCCAATCACGTTGCCCGTAGGCGCGCCGTTTTTGGAGAGGTTAATTGGGGCGAAGCTGCTCGAGAGCTGGGTCATCCGGTCGTTTGAACCGATAAGGCCGATATTTATAGCCACAGGGCCGCGATCAAAGGTGACATTCAAATCACCGGTAGCGGCATTATACGCCCCGCCAAACACCGGCACCACGCTAAGCATAGAGCCGCCCGAGGCGGTGGTAGCGTCAAACTGCACGGTGAATTCGGCAATCGGGGCCGCGCCGGTAGCAAGGTCGGTAATTTCCATGGTCCAAAGGTTAGACTGGCCGGCCCCTGGCACTTGCGGCGTAAACGTCGCGGTCATGGTTTGGGTGGTGCCGAGGTTATCAAAATACTCGATTGACAGATCAAACGGGTCTCCGGTGCCGCCCGCTTGCGTGGCGGTGGCCGGTAGGTTGATGCCGAGCTGAATTTCGGTGGTGGGATTGGCGGCAAACTGGTTATGCGCAATGTTCACCGGCACCAGCCCAGACGCGCTATCGCGTGGGAATGGCGGAAAGGTGCCATCAGCATCAGCGGGCCAGCCCATAAGCACGAGGCCGCTATTGCTGGTCAAAATGCCCTCGGAATCAGGCCTAAACGAGCCGGTGGTGGCCAGCCGCAGAGGCAATGCTGAGCTTGTGTCCGCCAGCGCCGAGCTTAGAGTCACCGGTAAAAAACCGCGCCCGCCGATGGCGATATCCATCGAATTCGCCGTTGTTATCCGAGAACCTTGGGTTGAGATGTTGCGAAAGGTCGACACCCCTACCCCGCCAGCCATATAGGACCCGGTGCGCCCTCCAAGGGTCATAGCCGTAAAATCAGCATCCACGCGCTTGTATCCATAGGTATTGGAGTTGGCGATATTATCTGAAATCGTAGCCAACCGGCTGGCATTCACGTTCAGGCCGGATACACCTGCATTCATAGAGGAGGAGAGGGTCATCGAAAATCCTTTTCAATACTAAACTACATGTTCAGTTCCCACTCTTGCGCCGCTTCGGTTAAGAACCACCTAACAGACAAAATTGTATCTAAATTTAGTTCCGTCGATCACTTCGCAGCAACACGATTTCGAGCCGTCGATTACGATATGCTGGGGCGTCTTCGCCCACAGGTGTGCGGTTAGAGGCACCGGTCAGGCGCTCAAAACGCTGGGCATCCACCCCGTGCTCTACCATGATCGCGTTGGCAATAAGTGCCCGCCCGCCGGTCAGCGCAAAGCCATCTGGCCCGCCATCAAGCTCTGGCTCAACATCAATATGGCCCGTAATCGCTATATTATTGGTGACCGAGCCAAACACGCGGCTGATCATTTTCAGCAGCGCAAACATCTTTTTTGTCGGCTGGTTGGTGCCCGGCTCATAAAGCGGAGAATCAGGCAGGTCAAACACATCAATAATCAGGCCTTCGTCGGTGACACGCGTAGAAACGTGTTGCAAAAGCGGGTCTTCGACCCAGCTTTCGCCAGTGTTGCCGCGAAACATGTTTTCCACATCAGCAAACTGCGCGTCTGAAGCGTCATCCGGCGAGGTGCCCGTGGAGCCATCTTGCCCCGTAATATCCTCGGCCTGCTCGCCCACGGTGCCACTTTCCACATCGGTTTGGGTATCTTCTGAATGGACAGTATCGCCGCCAAACATGCCCGCGCCGCCGCCATTTTCGGTAAAGATCGGAATGCCGGGGTTAAAGTAAGCCGCGATGCCCTGCCGCTGCTCCTCGCTCGTCGCATTAAGCAGCCACATAAGCAGAAAAAACGCCATCATCGCAGTTACAAAGTCGGCATAAGCCACTTTCCAAGCGCCACCATGATGCCCTGCGGCAATGATTTTCTTTCGCTTAATTATGATAATAGGGCGCAAATTGTCCCCTGAATTCTCTGCCATACCGGCCCCCAAATATCCACTTCCCGAGGCCAATATAGAGCGAGATTCCTTACCAAATTTATAAAGATCAAATTGTTCCTTGCCAGCATGGTTAAACCCGCGTTAATCAAGCCTATGACCCATAAAACACTGGCCCTAACCATGGGCGACCCCGCAGGCATTGGCCCCGAAATCACCCTAAAAGCACTGGCGGGCCTGCCAGACCCGTCATTGTTTCCGATTCTGGGTGACCCATTGGTGATGCGCGCCGCTGCTGATTCCTTTGAAAAGCCGCTGCATGTAATGGCGTCGATTGATGATCGCCGCACAGGTGCTTTTAACCTGCTACCCGCCAGCCAGCTCCCCACCCTGCCCGCTTTGGGCGTGGTTTCCCCCGAGGCGGGGGCCGCTGCCTATAGCGCCATCGCCAAGGGCATTTCGCTTTCGCTCAGCGGCAATATTGCAGGCATTGTGACCGCCCCCATTCACAAAGAAGCCCTTAAGGCCGCTGGCCATAGCTACCCCGGCCATACCGAAATTTTGGCTGACCACGCGCGCGCTGACGTCGCCATGATGCTGGCCAATGACGATATTAAAACTGTGCTGGTGACCATTCACATGGCCCTGCGCGATGCGATTGAGGCCGCAGATTACCCCGCCCAAATCCATGCTATAAAGCTGGCGCAAAGCGGCCTAGAGGCCATGGGCATACCAAATCCGCGCATCGCGGTGGCGGGCCTAAACCCCCACGCGGGCGAAGGCGGCCGCTTTGGCGACGAGGAAATCCGCATCATTTCTCCGGCCATTAAAGCCATGCAAGCTGAAGGCCTAAACGTAAGTGGCCCGTGGCCCGGAGATACGATTTTCATGATGGCTCGCGAAGGAAAATTTGACGTGGTGGTCGCGCAATATCATGACCAAGGTCTGATCCCGGTGAAATACCTAGGCCTAGAGAAAGGCGTTAACATCACGCTCGGCCTGCCCTTCATTCGCACCTCCCCCGACCACGGCACCGCGTTTGATATCGCAGGCCAAGGCATAGCGGACCCCAGCAGCATGATCACCGCTCTTGAAATGGCACAAAATCTCTTGAAAGCCAAAGCCTAGGCCGCTAAACCGCACCCAATGCCCCATTAGCTCAGTTGGTAGAGCAATTGTTTCGTAAATAATAGGTCGGCGGTTCGAATCCGTCATGGGGCACCATTTTACTTTTCAGTGACAAATCATCCAAAAACCTAAATATTACAGACACTTGCGGAGTTCGAAAACCGTTTTTACGGTCATACACCAAGTGCTCTTTAAAGGCCAATCTTAGCACTGTTTTACGCAGGGCCAGTTCGCCATTCTTCCATATATTCCAAGGGTTTGACAGGAATGTCATGGCGAGTTCGAATATCTCATCAATGGTGTGCTTGGGTTTTGCTTTTTTATCCAGTTTTTCAAGATGAATAAGCTTTTCATTCTCCAGTTTGGTGATCTTTTTCTCATAAGCGGCAATAACTGTTCCGTTGTTGGTCTCAACAATCCGATCCAGCAAGCTATCAAGCTGCTTATCCAATTGGGTGATATCGTTGCGAATCTCGACTTTCATCGCCTTGGCTTGGGCCTCACGTTGCCCCCATGCTTTTTTGAGCATGGATTTTACAATCAGCATCATGCCTTTGGTGGGCGACAATGATTGCAGAACAGCTTCAAACGCCGTGTCGATTTTCTCGGCACGGATGTTTTTGCGAAACAATGAACAGGATTTGGCGTTACACCAAAAATATGGATAACGCTTTCCTGTGGCACTGCGTGACCAGCAAGATGTTAATGGGTGGGCGCATTCTGCGCAGCAGACGGCTCCACGCAAGGGGAAGTCCTCTTTGATATCAACACGGGCTGGGGCCAGCATTCGGCCAGCCTTGCGCGCCTGAATGCGCTCATAGGTTTCCAATGAAATAATCGGCTCATGGTGGCCTTTTAGGCGATCAAGTTTCCAAGGCGCATGTTCGATATGGCCCGTGTAAATCACACGTTTCAGAAGGTCACTCACCCGCTGATGGGTAATTGTGGAGCGGTTTTTTGGCCGTGGAAAGGCTGGCTGACTTTCTAAAAAGCGTTTTATTTCGACCTGACTTTCGAAGCGGCTAGAGGCATAACCCTCCATCGCTTCTTGAATAATACTGGCGACTGGTTCATCGCGCACCAGCATTTTGCCATGCCCGTTGCGGCGCTCATATTTATAACCAATGGGGGCTTTGAACACCCAATAACCGTTCTTCATCCGGCCCCACATGCGGTTACTGGTTTGCTCCCCATTTTTTTCCCGCTGATGTTGAGCCACCGAGGCCAGCAGGTTTTCTACAAGAATTGAATCGCTGTCTTCACCAAATTCAATCGATGGGCTTTCCAGTTTGCCGCCTGCTTTGGCCAGCAGTTGGCGAAGCTCCAAATGCGCAGTCAACCCACGGGCCAAGCGGCTGATATCGTCAATAATAACGACAATATCGTCTGTCTTGCTGGCATTCATGTGCAAGTACCCCAGCATGGATTGCATGCCAACGCGGGATGTTGATTTTCCACTCACATCATCAGTAAAAACGTTAATAACATCATACCCTCTAAAGGTTGCGTATTCTCGACAACGCGTTGCTTGGCTGGCTAGGCCATCACCTTCACGCACCTGTTTTGCGCCTGACACACGACAGTAGATTACCGCTTTTTGTGTTTGTTCTGATTTCATCTGATATTCCTTTCCTGCATCAGTTTTTTAGTCGGGAGGCTGCCCTATTATTTTTGGTTTTGGTATTAGGTGAGTTTAGCACATCAGCCACGGGCATTTCAGCTAAAGAAATGTCTTTTCCACAAACCTGTTGAACAGGATGGACGCCAAAACCAAGATCAACAAAACTGACTACGATTGTCCAAAGAGCCTCGATCAGTTCCTGCTTATCGCTTTCGGGAATATTTTCGTCTTCAAAGAAAGGCAAATAGGCCTCCCAATCAATACTCAATGTGGGTGGAGCGGTTTCTGGATTAAATTCTGGGGGTATGCTGGTCATTGCCGTTTCCTTCTGCCTTTTGGCCTGTTTTGTGCTTTGCGTTCTCCTTTATTGCTCCCCCACCACGGAAGAACATAAGTAGAACAATATAGGCTATTATTCCTAATTCACAAAGCGATATTTTCTAATTGCGACTGCAATTAAGTCTAGGTTAAGGTGGGTAAACCCCTCTGTCCCTAGGTAGAGTGCGGGTCACAAGCGGTAATACCAAGTTGGAAATTGTTGTGGATATAGATTGGCTTAATGCGAGCAAAAATGAACGGGCCGCACTTTACCGTGTTACCCGTGCCGTTGCCCGCGCGAGTGACCAAAGCGTTGAGCGAATTATGGAGCAGGCCATTGATCGCGAGTTGGCAATCGGAGTCGATTACCTCTCGAACTTTCGCCAAGGCAAAATCGCCCGTGCTAAAGCCAAGCTAATCCACGCTTGGATTGCCAAACATCATATCGATATCGCACATGTCATTGCGCCTGAGATATTCCCTATGCCAGCCATGAGCGCGTGGGAGCAGTATCTTGATGAACACGCCATCCACGGCAAACTAAGGGTTGCGCGGTTTGATAAATCAATGGGGTTGGTGCAACGAAAACGAAACCATCCCAGACCCGAAGAAACGCTCAAACTGGGCGAAGAATTCTGTTTTCATCTCGATAGTGGAATCAGAGGGTATGCGGTAGCGTTTCAGGAATATGAAGGCAAGTTGCATCCGTTGCCGCTTGGCCAAAACGACGGTCTAGCGACGACCATCGAGATTGGAGAACAATTCCTGCCCATTGACGATAATGGACGCCCAGAGCGCCTGTCAGAGGCAGCAGACCTTGGGCATCATCGGTTTGTTGTCATTGTGGCCGAAAACGTGGAAATACTGCCAACGAACGTAAATCCACCAGAACCCGACGGCGGTGTTTTCGTTCATGTGATACGTGTTCAGTTTGTTTCCTGATTGATCGGCAGTAAGGGCAAGATCAGATCATTTGCATCTTTTAACTCCGCCCACTCGATTGCGCCCACAGTTAAAAGTTCATCCCATTGCCCAAGTTTTGCACGCGTAACGTCAGCAAAGAAATCTTCAGGTGATCCAAGATCAGAAATAATGCTCTTGGCCTCAGCAACCTCAGCAAGCGCGACAGCATCCCAAAATGCTGGCAAAATTACCTCTTTGCTGAATTCCTTCTTTTCTTCGTCTGACGGCAGATCATCTTCGCAAATGGGTGTTTCTCCACGAGCCTTCGCTTTCGCGTGTGCTGGCAGGGACCACATTTCGGTTACATGGCCTAGAAGTTGAAATATCCGCGTTGCTGCTTTTGGGTGGGTTGAATGTTCAATTTGGTTTTCTTCGTCAGCTTTTTCAATCAAAATCATGACCGTTGCGACGCTGGCAATCTTCACTCGGAGGTCGCTCCAATTTTCTTTTGAATAGGTATCCAACATCAATTCAATAGCATCATGATCTGCCTGAAGTTCGAAACAGCGCTCAATCTGAATGTAATCTAAATGCTCCAAACTAGCGATTTTTGGGGTTGCTTTAGGTGCACGAGATAACAGTGATAATTCACTTCCCTTTGTTGTTTCTAAAATACTGTGTTTGCCAGTAATTTCAAAATGACCAAGTGTGAAGTGACTTAGCTCATGAAGGAGTAACCAAACCAGTGACACATGTGTCAGAAGATTGATATCTGTGCTAATATATTGGCCATCATTCTTGCGTAGCACATCATTTTTCAGAGTCTCTTTCCAAAGCAGAAAAATAGCTGTCACAACACTCGTGCTGATCCGAATATGAAATTCGTCCCCATGCAGTTCCACCAGCGCCCAAAAATCTGTATGCTTGGTGACGGTAAGTGTGGGTGGATTAGAAAACGGCTCACCCATAGACTCTTCAATCTGTTTTCTCGCGGTATCTAATGCCGTATAGATTTGATCAGGTTTGCTAGACCAAGACTTATGCTGAAAAACTCCTGAGGGTACTCGCATCATCTGTTAGAGCCAGTAGAAAGATTAGATTTTCGAAAAGGAATGAATACTATGTTCAGTGTTTCCTAAACTGAAAAATCATCAATTGATTTGAAAATCCCCCAGAGCTTATCGACTTTAACATGTTCGTCAAGGTAATCTGAATAAGTCTGCTGAGCGTTATCGATTAGTTGATTATAAAAAACGATTCTTGCATCTACTGTTTTCAAAGTTTCAGCGACATCACTAGGACCATCTGGAGCTTCCCATTCTGGTGGTGGTTTTCCTAAAAGGCAAATTATTTCAATCGGCCAATTTTTGTATTCGCTTTGTTCAATGATTTTTTTCACCCCTGTTCGGTATTTTCTGACTTGCGCAGCCAGCTTGTCAACAGGAGTTGAGACTGATCCTCGTTTCAATTCAATTATTATATGCTTTCCAGATGTTGTTCGGTAGGCAATATCAATCCGCCCCTTTCTCTCTTCATCGGTCAGCTTTTCACTATTTTCATCAAGGAATTTATTTACGTTAGTTTCAATGTGCTCTGTTCCTCTAGCGCGTTCCCAAGATGGGTCAATTAACCAAAGATGTTCAAATATGTATTCTTGTAGCTCTTTTTCTTTTACGTCTTCACCGATAAGTTTTTGTAGTTTTCGGATAACTCCAAGTCGTAACTCAACAATTTGACCATAGTAACTCAACTCTAGATCATCAATCGTTTCAAAAATAGGAAGCAAATTTTCTAAAGCCAAATCGGTAATTCCGTCTAGTCGGTCAAGTTCTTCTTTTCTCCTGTAGCTTTCAAAGGCCAAGATGGATGCTTTTAGCAATTCTTTCTTGTCGGATTCATCTGTTGCGCGAATCGTATTTAAGCGACCGATCCATCTTTCAGCTTTTTTCTTGGTGTCGCCCTTCAAGGCGTTAAGCCAATCTGAAACGGCGGGAACTTTCACAGCTTCTTTTGCGCCGTCTGAACGCCGCCAATTGCTCCAGTTCTTTGCAATATTCCTAAGCTCAGAATGAGCTATAGATTTGAAGGCCATGAATCTGGGATCATCCTGCTTCAATGATTGACGACTGCTGGTTGCCATGTCTTCGCTGCCGTCTAAATCAAGCTCATCACAATGTAGCTCGCCCACTATGTAATCAGCATAAATTTCTTTTTGGCCGAAGTCATCCAATACATCTTCTTGTGCTAGCTTCCCCCGCATAAAAACAGCGATTTTATTAAGATTGTCACCCTCTTCGTCTTTAAGTTGGTTGGGTTTTGCAACTGTGCCAATCCAACCGCTGAGAGATAATTTCTCCCCGTTCAATTCCGTTACTGCGTGGACTGTTCTATCCTCCGCCGGCCTACCAAGGTTTTTACACGACGCAATAAATGTCTTTTGGTTTCCGTATGTCCACACGTATTCAAGGAGCTTGTTGTAACCTCGGTCGGATGCAGTTATTTTCCCACCATTAACAATGACTTCAAACTGATTTTCAGGACCTATAATTGCGAAACGCCTAGCAATTCTTTTCCTAAGCCCATCAAATGTGAGTGCGGTGACATTTTTTGTTAAATCAGATAAAACTATTCTCGTGCCACCGTTTAGTCCGACGGGCCAATTGGATAATTCTTCTGGTTCATAGGGCGAGTTGTCGCCGTCTTCAATTTTGCATTTGATCTTATCACGATCCATTCGAAAAGAGGTTCGTTCGCCATCTTTTTCGGTATAAACGTCGATTTTTCGAGCAATGGAGAAAGATGAAAGTTTGCCAATACCTTTTCGTCCCATTGGGAGGCGTCCAAGTTTTGTTTTGGAGCTGAGTACTAAGCGTCGCTTGAATCCGACAGTCAGAAATCGGTCAATGACTTCATCTCGAGTCATCCCAATGCCATTATCTGAAATAGTTACAGAGTTATTGATTTTATTAATTTCAACTTGAACTACTTTCGCGTCGGCATCCCAAGCATTGGCCACAATTTCAGACAATACAGCTGGAACATTGCTGTATAAATTCATTCCCAAATGCTCCAACGCATTTAGGCTAATTTGCATTATGAGCGGACGATCAGACATTTTGATGTTCCTCTAGGTGAAGCTTTACCGCGCTGGCAATTGCATTTGCCAACGTTACAGGAACTGCGTTCCCAATCATTTTCCCCACGTGTGTTAACCGTACCTTTTCACCAGCGGGAACAAACTTATAGTCGCGAGGAAATCCCTGTAAAATTGCTCCTTCACGAAGAGAAATTGCCCGATCTTGGTCTGGGTGTCCAAATCGGCCATTACCAAATCCATAGAATTGAGTTGTAATTGTTGGGGAAGGTTTATCCCAACTCATACGCCCATATACTGATCTGTAACCCTTTCCTGTTTCGCTTTTATGACATTTGGCGACAAGTTTTTCAGGCCAATCATGCCATGAGCCACCTTGTACAGACGCCTTTATTCGCTTTATATTTAAGTCACTTAGTCCACCTGAGCGGTGTAAATTGTCGAAATCATCTACTGATCCAGCACTCAAAGCGGGCAAGTCAGATAAGGCGTCGCGTACAGTAACATGTTGTTCTTTATGGGTAGGAGCAGGCAGTGAAATCGGTCCTAGCAATGACGCTAGAAGCACAAGGCGTGAACGGCTTTGCGGCAGACCATAATTAGGTGCGAATAACGTATCGAAAGAAATATGATATCCAGCTTTATTTAGAGTGTCGATGAAGGTTCTTAATATAGCGCCATCTTTAAATTTCTTAAGCTGTGGAACATTTTCCATAGATACAATCTCTGGCTTCACTTCAGAAATCAGTCGCCCAAATGATTCTAGAAGCTTCCAATTTGGATCGCTGTTTTTTTGATTGTATTTTGAAAATGGCTGGCACGGAGCGCAACCAACTAAAATTTTAATTTTATGAGGATCAAATAATTCTAAAAGTTGCTCACGGGTTACTTCCGTAACATCGGTTCTGATAAAAGGTGCCTCAATGTTTTCTTGATATGGATACCGACAGTTCTCATCAATATCAATACCAGCACTGATTTCGAAACCTTGATTTTTAAAGCCGTAACTGAGGCCCCCAGCGCCACAGAAAAGGTCAACAATAATTGATGGCGTTGTCATCGCATTTTCCTTCTATCAATAACAACTGAATCATCAACGGCCACACCGTTTTTTTTAATTGACTTTAAAATAAATGTTTTCATTGTTTCATCCCTATCAAACGCAGTTTGTTGTATTCGTCGTTTAAGTTCGGCAGGGATTTTTAATTGAATTGTCGCCTCAGATTTACTTGTCATTGTCAAATCTCCGAAATTTTACTGGTGTATAACTAAATCATGATATCATTAAATCATTATTTAGGATGTTTTTAAAGCGCTAATACTGTTTTTTTTAGCCAACCCAAACTCAAGCAACTCTACCACTCAATTTTGGCGTCATTTCAAATTGGGTGTCACTGCGAGATTTGGATGACTGACCCGTTTATGCTACGATTTAAAAACCATCTTTTCGCTTAAGAGTCTTACGCGCAAGATGTGTGTGGTAGTACCACACAATCATGAAAAGGGGGCTGCTGCGCTCCCCCGTTTTATCCCCCAAAGCCAATGCCCGTAGTCAGGCGTTGAGCCTTTTACCCGCATCCAAACATATCGGTGTTTGATCCCTCGTCGGGAAGGTTTCATCTCTTCCCAACACCCCATAGATCAACCGTCCGCCGATTGAATGCCGCCATCTTGTCAAAGCTGAACTGATCAGGGGCTATCGCGCCCCATGAACCCACTCGCAGAATTTGGAGATATACCTCTCCACCTGCACCAAACCATGCCCAATCATCTGGTTGATTGATTTCCAATCAGGGGAGCCTGTCCGCTCCCCTAATATTCCCATGACTAGGGCTGCCGCCCCCACGCGGCACAAGGGGTGGGTCCTCGCCATGCTCGCTTCATTATATTGCAGCTGCGCGTGGCTTTGGTCCCGCTTACAGCGCCCTTGTGGCTTGCACCCCCGCTCCTCGGCGGAGGCCAGACGGTTGCATGCGCAACCAGTCAGTTGAGAGGAAAAAGACAATGACACAGCTATACGCACAACCTTATGATATTTCTGCAAACGGGTTTTATTTTGAAAGCTTGGAGGCGTTCCAAAGCAATGCCGCCATTGCCAGAAATGATTATGGCGACCCCGTTGAAGAATTTGAAATTCAATTTATTGATGGTGAAAATATTGATTGTTATCTGGCCAAAGCATGGGGGATCAACCAAGCCAATATTGGACCGTATTTCGATGCTGTTGAAAATTGGGAAGATCACGGAAAACAGGTGTTTATCATCGCCGTTGGTGAAGTCGGATACAGCTTTGACCCTGCCACCGTTTCAGCGGATGATTTTGACATTGATATCTACCACGTCGAAACCATGAAAGAGTTGGCAGAGCAATTTGTCGATGAAGGTCTGTTTGGCGATATCCCCGAACATCTGAGCAATTACATCGATATGGATGCCATCGCCCGTGATCTGGCGGTTGATTATACCGAAACCCAAATTGCAGGAGAGCGCCTGATTTATCGGGCGGGTTAGAAAATGGGGAGCCAGTGGCTCCTCTTAATCCGCATCTTCTATAAATGCGGGTGCCAATAATGGCATTCTGGCGATTATACCGTTGGTGATTGACGTTGCCATATCCACCGGAAAGCCATCAGGCAGGCTTTGCAACGCGTCATTTATAGCCACCTCAGCATTGTCGGTGATATCCGTTATCACCTCATGGATAACCTGTTTTGACAATCCAGCCTTAAGCCCCGTTTGCACAAAATGCCGACCAGTGATTTTGTCAACGCGGTAGTGGTTTTTATCGCCAACCCGCATGGCCAGCTTCATATCTTTGCGATTGAGTTGGTGGGCGTCTAATGTAGGTTGCACGCTTACCACGTCATAAAATGGCGTCATGCGGAACCGCCCGCCGACGGTTAGCGCAATGCTAAAATTCTTGGCGTGACCATCTGTGGCCCCCATCAGCCAAAACAGGATATTGGCCTTAAAGAAGGCTTTTTGATCCTGCATCGGCTCGTCACTTCGGCGCAATAGTTGGCTGATTTCAACAATGCCCGGGCCACCGTCACTTTGGTATTTTAGGGCTGGTGGAATGGATAGCGCCTGACAGCAATCTTCTTGTGGCAGACGAACAAGGCGGCCATCTTTGGCCCAGATACGGTCAAACCGCTCCACAACCAGCGCCTTGATATCTCCAAATTGGGCAATTTCAGTATGGGCAACAGGAAGGCCAAAGGCTTGTAATAACCGCAGGCAGAAATATTCATTTTCCACGCTGTCTGTTAGGTCCATGCCATTTGGAAGCTGGCCGATTGCCGGTTTGATAATATGGGTGGTTGGAGTGGTGCCGGTTGGCTCGATCCACTGACCTTCATGCCAAAGCAAAGCGGTTTTTTCCTGCGCACCGGCCACTGAAATTCGAAAGTCGTTATCGCGGCGCAAGCCAAGTGGGTGTGTCGTCAAATTCCCCAAAAGGGTCTCAATGTCACTTCCTGACATTGGTCTGCCGGTGAGCGTATTGCTCTTCTCAACCTGTTCGCCTACGGGCAGGATTTGCAATGCGCCGATACAATCACGTCCAATGATGGACAAAAGACTGTATGCATCGGTGCCAGCCGCCCCGACACGCCCCGCAAGGCGGGTTCTGATTTGGTCATTATCTGGCAATAGGTTGTCAAAATAGGCAATGACGGGAGGGCCAATATAACGATCTGCGCGTAAAGGCAGCGAGAGCGAAATCGGAAAGCTATGTTCCCAATCCAGCCAGCTTTGATCATAGGCAAAGCTAACCGCCCCCGTTGAGGCACGTACCAACTGGCCAACCAGCCTTGAGCCGATAAAAATATTCAAAGGAGTATAACTGCGTTTGCGACCCATTTACAGGATATCCTCAAGCGCGATATCTGCACCCTTGCTGCGTGGAGATATATTGAGCTCTAAATCAAGCGCCGCGCATAGATCAAAGATCGTATCAAGCTTGGCGCTACCGGTTCCGGTCTCTATTTTTGAAATAGTTTCTTGCCAGATGCCACTGCGCTCAGACAAGGCCTTTTGCGTATAGCCCGCTGACTTGCGCGCATTGCGTAAAGCGGTTCCGATATCTTGGGGTGTTCTTGCGATTGTGTTCATGATTACTCCTTGCACCCACTATGGCGCAAAGATCATAAAAAGTCAATATGAAGTAAGGATCATAAAGCATGTTAATGATATGTAGATCATGTCAATATTCGATTATACCCGATAATTTCTACACTTAATCTTTTGTCTTCTTGTCCTTTTTAGCGCGGTTCCGCGCAGCGTAATACAGCCGTATCTGATCTTTGAGATCATTTTGAAACGACGGACAGGGCAAGGTTCCTCCGTCTTGAAGCCCCAAAGTGGCCAGTTCCAAATCGCTCACTTCTTTCTTGCTTGGCAGATCAAGATTAGTCGGAAACGTATTCCTCTGAATCCAGTTATGGAGAGCATGGTATAGCGGCTTATCGAGGTTTAGAATGTGGTTTTGCGCCAAGCCCTTACCCAGCCAGCATTTATACACCCGATTTATAAATTCATGTGGTTTTTCCGAGCGATTATCACGTTTCTGAAACATCTCTGGGGCTTTCTCAGGTAATGCTTGCGCCCCATGTTTCGGCAGTATTTCCGGCTTCAACAGGTGCGATAGCCCCAATTCCATCCCCAAATACACATAAATATCAGCCATCACTGAGCCACTCGGAGCCTTGGATATCCGTTTGTTACAAGCTTCTATGATTGACTTAATTTCTGTATTCTTCATAATTAGGTAAGTAATATTAACCTATTATTATAAAATTTGTAGTAAATTAAATGTATAACTAAATTTCGAGGCAATATTGAACGCAACAGACACAGACGACAAAGGGTTACTTTCTAAAATCAACGGCAAGGCAGTATTTCGATACGCCATGAAGCCAGACATCATGCCGCGCTTGCGAAGCTTGGGCATGCATTTTGGGCATTTTGCCTATTTAATTGCATTGGTTTTGAATTCAGCGCGGCTTATCCCGCAACATCATCAAGTCTTACATTCGGTGAATATCGGGAAGTACAGCGTTCGCCAAGTGTTGGCAATTGCCGCTAATAACATCACATGGTCATGGAGAAATATTGACCAAATCGCCATTTTTGGAGCCGTAACCGTGGGGCTTATCATGGTTGTGATTCAAGCCGTCGTTATTGCGGCCTATGCCTTTTTAGGCACGGCACAAGCCGCATCACCATCATCAATTTCATTTTTCACAACACCTGAGGATAAAATTCAGACGGATGTTGTGCTCATAATGCTGGAGCAAACATTTGGCGCAAATTTAAACTTCTTCGGAGCGGCAAGAGAACCTTTGGGAACGCCCGTTTACGAAGGGCTACAGGCCGTTTTGGGCTTTTATAGCATGGCCATGATGGTTGTTGCCGTAATTATCGTGCTTTATTATATCATGACCGTTGTCGGTGAAGCTGCAAAGTCTGGAACCCCGTTTGGGCAGCGCTTTAATTCCCTTTGGGCACCTATCAGGTTGGTGATCGCGTTAGGGTTATTAGTCCCGCTGGGAAGCGGTTTGAATTCCGCACAATACATTACGTTACAAGCCGCAAAGATGGGGTCTGGGCTTGGGACTATGATCTGGGCAACTTTCGTGGATAAATTTACAGAACCAACCAATATTGCATCCATGCCAGAACGAAGAAGTATGATCGAATTGGTTAGCCGCATATTCTTAAATGAAGTTTGTGCAGCTTCTTTCAATCAAATTGAAAGAGGCAATGGTCGAGAGGTAAAAATATTTCAAGAGCTTGGAAACACATCTCAATTGGCAGACTTTTCGAGCGTTCCAAATATGATTTCATTGGCACGTATGTATAGTGAAGAATCTATCGGGCTGTCTTGGGATCCCGCTACGGAGGGGGATCCTGTTGATGACCATACATGTGGATACATGTCGGTAAACCTTACTGAATTTGATGTTTATTCAGAAGATGGAGAAGTGGGAACCGAAGGCGGAACCTACATATTTGGTTGGCACCTATGGGGGCCAGATTTGTCTGATAAAATTGGGGTGATTCATACAAAAGTAAAACAAGCCTATGTGCGGGAAATCAAGGCAATTGCAGATGCCGTACGTCCAGCGGCTGAGGCTATTGCAAAGGTTAGGATAGACGTAAACGCTGATCCAGAATTCTATTGGGATGAGAGCAAACTTGATTTCATACCGGATTTATTGACAAGTGTGGCTCTACAGACCTCTCAAAATATTAACAACACCATTGCCTCGACTTATGAGGACATTACCAATGCGGCATACGGGAACCGAGAAACTATGGTTTCTCAAGGTTGGGGGGCTGCTGGCCTCTGGTATAGTAATATTGGTAAAATTAACCAAAAATATATGGAGGCGATATCATCCGCGATTCCAACTCTGAATGTGATTTATTCAGGTGATATTGTTACAAACAATGAACGCAGCTTAGCTGGCTGGGTTTTGAGGAACAGTCGATACGGCATAAGTGGTGCATCAACAACATTAATTGAAGAAACTATCAATTTTTCCTTTGATAAATTTGCGCAATATATTGCCTCCGGCGTCCCAAAAACAAGCCCGCTATATGCTGATGCAAGGCTTGAATCTGCAAATAGTGATGGTGAATCACAAATTGCAAAAATGGTTTTTGCAATTTTTGGGGCAAGCAGCCTATACGACCTAAAAGACAATCCTTCACTTGATCCAATGGCAAGAATTACGGCTGGTGGTCATAGTATCGTAAGTGGTGCTTTAGTCGCATTTGGTGTTGGTGCTGCCGCAAGTGGTGTTTCTATCATTAAAGGCGACAGCGCTATTGGAAATATAGCTGGGGGTGCTGCATCTATTGCCTTTGCCATTGCCACAATTGGGTTATTTGCAGGCGTGATGTTGGCCTATGTTCTGCCCATCATTCCTTTTGTCTATTTCGCATTTGCAGTCATGGGTTGGATTTTAGAAATTTTTGAGGCCGTTGTGGCCATGCCTTTATGGGCGTTGGCGCATTTAAGAATTGATGGTGAAGGAATGCCCGGCGATGCCGCTCTTCAAGGGTATCAGTTATTGCTTATGATAATTATTCGCCCTGCATTGATCGTTATGGGGTTAATTGGCGGATATGTGATATTTGGCGCAGCGATGTATTACTTCACAACGCTATTTAACTCTGCGGTTTCCATTACCAGAGACGAATTAGTCGGCGGGCAAACGGGGTTTATGGGCGTAATGGTTTATACGATGATCTTCGTTTTCTTGTCTTATAATATCGCGATCATGTGCTTTAAAATGGTCGACGATGTTCCAAAAGGAATGTTGCGCTGGATGGGATCAAGCGCACAGCCATTTGGCGATAGTCGCGGCGATCCAATTGGTGGCTCCAGAGAGGTTATAATCGGAGCCGTCGCCGCAGGATCAACCTTAAGCAGAGGTGTCAGTCGCTCAATTAAAGGAGATGAAACTGGTAAAGATGGCTTTAAGCGTGCAGGAGGACATATCAAGGCTAGTCGTGGTGGCTCTGGTTCAGGCGGTGGCAGTTCGGGTTCAAGTGGCGGCTCAAGCGCACCTTAATCGGTGGACTTCTCGATAAATCGAAATTCGGAAAGGCGTTTGAGAAAAATCAACAATCCGAAAGCGCCAGTGTAAGCCAAAATCACCAGTAGCATCCCAAGCAAACCTCCAAAATTACTGCCTTTGATTTGGTCGATGACTTGCGTGATAATAAAGATAGCGGCCCCTCCGAGCCACAATCCTAACGCCCACCATGTTCCAGCACTGAACCCCTTAACAATTTTCCGCGCGTTTACCTTCCACCAGATGGCATAATAGCCAATATGGAGGGCTGCAAAAAGGAGTGGTGGGATGACGATTGCGACTAGAACCGAAAACAATGCCATGACGGGTAGAAAATCAACAAACTTCTGCCATCTATTAAACCCAGAATCCATATATGAGTTGAACAAAAAGACGAGCCAAGCGGTGCCAATCAGCAGGCCCGTTACCCAAGCTGCAAGCTTAAAAAACTGTTTCCAAGTCATAGCTTTCTTCCCTGATCCTAGGCGGATGCGAGAGGGCATCAGAAAGCTTCCCTTTTGATATCTTTGCCATAATTCGACTTGGTTGTCACCTGCCTATTGATTATCCACAGTTTTTTGTGTGGCAGAAACCTCCAAGAATAGCGTATGTCGCGGTTGCCAAAAGGGAACCCTTTTGGCAACAGGAAAACACCATGAAATGCGCTTGCGATGTTGATTTTATCGGCTACGATTTACCCATGAACGAAGGAAAACGGACGGGTAAGAAAATCGGATATGTGCGGGTGTCTGATAAAGATCAAAGTGAAGCATTGCAGATTGATGCACTAAAAGCCGCAGGATGCGATGTGATTTATGGTGATCACGGCGTATCGGGTAAAGTCAAACATCGGCGTGGGCTGGATGAAATGCTGACGGGGCTGCAATCGGGCGATACCTTAGTGGTGTGGAAGCTGGACAGGCTTGGCAGGTCAACAATCCATTTGCTACAGTTGCTAAGCGATCTGCGAGACCGCAATGTCGACTTTCAGGCACTCACCCAAGGCATTGATACGACCACCGCTGTAGGGCGCATGTTATATGGGCAGTTGGCGGTATTTGCAGAGTTTGAGCGCGAACAAATCAGTGACCGCACAAAAGCAGGCATGGAAGCCGCTAGAAAACGCGGTGTGAAAATCGGCAGACCGAGTGCGTTGACGGACGATCAGATTGCACAAGCGCGCGAATTGGTCCGAATTCAGGGGCTTTCATATGCAGAAATCGCCGCACGTTTCAATGTGTCAAAGCAGACGATTGCGCGGGTGGTTTAAGCGATTTTGCCCTCATCACCCCAACCCTTATAGCCCAAAGGCGGGTAAGAATGAGGTGTTGGTAAGCCTTGTCGAAAACGCCCGCATTCATCAAACCAGAGCCAGTACATCAAAAGATGGGAAAGCGTGTAGCCTTCGCATGGGTTTTTGCAGGAATGGACAACCCAATCTGCAAAATCAATGTCAGAGTTTTGTTCAAGCCAATCCACATACCCCCAGTAATTGCGGTGCATGAAGATTAATTCTTCTATGCCATCAGCGTTTTTGTACGGGCGGGATTGAATATCAAAGCCTTTGGTGCTTGGGGAGTGATGTCGAAGCCATTGCATATATTCTTGATGATCCATGCAATTAGGATAGCAGAATATGCCTCAATTTTCTATTGGAACATATTCCTAAATTG
The DNA here is from genome assembly GCA_002402045.2 of Paracoccaceae bacterium. GTDB lineage: Bacteria > Pseudomonadota > Alphaproteobacteria > Rhodobacterales > Rhodobacteraceae > UBA3077. The sequence goes on along the minus strand of NVUX02000118.1, from coordinate 6,967 downwards.
ATTTAAAAACAGTAAATTAGTCAACGCGTCTTAATCCCTCACAAGTAAGAGTAATAGAGCGAATAGCTGTAATTTGTTCTAAGCCACACGTTGCAAGCCCAACATTTCGTGCAATTGTTGGAACTCGTCCGAAATCCACCCCATGTCGCGATATTAAAATTTCAGCTTGCGTGGCCAAATTTTCTTTATGTTGCGTGTCAATGCCCCCAATTAGCTTGCATTGGATCAACACTAGTATTTCACAATTTGGCGAAATATTGCGAACATTAACATGGTACTCTATTCCAGCTGTCGGAAAATACCTTGCCCAAAATTCTACATCGTATCCCTTGCCCCAACGCCTTAATTTTTCAGTTTCATCTGGGGCGTCGAGCAATCTATTTCTAATAACCATTTTGACCTATATCCTATTTACTATCAATCAAGCTTGATATCGCGGAAAAAAGGTCGGCAAGAGGGTTGTCTACAAACCCCATAAGTGCCAAGAAAAGGCCTAGAGAAAGGCCGCCGACAATCCCACTCTTTAACAGTGAGCGGATTGAACCCATTTCTTTCACAGCTTCTTCTAGAGAAGATATTCGCTGATCAACAATTTTCGTATCAGATGAATGCCTTTCATTTAGGCTTATTATATCACGGTTGAAAGAGTTTTGATAGTTTCGAAGGACACTATCAATTCCTCGCTCACTCGCTTCCATCCAAAGATCCGATTCCCTTTGCTTCAATTCTTTTTTGACGGCCCCTTGTGTTCCATCTTCAAAAATGGCCCTAGCGTGAGATTTAATTTGCTCTTGTTCTTCGCTGCCGAGGGAGATGATATACTCATTGAGTTTTGGGAAAGTTTTATCTTCAACCAAACTTACAAGAACGGTGCCAAGCGCAATATACCCTTCTGCACCTTTGTTTTGCCAACTGAGAAATGTGTCGGGCAATTCAGTTAGATATTGGACCAGCTTGGGGATGGAACTCGGTAACGCCTTTGGCTTCTTTCTTCCTGTCCGTCATGTTGATCCAAGTTAATATCTAGAGTGCAGTTGAATATTGTTTCCCATACTCTACCTTCCGAATCAACCGTAATATCCCCCTCTTTTCGAGGAGCTGTCTCCTGATTGTTAAATTCTTTTTTCACTATTTCTGTATCTTTCAGTTTGTTGTTATTTTTGTAAATTAGCGAATTTTAAGAAAAAAAGCAACATATAGCCCATCGCCCCAAAATAGCTACTATATGTTGACGGTTCCGCATAGTGCCGCCCCAAGTTCATAAATAGAACGTTATTAAAAATATAGACACTTTTGGACTGTACTTCCTTACCTCCTATGAATCTAAGTTATGCGAATGCGAATTGTTTAGTAAGCTTCAAAGGTTTGCATTCACAAGCCACACATTTGTTCATTTTTTTGGCACTAATTTGGTGAATCTATTTTTAATCTACCGCTCCCAGCCATGGTTTTTATCTGGAGATTTCGGGGCGATGGACTTGAACTCTTTGGACAGATCACCGGCTTTCTTTATTGTAAACCGCTTGCTGGTTTTGGCAGGTTCATTATTCGGCAGGTCACGTTTAATGCCCAAATTACCAGTTGGGGCAAGGTTTGGGGCTGAGCGCTGGTACTTTGGTTCCAGCCGCGTTTCTACATTGTCCTTATCGCGTATTGGTGCAGTCTTTGGATCAGCATGCAGGTTAAACGGGTTTTTGGGTGTTTTGTCTGGCATGGGAATGCCTCCACTTAGAATGGGATTTCGTCATCGCCTACGCCCATATCGGGCAGGTCAACGTCAGGGGTGTCTGGTGCAGCTTGTTCAATGTCGATGACACCCAAATGCGCACATAGGCGGTTGAATGTTTCGATCATGCAGTCACTTTGCTGGCCAAAGTAATCCCATTGATCTTTATAATTTTCAGCCGTGGGCGGAAGGTCAGAATAGTAATGGGTGGCGCAGCGCAATTGGTCCAATTCAAACCAGAGCTTCCAAAGCTCGGTTTCTGCTTCATGTGACATGGTATTTCCTTTGATGAATGGGAAAGGGTTTGTCGGGCGGGGAAACTCGCCCGACAGGTGGCGTTAATCGTGCAGATTGACGCCTTTGGTTTTCAAATCAGCATCATCAAACCACGGGGTTTTGGTGGCAATCAGCGGATACATGTTGTCGATGAACACCAATTGCTTGTCTTTATGCATGCGCATCAGCTCGTCAGGATAAGCCAATTTACGCTGTGACGCCGCCCGAGTATCGGTTTCCGTGGTAGAATCCGATGACGACATGCCGCCACTGCCAGAACTTGTGCCAAAGGTTTTGGAGAGCGCTGAGCTCAAATTCCACACCGTGGTTTCTCCGCATAACGCTGAGAAGTATTCAGCCGTCATTCGATCAGTAGAACCGAAATAGCTCACCATGCCAGAGTTGGCGATGAAGGACTGCCAGCCTTTGCCATAGAGGCTTTCAAGCTGGCTGAGGTCTTGCACAAACCCCCAAAGCTGCATGCCAAAGCCCGCCATCAAACCATAGGCCTGTTCGATCACCGGCATTTTGCCAAGGGCTGGCAGTTCATCCAATATGAACAGAATCGGCTTTTCCGGTTTAACTGCGATGTTGCGGGCATTAGCCGTGATTGCGATCTGGATCAGCAACCGCGACCACCGATTAAACGTGTGCATACGGTCAGCAGGCAACACCAGATAGATCGACAATTTGGTGGTTTTCAAATCCTCAAACTTGAAGTCAGAGGCCGAGAGGCTTTCACGGATGCACGGGCTATCCAAAAAATGCGTTTCGGCTTGCACCGATGCAATCACATTGGACAGCAGTTTTTCATCTTTTTGCAAACTACGAGCGCCTGCACTGGCGATAAAATGGTGCGGGGATTGCATCATTTTATTGAACAATTCCTGTAGATCGTCACCATCCAGCAAAAACAGATCACGCACACGCGCCAAATGACGTTGCCCTTCCTCATCATGATCACTTGCCACATACCCGATCACACCAACGATATATGCCTTGGCTTCATCTTTCCAAAATGGCTCATTGCCATTTGAAGGAATGACAATCGCATCAGCCAAGATCATACAGTTTTCGGCCAGATCGAGGCCACAATCTTGCAGCCAATCCATCGGGTTAAACCTTGCCGTTTCTATACCTTCGACTTGGGCAATGCCCCACGGGTCAAGGATGCAAACATCTTGCCCCATGCCTTTACGGGCTTGGGCTGTGATCAAGGCGTTTTCACCCTTGGGATCAATTACCAGAACCGACCCTTCATAGGTCAGAAGATTGGGGATGATCTGTGTCGTGCCTTTGCCAGAGCGTGTTGGGGCTACCGTTATTGAATGACTGTCACCCTTATAAGAAATCACCTGATCATGGCTGCCGTTGTAGGCATTGCCAAGGCGAATACCCGTAGTGCCAAGCAGTTTATGCTTGGTCAGATCAGCAGGCGTTGCCCAACGGCTGGAACCAAAGGTGGTAGGCACTTCACCAAGAGATTTGATGGTAACACCAATCCAATACCCAAGCGCTGCAAAGAACCCAAGGATGGAAATCAGCCAAGCCGTTGACCATCCCAATGCGCCGTTATTGGAAACCACAATCATAAAAGCGATGCCGCCGATAAGAAGATATAGCAGTTTACGCCATTCACGGGCTTGGGGTGACAAAAACCAACCAAGGGCAAATCCAAAACCGATTGATATCACTATCATCATGATCCGCATAAGAGCCATATCAAGGGCGAAGCCGTTATTATAACGTCCATACGGGTCATTGCCCCATATACTTTGGGCATAGGTTTCAGTTGCAACGAGGGCCAAAGCCACCGCTAGGGTGAATGTAGATTTGTTTTGCCAAGTCATGGCGTGTCTCCTTTTTAAGTTTCAGACACGACAATGACTATTGAAGCTTTGGAGTCCTTTCTCGGGTATTGGGGAGGTAAATTCGGGTAATAATTATGGTGTCAAATCTGGACCGCGACCTCGTTTACGCTCACGGGGCCGAATGGCATCCGTTTTTGATCTGCGCTCACTAGCGCGCAGAAATTGGCTGACATCGCGGGCAAGAAGCCTGCGGTCTTGAATTTGAGTTTTGCGGATGGCGTCAAAGCGCTTTTGCAACGACTGCCGATCCGTCATTTGATCTTTGACCAGATCATCACGTTGATCCCGATCACGTGAAAAACATTGATAGGCCTCACTCTCATTGCGTTTCTTGGTGGATTTGGCTTTGCCGCTTACCCAATCAAATAACCCACGAACGCCTTTGTTCAGGCGATCAGAGCGGGTTTTGGTTTCCTTGATCTGGCGTTCCAATTGACCATTATTCAGGCGCAGACGTTCCGCCCGATGTAGGGCAACCATTTCTATTTTTTCATGGTTTAAAGGCTCAGTATCCCGCGTATGTTTGGATTTAATATCGGCAATGAAGTCTTTGAGCTTATCAGTGACCAAGCCCCGTAAGTCGCCTTGGACATGCGAAACGGATGGCAGGTTTTGAGGTGAACCAAATTTGTCATTCGCTTCCTTGGCGCGAATGCCTGTCCATTTTGGGATCGAATAAACCTTACCCTGAACATCCAACGCCACAAAACCACGCCGATCACCTTTGGCGATAAAATACCCGCGTTCAGCCAGTGCATTGCCAAAAGCTTTTAGATTGTCAGAGCGCTTCCATGCGTCTTGAAAAACCTGTTTGATCTCACGCGGATCAAGCCCTTTCCGTTTGGCCTGTTGCCATTCAGCCAGTGTGAAATTGAGAGGACTTTTACCACCACCGGCTTGCAGTCCTTTTGGGAGTTCCCAGCCGTGATCTAAATACAGATCACGCGACAACGCATTCAGCTTACGCTTAAAATGCGGCAGATTAATCGCTTTGAGGTTTTCGCCATCAATGCGCGACCAAACCACATGCGCATGCCTGCGGCCTTCCTTTTCATGGATGATGATTGCGCGAGGTTGAGCATCCAGCCCAAGCGCCTTTTCGGCGCGATCTGCGGCATCCAGAAAATCTTGCTCACTTGCAACGTGATCTTTGGGCGGATTAAGGCTAAGCGAAAACATGAACTGTTTACACCGTGTAGCTTTTGAAATTGCATAGGCTTCGGATAATGCGCCGCCTAAGTTGTCAGAAATAAATCCCCGCAACTCTAACAGGGTGATATGATCGTTGTCACGCTCATTCATAAGATGATCAGATAAATTTGCAGCACCAGCGCGTTGAGAGCCTTTGAGGATCATGGTTTTATCCCCAAGGCCTGCATCAAAGTCACCCGCATCCATGCAATTTCTGCAATGGCCGCGTTTAGGTCAGCCTCAAGCTCATCATCAATGACCAATGTACCTTGGTTTAGATGTTTTGCGATCTGATTGAGATTATTTGCCTGTCGGGTTTGCCCAAGCCGCGCCAAGATTTCTGCCAAAAGCTGTTGCTCTGCTACTGGCGGTTTACGTTGCTTACGATATTTAGGGGCATCATCAGCAAAAACGACAGACTTAATATAGGACGATAGTGGCATCGCCCCAGCTTGAGATTCTAGTTTTTGACGCTCATCATCAGACAATCGAAGAGAGAAAGGTGCTAAGCGGCTCATGGTTGTGGCCCCCGCAGAATGTTTGTCTTCTGATCCTTAAGAACATCATTCCAGCGTTCAAGCTCTTGGAATACCTCCTCGATATCAGGAGTGCTTTTTGCATCAATAGAGTTCGCCTCAACTCCATCCAAGCGCACCATCTCTAATTTCCCCAAGTGAAGACCCTCTAAAGCCCTGAAAGGTAACGAGGTTTTAGCGGTTCGATAACCCTCATTTCGGGTGTAGGGCAGACGTTGGGCAAACACCAGTTTTAGCACTGCGCGCTTGTCCTCATACCGCTCGGAAGCCCATAGTTTACTGGGGTTTGCGAGGAAATCAAAAGCGGTTCGATAAATTTGCTCGAAGGGTGCCAAAGGTTGGCCACATTTGCTGATTTTTTCGGTTAGGAATGTTTTCTGTTCTTCCATCTCACGTAGCCATTTTCATAGGTGGTGATCAACAGTGGCACTATTCGTGTCAATCAGCTTGTCCAGAAGCAGGGTCGACTTGCGGTCCATCTGCGTGAGTTGCCGTTGCATGGATCGTTTTTCATCTTCCGATGATTCTAACCGTGCATTCCAGATATCGCGGAACATATTAAACGCCATGGCAAATAGGTTGGCAGATGGCACAAGCTCGCCCAGCAGGATTTCAAAATCGCCTTCGATTTTTTCTCTGCGGATGGACTTGCGGTAATGGACGCAGCTTTTGGTGTCGCACAGGTAATACGGATATTTGGCACTGCGCCCTTTAGACCAGCAAGCGGTCATAGGCTTGTCACAGTGGCCACAGGTGACGAAGCCCCGCAGTGGGAAGTCCTCATTCAGGTCCTTGCTGGTCGGCGCGTAGGCGGTGACCCCGCCCGCGTTTCTGGATCGCTAGACACGTCTCGTAACTAATCAGTGGTTCATGCTTGGCTGGGATAAGGTTCAGCCCCCAGTTCTCATGCTTGAGATAACCAGCGTAAATCGGGCGAGAGAACAGGTCAGCGATGCGCGATTGGTGCAGCTTGGTCGTGCGGGATTTGGCGAATATTGGATTGGCATCCAGAAAGCGTTTCACTTCCATTTGCGAGGCAAGACGACCCGTTGCGTATCGGGTCATGGCATCGGCAAGGATTGACGCCACAGGTTCATCGCGCACGAGGATTTTGCCATGGTCGGATTGGGTTTCAGACTTATAGCCAATCGGTGCACCCAACACCCAATAGCCATTCTGCATGCGCCCCCGCATCCGGTTCTTGGTTTGCTCGCCGTTCTTTTCACGTTGATGTTTTGTGAATAGCTCCTAGATTTGTAGACACCTTGTTTGGTAATTTTGGAAGCAAGGAGGACGTTATGTCCAGAAACAGATTTACAGATGAGTTTAAGCGCGATGCGGTCGTGCAGGTGGTTGATCGGGGGTAT
>NVUX02000117.1 GCA_002402045.2 Paracoccaceae bacterium | reverse complement strand
CACCGGCAAACCGTTTTCGTCACTTGGAATATGTTCGCGCATTTCTGCCCAAACCTGATTAGAAACCGTAATGCCGTTGCCATTCAAATCCATCGAAAACGGAGTTACCAAATGCGCTTGCGTGCCATACCCGATGGTTGCGGCCAGCGGTTGCCCCGCCAACATATGTGCGCCCTGAAGTTGTCCGTCGATCACGCGGTCCAGCAAAACCTTCCAGTTAGCTTGCGGTTCTAAAGTAACATACAGGCCCTCATCCTCAAAATATCCCAGCTCATAAGCGACCGCCAAAGGCGCCATATCCGTAAGCTTAATAAACCCGAACGTCAGCTCGTTGACCTCAACGTCCAGCATTTCAGCCTGACCAGTGCTGGCAAACGTAACCAAAACAAACGACAGAATTTTTCGCATTTTCAACCCTTTTTTGAATGCAAAAAGCCGCCCAATCAGCGCCGCATCGGGGAGGACCGATGCGGTTGGCTGAACGAGCGGCTTTGCTCGATAAAGTCCGATACCGGACTGATTTCTGTAGGAACATTGCCTACGCTTAACGCAGTGCTACCGAATCCTCTGCGATAGGGTCAACGCAATTTGAGGATATTTTGTGCAATGCAGCAATGCTGTATAATCTTTGGGCAGTTGACTTTTTCGGAGTGGTTTTTTAGGCAAAGTTCAAGCGCTATTTCTTAACTTTCCCATCCAGCATCACGGTAATCTTATACTTCTTCATCAACTTCATTTCCTGAGCCAAATACGCGGCATTGCCTGCATACCGAAGCAACCAGCCCTTTACGGTGTTCTTTTTCGGGATCAAATCAAACCTGAAATCATACACATCGGTAATCATACCGTTAAAAACATAGTCTTTTCCGTCCACATTCAGATCACCCATCAGCGTCGCTTCGTAAAGCGTCCGCGCTAAATCCCTGTTATTGGAAAACAGAATCTTGGTGCGCGCCATACAAACGCTGCCTTTTTGTCTTTTGAAAAGGGCTTTCAATTCCTTTGACGCCATAATCGCTTTGGCAATTTTGGAATTCGACCCATGGGTAATATTACCCTTCCGGTCAATTGAACGCTTCATATGGGCTTGCGCGATAGGATAGCTGGCATTCACTTTCTTGTTGGCCGCGCGCAACGCATCTCGCACAAGCGCTTCGGTTTTGCCGCCCATGCCCGAGCTTTCGAACAACGCCAACGCTATTTTCATTTGCGTATTGGATTTTATTAATGCCTTCAGGGGATCAAAATCCGCCATAGGGTATCTCCTATAAAATGTAAAAATCTGGAAAATCAAAAACTGACAAAATGCGCGGTCATAATCGGACGGTGCTGAAATTATCTAAGAACTAGGTCACCCCCCCGGAATAATCAAACCTGTTTTCGTAAAACCGTTGATATCGGCGGGAATTCTCTTGTTGGTAAACTCTTTCCAAAAATTCTAATAATTTCTTAGCTCGATAGATAGTTTCTATGTATACTATTTCCAAGGCGTCAAAATCAAGAAAAATGCCCACTGATACCGCGAACCTTGCTGCGTTATCGCGCTGGCGCCAATTGTTCAGGGAGGACAACAATGAAAACTCTAAATGTAAACGGAGAATCCAGGCAGGTAGATGTCGCTGACGGCACGCCCCTACTGTGGGTTATCCGCGAAAATCTGGCCATGACCGGCACCAAGTTCGGCTGTGGAGAAGGCCTGTGTGGCGCTTGCACCGTGCATGTGAACGGCGTTGCTGTGCGGTCGTGCCAGACCAGCATCGATGCTCTGGAAGACGGGGCAAAGATCACCACGATCGAAGGTCTGCACCCCACCAATGAGCATCCGCTCCAACTGGCATGGATTGAGGAACAGGTGCCGCAATGCGGGTACTGCCAATCTAGGCAAATCATGCAGGCGGCAGAGTTGTTGGAGATCAACCCTTCGCCAACCCGCGCCGAAATCGTTGAGCACATGAGCGGCAATCTGTGTCGTTGCATGACCTATGACCGCATTGTGCGGGCCATCGAAAAAGCAGCAGGGTAAGGGACAAACAGATGAATATTCAAAACTCGAAAAAACCCAATGGCCTGACACGTCGCGCCTTTCTTGTGCGCTCCAGCGCTAGCACCGTAGTGCTGTCGATGGGCTTTGGTTTTGTGCCAGAGCTGGCAAATGCCGCGACCGACGGAGTGATTTCCCCCAACATGTATTTTGATCTGGACAGCGACGGCAAGGTTAAAGTCTATGTGACCAAAGCCGAGATGGGCCAGCATATCGGCACCGCTCTCGCGCAGATTCTGGCCGAAGAACTGGAAGTCGCGTGGGAAGATGTCAGCGTCGAATACGTTGGGTACGACCCACGATATGGCTTCCATTTCACGGCCGGATCGTATTCGGTCAACTGGACGTTTGATTTGATGTCGCGCGCTGGCGCCGCCGGCCGGATCGCCCTGATCGAGGCCGCTGCCGAAAAACTTGGTGGCTCTACCGCCGATTATTCCGTCAGCAAAGGCTTGATTACCGGCAATGGCCAGTCGATCACTTACGGTGAACTTGCCGCTATGGGCATCGAACCCCGCGCCCTGGACGAGGACGAAATGGGGGCGATTACGCTGAAATCGCCGGACCAACGCACCATCGTTGGCACCTCGGTTCAGGCATTGGACATTCCGGCGAAAACCCGGGGCGAGGCCAAATACGCCATCGACGCCATGGTTGACGGCATGGTTTATGCCATGCCGGTCACCGCGCCGGTTCGCGCCGGTGCCACGGTGAAATCGGTTGATGATAGTGCCGCCAAAGATATGCCCGGCTATATCAAACACCTGATTTTCAGTGATCCGTTTGGTTTGCAAACCGGTCTGGTTGTAGTGGTGGCTGATTCCTATTGGACCGCCAATCAAGCCGCGCAAAAGCTGGTGATCGACTACGATCTTGGGCCCAACGCGAATGTATCGCTTGCAGATATCCACGCCGAGGGCGACCGCCTGCTGGCCGATCGCAGCGCTGGCAGCCTGTTTGTGAATGACGGTGACGTTGACACAGCGATGGCCGCCGCTGATCAGGTTATCGAAGCTGAATTCACCACTGGCCCCAACCTGCACATGCAGCTTGAACCTCTGAACGCCACGGTTGAGATCATCGACGGCGTGCATCACATCCATACCGGTTGCCAGTTTCAGACGGCACTTGTGGGGATGCTGGGGGCTTTGGGCATCACTGAGGACAAAATCGTCATCCACCAGTATCTGCTGGGCGGGGGGTTTGGCCGTCGTGCTGACCCTGACGAGGTGTTCATGGCGGTGCTTTTGGCGCAAGAATTGGGGACGCCGGTCAAATTTCTGTATTCACGGGAAGCTGATCTGCACACCGATTTCTCGCGCCCTGCGGTCAACATCAAGCTGATGGCTGGCATCAAAGACGGCAGTATCGACGCATGGGATCACCTGTCAGCCTCGGCGTGGTATTTCATGCGCGCCGCACCGGCGAATTTGACCCCAGACCTGAGCGGCGACCCTGAAAACCTGATTGATGTTCCGACCATCAGCGGGGCTGAGCATTGGTACACAATACCCAACCAGCGCATCTTGCAGTTCAATAATGCGGTGGCACAGGCGGCAACGCCTCCGGGGGTTTTGCGCTCGGTTTCGGCGGGGTGTCAGTGCTTTGCCATTGAAAGCTTTATCGACGAAATCGCAGCGGTGCTTGACGAAGACCCGGCAGATCTGCGGCGTCGCATGCTTGACGGCGCTGGCAAAAATGCTGGTGAAGGCCCAAGTGCTGGTGGGGCTTTGCGCCTTGCTGACAGCCTGAATTCGGTCATTGAGCGTTCGGGTTATGGTAGTGAACAGCCGGAAAACACCGCGATTGGCCTGGCCTCGGTGCCCAGTCAGGAGCGGATCAACGCGGCGTGGACGGCCTGCGCCGCCAACGTCACGGTTGATAAGGCCACCGGTGAATTCAAGGTCAACAAGCTGACCATCACCACCGAACCGGGGACGATCATCAACCCTGACGGCGTAAAAGCCCAAGCAATGGGGTCGGCGATGTGGGGCCTGTCGCTGGCGATCAAGGAAGACCCAAAGTTCGAGAACGGCAACCATGTCGCCAACAACTTTGACGTCTATACACCGGCGCGGATGTCCGACCTGCCGGAACTGGATATCGAGGTGGTCAGCACCGACAATTATCCAACCGGCATGGGTGAGCCAGCCACAACCGTTGTGGCCCCGGCGATTGCCAACGCGATCTTTGCGGCCTGTGGTGCGCGGGTGCGGTCACTGCCGATCACCGCGGCCAAAGTTCTGGCGGCCATGAACGCCTGATAAAAACGCCGCCGCCATTCAGTTGGCGGCGGCACTTGGTTACCCGGATCCGGCGCTTTGACCATACCCTTTTCAAAAAAATCGAGAACGACCCGATGTCTGACCGATGTGTGGGAAACGCTAAAACCCCTGCCCTCGAAATCTCCGAAGGCAGAGGGGTTTCAGTTTAAGTCCGGTGCTGTCGCTACCACCTGAATGGCTTGAAACCATGCGGCCAGATCGGCAATATCCTCATCGCTCAAACGCGATGCAACGATTGTCATCTGGTCATGCAGCCGGTCTCCGCTCCGAAAAGCACGCAGTTGCATTTCGATGTAAAGACTTGCTTCGCCCGCCAAATTTGGCGCGTTTGGTGCAACCGCAAGGCCCAACGGCCCATGACATCCAGAACATCGCTGCGCTTTCATACGCCCGAGCGAAATATCCTGCGCCATGACGTTTTGCGCAAGAAGGGCAAGCAAAAGCCCGCCCCCCAGCTTAACAAGCTTAGCCGTCATAGCTGATCCGGTAAATCACCCCAGCAAAATCATCAGAGATCAACAATGACCCATCTGGCAGCTCCTCGATATCAACCGGACGCCCGTATGAGTACCCGTTGTCATCCAACCACCCGTCTGCAAATACTTCTTTGCCGGTCGGGTTGCCTTCGGAATCAAATATGACCCGCATGATGCGATAGCCAACCGGTTCAGTCCGGTCCCATGACCCGTGTTGCGCAATAAATGCATCATTACGATACTTGCTCGGGAACATGGAGCCTTCATAGAAATGAATGCCGAGATTGGCAGAATGCGGCTGCATTTCCACCTCGGGGCCAGTCATAGCGGCGGGGGTTTCCGCATCTTCATAGCCCGGATGCACAATGCCGTTGCCGCCTACATACGGAAATCCGAAATGCTCACCAAGAAAACTAACACGGTTCAGCTCGTCCGGCGGAATGTCGTCGCCCATGCCGTCAGCACCGTTATCGGTGAACCACAGATCGCCAGTCACAGGATGCCAATCGAACCCGACCGAGTTGCGCACCCCGTCAGCCACCAGTTCAGCGTCCGACCCGTCTGCATTCATCCGGATGATCCTGCCATTAACGTCGTTGGTGTCACACAGGTTGCAAGGCGCACCAAGCGACACATAAAGTTTGCGATCAGGCCCGAACGCAATGGTATGCCAGCCATGCAGATACCCTGAATCGATGCCCTCAAGAATGGGCAACAGCGGGGCCAATGGCAGGTCGGTATCAACCTCGGCAGGGATCGGCCATTGCACGATCTTGTCCTGCAAGGCCACATAAAGCAGTGAGTCTTGTGAGGCCAGACTGTTAGGCACGTTCAGATCGCTGCCCCGTTCGCGCACCTCGTCGGCAACACCGTCGCGGTTAACGTCAAGCATTGAATATACCGACCCGTGGCGCGAGCCGACGAATACAGTGCCGTTTGGCCGCACAACCTCGATACCGCGTGCCTTTGGCATCTCGGCAAAAATCGAAATCGTGAATCCGTCCGGCAGGTTGATCCGTTCAAGAATTGCGGAATAGTCGTTACTTTGCGCCAAGGTCGGGCCGGCGGCCAGAACGCTGAGCAACACCGCTGATGCGGCTGTTGTATGTTTCATAATATCCTCCCAAATACACAACAGGGCTACTCCCTATCGCTAACTAGTATATTAGCGTAAATAGTTTCCTTGGAAAAGGTTTCTTTTAAATTTGTATTACTGGAATTGGTTATTTTTGACAATATTCGTCCAAAACCGACTTTTTTCGAGCTAAAACCGGCACTTTTCCGCTCGAAAGGCAATATCGTAAAATCCAAAGCAAATTGTTAAGCGTTGCATTTCCCGATTGATGGCGTAAACAGGCGCTCAAATTTCGGGGGAACATCGATGACCAACACACGCATAATGATTGCCGGAGGCGGCATCGGCGGCCTCTCACTGGCGTTGACTTTGCATCAGATCGGCGTTCCCTGTGTGGTGTTCGAAGCCGCATCAGAGCTGCGCCCACTGGGGGTTGGCATCAATATCCAGCCAAACGCCATCCGGGAACTTTTCGACATGAACATCAGCGCAGAAGCACTGGACAAAGTCGGCGTCCCCGCCAAAGAATGGGCGCTGGTTGGTCAAAATGGTCATGAAATCTATAGCGAGCCGCGTGGCATACTGGCAGGATATAACTGGCCGCAATACGCCCTGCACAGGGGCGAGTTCCAGCTGCTGCTCGCCCGCATTTTCTGCCAACGCGCCGGAACTGATGCGTTGCAGCTTGGGCAGCGGGTGACGGGGTACGAAAACAACGCTGACGGAACCGTTACGGCCCTTATCAAGCAATCGGACGGGTCGACAAAACGCGAATCCGGTACGTTGCTGATCGGCGCTGACGGAATCCATTCAAATGTGCGTGCGCAGATGCACCCTGACCAGCCTCCTATCCATTGGGGCGGGGCGGTGATGTGGCGTGGAACAACGCGCGCCAAACCAATCCGCACCGGCGCGTCTTTTGTCGGGTTGGGCACCCATAAGCATCGCATGGTGATCTATCCGATCTCGCCCCCCGACCCCGAAACAGGTCTGGCGGTCATTAACTGGATCGCCGAAGTTACTTATGATGACCCCGAAAAACGCGACAATATCGGCTGGTTCCGCCAAGTTGAAATCAGCAATTTCGCCCATCATTTCCAAGACTGGAAATTTGATATCTACAAAACCCTGTGGGAGCCTCAATTGATGCTATCGATACCTTGATCATCCCGCGAGCGCGGGATCTTGGTGGTTTCGCGGTGCGTCGTGCTCTTCCTGCACCCAAACGCCAGATGGTTGGCCCGTTCATCTTTTTCGATCATGTGGGCCCTGCAGAATTTCTCAGCGGCGATGGCGGCGTGGATGTGCGCCCTCATCCACATATCGGCATAGCCACTGTGACTTATCTTTATAAGGGAGAATTCATGCACCGTGATTCCACCGGTGCATCCCAGATGATTTATCCAGGTGAAGTCAATTGGATGATTGCTGGCCATGGTGTCACGCACTCCGAGCGCACCAGTGAAGAAACCCGCAAAAATCCTCATTCCCTGCACGGGGTGCAAACTTGGGTGGT
>NVUX02000116.1 GCA_002402045.2 Paracoccaceae bacterium | reverse complement strand
CAGGCTCGGCATAAACATTCTCAATAAAATGAACGAGCTTGGCCGTGCCACGTTCGAGCCCGTCGCTTCATCTAATTTAGGGGTAAGGGCGCGGTTCGGCCATTGCACAATCCATGCAACACGGCTGATTATAATGGTACCAGCGCCCTGAATTGAACAGGGGGCCTCTTGATCCACAAGGGAGAATTATGTTTGTCCGGCCAGTAAAGGAAAGTGGGCGAAAATGAAGCTAATTGAAGGGAAATGGCGGTTGATAGGATTGGGTTTTAGGAGAGCGAAAGGTCGGATTTGGTGGAGTTTTGCGAATTTTGGACGAGTTTGGTGACGGTGACAAATTGGTGACAAACGCAGCTTTCGGCCCGTATCAACACTGGATGAATCCAGATGATCGATTGGGAACGGCTTTTTCGAAATCGAAAGATATCAGTCTGGATTAGGTGTTGATATTGTTTCACAAACCGCCAGCATCTTAGCGTACATAAGCTTTGATCTTGCTTTGCAAAATTCACCATAATCACCCGCTACAAATTCGTCATACGGAATTAAGTGAGTTCCCAACCGTGCGCGAAGACTGTCCTCATTGACGCCGGTTCCTTCGATCCGTTCTGAGAGGTATTTTTTCGGCTCTTTGGCCGAAATGTTTCGGTTAGCATTCCAAGTGTCAACGGCGGAGTAAAAACCGGCCATTCGGCGGCGTAAAAGAAGGCCACTTGGCGACGGGGTAATTTGTTTCTAGAGACGACCGCAGCCTTTTCCGGGGTGGCGTGAGGCCGATTTAAGGCGTCAGGCGTTTGGCGCGGCTCTGGTTGAGGCGATAGCTTTCGCCGTTCATCTCTAGAATATTGACGTGGTGGGTCAACCGGTCCAGCAGCGCGCCGGTGAGGCGTTCAGTGCCAAAGGTATCGGTCCAATCCTGCAAGGGTGCGGCCTGATCAAACGCCATGATTTTGCGTTCAATCAATGGCAGGTAATGCAGCGGGTTAAACACCATATCATCCGTCTCGTAAGAACGCGGGTGATCGGCGATGACTTCCGCCGCGCAGCCAATAGTGACACGGCCAACGAAGCCTTTAATCCAGACATCGCGGTGTCCAAAGGCAACCGGCACGGAATAATCATTGCCGCGGTACCGCACCATTGGAGTCGAGGTGGCCTGTCCACTTTGCCCCCTCTCGGTGATGGCTACGCAATCGCCTGCCGGGCAATGGGTCACAGGCCTCAAACGGTGCCGCTGACAATACCTGCATCGCTGCCAAATCAGCTTCCAGCCGTTCGCCAATACTGATCTTGTGCCCCCGCAGGATATCACCCTGCCGCTTCAGGCATTGCTCTTCCAAATAGTCGTTGAACGCATCCCAGTCCGCAAAGCGCGGTGTCGGCACCATGAAGTTACGCCGCGCATAGCCTACCAACCCCTCGACTTTACCTTTGTCATTCCCCTTGCCTGGACGGCCATATCGGTCATCTATCACATAGTGAGACATCATCGCGCTGAACCGCTGGGTGCGTTTACGGGTGCCATCCGGCATGATTTTAGCAACAAGGCATCGATCATTATCGTAGAGAATTGTTTGCGGAACCGCTCCGAAGAACGCAAAGGCATGCACATGCCCATCCAGCCATGCTTCTGTATTGGCTCTCTGGTAGGCTCGTACATAACAGGCATCACTGTGTGGCAGGTCATAGGCAAAGAAGTATGCCTTCTGCTCTCTGCCTCCGATCACAACCAGAGCCTTGCCAAAGCCTGCCTGCGCATGACCCGCCGGATGGCTGAGCGGCACAAACATCTCCTTGCCACCACGCTTTTTGGTCCGAACATAATCCTTCACGATGGTGTAACCGCCCGTAAACTCACACTCGGCCATCAACCGGTCAAATATCCGCTTGGCCGTATGGCGCTGTTTACGCGGACGCCCTTTGTCTTCCGCCAGTCAGATATTAATCTGATCCGTAAATGCATCCAGCTTAGGCCGCTTAATCGACGCCGTGCGACGATAACCGGGAGGCCCCGAATAGGCCAACATCTTCGCAACACTATCTCGGCTGATCCCGAAGTCTCTCGCAATCGATCTTCCGCTCTGCCCATCATGAAAATGGGCGCCGCGCACACGTAAATAAACTTCCACAGTATAAATCCCCAAACCCTCCCATAAATGAAAGGGCCAAAGTGGCCGGTTTTCACGCCGCCCGCGACCGCATTATGCCGCCGCTACTGTGGCCTAGTATTGCTCCGCCGTTTACATCGCTGATCGGCGCTTGCATGATGCGCACCGGGTGGGTGGAAACGGATAGCAAGCTGCTAAGCCAACCCTGTCTTGTGATCCGCTCTTAAAAAAGGGGTTTGTGCGGCTTTTTCCAAACTGTTATTTCAGATAATTTTTCAAAATCTGAGGAGGTAACAATGGGCGATTCAAACGAAAATCAATTAACAGCGGCCTTAATGTTTAAAATGCCGAAGGAGATTGGATGGTCGGTGCAACGTGGAGATCAGTCTTGGACGGGCAAGGAGCTTGGTGGGTTGGTTGATTGCCTTGCAGTCAAATCATAATGGCCGACGACGGTGTCAATGACATTTTTCGTTGAGTTCGCTGGGGTCGATGGTAAGGTTCAACCATAAAGATAACTAAACTAGCAATTTTTTAGGAGTTGGTTCGGCAATGTCAATTGAAGAAACTGTGTTTAAAGAAGCTGTCTCAGTTTTGAAGCGGGTTTTTTCGACAAACACTGACAAACCTATTTCTTTGGAAAGGGATTTGGGCGAAAAGTTACAGTCATTATTGCGAGAAACTAAAGTTTGGGCGCAAAACATACAATTTTTTGGATTACAGCATCCTGTGCGTACAGAAAGCCATACAATCCCTTTGAATTTTGGTAGTCCGGCAAATTTATTGGTATTTGTTCTGGTGAGATCCCAGAAATTGTGTCTGAGGTCGACATAACTCAACATTCTAGCAATCTTGTTATCTTGGGTGACCCAGGAGCAGGTAAAACGACAACCTTAAAAAGGCTAGTTGCAGAAATATTGAGGTACAAGCTTAAATATCTAATCGCGAAACGACCAATTCCAATAGTTGTCACTTTGAGGGACGAAAACTTTCAATCACTTCATTTAATGATCGCTGACAAGCTAGGAATCTTATCTTATTTTTCGAAATACAAAGGCAAAAATTCTGATCCGCACAAAATGAAGAAGAAAGAGGTAAACGACACCAGTTCGCTTGCAGACATACTTCCAATACTTTTGGATGAGATGAACGCTATTATTTTTCTGGACGGTTTAGATGAACTTGATCACGGCGAAAGGGTTTCATTTGAAAGAGAGCTTCAACAGCTTGCCCGAAAGTTGCAAAAAGCAAGGGTCATTATAACCTGCCGTTCTGGGTCCCATGTGCGCGATTTTTTTAATTTTAGCACTTATGAAATAAGTCCTCTCGATGAGGCGCAAGTGTCGGCTGTAGCTGAATACTGGCTAGACGACCCAGATAATTTCTTTAAGGAGCTGGAAAAGTTAAAATTAACTGAGATCTGTGACCGTCCGCTATTATTGATTCAAACGCTCGTCTTCTACAGGAAAAAGGACTATTTGCCAAAGCAACCCTCTAAGCTGTATCGAAACCTTACACTGCTTTTATTGGCTGAATGGGATGAGCAAAGGGCAATAATCAGGAAGTCAGATTATGCGAATTTTGAAAGAGATGATAAATACGATTTTTTGGCAGCACTCGCGCACGAGTTGACTTATTTTAGCAAGAAAAAAACCTTTCGTGAAGAAGACCTTATAAAAGCGTATAAAAGAATTCATCGTAGATTTGAGCTGCCCATAAACGAAGCTAAAACTGTCGCAAGAGAACTAGAAAGCCATACCGGCATAGTTGTTGACATAGGTGCCGGGAGTTTTCAACTTTCGTATTTATCTCTTCAGGAATATTTGTGCGCAGAATATTTGGTTAGGTCACCATTATCCGATTTGAAACAGCGGTATTTCACCGAATATCCAGCTCCGCTGGCGATCGCAGTGGCCTTGGCTCCTGACCCAAATCACTGGTTTTCACATCTGGTTTTGGAAATGGGCCAAAATGATGAAGCTGTTGTCGCAAATATCTTCCTTAATCGCATTATTATTGAAAAACCTTCCTTTGTAAAAAGTGAATTTCTGGGTTACGGAGTTCTAGCGCTGTTGTCGATCTTGGACGGGTATTCCCACGAAACAACTCAAAAATTCTTAGATCAAAAAGTAATTTTTGAGTCTGTCGGATTAGCTTTGCGCCGCTTCGAAAAGAAGGAAAAGCACTATAGAAAAAAATTGGGTGCGCCAGAATTCTTTGAAGGGACAGACGTAGCTATTCCAACTTTTGCGCCACGACCATCCGTCAGATACGGTATATTATTACCCAGTTTTCTGAAAGAAAACTAGATATGGCTGGTTTCCTATCTTCTTTTTATTGGGGAATCCGGCAGCTGCTCAAGCCACCCATAAAAGCACACCCTCCCCGATTCCCAGCATATTCGCACCAAAAAGTTGGTGACAACATGGTGACACCGAGCACTTGTTTTTGGGTAACAACGCCCATCGGAGGTAGCCGTTTACCCCGTAACCCATTCAAACAAATACATTAAGTATTCCGAAAAATGGTACCAGCGCCCCGGTTCGAACGGGGGGCCTCTTGATCCACAATCAAGCGCTCTAACCATCTGAGCTACGCCGGCACTGGTGCGGGAATTACAGCTGTGCACGGAGGAATGCAAGCCCAAAGATGCTTGCCAAGGGGCTAATTCGGCGCTAGGCCTTGGCAAAACGGAAAGGGTGCGTGATGGGCATTAATAAACAGAGTGAAATTGCGGCTAATTTACAGATCGGGCCGACGGACCAAGGCATGGTGCGTTTGTTTATTGAAACGGATAAACTTGAAATTCCGCTGGATTTTGAGCCAGAGGAAGCCGAAGAAATTGCTGAGGAGCTAATGGCCGCTGCAATGCGGGCGCGGGCTGTTAAGGACTGAGGAGTCCGGTTTCGGTAATTACCCCTTCCAGCGGCATATCTGTCGGCTCGGAAGGTAAGCTTTTAACCTGCTGCGCGGCATAGGCAAAGCCGAGCGCCCGCACTGGCGCTAGCTGCGCAATTGTGCGGTCATAAAACCCGCCGCCATAGCCCATACGCTGGCCGACGGTATCAAATGCCAGCATTGGGCAGAGCAGCAGCTCAGGGCACCGCCAGTTGGCGTTTTCCGGCACCATAGCCCCAAACGGGCCTTTCACCATTTTTGTGTCCGGCGTCCACGCGCTGAATTTTAGCGGCATAGCTTTGCCCATGATCACTGGCACGCACAGGGCATAGCCTCTTTCATGCAGGGCATGCATGGCGGGTAAAATATCCAGCTCGGTATGAATTGGCATATAGCCAGAAATAGTCGTGAGCTTTGGCTGGGTTTCCAGCCACGCCAGCAAATGCTGCGCGGTGGCCTTCCCTGCGCCTATTGCCGCATTATGCGCGACCTTGCGCTGGGCCATTGCCACCTTGCGGGCGGCCTGCTTTTCAACGGCAATGTTCATATCGGTCCTTGAAATCTGGTGGCGGGCCCAGAGCATTCGTGAAGGGGTCTGATCCTCGAGAGCCTGGAGTACCAGGTGGGTGCGAGGTGTGATAGGCCACGGCCAGTCACAGAGCCGGCTCCCTTTCGTTGAATTAAGGCCACTAGGATGGGTCCTTTGCACGTAACGACCAGCACCCGCCGTTGATACATATAGAGCCTTTAAGGTGGTTTTTAAAGGGAAGATCGCATAAAGTTTGTTCAAACCGCCGCGAGCGGGCTGTGAACGGCCAGGAAACCCATGAAGCCAACGATCATTCGTGTGATTGCGCCGCTGCCCCCTAAGGGCAATGTGGCTGCGCGCCATGCCGGACAGGTAATTTATCACCTCGATGCGGCCGGGCTGGATGTGCGCCCAAGCAGCACCATTGGTCCTGCGTATAGCCTTGATGAGCTTCGCTTTGCCCCGAAGGCGACCTATAAAAAAGATCGGGATCGGCTGCTGGCAGGCTTGCACACTGTGCTGCTTTACCCCGAGGGGCTAGATTTTGCGCAGATATCGCAAGATATCTGGTGGCACAGATGGCTGGAACGCCAGCGGCGGCTTGGGCTGGTGTGGCGGCTTTTATGGCGGGCGCGGCGAAGCGTGGTGGTGTTTCGCCCGCGCTTGCTAAAAAAGCCGGACCATCTGGCAATGGTAGCGCTGGCCTGCATCGCCAAGCTATTGCGCCCGCGCGCGGTGCGGCTTACGCGGCAAGTTAACCCGCCCGAAAAGGTTGTGGCTCCGATTCTCGGTGTGCAGCCTTGCCCCGCGCCGCCCGAAGAGGCTGAGCTGGCGAGCCTGAAGCTGGCGATTAAGCACGGGGCTAAAGGCGTGGTGCGGCTTACGCCCGTGTGGCTGCGGGCAGCTATGAATCGCCTGCCGGAAACGGACCCGCTTTATAGCGAGATTAAAACCCTTGCCGAGGTTGTTGAGCATTTCGGTGAAGATCACCTGCCAGTGCTGGACAAGCCCGCAGGATACATCACGGCCACCCCCTTTGAGGATACCTCCGCGCCACCTGTGCATGGCATTAAAATGTCGGGCTTTATGATGCATATCCACCAAGCCCGTCGGCTGTTTGAGCGCTTCCCGCTCGACACGCCAGAAAGCGCAGCGGCGTATCGGGATTGGTTTCTCAATCAGGCCCCAAAAATCTATACCCATGCCATGCATCGCGGTGCGCCCGAACACATTAGCGCCACCCTAACCCCTGAAAGCATTGCGGATGCCCTGCGCCGCATTATTGCCAATGCGCGATTTTTCGGGGCCGAGGCGGGGGTTGATCCGGCGCTAGCAGAGTGGCTTAACACCGCGCTTCCGTCTGGCCTTACGCGGCTGGAACTCTTGCTGGCCGTGCTGGCCCATGCCCCGCTTTCCAGCATCCATGCCTTGCAAAAGCCATGGCAAGCAACGGAGTTGAAAACATGGTTTGCCGCGCTGGCCTTTGCCAGCTATCCCGCGCTTGCAGGGCTGGCGAGGCTGGAAGTGCCAACCACCCCGCCAGCCATTCTCACCA
Source organism: Paracoccaceae bacterium (assembly GCA_002402045.2). Classification (GTDB taxonomy): domain Bacteria; phylum Pseudomonadota; class Alphaproteobacteria; order Rhodobacterales; family Rhodobacteraceae; genus UBA3077. Next base: position 20,282 of record NVUX02000116.1, on the reverse strand, counting down.
CCGGAGATAGCAGCACCGATACCGGCCTCGGGCAAAACCAGCGCATGTCAAAAACCGCGCTTACGGGCCTTACCCCCACGCGCCGCTTTTGCCTGCATCATGTAAATGCCGATGCTATTCCGGCGCAGATGCTGCGCACGCATACGCCAGACATCTTCCACATAGGCTTTTTGCTGTGGGAGCTGGAGGATGTGCCAGAAGCCCACGCGCTGGCCGGAAAAGTGCTTGATGAGGTCTGGGTGCCCAGCCGCTTTGTGCAACACATTTATCAGCGCGCCTATAACATTCCGGTCACATGGATTGGCAAAGGGTTTGACCTGCCCGCGCCTACCCGGTTTGGTCTTGCCCGCCTTGGTCTCCGCCCCGATCAGCCTTTCTTTCTGCTCAGCTTTGATCTGCATTCCTCGGTGGCCCGCAAAAACCCGCTGGCGGCGGTGCTGGCCTTTCAAATGGCATTTGAGGGTAATGCGGATGCGCGGCTGGTTATCAAAACCTCTGAGCCGCCCAAAAACCATTGGGGTGACCCCGAGCAGCAGATGTCTATCATTACAAAACTAATGGCGCGGGATAGCCGGATTATTCTGTTTCAGGAGCACCTACCCTTTGCCGAATATCTCGGCCTTATCAGCGCGGCTACGGCGCTGGTATCACCGCATCGCTCTGAGGGTTTTGGCTATGTGCCCGCCTATGCCATGGCCCTTGGCACGCCCGTTATTGCAACCGATTACGCCGGCACGCAAGATTTTTGCACACCCGAAACAGCCCTCACAATCCCTTGGCGCAAGCGCGCTGTCCGCCCCGGCGAGCCGATTTATCCGGTGGAGGGCGCCTTTTGGGCTGAGATCAACCATGAAGCGCTCGCGGCGGCTATGCAAGATGTGCTGGCCAACCCCAAAGCCGCTAAACAGCGCGCCACCCTTGGCAAGGCCTTGATGCTAAATGAATATTCCCAATCTGCATTGCGCGGCCGATATATTAACCGCCTCAAGGAGCTTGCGCTTATTTAGGCCCGCCAACTTAATTTTCGCTGCGATATTGTAATTCTCCAATATAGATGTAAGTAACTGAAAACTTATAAACGTAAAGGATCTAACATGGCACCCGTAACCTCCGGCTATTCTCGCATTCAAATTATCCTCCACTGGGCAATTGCCGTGTTGGTGGTGTTTCAATTTATGGGCTCCGATACCATCAGTAGCTTGATTGAGCAGGTTGGCCTTACGGCGTCGTCTGCTGAAACCATTCCGCTGCTTGCACGTGCGCATGTGATCGCGGGCATTTTAACATTTGTCCTGATGCTTGTGCGGGTTTTTATGCGGTTCACCAAGGGCGCACCGGCGCTGCCCAAGGACGAATCGGCTATGATGAAAATGGCGGCTCATGCCACGCATGGCATTCTTTACCTCGCCTTGTTTTTAATGCCCATTAGCGGGGCGGCGGCATGGTTTGGCCAGGTCGAGCTAGCAGATACGGTTCATATTACGCTGAAATTTGTATTGCTCGGCTTTGTCGCTTTGCATGTTGCGGCGGCGCTTTACCATCAGTTTGTGCTTAAAAACGGGCTGATCAAGCGGATGATGAAGGCCGGATAACCGCTGTAGCATTACACAATAAAAAATGGCCCGAAGCTCGGGCCATTTTTATGTTTTCAGGTCTTCACGTATTACATCGCGACAGAGAAGTTGATGCCAATGCCGATAGCAGAGTTATCGGTGAATGATCCCCCAAGGCCCGTAGAATCTCCCAGCCAGATATACTTGGCGCCACCAGAAATTTTTGTATTCCCCATGGTGTAAGTCAGGCCAGCGCCAAGGCTAAAGAAACCGTCGGTTGGCGACAGCGGCGAAGGATCGCCATGCAGGTTCTTCTCATAGCCAAGCGTTACCGCAGCCGAAAGTGTTTCAGACAGCTTGCGCCCAACGCCAATGTTAAAGGTTACACGGTCATCGGTATAATTAATAAGTGAGCTACCAGTGGCTCCAAACAAATCCGGTGGAGACAGATCAAAAGCTGCCCAATTCACCCAGCGCACCGATCCAAATACCAGCGTTTTGGGGTTCACGCCGGTTTGGAACTCAAGGTTAACGGATTGTGGCGTTGTTACCGTGGTAATGTCGCTACCAGATTCTGGCATACCCGTTTCCGCTGTGTCGTGGTTGGTTGTAATTTCTGAGCGATAGGTCAGAGACACCCGCAAGGCAATATCGGGAATTTGAAACGCGGCACCAGCAATATAGCCAAACCCGCTAGCGGCACTGGCATCAACGGTATAGCCCGCATAGGGCAATGAGGCCGTTGCTTGCATAGTTTGGTAAGAAACCCCGCCAAAAGCAACAATTTTGTCAGTAATATCATAGCTACCAATTACGGTAATCGCCGATGAGCTAAGCTCAGCGACAGCCCCACCATAAGCCGACCCGGCAGGGTAATCCGCAGCGGAGCCAAATGGTTGGTCAAATATAATCGCAAGGCTTATTTTGTCGCCCAGATCGGTTTTATATGCGCCCGAGACGCCAAAGTAATTGGGTGACATTATCCCCGTGTCAGCGCCCGCAAAACCCGAAACCGAAGGCATGGCGTAAGTCAGGCCAAATTCAACGAGGCTGCCCTCTTCAAAGATAATATCAACGGATTGGTTCGTGCGCTCAATCCCGCCAGCTTGTACCATTGCGGTGCTGGCTAAAAGTGCGGCACCTGCCGCAAAACCTAGTTTATTCATTGTTCCCTCCCAGAAATCTTTATCTGGTCAGCATAGCTAGGCGATGTTCCGCCGGTCAACATTTACGCAGCGGCAGGCGCAAGAATTATCTCGTTTGTGGTAATTTTGGCGCTAAATGCGGTCTCTGAGGGCATAATAGCTCATTGCCAGCGCTAAAAGCGGGGTTTTGAGGGCTGGGCCGCCGGGGAAGCGCGGCGGGGTTGTGCTGCCAAACAGGTCAAAACGCTCGGCGGTGCCTTGAATGGTTTCGGCCAGTATTTCCCCCGCAAGGCTGGCCATAGCCACCCCGTGGCCCGAATAGCCGGAGGCGCTCAGGATGTTTGGCGCAAGGCGGGCAAAGTTGGGCATACGGTTCATGGTGATGGCTAGCGTGCCGCCCCATGCATAATCAATTTTCGCGCCCGCGAGCTGCGGAAAAATCTCGACCATCGGTTTTTGCGCTTTGGTGGCGATATTGCTGGGAAATTTGTAGCCATAGCTCTCACCCCCGCCAAAAACCATGCGATGGTCGGCTGAGCGCTTGAAGTAATTCACCACAAATTTGCTATCGGCGACCGCAACATCTTCCGCTATCAGACTCTTGGCCAAGTCTTCTCCCAGCGGCTCAGTGGCAACAATGAAATTGTTTATTGGCATCACACGCCGCGCCACCTTTTTGGACAGGCCGCCCATATAGCCATTGCCTGCGAGCACCAGAAAATCAGCCGTTACGCGCCCCTGTTCGGTGCTCACAACGGGCTGTGCGGCCTCGGAAAAGCTCAGCGCTTTGCTGCCCTCATAAATTTTCACACCCGCCTTTTGGGCGGCTCGCGCCAGCCCCAGCACATATTTCTGCGGGTTCAAATGCCCGGCGCCCATATCAAGCGTGCCGCCGCAATAGGCCTCAGAGTCGATATGCTGGCGAATGGCATCGCCATCCAGCGCCGAAATATCGTCATAGCCATAGCGAGTTTGCAACATTTCGGCATAGGCTACGCTATGATGCAGGTTCTTTGGATTTAGCTCGGCATGAAGAACGCCGTCGCGCCAATCACACTCAATGCCGTGCTTTTCAATCAACCCGCGCACGCAGTCCTTACTGGCCTCTCCCAGCCCCCAAAGTGCGCGAGCTTTATCCTCGCCCACCATTTTTTCAAGGTCATCCTGCTCTACCCGCTGGCCTGAGCCAACCTGCCCGCCATTGCGCCCCGAGGCGCCAAAGCCCACGCGCTGGGCCTCCAGCAGCACCACCTTATAGCCAGCCTCGGCAAGGTGCAGCGCCGAGCTTAGCCCCGTATAGCCCGCGCCAACCACACATACATCAGCCCGAATATCGCCTTTCAGCGGCGGAAACGGGGCCAAAGGTGTGGCCACACTGGCCCAATAGGATTTCGGATATTTACCTAACTTATCATTGGCGTAGAGAAGGTCCATCATACATTCAAAAGCAAATGCTCTCGCTCCCATGGGCTTATCACTTGCAAAAAGGCTTCGGCTTCGTGGCGCTTGAGCGCGCTGTAAACATCGCTGAAGCCATTCCCCAGCACCTCGCGCAGCTCGGGCGCGCGCTCAAAGGCCTCCAGCCCGCCCAAAAGCGAGCGTGGCAGGCCGTGGTCGGCGTCATAGGCTTCGCCCGTCATTGGGGGACGGGGTTTTAGGCCCTGCTTCATGCCCAGATAGCCACAGGCCAGCGAGGCGGCGATGCCCAGATACGGGTTGCAATCCATCCCCACCACGCGGTTTTCAACCCGCCGGGCTTCGGGGCCGGAAAGGGGCACACGAATGCCCGTGGTGCGGTTATCTTCGCCCCATTCAAGGTTGATCGGGGCTGAGCCAGAGGCCACATAGCGGCGGTAGGAGTTCACGTAGGGCGCAAACAGGCTGATGGCCGCAGGCACATATTTTTGCTGGCCTGCGAGGAAGTTGTAAAACAAATCCGTGGGTTTATCATTGGCATCGTTAAAGATGTTTTTGCCATCCACCCCCAGCACCGAGTGGTGGATATGCATCGCGCTGCCCGGCTCGTCTTGCATCGGCTTGGCCATGAAGGTGGCGTAACAATCGTTCCGAAACGCGGCTTCCCGGATCATCCGTTTAAAGAAAAACACTTGGTCGGCCAGCTTTATCGGGTCGCCGTGGATAAGGTTAATCTCGATCTGCCCCGCGCCGCCTTCTTGAATGATGGTATCAATTTCATAGCCCTGCGCCTCGGCAAAATCGTAGATATCATCTATCACCTTGCCGTAATCATCCACAGCCACCATCGAATAGGCCTGCCTTGAGGCAACGCGCCGGCCGGTGCGCGCCATTGGTGGCTCTATTGGCTGGTTGGGGTCGATGTTGGGTTTGGTGAGGTAAAACTCTAGCTCGGGGGCCACAACCGGCTTCCACCCCTCGGCGGCGTAAAGCCCCAGCACGCGTTTCAGCACGTTGCGCGGCACAATTTCCACCGGCGTACCGTCCATATTCAGCACATCATGGATCACCTGAAGCGTTACATCTCCAGCCCACGGGGCGGCCGTGGCGGTGCTGTAATCCGGCACCAAAAGCATGTCGGCTTCTGTCCACTGGTTCTCAATGTCCATATCCACATATTGGCCATCAATGGTCTGAAAAAATATGGATTGCGGCAGAAACACCCGCTCCTCGCGGCTGAACTTTTTGCTGGGCATCGCTTTGCCGCGCGAAATGCCCGCCATATCACCAATCACACATTCGATCTCTTCAACGCGGCGACCATCCAGCCATTCGGCCACGGTTTCAGGCATTTTGGCAACATAAGACATGGAGTTAGGGAGCGACATTGGGGCCTCTACTTTGGTTTTTTACGCATTAATATTGCAGATATCACAATGCCAACGCTCACCACCAGCACAATCAGGCTAGCAAGGGCGTTGATATCGGGGGAAACCCCAAGGCGGACTTTTGAAAATATCACCATCGGCAGGGTGGTGGCCCCGGGGCCTGACACAAAGCTGGAGATCACGAGATCATCGAGGGACAGGGTAAAGGCCAGCAGCCAGCCGGAGATCAGCGCGGGGGTGATCATTGGCAGGGTTATGTCAAAAAACACCCGCGTGGGCGAGGCCCCGAGATCAAGCGCGGCCTCCTCAATGCTGTCATCCATATCCGAAAGGCGGGATTGCACTACGACCGTTACAAAGGCCATGTTGAAGGTGATATGTGCGATTAGAATCGTGGTAAGCCCGCGCCCTGCGGGCCAGCCAATAAGGCTTTGCATAGACACGAAAAGCAACAGCAGCGACAGGCCGATAATCACATCGGGCATGACCAAGGGGCCGGTTATCATCCCGCCCATCAGCCCACGGCCCCGCACTTTTTTAAAGCGCACCAGCACCATGGCCATCATGGTGCCAAACACCGTGGCGACGCTGGCTGAGGTTACCCCGATTTTGAGCGAAAGCCACGCGGCGTCCATGATCTGCTCATTGGCAAAAAGCTCACCATACCACTTGGTAGACCAGCCGCCCCACACCGTAACCAGCTTGCTTTTGTTAAAGCTATAAATCACCAGCGAAAAAATGGGACCGTACAGGAATACGAAGCCTAAAAAGGCCATGATGGGGGTAAAGCGCAGCTTCATATCTCGGCCCCTTTGCTTTGCGCGCGGCGCAGCACCATGATCGGGATCAGCATAATGATCAGCATCACAATCGCCACCGCCGAGGCCACGGGCCAATCACGGTTGCCAAAATACTCGGTCCAGAGCACTTTGCCTATCATCAAGGTATCTGGCCCGCCGAGCAGCGCCGGAATGACGTATTCGCCGAGCACTGGGATGAAAACCAGCATGCAGCCGGCAATTATACCGGGCATCGAAAGCGGCAGCGTGATGCGGAAAAAGCTGGAAATGCGGCTGGCGCCAAGGTCTCGGCTGGCTTCAAGCAGGGTGTCGTCGAGCTTTACGAGGTTGGCGTAAAGCGGCAGAATGAGGAAGGGCAGGTAGGTGTAAACAATGCCGATATAAACCGCGATATCGGTTTGCATGATGATCAACGGCTCATCAATAATACCCGCCCAAAGCAGCACTGCGTTCAAAATGCCTTTGGTTTTTAAAATGCCGATCCAGGCATACACCCGCAGCAGAAACGACGTCCAAAACGGCAGGATCACAAGCAGCAGCAAGATAGAGCGCTTTGGCTCGGGGCTGCGGGCAATATAATGCGCCATCGGGTAGCCAATAAGCAGGGTCAGCAGCGTGGAAATAGCTGCAATTTTGATCGAGGATAAATAGGCGTTTATGTAGAGGGTATCCTCCCACATATAGGCGTAATTCTCGAAATTGATGTTAAACTTAATCTCGCCATTCACCCATTCCCACAGGGGAGAATAGGGCGGAATGGCAATGCGCGGCTCAGCCAACGATATTTTTAGCACCACCAGAAACGGGATCATGAAAAACAGGATCAGCCAGATATTTGGCACTGCAATAACAAAGCGCCGCGCGAGCTTGCTATTGCTCATTTCACCAGCACCGTGCTGGCAGCGGCCGACCACCCGATATGGACCTCTTCGTCCCATGTAATCGGGTTTTCGTCATGTAGACCATTGGCGGCGGTGACTTTCAGGCATTGCCCGCCCGGTAGCTGCACACGGTAAACCGAAAGGTTGCCCATATAGGCCACTTCCATGACCATTCCCCGCATGGTATTTGCGGCCTCAATCGGCGTGCGCGAAAGCTGCATCCGCTCGGGTCGCACCGCGATATGCAGCTTTTGCTTGGCCGTAAGCCCTGCCATCGGCTCACACACGATAGCCCCCTCAGCGGTGTTCACCCGCATCAGGTCTGGCGCGGCCACATCGACCTCGCCATCAAAAATATTCACGGAACCGATAAAATCGGCCACGTATTTGCTGTTGGGCGTTTCGTAAATCTCGCGCGGCTCACCCACCTGCACAATTTTGCCAGCGTCCATCACGCCAATGCGCGTAGACAGCGTCATCGCTTCTTCTTGGTCATGCGTCACCACAATAAAGGTCACGCCGAGGTCTTCTTGAATGCGAATAAGCTCAAATTGCGTTTCCTCGCGCAGCTTTTTATCCAAAGCGCCGAGGGGCTCATCGAGCAGCAAAAGCTTGGGCTGCTTGATGAGCGAGCGCGCCAGTGCCACCCGCTGCTGCTGCCCGCCTGAAAGCTGGTGTGGCTTGCGATTGGCAAATCCGTCGAGCTTCACCATGCTCAGCATATCGGCGGTGCGCTGCATGGCCTCAGGCTTGGGCACGCCCTCGCGCAGCAGGCCGTAAGCCACATTTTTCTCCACCGACATATGCGGAAAAAGTGCGTAGCTTTGAAACATCATATTGGTGGGCCGCAGATTGGCGGCCACGCCTGCCATGTCCTGCCCGTCTATCTCTATGGTGCCAGCCGTGGGGGTTTCAAACCCTGCCAGCATCCGCAAAAGCGTTGATTTTCCGCAGCCAGAGCCGCCCAGTAGGCAAAAAAGTTCTCCGCGATAAATATCGAGGGATACGTCATCCACCGCCGCTAAATCACCAAACATTTTGGTAATGCCTTTGATCCGCACAAACGGTGTCTCTGTGGCCTCAACCCACGGCCGGCGCTCACATGCTGATAGCTCTTCTGCCATACATCCCCCAAAATTGTGCCCTCCCCCTGAGTGCGGGGAAGGGAAAGGTTTTTACGCCGGTCTTATTGGCCGGTTTTAACCCGGGTCCAAAGCCGTGAGATAACGCGATCTGTGCGCGCACTATACACGGTAGAGGCCCAAAGCCCTGCCTTGGCGGCCTCTGTCGGGAAGATGCCCGGATCAGACGTGATTTCCTCGTCAACAAGGCTCATAGACGCCGCATTACCGTTGGCATACCAAACATAGTTGGTAATATCGGCGGTGATCTGCGCGTCCATAATGAAGTTAATAAACGCATGCGCTGCATCAGGGTGTGGCGCATCAGCCGGAATGGCCAGCATGTCAAACCATTGCAAAGCGCCCTCTTTCGGGATCACATACGCAACCTCAACGCCATTATCGGCTTCGTCCGCCCGCGCTTGCGCTTGGAACACATCACCCGACCAACCCACGGCCACACAGGTATCGCCATTGGCGAGATCAGAGATATATTGTGACGAGTGGAAATAGCGGATATTGGGCCGCACGGTTTCCAGCAGGGCCGCACCGGCCTCAAAATCAGCTTTGGCAGATGAATTAGGGTCCAATCCAAGGTAATTCATTGCGGCTGGCAGTATTTCTGTTGGCGCGTCGAGCAGGGAAATGCCGCAATCTGCCAGCTTGGCCGAAATTTCCGGATCAAAGATCAGGCTCCAGCTATCAACCTCAAAGTCATCGCCCAAACGCTCGGCAATTGCGGCCACATTATAGCCAATGCCCGTAGTGCCCCACATGTAAATTACAGCGTGCTCATTGCCCGCATCGTAAGCGCTCGCACCTGCCATCAGGTCAGCATCCATGTTGGCAAGGTTGGGCAGCTTGGATTTATCAAGCGTGCCGTAAACCCCGGCAGCGATCTGGCGCTGCAAAAAATCAGACGTTGGCACAACTACATCATAGCCCGAGCTGCCCGCCAGCATTTTGGCCTCTAGCACTTCGTTGCTGTCATATACATCATAAGTTACTTCAATACCGGTTTCGGCGGTGAATTTTTCTAGGGTGTCTTCGGCGATGTAATCTGACCAGTTATAAACGTGCAGCACGTTATCTTGCGCCTGAACTGCGCCAGCGGCAGCCAGCGCGATGAGCGCAGTGGTTAAGCGATATTTCATAAATTTGCTCCCTTTTGATTTATCTGAAAAGAGTTTGGCGGGGAATTCGATACAAAACAAGGTAATTATTTTGGTCAGACAGTGGTCAGGTACGTATCCACTTCAAAACGGCTCATCCTGTGCGCGAACCGATTGAATTCCTGCTGCTTCATGGCGGCAAAGACCTCACAAAATTGCGGGTTAAGGTGGGCCTTAAGAGCCGCGCTGGCCGCAAATTCCGTAATCGCCGTCGCCCAATTTTCCGGAAGCTGGGGGAGACCCGCTTCATAGGCATTGCCAGTGGTGGGAGAGGCTGGCTCTTGCTTGGCGTCTAGCCCCTCAAGCACACCGGCGAGTAAAACAGCCAATAACAGGTATGGGTTGGCATCGGCCCCTGCCACGCGGTGCTCTATCCGCCGGGCTTTTGGGCTGCCGCCCGGAATACGAATCGCGCTGGTGCGGTTCTCATACCCCCAGCCAACGCCGGTTGGCGCGTGGCTGTTTGGCGTAAGGCGGCGATAGGAATTAAGGTGCGGCGCAAGGATTAAGGTCGAGGCTGGCATCAGGCTGAGCAGGCCATTCACACAATGGCGCAAAGTCGCGCTCCCGGCCTCGGAGCCATCGTCAAATACATTGTCACCCGCCTCGTTGAGCAAGCTGAAATGCACGTGCAGCCCGCTGCCTGAGTGGTTCAGATAAGGCTTAGGCATAAAGCTGGCCTCTAGCCCTTGTGCTTTGGCCACACCTTTAACGATGCGCTTGAAAAACACCGCGTTATCAGCGGCGGCCAACGGGTCCGGCCCGTGCAGAAGGTTGATCTCAAATTGCCCGGGGCCTCCTTCAGAAATGGCAGCATCGGCCGGGATGCCGTAAGCTTCGCAGGCCGCATAAACCGCCTCAAAAAACCCGGTGTGCGCATCAACATTATCAATCGCGAGCATCTGCGCTTCGGCCTGCAAGGGCATAGGGCCGGGCCTCACCAGATAGAACTCCATTTCCACAGCCATCACAGGGGTCAGGCCGCGCGCCTTAAGCTTGCGCGCCACCGCCGCCAGAATTTGGCGCGGATCAATGGCGGAAGGGGTGCCGTCTTCCTGCGCCATCACCACGGGCACAAATTGTGCTGCCCCGCTTTGCCAAAGCTCGGGCAGCGCCCCGCGATCAGTGGGCAGGCAAAGGCAATCTGCATCGCCAGAGTTGAAAACCAGCGGGCTATCGGCCACGTCTTCACCAAAAACATCAATCGCAGGCACAGAATATGGCATCCGAAGACTGCCTCCCAAAACTTTTTCAAGCTGGGCTGCGGGCATAAGCTTACCTCGCCAAATGCCATTAAGGTCACACACGGCAGCGCGGATCATCGCGGGGGGAATTGGCATATTAAACTCCTGTGTTTCATCTGATTTGGCGGGGAAACATCGAAGATGTCAAGCGCCCACCGCGGAAAAACCAAAGCCAAAACAATGCCGGAGCAGACGGACAGCCCCGGCGTCGCACCTCCTCGGCGCGTGCGGCGCTTCGCTTGCAGAGTGCGCTTACCTCAACAGCTAAACTGTAGCCGGAAAAGCTCCGCATAAATGCCATTTTCGGCCAGCAATTCCGCGTGAGAGCCTGTTTCGGCCACGCAGCCCTGGTCCAGCACCACAATTATATCCGCCTCACGGATCGTTGCCAGACGGTGCGCGATCACCAGTGTTGTGCGGCCCTTGGAAAGCTTCGCCAACGCCTGCTTTATCACCGCCTCAGATTCAGCATCCAGCGCCGATGTTGGCTCATCAAGCAGCAATATTGGCGCATCGCGCAACATGGCACGGGCGATTGAAACACGCTGTTTTTCGCCCCCAGAAAGCGTGCTGGCCGCCGCCGCAACGGGGGTTTTATAGCCCTGCGGCAGTGCCGAAATAAACCCGTGCGCAGCCGCCGATTTTGCGGCGCGTTCAATATCGGCCTCACTTGCACCCTCGCGACCAAAGCCGATATTCTGCCCGATGGTGCCACTCATCAGCACCGAATCTTGGCTCACAAGCGCGATCTGGCTGCGCAAATCAGCTTGGGATAGGTCTTTAATATCAACACCATCCAGCAATATCCGCCCTTCAGTTACATCAAACAACCGCGGCAGCAGATTAAAAATAGTAGATTTTCCGGCACCTGAGCGGCCAACAAAAGCGACCATGGCGCCTGCTGGCACATCGAGGGAAATATCGTGAAGCGCCTGTTTGCCGTCTGGGTAGCAAAAACTGACACTCTCAAACTGAAGCGCCCCCTTTCCGCCAGCCAAAGCCACCGGATTTACGCGGTCTTTTATGGTGTTCTTCAGGTCCAATATCTCAAAAACCCGCTCCAGTGCGGCTTCACCCTGCTTGGCCATAGCAAAGGTTTTGCCAAGTTTTCGGGCCGGTTGCGAGATCACGCCAAACCCCGCCATAAGGGCCATAAAATTAGCCAGCGTAGTGGTGCCATTAGAAAGCCGCCACGCGACCACAACCAAAAGTGCGGCAATGGCGGCACCTGACAGGCTTTCCATAATCGGAGAGAGCCGCGCCTCCAGCCTTATCAGCCGCAGTTTCAGCCCCAAAAGCCGGTCAAACACCGTGCCGGCAGTGCGTAGCAAATATGGCTCTAGCTGGTAAGCTCGGGCCATGCGAATGCTGCCTAACGCTTCCGCAATTTCCCCCGTCATCAGCGCCAAATCATCCTGTGTATCACGCGAAACCACGTGTAGCTTGGCCCCGATCCGGTTTACCGGATAAACCGCCAGCGAAAACACGCCAACCAGTGTGAGGGTGATCACCCAATCAATGCTCAGCATGACAGCCACCGTGGCGACCAAAATCAGCACCGCCGAAACCCCGCCGAAAATTTGCATCACAGATTGCCGAACCAGCATAATATCGGCCGTAAACCGCGTAGAAAGCGCCGTTGGGCTTTCGCCCTGAATTTGCGCCAAATCAGCAAAAACCAGCTTTTTGTGCATCGCTTTTTGCAAATCAGTTTCGGTGCGCACCAAGGCTGTGTTGCTGTTAACTTGAAAAAGCCATGTGCCGAACCCTTTGGAACTGGTGAGCGCGATCATGAGCATCGGCCCCCACCAGATCACGCTTGGCTCATTGGTTTCAAAAGCAGTAATCACCCATTGCAGCGCCTTGGCATAGCCCGCCGAGGCCAAAGCCGCGATGAACATGCCAAGAAACCCAAGCGCCAACACGCGCCGATGATGCTTTAGCCACTCGTGCCAAAGCCGTTTATATGGCCCTTGCTTCATGGGCTATGCAATCCTGTAGCCATCGGTTGCGTCCCTCATATTGTTTCCTTTGCCGCACGTTTTAGCGCCTCTGGCAATGCATGTTCAAGCAAATCCAGGTTGGCTTTTGTGCCGGCTGAAATACGGATACACCGGTTTTGCGGCTCGGAAAACGGCATGCGGATAAAAATGCCCAGCGCGCCCAGCGCGGCCACAACCGCCTTGGCAAAGTCAGCACCCTGCCCGCAATCTATGGCCACAAAATTGGTGGCCGAGGGGAATGGCTTCAGCCCGTTATCCCGTGCAATGTCAGCTATCCGCAGCTTAGCCACACGTACGTTTTCCAGCGTTTGCGCCAGATAGGATTCATCCCGAAGCGCGGCCAGCGCCCCCGCCTGCGCGGCGCGGTTCATGCCAAAATGATTGCGCACCTTATCAAAGCTCTTGATGAAATCCTTGTGGGCAATCGCATAGCCCACCCGCGCGCCCGCCATGCCATAGGCTTTGGAAAAGGTGCGAAAGCGGATCACGCGGGGGTGGGAAACATCAATGTCTGGCGTGCTGCCCTCGGGGGCAAATTCAATATAAGCCTCGTCAAGACACAGCGTAGCGCCCTCGGGTAAATCATCAATCATGGCCTGCATTGTTGCTGCCGTTTGCACCGAGGCCATCGGGTTGTCTGGGTTAGCGATGTAAACCAATGGCGCGTTTATCTCACGGGTTTTAGCCAGTAAAAGCGTTGGGCTTTCCTCGTCGTTCACGTAAGGCACCATCTGCAAATCGCCACCATAGCCAACCACGTGGTAATTAAACGTAGGGTAGGCCCCTGCCGTGGTGACCACCTTATCACCCGGCGCGATCAGCAGGCGCACGAGGTAGCTCAGCAGCCCGTCTATCCCCTCGCCAACGGCGATGTTTTCCGGTGCCACGCCGTGTTTTTCAGCCAGCGCGATTTTGAGGTCATAGCTCTCGGGGTCGCCATATTTCCAGATATCGGCAGCGGCCATGGCCTCAAGCGCCTTGGGAGATGGCCCAAATACGTTTTCATTGGCCCCGAGCCGCGCGGCAAAGCCTTTGCCTTGCGCCCGCTCAGCGGTTTCAGGCCCCACAAAGGGCACGCTGGCAGGCAGGGTTTCACTCAATTTGGTATATCGTGGTCCTGTCATGGTTGCCCCAATGCTATTTTAATGCGCGTTTGGCTCACCTTAGCCTGTGATTAAAAACAACGCCATGCGCAGATTGAAAAATAGGCTTGCCTCCGGCGGGGATATTTGTGCAATTTGGAAAGGAAGGAGCTTTGTATGGATCAGGCGCTTAAAAACATTATGGCCATTTGTGAGGGCGAGGCGGACGTGATTGCCAATATGGCAACCATTGCTTGCGAACTTTTTCACGGCGATGCGCGGTTTGACTGGGTCGGGTTTTATCGCAATATCGGGGGGGATACCCTCAAAATTGGCCCCTATCAGGGCAGGCATGGCTGCCTGACGATTCCGTTTTCCAAGGGGGTGTGCGGGGCGGCAGCGCGGGGGCAGCAAACGCTTATTGTCGATGATGTGAATGCTTTTGATGGCCATATCGCTTGCGCCAGCAGCACCGTTTCAGAGATCGTTTTGCCGGTGATTGGGCCGAATGGTGCGCTTTTGGGCGTGCTGGATATTGATAGCAACCAGCCTGCGGCATTTACCCAAGCCGATGCGAAGGCGCTTGAGACCATGCTGCATGACGTTTTTGCGACTGGGTAAAAAACGGCTTGAGCGCCCCTGCGACTTATGGCAGATTGTCACATGACTGATACGATAAAAACATGGGCCGAAGTTGCCCCCCGCCTAATTGCTGTCGCCGCTGGCCGGAGCGCCGCCGACACGGTTATTATTAACGCTAAATGGGTAAATGTGCATTCCCGCGAAGTGCTGGAGAATAGCAGCATTGCCATTGCGGCTGGCCGTTTTGCCTATTGCGGCAACCACCGCGAAAGCCTGATCGGGCCGGAGACCAAGGTCATTGATGCCAAGGGGCGCTTTGCTATTCCGGGGCTGTGCGATGCCCATCTGCATATCGAAAGCGGCATGCTGACCGTGACTCAATTTAGCCGCGCCGTTATTCCGCACGGCACCACCACCATGTTTGTGGACCCGCATGAAATTGCCAATGTAATGGGGCTGGAGGGCGTGCGGCATATGCATGATGAGGCTCTCGCGCAGCCTGTAAATGTGTATGTGCAAATGCCAAGCTGTGCGCCCAGCGCGCCGGGGCTAGAAACTACGGGCAGTGAGATTTTGCCCGCCGATGTGGTGGAGGCCATGAACTGGCCCAACATTATCGGGCTTGGGGAAATGATGAATTTTCCGGGCGTTATTAATGGCGACGAAAAGATGCTGGCGATTATTGCGGCCACGCAAAACGCGGGTAAAATCGTGGGCGGGCATTATGCCAGCCCTGATTTGACCGACTTTCACGCCTATGCGGCGGGCGGCCCTGCGGATGACCATGAAGGCACCACCGAGGCCGACGCTATTATGCGGGTGCGCCAAGGGATGCGCGCCATGCTGCGGCTCGGCTCGGCGTGGTATGATGTGGAAACGCAAATTACCGCGATTACCGAAAAGGGCTTGGACTCGCGCAATTTTGTGCTTTGTACGGATGATTGCCACTCAGGCACCCTCGTGAATGACGGCCACATGAACCGCGTGGTGCGCCACGCGATTGAGTGCGGGGCTGACCCGCTGGTTGCGCTGCAAATGGCGACTATAAATACCGCCAGCCACTTTGGGCTGGAGCGCGAGCTTGGCTCGATTGCACCGGGGCGGCGGGCGGATGTTATCCTTACGTCTGATCTGCGAACCTTGCCGATTGAGATCGTAATTGCGCGCGGGGAGGTGGTTGCCGAAAACGGGAAAATCCTGTGTGACGAGCCAGATTACAAATGGCCCGTAAGCGCGATGAACTCTGTGCATATGAAACGCAACCTGAGCGCTGAGGATTTCGACATCGCGGCGCCGAAGGGCAAAAATGCCGTTACCGCACGGGTGATTGGCGTGGTGGAAAACCAAGCGCCGACCAAGGCGCTGACGGCCAAGCTTCCGGTGGAGAATGACCTTGTAATTGGCGACCTTACGCAAGATGTTTGCCAAATTGCACTGGTGGAGCGGCACCGTGAAACCGGCGAGGTGGTGAATGCATTTGTGAGTGGCTTTGGCTATAATAAGCCCTGCGCGGTGGCCTCAACTGTGGCGCATGACAGCCACCACATGATTGTGATTGGCACCAACAAGGCCGACATGGCGCTAGCCGCTAACCGTTTGCAAGAAGTGCAAGGCGGTGTGGTGGTTATTTCTGAGGGGAAAGAGCTGGCGCTGGTAAAGCTGCCGATTGGCGGCTTGATGTCAGACGCGCCTGCCATTGAAGTGGCTGCGGCGGCCGATAAAATGGTGGCAGCGATGGCCGAATGCGGTTGCACGCTGAACAATGCCTATATGCAGCACTCGTTGCTGGGGCTGGTGGTTATTCCTGAGCTGCGAATTTCAGACAAAGGGCTAATTGACGTGCGAACATTTGAAAAAACCGAACTCTTTGTGGAGGATGCAGTATGAACCAGCGCCTAGGGCTAACCGACCTTCCGGTCCTTTCCCCCGAGCCATTGCAAGCCGAGTCTTTTACGGATGCGGCCAAGGCTGTAACCAAGCTGCAAGCGCTTTATAACCAGTCTGTGCAGTTTTTGCGGGCGAATTTCGAGGCGGTCATGGATGGCCAGGCCCCCGCGGGCCGGTATCGTGCGTTTTATCCGCAGGTTTGTATTACCACCACCAGCTACGCCAAGCTGGATACGCGCCTCGCCTTTGGCCACGTGGCCGAGCCGGGGAAGTATGCCATTAACATCACGCGGCCAGACCTGTTTGAGGGCTATCTTGAGCAACAAATCGCGCTGCTGATTGAAAACCACGGCGTGCCGGTGGAGGTGTCCATATCTGACACGCCTATCCCTGTGCATTTTGCCATGCGTGAGGGCGCGCATATCGAAGGTGCGATTGAAGACCGGCTGGAGCGCCCCATGCGGGACATTTTTGATGTGCCAAATTTGGAGAGCACCAATGATGCGATTGTAAACGGCACGGCAGGGCTTGATAGCCAAGGCGCGCGGCCGCTTGGGCCGTTTACGGCGCAGCGGGTAGATTATTCGCTGGCGCGGCTTAGCCACTATACCGCCACCAGCCCTGCGCATTTCCAAAACCATGTGCTGTTTACAAACTACCAGTTTTACATGGACGAGTTTCTCGCCTTTGCCCACGCACAAGTGGCCGATACCGGTAGCGGCTATGATGCCGTGGTTGAGGGGGGTAACATTGTGACCACCATCGATGGCACCACCGGCGGCCCCGCTGGCCGCACGCCGCAAATGCCGACCTACCACCTGAAGCGCCCCGATGGCTCGGGCATTACCATGGTGAATATCGGCGTTGGGCCGAGCAATGCCAAAACCATAACCGACCATGTGGCCGTGCTGCGCCCGCATGTGTGGCTGATGCTAGGGCATTGCGCGGGCTTGCGAAACTCGCAAAGCCTTGGAGATTATGTGCTGGCCCACGCCTATATGCGCGAAGACAAAGTGCTGGATGATGACCTGCCAACCTCAGTGCCCATTCCGGCGCTGGCCGAAGTGCAGGTAGCGCTGGAGCAAGCGGTGGCCGAGGTCACCAATTACTCTGGTTATGACCTCAAGAAAATTATGCGGACGGGCACCGTGGCCACGATTGACAACCGCAACTGGGAGTTGCGCGAGCAGTCTGGCCCTGTGTTCCGGCTTAGCCAATCCCGCGCGATTGCGCTGGATATGGAGAGCGCCACAATCGCCGCAAATGGCTTCAGGTTTCGCGTGCCATACGGCACTTTGCTTTGTGTCTCTGATAAGCCGCTGCACGGAGAGCTAAAACTCCCCGGCATGGCCACCGAATTTTACAAAACCCAAGTGGCGCAGCACCTGAAAATTGGTATTAAGGCTATGGAATCTTTACGCTCTATGCCACTGGAACGCTTACACTCACGCAAGCTGCGCAGCTTTGAGGAGACCGCTTTTCTGTAATTCCCATGGAAACTAAGTAAAAATGCCGACTTTCTTGATCAAAGAGTCAGAAAAGTTGCATTTTGGGAATTCTTTGATTGAGTTTTGATCGAAAAACGGATTTAGTCTTGCACGAGAGGTCATTCGACCGGTTCAAAAAACAGTATTAACGTCAAATGGGGGACAACCATGACAAAGAAAGCCATGACCAAAGCACAGCTGATCACCGCTCTTTCCGAAGAGATGGGCAGCGATAAAAATGGTGCTAAAGCTGCGCTGGAAGCAATTGAGAAAATCGTAACTGCCGAGCTGCAAGACGGCGGCGCTGTGACGCTCCCCGGCCTTGGCAAATTTGTATGCCGTGACCGCCCAGAGCGCATGGTACGCAACCCAGCCACTGGCGAGCAGATGCAAAAGGGTGCAGACCGCGTGGCCAAAGTGACCATCGCGAAAGCGCTGAAAGACCTGATCAACAGCTAAGCTGTATTGGTATAAGTTTTAGACGGGCTGCCATTTGGCGGCCCGTTTTTTTGGCACAACATCGGTTGGAAAATATGCGCAATTCTTTAAAACAAAAAGCCATTCAGGTGTGCGATGAAAAAATGAGCGCCAAAGGTGAGGGCGTTGGCCTTTCCTTCTATGCTTTTTTCAAGAACAAAAACGATGATCCCGTGCTTTTGATGGAAGCGGCAACGTGGTGGATAGAGCTTCATCAGCTTGATCATTTTGAGAAAGCCAAAAAAATTAAACACCTGCTGCAATGCCAACCCTCCGTGGAGACCTGAAGATGGACATGCGCGCCCTTATAATGGGCTTATCATTTGTGCTGATGTGGAGCAGCGCTTTTACCTCGGCGCGTATTGCCGTGGCCTATGCCTCGCCGTTGCTGCTGCTATCTGTGCGGTTTTTGCTCTCGGGGCTGCTGGCGATGGCGATTGCCAAAATGCTGGGGCAACGCATTGCGCTCACCCGCAAACAATGGCTTGCGGTGGTGCTGTTTGGCTTGTTGCAAAACGGGATCTATCTCGGGGCTAATTTTGTAGCAATGCAATGGATAGAGGCCGGATTGGCTGCGATTATTGCCAGCTTGCTGCCGCTGCTTGTCGCGCTGCTGAGCTGGATGTTTTTGAAAGAGCGTTTGCCCGCGCTCGCGGTGCTTGGGCTGCTGGCCGGTCTTGCCGGCGTTCTCATTATCATGTGGTCGCGGCTTTCTGGTGGGGCCGATGCTTTGGGCGTTGCGCTCGCCTTTATGGGCGTGGGTGCGCTTAGCATTGCCACGCTTTTGGTGCGCGGGGCGGTGAGCTCGGGCAATGTGCTTATGGTGGTCGGGCTGCAAATGCTGGTGGCAAGTGCCGCGTTGTTTCCGGTTTCGCTGGCGTTTGAAACATGGCATGTGGTGTGGACATGGCAGCTTATCACGGCCTTTATCTACACAACACTTGTGCCGGGCGTACTGGCCACTTTAGTTTGGTTTTTACTGGTCAACCGCATTGGGGCCATCCGCGCCTCAAGCTTTCACTTCCTTAACCCGTTTCTCGGCGTGGCGATTGCCGCTGTTTTTGTGGGCGAAACCCTTAGCGGCCAAGATATTATCGGGGTCTTGGTCATTACGGCCGGCATTGTGGCGGTGCAGCTTTCAAAACGGTAACATTGGCTCGCAGAAAGTTTACGTGACCTTTCTGCGAGAGGAACCTACATTCCCCCAATGGAATTTGTATTTGCCTATGGCGCTGGCTTGCTCACGCTCATTAACCCCTGTGTTTTGCCGGTGTTGCCGATTGTGCTGGCCTCCAGCATCCGCTCTCACAAGCACGGGCCGCTGGCACTGGCATTGGGCATGAGCCTTGTATTTGTGTCGCTCGGGATACTGGTGGCGGTGTTTGGCAGCTCGATAGGGCTGGATGCTGACAGGGTTTCTGAAATCGGGGCCTATATGATGCTGGCCTTTGGCGCCGTGCTGCTGATCCCGCCGCTCGGCATGCTGTTTACAAAACTCACCTCAAAGTTCTCCAGCTCGGCTGATAAAAAGCTTGATGAGGTGGATAGCACGGGCCTGCGTGGGCAGTTTATCGGCGGGATGATTTTGGGGGCGGTGTGGTCCCCTTGTGTCGGGCCCACTCTGGGCGACGCAATAGCGCGGGCCTATCAGGGCGAAGACCTGCTGTACGCAACCGGTATTATGACGGCCTTTGCCATTGGCATCTCCAGCATCATTCTGCTGCTGGGCTATGGCGCCCGCGAAACCATTCGCAAACGCGCCGGGGCCATGCGGGTGCTGGCAAATAAAGCCAAGCCGATTATGGGCGCTACATTTGTGCTGGTCGGCGTGATGATCCTGACCAAGTTCCACTATGTTATCGAGGCTTGGCTGCTCGATATAATGCCGATCTGGCTACAAGACCTTTCGGTGTCTATCAGCCGTGTTGCATGGATTGTGCAATGGCCGAACCGCGCCCTTACCCCTAAATTAGATGAAGCGACGGGCTCGAACGTGGCACGGCCAAGCTCGTTCATTTTATTGAGAATGTTTATGCCGAGCCTG
>NVUX02000115.1 GCA_002402045.2 Paracoccaceae bacterium | reverse complement strand
CGGCCTGCTTCAAAATACCCATGATCTGTGCGTCGCTGTATCCTGCCTTCTTCATCAAAATCTCCTCAGATTATTATGCCGAGAAAATTCTACTTGTGAACACCAATAGTTTTAGGGGGGATTACCGTGCCATTCCACATAATTGATTGTCCTTGAGAAAACTGTCGAATCCGAACTGAATAGTATCTGTTTTGTCGGTCAATTTGGCAACTTCGTATGCACTGGTTGGAACACGGTCTTCCAAATGACCTCCGATAAGAAGACCGCGAATTATCCCTTCACTATTTGCACAAGGCTTACCTTTGGTTTCGGCACGATATGTTTCGTCTAATTCTCTGATATCCTTTCGAGTAAATCGCCGATGAAAATCACGGACATCGCCAAACCCGATTTCAATGAATTGCAATCGTGATTGCCCGCTACCGCGAGGCGTTATTTCAGAACTAGGACGATTGTCGTTTGGTTGAAAACTAGAGTATCTGTCGAGAGGCACGTATTTATTCTCATTTCCATCAAAACGCTGTGACGGGAGAATAACGCCAATTTCGCTATTAGTTGAAGGTATGGATTCGGTAAAAAGCTCGTTGGTCTGACTTTGGTATTTCTTTTGTTTGTTCCTTTCACGAACAATCTGCATAAGCACACGAGCTGCGTTAACATCATCAGGCATTGGTGGAGTAATACCGAATTCTGTCTCGAAGCTTCCGCTATGAATGAATATCTCTTTTTCGGCCCTCTCAAAATTATCACGCGGGCTGTGATACGCATAAAACCAATATAGTATGGAATATAGCTCCCCGTTTTCCTTCTGCTCAGTGTACTATTGGTTGTCGACAAGAAATCAACCGCCGCGCCGAGGCCATCCACTTGAATTTTCGTTAAGGCCATGCCGACGTCACAAGCGATTTTGTGAAGCCACCATGGACGTATCCACTTTTCATTTTCGCCTGAAGCTTGAAGTGCCTCTAACGCTTCGGCGACATTTGTTATGCAAAAGTCATCGAACAATTGGACGGCAATTTCTTTTATCCTTTCGCCCTTGCTTTGACTGCCCCTCGGTTCCCCTTTTTGAAATAGTTCAAGGGCTTTTATAAAAGCCAACGCAGATTCGTTTGACACGGTTGGGAACACCTTTCAAAAAAACCAATCCGAATTTGCGGCCACTGAATCTATTTTGAATGGCGAAACGCAGCTTGAGATGACCTTGGTTTCGGATGGCCATCCTTGATGACTTCACCAGAAACAGGATTGCGATACAAGTCTTTAACGTAATTCCCGTTCGCGTCTGTCGTAATCTCAAATAACGATATTCCAGTATCAGGGTCGATTGTCATTTCAGATGGCAAATCAGCGGCTCTGTACTGCACCCCCTCTTTGTACCAGCGTTTCGAAGTGGGTTGGGTTGGAAATTTTGGTGAGCCATACCAAATCTCGGCAGGGTGATCACCATCCCGATGCTCTAACCCGTGGCGAAAGTATTGCTCACACTCTAACCGCCCCTGAAAATCCCATTGCCTGATTGCAGGTTCCCCGGCTGGATGGTGTTCGCGGCCTTCTGCGTCAAACCATACTTCTGAAATCCTAACACCGCTGTCTTCATGAAATCCAACTACTACACGATACTCTGAAAACACTTCTTTAAAGCCGCTATTTTCGCTCATACCGAATATTATGACATAATTACTGACCTATATCAATTAGTACAGCGAATTCGCTTGGTTACATGGGTCTTCACAGTTTTTTCAGATGTTTCTGACCGCTTCAGTACTTTCAGGCTGTCTCACGTGATTTATCTGGTCCCGAGGTTCAGGGAATGTCGACGCTCCTCCCCGAACCTTTGGAACGCGTTCCGAACCGATCAAATTTATGGTGAGGATAAACCAATGACTACTGAATTGATTTACGGCCCCCGGGCTGCTGATTTACGCAAGCCGAGTTCTGAGCAAAAGCGTATCCGCTTTGTGCTGAACCTTGGTGACACCGACATGATGTGCTGCGACGCCATTCAATATCTCGTACAAGATTGGTCTGATCAAGGCGGCTCAATCGCGACGCCCTGCGGTCGAATTCTTGACATCGAGCGTTCGGAGTACACTGGCGAGGCGGTGATCTATGATACTGAGGACCGGCAGATTTTCCTGGAGCTGGGTATTCCGCTGATCCGCGTTGACGATTGCTTTGGGGCAAGCCCACGACGCTGTATCAATAACATGCGGGCAAAGTTCGGTCAAACCTCGCTCAGGCGGGTAAGTGCCGAGAACCTTCCCCGACATTTCTGGGTCGCAGTCGCAATGCAGATCTTCGATCAGCAGCAAGACTGAATTCTCAAATTACCGGAGTGGCTCGCGGGTTCGCGGGTCACTTTTTTTTGCGATCTTGCAAATCCGCCGACCTCCCGCCTGGGGAATCCGCGTTTCTATTTCAAAATCATCACACGAATTCACATCCTAAAAGGAGGCTCACATGAGCAATCAATCACACCGCCGTAGCAGAACTGCCAAGTCGCCACAGCCGCAAAAGGAACATCCAATGTCTAAACACCCAACAACACCGCCTGATCTTAACCCCGAAAAAGAACGCGAGCCATATCTGGCGTTGTTTCTCAAACTGATCCCGTTTCTTGAGATTATTCTTGCTGGCGTCGGCCTTTACTGAAAGTGGCGCGACAGGCTGGATCAAGCTGATTGTCTTTTGCATAGCCGCATACGCTGTTTCGTATGCAATTTACCGTATGGCCATCGAAAAAGGTGTTCCGCTGGTAGCTGCCGGATCAAAACTGGCAGCTCCGCTAAGCGGTCTAACATTATACATCCTGCACTTACTTCGGTTGGGGGTGGAAAACCGTAACAGTCCCCGCCGTTGAAGCCCGTTGCCCTTGGGTCCGCCTCTTTAAGGATGCGTATCAGTGAAGCGATCTCAGCCCCTGATCTGCAATTGTCTGGTGGTAGCGGTGGCGCAGGGCAAACCTGTTGCGCAGGCCATCATAGGCGATGTGCTTGAGTCCTTTGAGAATGGTGGCCTGCGGGACTTTCCCGCCTGCAATCAGCCCATCGCAGTGATCCCGGTCGGCAATACTGAAGATGCGATACGGGGCCACGGCCTCCCAGAAATCAATGTATTCCAAAGGGTCTAACCACTCATCAACATCCGTCAAATCTTCAAAGATAACCATGACACCAGTGTACCACACCGTTGTTTTACAACGCAAACTTTTTGAAACAAGGAGTCCACAACATGGAGAATGATCTGGAACTGGGCATTGCCACGATGTTCAGTGATGCCGCGATGCAAAGCGTGGTGCCTGAGCTGCGCAAACCCGAAGACTGGGATCGTTTCAATGAAGTCATCGACACCGCCAAAAAGGATGAACAGGATGAGGTCGACAGCTTCAGAGACGACAAAGAACAGCGTCGGACAGATGCCCGCAAAGACCTGATCGACAAAGCGGGGTCGCTGACTTTTGAGCATCCCACGCCCTTTAGCACCGACAGTTTTGACAAGTCTGCCATCAACAGACAGGTGGAGATCAAGGTCGAGAATGACCATCAGGCGGCCTTGCTAGGGATCGTCGAAAGGCGAACCGAAGGCTTTGCCGAACTCAAGCAGGACATTCATGTCCGTGAAGGCGTGCGCGATCACGCCCGCGATGCCTTTGCCCGCACCAACGAGCTAGGAAATGGCGAAGAGCACGGAATGCCAACTCGGGATCGCTAAATGTTCTTGCCCGAAAATGATCAATCCAATGCGCCAAAATTGCCATCTAAGGCAGGCATTATGAAGCCGAGCAAAACCCACGAAAGGAAAATAATATGACCGAGAGCGACCAAATGAAACCGTCGGAAACCAATCACGGCCCCGCACAAGTGCGTAGCGCAACCAGCTAACACTATGGAAACGCAATATTTATTGCATTTTAGGAATAAATGTCTATTCTGTTCTGCTTATGTTCGCGCCAAATATTTGAGCGTGAACGGTAAAACGGAGAACAACAAGAAACGGAGATGAAATGATAGAGGGTAAAAATATTGAGATAAAAAATGCAGTTGGACGGGGTAATTCCAACCCGCCCACATTGACGATTGATTGGGAATTATACGGCAAGTATCTGGACGAAAGCGATCTGTCCGATACTGAGAAACGAGAATTCCTTGAAACCCTCTGGTCCATCGTTGTCAGCTTTGTCGATCTTGGATTTGGCGTGCATCCCTTACAACAAGTGACGGACAATGCCTGTGCGCATCAGGCGGAAATTGCCAGATTTATCGCAGCGAATGCTGCTCCTGTGGTAACATCACGGGAACCAACTACACCCAACTTCAACGCATCCGCTGATCGGCAATCCGGCCTATCACAGGAAAGGAATCCAAAATGAATCCCAGCCCAATCAAGCCACTAAAAGCCGTCATATATTGTCGCGTATCCTCCAGATCGCAAGAACTGGAAGGCAATGGGCTGGAATCTCAGGAAACCCGTTGCCGTGAATATGCCCGCGCCAAGGGCTACTTTGTCGAAGCCACCTTCCCCGACACCATCACGGGCGGTGGTGATTTTATGAAACGCCCCGGTATGGTGGCTTTGCTGTCTTACCTCGATGCCCAGCCTTCTGAAAGCTATGTGGTGATCTTTGATGACCTCAAACGTTTTGCCCGCGATACTCGCTTCCATCTTGATCTGCGTGATGCGTTTCGTTCGCGCGGCGCAATCATCGAATGCCTGAACTTCAAGTTCGAGGACACACCCGAGGGCGAGTTCATCGAAACCATCATGGCCGCCCAAGGCGCGTTAGAGCGCAAGCAGAATGGTCGACAAGTGGCGCAGAAGATGAAGGCGCGGATGCAAAGCGGCTATTGGGTGCATGCCGCCCCTGTTGGTTACAAATACGAAATCGTCAAAGGCCGTGGGCGGATGCTGTTTCCTAGTGGCTCGCTCGCGACAATGATCCGTGAGGCTTTTGAAGGCTTCGCATCAGGTCGCTTTGGATCGCAAGCCGAGGTGCGGCGTTTCTTTGAACTGCACCCCGACTTTCCACGTAACAAAAAGGGCGAGATTCCCAACCAACGGGTGGCTGACGTTTTGAACAACCCACTTTATACCGGCCATATTTGCAGCGAAACTTATGGGCTCGACTGGCTGAAAGGCCAGCACGACGCCCTGATCAGCATTGATCTGTTCGACAAGGTCCGCGACCGCTTGAAAGGCTCCGCCAAGGTTCGTGTTCGCAAAAACATTGGCAATGACTTTGCAGCGCGCGGATTTGTAAGCTGCGGCGACTGTGGCGGACCTCTGAGCAGTTCATGGTCCAAAGGCCGCGACCGCAGTTATGCCTATTACCTCTGCCAAGCCAAAGGATGTGCCAGCTACGGTAAATCGATTCCCCGCGACAAGCTGGAAGGCGACATCGGTGCCTTGATCAAAACCCTGCAACCAAGCCAAAACCTGTTTGAGCTGGTCAAAGTCATGTTCCGTGATGCGTGGACTCAGCGTTTGGTGCAAGCCGAAGACATCATCAAATCTGGCAAAACCCAAATCAAAGCCATTGAAAAACAAGTCGATGCTTTGTTGGGTCGCATCATCGACACCACCAACCCAACCGTAATCCGCGCCTATGAGGGCAAAATCAGTGAATTGGAGCGCAGTAAGACCAAGCTACAAGACCAATTAGCCCGTCATATCACGCCAACCACAGGCACTTTTGATCAAAAACTAGAACCAGCCCTGCAATTCCTCGCAAACCCTTGGAAACTATGGGAAAGCGGTCAAATCACCCTACGCCGCATGGTGCTAAAACTGGCCTTCACAGACCGCATAACCTACCACCGAAATCAGGGTGCTAGAACCACCAAAATAGCCTTACCATTCAAGGCGTTAGGGGGTGTTTTATATAGGGAAGGTAGTAATGGTGCACTTCGACAGAGAAAGGTCGAACGCATTATTTGAAGAATTAGCGGATTGGAATGAAGTATTAAAGCATAGCGAGGCTGACCTGCGGGGGCCAAAGCTATGAAGCGCTCTATAGGACAGACAGGGTCGCGGATACCGCCGTTTTCCTTGCGTTTGACGTTTGAGGAACGGGCAAGGCTGGAACGCAATGCGGGGAATATGCCGCTTGGGTCATATATCAAATCGCTGATGTTTGCAGCGGATGCGCCCAAATACCGGAAACGCCGCAAAGCGCCTGAGATTGACGAAAAGGCACTGGCTGAACTTTTGGCCTGCCTTGGGGCAAGCCGGATTGCCAATAACCTTAATCAACTGGCAAAAGCTGCAAATACTGGCTCGTTGTATTTTGATGATGAAACCAAACGGGTTTTAAATCGTGCCTGCAATGACGTGCAAGCCATGCGCGAGCTTTTGTTGAAAGCTCTTGGCGTTGCCACCAATGGCAACGGCAAGATTATTGAGAGCACATCGCAGAGCTTTGCTCGCGTTGCCGCTAAGCCCAGAAAACCAGCCGACAAAATAGCCCAGCCAAAGAGGTTCACGCCATGATCCTCAAGGGTTCTCAACGGGCTGGTGCTGGGGCGTTGGCTTCGCATTTGATGAATGATCGGGATAATGATCATGTCACTGTGCTAGAAATGCGTGGGTTTGTGGCGGATGATCTGCATGGCGCGCTGTCAGAGGCGCAGGCAATATCCAAGGCGACCAAGTGTAAGCAATTCATGTTTTCGCTTAGCCTTAATCCACCCAAAGATCATATTGCCCGTGAGCAAGATTTTCTGGATGCCGCAGATCGCGCCGAAAAGGCGCTCGGTCTGGATGGTCAACCCCGCGCAATCATCATCCATGAAAAAGAAGGTCGCAGGCATGCGCATGTGGTTTGGTCACGCATTGATGGCGAAAACCTCAAAGCGATTAATCTGCCGCATTTTAAGCGCAAGCTGAATGCACTGTCGCGTGAACTGTATCTTGATCACGGCTGGGAGCTACCCAAAGGCTTGCAAGCTGGTGGTGGTAAAAACCCTCTCAATTTTACGCTGACGGAATGGCAACAAGCGAAACGGCAAGGGCTTGATCCGCGTGAGATCAAACAAGTTTTTCAAGAAGCTTGGAAGCGATCTGACAATCTAAAGGCCTTTGGTAATGCGCTGGCTGAACGCGGGTATTTCATAGCCAAGGGCGACCGGCGTGGCTTTGTCGCGTTGGATGTTCAGGGCAAGGTTTATTCGATTCCAAAATGGACAGGCATTCGCGCCAAGGAAGCTATTGATAAATTTAGCTCACCTACAAACCTGCCCTCTGTTTCCCATGTTCAAGGCGAATTACGGGGCTTGGTTACGGATAAGCTCAAAGATTTCATTGCCGATATCAAATCCAAGCATGCACGCGATGTTGAGCCTTTAAACCACGAAAAATCAGAAATGGTTGCTCTGCATCGGGCTGAACGTCTGCGCCTAAAAGACGGTCAAAAAGAACGTCAGATCAAAGAAACAAAAGCCCGCTCCGACCGCCTGAACAAAGGCGTTCGCGGGTTGATTGACTGGGTAAGCGGCAAAGCCAAATCCACCAAGAAACGCAATGAGAATGAGGCCTATCAATGCTTTTCACGTGATCGGGATCAACGTGATGATCTGGTCAAAGATCAAATGACGGATCGGCAGTCCTTGCAAAAGCGCTTTGACGCCCTTCGAAAAACCCAAATTCAAGACCGCAGGCTTCTTGCCCGCGATGTCAGCCAATTTCTGCGCAGCAGTGAGCGCAGATCAAAAACGGATGCCATTCGGCCCCGTGAGCGGGGTCGCGATAAAGATCGTGGTCCTAAATTCGAACTCTGATTTTGGAGAATGCCTATGAAACGGCGAAATATACTATTTAATCTGACGGTGGCTTTTGTCCTCGTTGCAACTGAAACTTATGCCCAGTCTGCGTGGGGTAACTCATATGGAGGCTACAATCGCGGTTTCGCCGTTGATATGGCGATGGTGCGTGTATTTACGATGATCGCGTCCATTGGCGCGGGGTTTGGCCTTGGCTGGTTATTGTCGCCATTTGGTCGCAATGCCCGTCATTCAATCATGCTTGTGATAGGTGGATTGACGATGCTAATCGCCATTTTTAACGGCGGGGCTTTAGGGTGGAGCACCACTTGGTTGGTTTCCATTCTTGGCTTTCTTTTGGCCTTTGGCTATTGGATTGGAGCGACCATCAAATCCCTTGGTGAAGTGCCGACCACCTTCGGTTCCAGCCGTTGGGCAACGCCTGCTGATCTGGCCAAGCACAAACTGCTTGGCACGACCGGCATTCGCCTTGGTAATGCCTATAATGGCACCCATGATCAGGTGATTTCCTATGCTGGTGACAGCCATTCGATAACGGTTGCCCCGACACGCTCTGGCAAAGGTACGACACAGATCATCCCCAACTTGCTGACCTACGAAGGGTCAGTTTTGGTGATTGATCCCAAGGGTGAAAATGCCTTGATCACGGCTAAAGCCCGTAAAGATATGGGGCAAGATGTCTGCATCCTTGATCCTTGGGGCATTGCCCAAGTTGAGGGAATTGAAACCGCGCGGTTTAACCCAATGGATTGGCTACAAGATTGCGGTCTTGATCTGGCGGAAAACTGTATGATCTTGGCGGACGCGATTGTCATCCCTTCAAATGGCAATGAGCCTTTTTGGAAAGATGAGGCCAAGGCCTACATCGTTGGTGTGATCGGGTATGTGGCAAGTGATCCTGACGAGGAAGGCCAGCGTCACTTGGCGCGTGTGCGCGATCTGTTTTTGCTGGACGGTGATGGTTTACAGGAATTGCTCAACAAAATGATGCAATCCCCGCACCATTTTATCGCCAGTGCAGGTGCTCGTGGTTTGCAAAAAGATGAAAAACTGCTCTCCAATGTAATTGCATCGGTGCAAGCCGAAACGCATTTCCTTGATAGCCCGTGCATCCGTGAAAGCCTCTCGGCCTCTGACTTCAAATTCGAGGATTTGAAAACGACAAAACTGTCGATATATCTTGTGCTACCTGCTGACCGAATGCACACGTTTAATCGGTGGTCGCGGTT
The DNA here is from genome assembly GCA_002402045.2 of Paracoccaceae bacterium. GTDB lineage: Bacteria > Pseudomonadota > Alphaproteobacteria > Rhodobacterales > Rhodobacteraceae > UBA3077. The sequence goes on along the minus strand of NVUX02000115.1, from coordinate 3,931 downwards.
GCTGATCCAGATCGCAATCATTGCCAATGCTCGCAACATTACCGAAAAGCCTGAAAAGCCAATCCTGTTCATTCTGGATGAACTACCAGCCCTTGGCAGAATGCCGGTGATCGAACAGGCCTATGGTTTGATGGCAGGCTTTGGCATGCAGCTTTGGGGCTTTGTGCAAGACCTCAGCCAGCTTGAAAGCCTCTATGGCAAGGGTTGGCAGTCGTTTATCGCCAACTCGGGCATGGTGAGCTATTTCGGTTCAACTGATCGAATGACGGCTGAATATTTCTCGGCACTTTGCGGAGAAACCACGGTGTGGAATTTCAGTTCGGCGCTCTCCAAAACCTTTGGCACAAGCTCTGGCAGTGGCGGGATGTCGTCATCGGATTCCACCACCACAACCGACACGCGGGCGGCGTCACAGCGCAAGCTGGCCTATCCTGACGAGCTGATGCGCATGCATGAAGATAAGCAACTGGTCTTCATCGATAACATGTATCCGCTGATTGCCACCAAAACCCCGTGGTTTGAGGATGCTGACCTAAAAACCAAAGGCGTCAATCTGCACGAATAGTGCCACCTGTCGGGCGGGGAAACTCGCCCGATATATTCTCCCCATTCTAATCGGAGGCATTCCAATGCCAGATAAAACACCCAAAAACCCGTTCAACCTTCACGCTGATCCTGACAAGATGAAAGTTCGCGATAAAGATAACGCAAAACCAAAACTGCAACTAAAGCACCTGCCAATAAATCCAGCCCCAAACCTCGCCCCAACAGGCAGTTTGGGCATCAAACGAGGCTTGCCTTCGGACAAAGGCCATTCCAAGCGGTTCACGATAAAGAAAGCCGGTGATCTAACCAAAGAATTCAAATCCATTGCTCCAAAATCACCGGAGAAAGATCACGGCTGGGAACGGTGATTTATTGACTCGATGGGGATTTTTCTCACATTACTACAATTTGAAACGATCCACAAAATCTGACCAACAACAAAGACAACCTGAGTTTTTGACTTGACATCACCTGTCGCATGAGCAGCATTGGTTCCGCTGGGATAGTAGTATGATTTATTTTTTAAACGAGGATAGCTGTGTATATTTTTCAACCAGATTTGCGAATTTTATTGGATCAGATTAGAAGGTACAATTTCTGCTTTGGCCGTTTTTTGAAGGGTTATCCAAGCGTTTTGGATGCAGAGCTAGTGCTGGATCGATCCTATAGAGACTTAGTTAACACGCTGAAAAACGAAACTATTACAAATAGTGTCCGCCAAGCTATGTCAGGGGCCGCAGGATCGATTGATCCAAATGCAATCGATAATATTTTCGAACAACTGGATGCTGGGAGCGATTTAGCAGAAACAGAACTATCTCTCGCTGATAATTTTGGACTAAGTAAAAATGCTGCACGGCGGATAATTTCTTCATTTGATAGCAGAGAATTTGAAGAACCATCAATCGAAACCGTGGCCGCAAGGATAGTAGCTCTTCACAAAAAGATGAAAGCCGATGTAACTACAGCCCGAAAATTACCTAAAAAAGAAAAGAAAAAACGCAAGAGAGATATTAAGAAGGGCATTTTTGCGACGACGTTTGGCCTTGGAGTCGGTGTTACTAACGTCATACTTCCTTCTGCCTATGTTTTTAGCTACGGTCTTGCAGGAATTGCCACTTTACAAGGATCACTTTTTCTTATTGGCGAACTACCGAAGGAAGAATAGTCATTTGTTCAAAAAATCTATATGTGGTATGCTTAGGCATTACTATACTGCATAGGGGGTGCCATGAGTAAATTTATTAATGGAGTGGAGCGTGTTTGGGATTGGCCTTTAAGTTCACGTTTTGCAAACGCAATTGAACAACGAAAATCGCTTCGATCAGCCGCGGATTTTGGTGCAGTTGCTGGGGGTGTTTTGGGAGGTGGGTTGTCTTTGGCGTTTGCGGCATCCGATGGTGCGGCCATTACTTTATCCTTTTCGACCGTCTTGTTAGGTTTTTATGGCGGGAGCTTGTATTGGAAAGTTTGCCAAAAAAGAAAAATGACACCTTAATGATAATGAATTTTTTCCAATTTAGCCTCTATAACATCAAAAGATATTTCCATCGCAAATAGAGTCAAATTCTGCTATGATATCTGCATGAATAAGCACCAAGAATACATGCGCTGGCTCCACGAAAAATCAACAAATAGCCCATATAACAAAGCCGTAACACGGACATACAGCAATATGTCGAACGCGGATGAATTGATCACCCTTCCCAAATCTTACTGGGAATATGTGGATTGGCTGGAAACCCGTGGCGACATTAACTTTTCAGGCTGGGTAATTCACTGCGAGCAAAACCCTCATCTAGATACACCACTTTCGGAATTACTGATGTATTGGCTCTGGCTGGACGAATGTGGTCGCTGGATGAATTGCCTGCCTACACAAACAACAACAATTCCAAGCGGGTTTAGCTTCTGGAAGGTTGAATATGGGGATCAAGTTTGGACCGCAGGCTGCGGAAGGCTTTAAGGTTGGCGGATTATCAAACCACCCGTGCAATCGTCTGCTTTGATACATTGAACCGTGCGGCGATTTCTGCGTAAGAAAGCCCCTGAATTCGTACCAATTCGCGCGCTTGAGCAATTTGATCGTCCGTCAACGCACTTGGCCTGCCGATTTTCACGCCGCGTTTTCTGGCGGCTTCCATGCCTGCCTTGGTGCGGTCACTTATTTGTTCGCGCTCGAACTCGGCAAATACAGCCAACTGACCGTAAAGCATGCGCCCCACGGCGGTTGTGGTGTCAATGCCTTGGGTGAGCGCCTGAAAGTCCACATCGCGGTCTCGCAGATCGCTTAGCAACTGTAGCAAATGGATTGTTGACCTGCCCAGTCGATCCAGTTTCCACACTACAAGCGTATCGCCCGATTGCAGCCCTGCGAGCATTTCATCCAGCCCACGCCGATGTTTAATTTTACCTGATACGCCGTGATCGCCATAAATCATATCGCATCCTGCGGCTTTGAGCGCATCAATCTGCAATGCTTCGCTTTGATCTTTATCAGACACCCGCACATATCCGATTTTCTTACCCGTCCGTTCTCCTTCGTTCATGGGTAAATCGTAGCCGATAAAATCAACATCGCAAGCGCATTTCATGGTGTTTTCCTGTTGCCAAAAGGGTTCCCTTTTGGCAACCGCGATATACGCTATTCTTGGCGGCTTCTGCCCCACAAAAAACTGTGGATAATCAATGCGCAGGTGACAACCAAGTCGAATTATGGCAAAGATACCAAAAGGGAAGCTTTCTGATGTCCCCTCGCATCCGCCTTAGGATCAGGGAAGAAAGCCATGACTTGGAAACAGTTTTTTATACTGGCGGCTTGGGCTAATATTTTAGTTATTGGTGGTCTTTGGGTGGTTGGCATTGTTAGCGGCGGGTTACCGCCAAATCAGAATTTTGCACGAACAACACTAATTAGCTTTCTTGCTGTTCCCGTAATTACAGGAACACTATTCATATCAGTATATATCTACCTTTTTGCCAAGGCTAAATGGAAGGGCGATATCGTTCCGTTTTCTTCCGGCGTAAAGCTAGTTTTATACGCATTTATCATATCTGCACTCATTTTTATTATCTCAGGAATCGGGTGGTATACAGAATCTAGCACAGACTTTTTTTATGGCCCAACGCTAATCGGGTTTATATTCACAGCATTCTTCGGATTGATCCTGTGCATATTCTTGTTAGACGAAATTACTGACTTCCAACCAATCAAAAGTGCGAAGCATCTAGAGTAAACGTTCCATAGTTGTGTAGCCTGTCAATGAGCGTTTAAAACTGACCCGGTTTTGGCATTTAAAACTGACCCACCTTTGAGGAGCAAAGCCGATAGGCGAGATGCTCTCATATAGCGAGCTCGTCTATTGGCTTTGCTTGCGTTGGGGTT
>NVUX02000114.1 GCA_002402045.2 Paracoccaceae bacterium | reverse complement strand
TCACTATAATCAGATATTTAAGTTGAAACTTAAACACCCTAAGTAACCTGATATACAAATAGTCCGAACTCCGTTCGAAACCCAAACCACCCGCATATCTCTTCGTTTTATTAAATAATTTCAAAGAGCTAGCAGCGTTTCCGCTACATCCCGCCGCGATGTCTAAGTGACCGTGTCGCTGCTGGTGTGGGGGTTCTAGGGCCTAAACTGGGGCGCCGCAATACCTAATTTCAAAGTTTTTGGATTTTTTTGCATTGCGCCATAATTTTCCAACAAAACAAGCGTTTGTGGCCATAATTAGAATTCAAACCCCTCGCGCTTTGAGATTTCTGCGCGGACAATCCCCCCTATAGGGGGAGGGTTTTCGAATCCGCCGCATAAATACTTTCAAATCTGAGCGTTTTCCGGTTTTCCACGGTAGGATTTGCCAAAAACGGGCCAGAAAATGACAGAATCAAAAGCACCGTGGCAAATTTGGGCGACAAGATTCGTTTCGTTACCCTAAAACACCCTTGCACCGGCGGCTGGCGGGCGTGTTCTGCTAAACAAACTTCCGAAACAGCCGTGTTTTCTCAAACAACGCCTCTAACTCTTCCATACGGTCCTTCGAGCGCTCCCAGGACTGGCTCTGCACGGCAGAAATGATCGCTTCTAGGATAAACATCGTCACCACTGACGAATCCCACGTAGAAGGCACTTCGATTCGCGAGTGAATTTGGTGAGTCGCGGCTTTTCCGGCAGGTGAGCCCCATTGATCAGTGAACAGAATAATTTTTACGCCGCGCGCCTGCGCCATCTCGGCGAAGCGCAATAGGTCTTGCTCATAGCGGCGCATATCAAACATCACCAGCACATCCCCCTCTTTCAGGCTCAGTAGGTAATGCGGCCAGCTAGAAGAGTTGCGCTCAATCAGCGTCACCCCATCGCGCATCATTTGCATATGGGTAAAGAAGTAGCTCGCCAATGCGTGGCTTAGCCGCCCGCCAACCACGGCCACCGTGTGCTCGGTATCACTGAGTAGCGCCACGATCTGGTCAAACTTGGCGGCATTCAGATGCTTGAGGGTGTTGCGCAGATTATCAATCACATTATCCGCAAAGCGGTTTAGGATGTGAGTGTCTGGGGCATCAGTCGCCCATTTATCATGCTTGGTGAGCGGGTCACTTATGGTGGCCTCTAGCTCGCTGCGCAATTGCGCCTGCATCTCAGGGAAGCCGCCAAAGCCCAACTTGCGGGCCATGCGCGCCACAGTGGGCGTAGAAACCTCGGCGTTTTCAGCCAGCGCCGTAATGCTGCCCATGCCCGAAACCGGATAGTTCTCAAGGATGATATTGGCCAGCTGCCGCTCGGCGCGGGTTAGCCCGTCAAAGCCATCATGGATTCGCTGTGCAACCGTAAAACCATCCGTGCTCATGTTGAAATCCTTAGGCCAAATTCACTTTATCCGCGAATTTACAACAGAATTGCGCGGGCAGACAGTTTTAATTGTGAAATTATATTGACAGGGCCATGTGTTCTGAAACATATTCTTCATACAACCCAAATTCACCGAGGCGACCCTTGAATCTTTCGACAAAACCGAACTGGCTGGCAACCCTGCCTGCAAGCGTAGTTAGCACCGCACGCCCGAAAGCGGACAGCGCCGTTTTGTTGGTGTGTGAGCATGCCAGCCGGTTTATCCCCGAGGGACTTGGCAACCTCGGGCTAGATGAGGCCGCTGCCCAAAGCCACATCGCGTGGGATCCCGGCGCGATGGCCGTCGCCGAGCGGCTTTCCGATGCGCTCGATGCCACTTTGATCTCGCAAAAAATCTCGCGGCTGGTGTATGATTGCAACCGCCCGCCCGAGTCAGATCAGGCGATACGGCCTGAAAGCGAAGTCTATAATATCCCCGGAAATACCGGGCTGACAGCCGCCCAGCGCGCTGCGCGCACTGACTATATATATAGACCCTTCCAGAGCGCCCTTGCCGAGGCGGTCAAAACCCGCCCGCAAACAGTGCTGGTTACCATCCATTCTTTCACGCCGATTTATAACGATATGCCGCGCGCGGTAGAGGTGGGCATCTTGCATGATAGCGATTCCCGCCTTGCCGATGCCATGCTTGCGGCCGCCGCCAAAAACCCCGTTTTCAGGGTCGAGCGCAACGCGCCTTACGGGCCGGAAGATGGCGTAACTCACACGCTGGCCGAGCACGCCTTGCCGCGCGGGCACCTGAATGTAATGATCGAAGTGCGCAATGATTTGCTGGCAAATGAAGCTGGCATTGCGGCGATTGCAACATGGTTAGAAAACCTTTTAACGTCAGCGCTTAACGAATTGGATGGGGAGACCTGATGCCGAAAATTATCAAAAGCTATGTGCGCATTGTCGAGGCGGTGAACTACCGCGTTGGCCGCATGGCGATGTATCTGATCTTTGTCTTAATGGCGATCCTGATGTGGTCTTCCATTTCCAAAACCTTCTTTTCTCCCGCCCTTTGGACATTGGAAACCGCGCAATTTGTGATGGTCGCCTATTACCTGCTCGGCGGGCCTTACTCGATGCAGCTTAATTCCCATGTGCGTATGGATTTGGTATATGACGCGTGGTCGATCAAAACCAAAGCCTGGGTGGATGCCTTTACGATTTTCGGGCTGATATTCTACCTCGTTATCCTGCTGCAAGGCGCGCTTGGCTCCACCGCCTACTCGCTCGGCCAGCCCTATAATGTTGGCACGTTTGAGTTTTTCGGCCAGCTTTTCGGCGCGTTTTTCACTGGAGGCTTTGATGCCGCCAGCGAAGTGCTGGGCCATATGGAACGCTCGGCCACATCCTTCCGGCCTTACCTCTGGCCGATAAAAACCATTGCTACGCTCGGGATCTTCCTGATGCTCCTACAAGCCATCGCCGTGTTTTTCAAAGACGTCGCCACCATCCGCGGAGAAGAATTGTAATGTCATTTGAATGGATCGCCCTTTTAATGTTTTCCAGCATGATGATCACGCTGCTCTCTGGCCAACGGGTGTTTGCGGCCATCGGCATTGTGGCCGTTGTGGCCGCGCTGCTGCTCTGGGGCACCGGCGGAGAAGACATCCCCTTTGCCGCCTCAATGAAGCTGATGAAGTGGTATCCGCTACTCACGCTGCCTTTGTTTATTTACATGGGCTTTGTGCTGTCAGAATCCGGCATAGCTGATGACCTTTACCGCATGTTCCACGTGTGGATGGGGGGTATGAACGGCGGCCTCGCGATTGGCACTATCCTGTTAATGGTGCTCATTTCCGCCATGAACGGCCTTTCCGTGGCCGGTATGGCCATCGGTGCCACCATCGCCCTGCCCGAGCTGCTAAAACGCGGCTATGATAAACGGATGATTTCCGGCGTTATCCAAGCGGGCTCCTCGCTCGGCATCCTCGTGCCGCCCTCAGTGGTGCTAGTGCTTTATGCCATGATCGCCCGCGCCCCTGTTGGCCAGCTTTGGCTCGCTGGCGTATTTCCGGGCCTAATGATGGCCGCGATGTTTATCATCTACATCTGGATTCGCTGTAAAATAAACCCAAGCCTCGGGCCAAGCCTTTCCAAAGAGGAACTCGCCAAAGTTACCCGCGCTGAAAAGATGAAGCTGCTGCGCGCCGGCCTCCTACCGGTGTTCATTTTCGCCTCAATGATGGTGCCCTTCGTAAACGGCTGGACCTCGCTTGTTGAAAGCTCCGCGGTTGGCGCAATTGTCGCCTCCCTCGCCGCCATTCTAAAGGGCCGCTATACCAAAAAGGTTTTTGAAACCACCATCCGCGAGACCCTTAAAATTTCGGCGATGTTTATGTGGATCATCCTCGCCGCGCTGGCCTTTGGTGCCGTGTTTGACGGCGTGGGCGCAGTAAAAGCCATTGAAGCCTTTTTCCTAGATGACCTCGGCCTCGGCCCATGGGGAATCCTACTCCTGATGCAGCTTTCTTTCCTAATTATGGGCACATTCCTTGATGACACCGCCATGCTGGTCATCGTCGCCCCGCTTTACGTGCCGCTGGTTGGCTCGCTCGGGTTTGACCTCGTCTGGTATGGCGTGCTTTACACCATCACCTCACAAATCGCCTACATGACGCCACCATTCGGCTATAACCTGTTTTTGATGCGCGCCATGGCCCCGCCAGAAATCACCCTGAAAGACATTTATGTCTCTATCATCCCATTTGTAGGCATTATGCTGCTAGCACTCGGCGTTATCATCGTGTTCCCTGATATTGCCCTATGGCTGCCGCATTATGTTTATGACATCAAATAATTAACCCCGAGGGCCGGACAAACCGGCCCCCTCCAATCAACAGAAGGAAACGACAAAATGACGACGAACAGACGTAATTTTCTGATTAAAGGCGGCCTTGCTGGCGCGGCGACTCTCGCCGCCCCTGCCGTGCATGCCCAGAGCGTTATCAAGTGGCGCTTGCAAACCTATGCTGGGGCCGCTTTGGCCGAGCAAGTGGTGCAGCCCATGGTTACCGCGTTTAACAAAATCGCGGAAGGCCAGATGGAGATCGAGCTTTATACCGCTGACCAGCTTGTGCCTACGGGCGAGCTTTTCCGCGCCATGCAGCGCGGCACCATTGATATGGTGCAGTCTGATGACGACTCAATGGCCTCCCCGACCGAGGTTACGGTTTTTGGCGGCTATTTCCCGTTTGGCTCACGCTTCTCGCTCGATGTGCCTGTGCTTTACAACCAGTATGGCCTCGGCAAAATCTGGGAAGAAGAGTATGCCAAGGTTGGCGTGCAGTGGATCTCCGCTGGCTCATGGGACCCATGCCACTTTAACACCAAAGAGCCTATTCGCTCGCTGGATGATTTCAAGGGCAAACGCATCTTTACCTTCCCCACCGCTGGCCGCTTTATGGAGCAGTTTGGCATGGTGCCGGTATCCCTCCCTTGGGAAGATATTGAGGTAGCTGTGCAAACAGGCGAGCTTGATGGCATCGGCTGGTCTGGCATCACCGAGGATTACACCGTTGGCTGGTCAAAGGTTACAGATTACTTCCTGACCAACAACATTTCAGGCGCATGGGCTGGCTCCTTCTTTGCCAACCAAGAGCGCTGGAATGAGATTCCAGCACATCTGCGGGAGCTGCTACGGGTCGTAACTGATTCGTCACACTACCGCCGTCAGTGGTGGTATTGGGGTGGTGAGGCCGACCTTCGGGTTAACGGCACCGATATGGAGCTGACCTCGATTCCAGACGAAGAGTGGAAAACCGTTGAAGACGCGGCCATTGTATTCTGGGACGAAATCGCTGAGGAATCAGAGACCAAAGCCAAAGTTGTACAGATCTTCAAAGACTATAATGAAGTGATGAACAAAGCCGGCAAGCCTTACCGCTAGACACTATATTTGTCACGGGCGGCACGCCGCCCGCGACTCACCCCCTTTTTTACGAGGCTTCCCATGGCTGGCAATCTATCCTTAGACGATCTGAAAAAATCCGTTGCGAGCGGCGAAATTGATACCGTGCTTCTGTGCATTGTGGATATGCAGGGCCGCCTGATGGGCAAGCGCTTTTTGGGCCACCATTTTGTAAATAGCGGTTTCGCCGAAACCCATTGCTGCAATTACTTGCTGGCCACCGACCTAGAGATGGGCACGCCCGATGGCTTTGCCTCTACCAATTGGGAAAGCGGCTATGGTGATTACATCATGAAGCCCGACATGGCCACCCTGCGCGTTGTGCCGTGGCTAGAGGCCACCGCCATGGTGCTGTGTGATGTACTTGACCACCACGAGAACCCCATTCCGCACTCCCCCCGCGCCATGCTTAAGAAGCAGCTCGCCAAGCTCGAAACCATGGGCTTTGATAGCATCATGGCCACCGAGCTTGAGTTCTTTATTTTCGAGCAAAGCTTTGACGAAATTCGCAAATCCGGCTTTCGCGAGCTTAACCCGATTTCAGGCTACAATGAAGATTACCACATCTTTCAGACCACCAAAGAAGAGCATATCATGCGGCCGATCCGCAACCACCTCTATGCAGCAGGTATCCCCGTTGAAGGCACCAAAGGTGAGGCCGAAGCCGGGCAGGAAGAGCTGAATATCAAATATGCCGAGGCGTTAGACACGGCAGATAACCACTCCATCGCCAAACACGCGATCAAGGAAATTGCTTGGCAGCAAGGCCATGCCGTAACGTTTTTGCCAAAATGGGACCATGCGCGCGTTGGCTCAAGCAGCCACGTGCATCAATCCCTCTGGAAAGACGGCAAGCCCGCGTTTTATGACGCGAACGATAAGCTCGGCATGTCTGACCTAATGAAAACCTACATGGCGGGCATGCTGAAATACGCGCCCGACTACATGTATTTCCTCGCGCCTTATATCAATAGCTACAAGCGCTTCCAAAAAGGAACCTTTGCCCCCACCCGCGCCATCTGGTCGGTCGATAATCGCACCGCAGGCTTTAGGCTTTGTGCCGCTGGCAGCACATCCGTGCGGGTAGAATGCCGCATTCCCGGCTCAGATATGAACCCGTATTTGGCCATGGCCGCCATGCTGGCCGCGGGCATCAAAGGCATTGAAGAAAACCTCACCCTGCCCGCGCCAACAGTGGGCGACGCCTATCAAGGTGACGGCGCCGAGATTCCGCAAAACCTGCGGGGGGCCATGGCCACGCTTTCCGGCTCCGCCATGCTGCGCGAAGCCTTTGGCGATGATGTTGTAACCCACTATACCCGTGCGGCGGAGTGGGAACTGGAAGAATTTGACCGTGTGGTAACCGATTGGGAAATCGCACGCGGCTTTGAACGGGCCTAGCGCCCACTCTTGGAGAAGACGAATATGACAACGATCAAGTGTATCTCACCGATCGACGGCTCGACCTATGCCGAGCGCGAATCTGTTAGCTTGGAGTCCGCCGTGGCCAGCGTGGCGAAAGCCCGCGCCGTGCAAAAGGCATGGGCCAAGCGCCCGCTGGCCGAGCGCATTGAACTGGTGCAAGCCGGTGTTGCCGAAATTGGCAAGATGAATGACGAAATTGTGCTGGAGCTGGCCCACATGATGGGCCGCCCCGTGCGCTATGGCGGCGAGTTTGGCGGCGTTGAAGAGCGCGCTTCTGGCATGGCCGCTATTGCCGAGGCCGCCTTGGCCCCGCATATCGTTGAGGACAGTGGCGATTTTGAGCGTCGCATTATGCGCGAAGCCCACGGCGTTGTGCTGGTTATTGCCCCGTGGAACTACCCTTACCTTACGGCCATTAACACCGTTTCGCCTGCGCTCATCGCCGGCAATGCGGTTATGCTCAAGCACGCCAGCCAAACATTGCTCGCGGGCGAGCGCATGGTCGAAGCCTTCACCAAGGCTGGCATTCCGGCTGACCTGTTCCAAAACATCTTCCTCGACCACGCCACAACTTCGGCGCTGATCGCGGGCAACAATGTTGATTTTGTAAACTTCACCGGCTCTGTCGGTGGTGGCCAAGAAATGGAGCGCGCCGCGGCGGGCACATTTACTGGCGTTGGCACTGAGCTCGGTGGTAAAGACCCGGGCTATGTGATGGATGACGCCGACATGGATGCCGCCGTCGATACCCTCATAGACGCCGCGATGTTTAACTCTGGCCAATGCTGCTGTGGCATCGAGCGGATTTATGTAATCGACAGCCTTTATGACGAATTTGTCGCTAAAGCGGTTAAAATTGTTGAGGGTTATAAGCTCGGCAACCCGCTGGACAAGGAAACAACCCTTGGCCCCATGGCTCACATCCGCTTTGCGGATGAGGTGCGCGCCCAAACCCGCGAAGCGCTGGCTGATGGCGCTGTGGCAATGATCGACCCGAGCCTCTTCCCCGAGGATGACGGCGGCACCTACCTGATGCCGCAAATCCTCACCAACGTGACCAACGAAATGCGCGTCATGCAAGACGAAAGCTTCGGCCCGGTTGTTGGCATTATGAAGGTCAGCTCTGATGAAGAAGCCATCAAGCTGATGAACGACTCCGAGTTTGGCCTCACCTGCTCGCTCTGGACCGCCGACACCAAACGTGCGGCCACTATTGCCGTCGAGCTAGAAACCGGCACCGTGTTTATGAACCGCGCAGATTACCTAGACCCCGCCCTCTGCTGGAATGGTTGTAAAAACACCGGCCGCGGCGGCGCGCTCTCGATCATCGGGTTCCAAAACCTAACACGTCCAAAATCCTACCACTTCAAGAAAGTCACATCATGAACCTTATTGGAAACTGGGGTTACCCCACACCGATCAAATTTGGCGCTGGCCGGATCAAAGAGCTGGCCGAGGCCTGCAAATCCGTTGGCATGAAAAACCCGCTGCTGGTCACAGATAAGGGCCTCGCCAACCTGCCGATCACGCAAAACGCGCTCGATATTCTGGACGATGCGGGCCTAGGCCGTGCGATGTTTTCAGAAGTGGACCCGAACCCAAACGAGCTAAACCTCGCGGACGGCGTAAAGGCTTACCGCGATGGCGGCCATGACGGCGTGGTTGCTTTTGGCGGCGGCTCCGGCCTTGATCTTGGCAAAATGGTGGCCTTTATGGCTGGCCAAACCCGCCCCGTATGGGATTTTGAAGACGTGGATGACTGGTGGACCCGCGCCGACAGCGACGCCATTGCACCCATTATCGCCGTGCCTACCACCGCTGGCACTGGCTCGGAAGTTGGCCGCGCCTCGGTAATCACCGATAGCGTGACCCATGTGAAGAAAATCATCTTCCACCCCAAAGTGCTGCCCGCAATCGTAATCGCGGACCCAGAGCTCACGGTTGGGATGCCCAAATTCATCACTGCCGGCACCGGCATGGACGCCTTCGCCCACTGCCTAGAGGCCTATTCCTCACCGCATTACCACCCGATGTCTCAGGGTATCGCGGTTGAAGGCATGCGCTTGGTGAAAGACAACCTGCCCCGCGTATTTGCTGATCCGAACGACCTTGAAGCCCGCGCCCACATGCTGAGCGCCGCCATGATGGGGGCCACCGCCTTCCAAAAAGGCCTCGGCGCTGTGCACGCGCTTTCCCACCCGATTGGCGCGGTTTACGGCACGCATCACGGCACCACCAACGCCGTGGTTATCCCCCCCGTGCTGGATTATAACCGCGCCGCGATTGAGGATCGTTTCGAGGCGCTCAATGGCTATCTTGGCCTGACAGGCGGCTTTGACGGCTTCCGCGCCTACGTGGTGGAGCTGAATGACAGCCTTGGCATACCCAAAAACCTCACTGAAATGGGCGTAGAAGCCAGCCGGATAGACGACCTGACGGCCATGGCCCTCAAAGACCCATCCACCGGCGGCAACCCCATCGAGATGACTTTTGATAATACCAAGGCGTTGTTTGAGGCCTGCATGTAATAAGGTTTGGCCCCGCTGATAGGCGGGGCCAAAATTGTTGCTGCACCAACTTATAACCGAATCACCTGGACTCAATCGTTTGTCCAAACCTTGTTGCCAACTCGCTCTCAATCAATTCCCTTACTGATGGAAGGTGTGCTTTGGCTTTGGAAAACTCATCATTCACTTGATCCAATATTCTTGATAGCTGTTGGAATTTCACGTCGTCGTCCAAGTCTTTCTCGATGACGGCTTCAGCAATATGGCCTCGTGCTCTCGGATTCATTGCCTCTAAATACGCAACTATTTTTTCGCTGTATCTACTGTGCAAAATTTTCAAATTATTCGAAAGTCCCTCAATATCATTCAGCCTATTTATGAGGTCATGATTTTCCCAATCCAAACACATTGACTTTTCTTCTATCGAAAATTTAAGGTCTCGAAGACTGTAAGGGGATTCCAGTGCTAAAATGCAAACTCCACCAATAATGAGGGAGTTTTGTTCCGTCCGATTAGAGTAGTGCCTGCCCATCGGAATTGTCGCATTTTGATAATCGTGTATTTTCAACAAAATTGATTGAGCAATCGCTTTCTCAATTTTTAGGCTCTGCTCATCCCGCTCCGCTTTTGCAGCCTTTGCCGCAGCATCCGCCGCCATCATTTGTGCGACAATTGTAAAAACCCCGCCGACAAAAGCACCAAGCAACGCAGCCAAAAATCCGCTGTTAGCCGATATCTCAAATCCGAACCACTCCAGAAGCATAAATACTAGAACGCAGGCACCAGCACCAGCAACTAGCCCGAGCGCAAACAAACCATTGTAAAAACCTCTCAATCCATCATCCCTTTATGCATCATCGCCATTCCCCCAAAAGTATATCGGTATAGTTGTGCTCACTGCAAGAATATTACACACGCGCCCACAGCCACCTCACCCTTGACATTCACCCGCAAAACCTATGTATCGGGCGGTGACAAATGCGTGCCAGCGGGCGCGCCCTTCCCCGTTTCAAGGACACACACCATGCACGCTTTTCGCTCCCACAAATGTAACGCCCTGACCGCCGCCAACGTCGGCGAAACCGTTCGCCTTTCTGGCTGGGTGCATCGCGTGCGAGACCACGGCGGCGTTTTGTTCATTGACCTGCGCGACCATTACGGCATCACTCAGGTATTGGCCGATAGTGATAGCGCCGTGTTTAGCGCCCTCGAAAAGGTGCGCTCCGAATGGGTTATCCGCATTGATGGCAAGGTAAAAGCCCGTGGCGAAGGCCTGAACAACGCCAACATTCCCACCGGTGAGATCGAGGTTTATATCGAGGATATGGAGGTGCTGGGGGCCTCAGAAGAGCTGCCTTTGCAGGTGTTTGGCGAACCGGATTTTCCTGAGGAAACCCGCCTGAAATACCGCTTTCTGGATCTGCGCCGCGAGGGCATGCACAACCGCATGATGCTGCGCTCCAACGTGGTGAGCAGCATTCGCAAACGCATGGCCGATAAGGACTTTAACGAGTTCCAAACCCCGATTATCACCGCCAGCTCGCCCGAAGGCGCGCGGGATTTTCTGGTGCCATCGCGCCAACACCCCGGCAAATTTTATGCCCTGCCCCAAGCGCCGCAGCAGTTTAAGCAAATGATGATGGTCGCAGGCTTTGATAAATACTTCCAAATCGCCCCATGTTTTCGCGATGAAGACCCCCGCGCAGACAGGTCCCCGACCGACTTTTACCAGCTCGACATGGAAATGAGTTTTGTAACCCAGCAAGACATTTTTGACACCATCGAGCCGGTACTCCTAGGCCTGTTTGAGGAGTTCGGCGGCGACCGCACGGTGAACCGCACCATCCCGCAGATTTCCTATAAAGACGCGGCACTGTGGTATGGCTCTGATAAGCCAGACCTGCGGAACCCGATTATAATGCAGATCGTATCGGAGCACTTCGCTGGCTCCGGCTTCAAGATTTTCGCCAGCCTGCTGGAGCAGGACGGCACGCAAGTGCGCGCGATCCCGGCCCCTAAGGGCGGCAGCCGCAAGTTCTGTGACCGGATGAATAAGTTCGCCCAACAAGAAGGCCTGCCGGGCATGGGCTATATTTTCTGGCGCGAAAAAACCGCAGATGCCGTGGCGCAAGAGCTTGGCATTAAAGTAAAAGAAGCGCAGGCGATGCTGAAATCTGGTGAAGTGGAAGGCGGCATGGAAGCCGCTGGCCCACTAGCCAAAAACATCGGCCCTGAGCGCACAGAAGCCATTCGCCAACAGCTTGGCCTCGGCCTTGGTGATGCGGCGTTTTTCCTTGGTGGCAAGCCGAAATCCTTTGAGGCGGTGGCCGGCCGCGCCCGTAATATCATCGGCAAAGAGCTGGGCTTAACGGATGAAAGCAAGTTTGAGTTCGCCTGGATTGTCGACTTCCCGATTTTTGAGAAAGACGAAACAACCGGCAAGATCGACTTTGAGCACAACCCGTTTTCCATGCCCCAAGGCGGCATGGAAGCCCTTCAGGGTGACCCGCTCAAAGTGCTGGGCTACCAGTATGACCTTGCCTGTAATGGCTATGAGCTGGTGTCCGGTGCAATCCGGAACCACAACTTGGAAATGATGTATAAGGCCTTCGGTATTGCGGGCTACGATAAATCCGAAGTTGAAAAACGCTTTGGCGGCATGGTTAAAGCCTTCAAATTTGGCGCGCCGCCCCACGGTGGCTGCGCTGCGGGCATTGACCGCATCGTAATGCTGCTGGCCAATGAGGATAACATCCGCGAGGTTATCATGTTCCCGATGAACCAACGCGCTGAAGACCTGATGATGGAGGCCCCATCTGAGGCCACCAACGAGCAGCTTCGTGAGCTGGGGCTAAGGGTTATTCCGCAGGAATAGAGGGTCGCCCTACCCCGGGCAACCCTGAATTTCTACCGCGCGGTTTGCGCCAAACACCGAGATCGTGACGGCGGACATATCCATGTCCATATTGCCGCTGCCGTAATATCTCATCGGGGCGCGGGCGGTTATCGCCCCGCCCTCGGTTTCCACCTCGGTGAAATCGATCCAGATCTCTTGCGTGCCATACTCAATCACCGTCATCGGCGTTTCAATCGCCTCGGAAAATCCAAGGTTGGCCGTGATTTCATAACCGTTGCCGCTTGGCTCAATGGTGCAGGCAATGCTTTCCAGCCCCGAGATTTCCTCCGTCTGTGGTCCCAATAAAAGCGCCGCCTCTATCAGCGCAACACCATCAGCCGCGCTGCCATCCAGCCGTGCCAAAAACACAGCTTGGGCTGGCACGCAAATATCGGAGCACACGCCGAAATTCAGCGTCATAGCCATGCGCACGGGGCCATCAGTTTCGGGACTAATGTGGATCGGCAGCACAAATGTACCGTGGTAGCCAAGGGTGATCATACCGGATTGGTCGATCACCTCCGGCGTTGGCCAGTCATAGCGCACTTCGCCAATGTTGCCCGAGTTTTCCCAGTTAAACACCGGCGGCAGGCCCGCCGGCCCCGGCGTGCGCCAATAGGTTTTCCAGCCCTCATTCAGGCTAAACGACAGCGCAATCTGATAGCTGCCATCCTCGGCCTGCCAACCTTTCAGCAGCTTCACAGAGCCATAATCCATATTTTGAGCCAGCGCCGCCACGGGCAGCAGCAGCGCGGCTAACAGATATTTCAGCATAGAATCCTCAATTTAGACTTCACCCGATCAATAACGGCTTTTTGTTAAAGGAAAAGTCACAAGTTTGCGAGGGTTTGGCTTGAAACCTTGGCGGCGGGCGCACATTGTAGAGGTATGAGTAACAAAACCTCCGAGACCATCCCCTTTCTTGACGGCAAATTGCTGATCGCCATGCCTGGCATGGGCGACCCTCGTTTTGATAAAGCCGTGATTTTTATCTGCGCCCACTCTCCCGAGGGGGCCATGGGGCTGATCATCAACAAACCCGCACGCGCCCTTAACTTTGATGACCTAATGACCCAGCTCGGGATAGATTGGGACGGCGAGCTGCCCTCCCCGCCCGTGCATCATGGTGGCCCTGTCGAGCACGGGCGCGGCTTTGTGCTGCATTCGCGCGATTATGATTCCGAGGGGTCTTCTATGAAAATTGGTGATGATTTCGGCATGACCGCCACGCTGGATATCCTGACAGACATCGCCCTAGGCAAAGGCCCGAAACGGGCGCTTTTGGCGCTGGGTTACACCGGCTGGGCCCCGGGCCAACTAGAGGCCGAGCTGCAAGCCAATGGCTGGCTGATTGCGGATGTAGACCCCGAACTGGTGTTTGCCACCAAGGACGCCGACAAATGGCAAGGCGCGATTGAAATACTGGGGATAGACCCTCGGATGCTGAGCGCCGAGGGTGGGCGGGCTTAATTCAGCCTATTGCGCCGTTCTGGGCGTAATTTCCTGCCGGATGTTTTCCCCTATATTATGGCGGGCCTGCTCCATGTCATGGTCCAGCTGAATATGCACCCAAAAATCCGGCGCGGTGCTGAAAAAGCGCGCCAAGCGCAGTGATAGCTCAACTCCCACCGAGATTTCCCCCTTAAGCAGGGCATCCAGAGAATTTGCGGAAATGCCGATGTGGCTCGCAAGGTCTGGCACCGATATTTTGAGCGGCGCAAGATACTCTTTTTGCAGGATTTGCCCCGGTGGGGGGCACAAAAACACTGGCTCTGGTGATTTCTGGCGTGGGGGCAGAATTTGAACTTCGGTCGGAAACCCAGCGGCCTTCCAAGCATCAATCCCGCCCGTCAGGTGGATAGCGCCTTGGTGGCCCTCGCTCAAAAGCATTTTTCCCGCCGCTTCTGAGCGCTTGCCAATGGCACAATGCAGCACAATTTTCTTCCCGGGTATTTCCGGAAATATTTCAGCATCAAAGGAAGACATAGGCAGCAGCAAGGCCCCCGCGATGTGTTCTAGCTCAAATTCAGAGGTTTCGCGGACATCCACCAGCAATATCTCATTGCGGTCATACCACTCCTTAACGGTTTTGGCATCTGCACTCTGGACGGTGCTGGGCATGGGGTATGCCTCCATCTTTGTAGTGGGTTTGGTTTCACGTTTGTATTGCAAAACTATTGTTGCAGTGCAAGCCGTACATGTAAATAAGATTTCGCACGATCTCGCAAATGTATAATTACAAAGGAAGCAATATTACTTGACTTTACTTAATTATCACTTACGTTAATTAACAACATTAGCAATAAAGGCCGCCCATGTCCCAACTCCCTACCACCTTTGCCGCGCTTGGCAACGCCACCCGCCTCGCCATTGTCGAGCGGTTACTGGCAGAGGGCGAGCTTTCAGCCGGGGCGCTTCAAGCAGATAGCGTGACCCCGCCGGCGATGTCGCGGCACTTTAAGGTACTGCGGGAGGCGGGAATTGTGGTGCAGCGCGTAGATGCCCAGCGGCGGCTTTACTCGGTAAAGCCCGAAGCGGTGCAGGCCATTGGCGAGTGGGTTTTGAATTTTCGCGAGTTTTGGGCTGGTAGCCTCGATCGGCTGGATGCGGCCTTGAAGGACGCAAAATGACGGGCAATTTGCTGATCATGGAGCGGGTGTTTGCCGCGCCGATTGAAAAGGTGTTTGCCTTTATCACCGAGCGGGAAAACCTGCTAAAGTGGTGGGGGCCAACGGGCACCCGCGTGGCTGAAAACCACCTCGACCTGAGCGCGCTGGGGGCATGGTGGTTTATTATGATCGACCCTTCGGGCGGCCGCACCAAGGTTACGGGCGAAGTGCTGCGGCTAAACCCGCCGCATATGGTGGAGTTTAGCCTGATTGTGCACATGAAGGATGGGCCGTCGATGATTGATAGTGTGGTGCATTTTGAGCTGGCTTCGGTAGATACGGGCGGCACGCATTTTACGCTGACGCAATCTGGGTTGAGTGAGGCCGAAATAGAATTGCAGAGCAAATACGGCTGGGCCTCTACCTTGGCGCGGCTTGAAGAAATACTTAATTAACCAACCAAAGGGAGTGCAGACATGCCAGAATTTATTATTATATATCACGGCTTTGACCAGCCGGACTCAAAAGAAGCCGGCGAGGCGGCGAGGGGCCGCTGGGCGAAGTGGATGCAGGATTTAGGCGAAAATATCGTCAACTTCGGCACGCCGTTTAAGGCGCCGACGATTATTGGCAAAGACGGTAGCACCCGCGCTGGTGGGCTGAGCGGCTATTCGGTTGTGAAGGCCGAAAGCATGGACGCGGCGATGGAGATTGCCAAAGCCTGCCCACATCTGGAGATGGGCGAAGTGGAAGTAGCAGAGTTAGTGGCCTTCAAGATGGAATAGCCCCGGCCCTCGCGGCGCGGTGAGGGTGGTGCTTGCGGCAACACCCCACGCGCGCCGCGCTCAATCCTTGGCGTTTGCGGCCAATTACGTCGCGTTTTGCTTGATGATCTATTCCCTGACCCATAGGTTGGGGAAAACAGATTCACAGAATCAGACGATCATCGGGAGATCACAATGGCTTATCGCGCGCCGGTATCGGACATTACCTTTTTATTGGAAAACGTGCTGGGTGGCGCGCGACTGGGGGAAACCGAACTGTTTGCCGATGCTACGCTCGACACGGCGGCAGCGATATTTGATGAGGCCGCCAAGCTGGCTGAAGGCGTGATTGCGCCGCTTAATCGCGTGGGTGACGAAAACGGTGCGAAACTGGAAAACGGCGTGGTGCGCTGTTCGCCGGGGTTTCGCGAGGGGTATCAGGCCCTTGCAACAGGCGGCTGGGTGGGCATGAACGGCCCCGAGGCTTATGGTGGCATGGGCATGCCGATGGCGCTAACGGTGGCGGTAAACGAGATGATGTCATCCGCTTGCCTTTCGCTGGCGCTGAACCCGCTGATGACCCAAGGACAGATCGAGGCGTTTGAGCATCATGCGTCGGACGCACTGAAGGATGTTTATCTTGCCAAGCTGGTATCGGGCCAGTGGACTGGCACGATGAACCTGACGGAGCCGCAGGCGGGCAGTGATGTGGGCGCGCTTAGCACCAAAGCTTCGGATAATGGCGACGGTAGCTTTAGCATTTCCGGCCAGAAGATATTTATCAGCTGGGGCGACCATGATGTGGCCGAAAACATCGTGCACTTGGTGTTGGCGCGGCTGCCTGATGGGGCGGCGGGCACGCGGGGGATTTCGCTATTTGCGGTGCCAAAGTTCATTCCGGATGAGGCCGGCAACCCCGGCGTGGCCAACAGCCTGCATGTGGTGAGCCTTGAGCACAAGCTCGGCCTGCATGGCTCGCCCACGGCCATTATGGCCTTTGAGGGCGCCACCGGCTGGATGGTTGGTGCGGAAAACGGCGGCATGGCCGCGATGTTTACCATGATGAATAATGCCCGCCTTGGCGTGGGCATTCAGGGGCTTTCCCAGGCCGAGGCCGCTTACCAGATGGCGCTTAAATTTGCCCATGAGCGCAAGCAGGGGCGCACGCCGGTTGAGGGCGAGGCGGCGATTATTGGCCATGCCGATGTGCGGCGAAACCTGATGACGATGAAGTCTCTCACCCAAATCGCCCGGGCGATCTGCCTTGATTGCGCGGTCAGCCTCGACCTTGCGCGCGCCAATGGCGACGAGGCTTCAGCCGCCCGCGCGGCGTTTCTTACCCCCATCGCCAAGGCCTTTGGCACGGATACCGGCTGCGAAGTGGCCGAGCTGGGCGTGCAGGTGCATGGCGGCATGGGCTATATTGAAGAAACCGGCGCGGCGCAGTTTTACCGCGATGTGCGCGTAACGGCCATTTATGAAGGCACAAACGGCATTCAGGCCATGGATATGGTGGGCCGCAAGCTGAAAGACGGCGGCAAAGCAGCGTTTGCGCTGCTGGCCGAAATTGGGCTAACGGCGGCGATGGCCGAAGAAAAGCACCCAGACTTGGCGGCCTTTTTACATGGCGCTGAAAACAGCCTGACGGTAACCACCCACTGGATGGTGAGCGCTGAGCCAAATGCTCGGTTTGCGGGGGCCACCCAATATTTGCGCGCCTTTGCGCTGGCGCTCGGCGGGCATTACCTGCTGAAATCTGCCATGGCAGACGAGGCCCGCCTGCCGCTGGCACGCTTTCATATCCGGCAAACCATGCAGGTGGTAGACGCGCTTTGCTCAGCCGCCCGTGAAGGCGACGCCCCGCTTTATGCCGACCCGTTAGCCCTATGAGCACCTTAAAATTCCCGTTTGAGACACCGCCCGAAGGGGCCGAGATGATAGAGGTCGCAGACGGCATCCACTGGATCCGCCTGCCGCTGCCGATGAAGCTTGACCATGTAAATATTTACGCGCTGGAAGATGGCGACGGTTGGACGCTGATTGACGCGGGCATGAACTCCAGCAAAGGCCGCGCCCTGTGGGAGGCTCTGATGGCAGGGCCGCTGCAAGGCAAGCCGATAAAGCGGGTGATTCTTACGCACCACCACCCAGACCATGTGGGCATGGAGGGTTGGCTGCAATCAGCGCATGGCGCCGAGCTGTGGACCACCCGCACCGCGTGGCTATTTGCCCGCATGCTGACGCTGGATGTGCAGGAAACATGGCCCGAAGAAACGCTGGCGTTTTACCGCAGCGCGGGCATGGACAGCGCGTTTTATGAAAAGCGGAAAGCCGAGCGGCCGTTTAACTTTTCCGACGTCGTAGCCCCTATGCCGCTCGGCTTTAAGCGGCTGGATGAGGGTGACACGCTGCAAATCGGAGCCCGCGCGTTTACCGTTCGGCTTGGGCAGGGCCACGCCCCCGACCATATAACCCTGTGGTCAGACGATGTGGTGATCGCGGGCGATCAGGTGATTGCCGGCATCTCCTCAAACCTCGGCGTTTATGCCACTGAGCCGGAGGCCGACCCTGTGGGCGCGTGGTTTGAAAGCTGTGAGCGGCTTAGGCCGTTTGCCGCGCCGCACCACCTTGTGCTGCCCGGCCATAAGCTGCCGTTTACCGGCCTAAAAGCCCGCCTTACCCAGCTGATAAATAACCACCACTCCGCTTTAGAGCGCCTCAAAGCCCACCTAGTTGAGCCGCGCACGGCGGCGGAGTGTTTTCAACCGCTGTTTAAGCGAAAAATTGGCGATGGGGAGTATGGGCTGGCCTTGGTTGAGGCCATTGGCCACGTGAATCACCTATACCAAAGGGGCGAGGTTAGCCGTGAGCGGCGGGCCGATGGGGCGTTTCTGTGGCGCAATCTTTGAAACCCCCTTTTCAAACCGGCCAATTTCTGGCACACCAAACAAAACCAAAATCGGGAGATGCAAAATGAGCGAATACAAGCACGGCACAATGGACGTAAGCAATCAGGAAAAAACCTTCGCAGGATTTATCACAGGCTGTATTTGGATCGGCGGCATTTCCATTGGTATTCTGGTTTTCCTGGCTATCTTCAACTCCTGATCGGAGCGGGCCATGCGGGCGCTTACATCAACAATTTTGCTTGGGCTGAGCCTGTTTATTACCGGTTGCGCCAGCAATAGCGGCACAGCACCGGCTGAAGCGATTTCGGCCGCGCAGTTTAGCAACTCCGCACCGGCTTCGGTTTCGCTGATCACGATGATCAATGCCAACTCCGAATTTGGCGAGCACTCGGCGCTGCTTATCAACGGCTCCCAGCAGATCATCTATGATCCGGCAGGGAGCTTCAGGCATACCCAGCTTCCGCGCCGTGATGACGTGGTTTACGGAATCACCCCGCTTTTTGCCAGCTATTACAATTCTTACCACGCGCGGTTTGGCTATTACGTGAAGGTGCAAACCCTTGAAATTAGCCGCGAGCAGGCCGACGCCATGATCGCCGCCTCCCAAGCCCGCGGCCATGTTGGCAAGCTGTTTTGCGCCGCGGCTATTTCAGACGTGCTGAATGATTTTCCGCAGTTTTCCGACATCCCGGTAACGCTCTTCCCCGGGGCCATCATGAAGCGCGTGGCGCAAAATGATGCAGTGGATACCCTGATCATCCGCGAAGACGATATTGGTCAAAATTACCGGACAAACTAACACGGCGCGTCAGGCCTTTCAGCGGCGGCAACCATGCACCCGCACCATTGCACTTAACGGCCCAATTTAGGGGCACAGCACGTTTTAGCTGCGCTGCACTTGGCCGCCAAGCAACCCCAAGATGTTTTCTTCAGCGGGATTCCCTTGTTCGTACGACTGAAATATGCTCAGAATACGTCTGAATTGCATTACATATCGAGACCGGAAAAATGGGAATTACATATAGCGGTATTTTTTGGGTTTCAGGCGCACTCATCGCGATTGTCGTTTGCTATGTCTGGTTTTTCATTATTTTGCTAAAAGGAATTTTAAGCAGAAAATTTAAAACACGTCGGTTTTTAGTTGCCACAGCTTTTTACGCTATCGTTTTATCTATAGTTGGTTACTATTTTCACCTCCAGAATAATGTTTATGAATTTATCAAACAAGCAGAACTTGAGCATTCAACCACCCCCTTGGAAAACTTGAATTCACTCAAGCTTGGCCCTGTTAATGAGGATGGAAGGCCCAGCTTTTGCCTTGAAAACGAAGGTGACCCAACTAGGATCAGGCATCGCTATTGTCAAATTTGGACAAGCCCCTTGGCATCGGCCATTGTTCCGGTTGTCGGCGTGTTTGAAACAGGGCTTGGGCAAATCCAGCGCTGGCGCTTAGTTACAGGCTCGCTAGAGTGCCTCGATGGTGAGCATCAAGAGTTTTAGACCAAGCCGAGCACCAGCATTTATATTCGGGCGTAACAGCCTTAAGGGGCATGTGTTACCTGTTGGAGAATGTTGAAACATCGCATGCAAAATATTTACTCACGGGGTCCGTGAAGCCATTACCCTTCACCAGCCTAGGTGGCTATTTTGAGCTTGTCTTGACCAACCAGGAAACCGGCGAAGTTATAGATAGACTGGTTGAAGTGAAACTTGAGGATTTTAGAAACAGTGCGGCGCGTTTGTTAACTCTGTATCTTTCACCATACCAATTTCATCATCCTGATCTAACGATAAAATACCCCACAGGCCCCATTACACAAATCCTTAACTTTCGGCGCCCCCCTAACTCCATCGGACCAGAGACCCACCCTCGCCTAACGTGGGTGGAGGAAATTGCAGTCACAGTTCCCATCGTAGATAGCTTTGCGATTGAGGCTTTGGAACTGTCTGACAGTCTTACCAACGGGAATATTTACAAAAAACTCGTTGCTCAAATTTGCACGGAATGGAACTTTATTGGCCCGGCACTCCGCGCAGAAATGGCGGAGAGAGCCACAGGAAATTTTATACCGAATAGAATCGAAGGGCGATTAAGAAACTGCGGCATAAGCAATTGCTGGGACGGTCTTGGGCGAGATGCGAGTATTGTCCAATGCGAAAACCCACGCACACTGATCGACGCGCCAAACTAGCTTTCTACGCTCCGGCAATCACAGGGCAGGGCGCGCGGCCTGATGGCTCCAATAATAGTTCCTGCACCTCATTTTCCAGCACAAGGCACGAAAGTTTGCGGCCAAAAACAGCGCCTGTATCCACCGCAATTCGGTTGCCGTGGTTTTCCACTTCGTCAACAGGCGTATGACCATGCACCACGATGGCCCCCAAATCTTCTTTGAAACTCAAGAAGGGTTGCCGAATCCACATCAAGTCGTATTCTAACTGCTGATCGAGTGGGCGCGTTGGATCCACCCCTGCATGGGCGAAGAAATATCCGCCTATATGGATAGAGCGCTCACAACCCTCAATCCAGTCAAAATGAGCTTGCGGGTAAACATCGCTAAATGCATCACTAAAGGCCTCGGCTTTTTCAGGTTTCGCCCCCCATGCACCGTAGCTTTCGAGGGTTATTTGCCCCCCCATTACGGGGTCAAGCCAATGGTAACGGCAGCCGTGCAAGCTTATCGGGTCGTTAAGAAAAAGCTTGGGATAGCTGTCATGGTTGCCATAGAGAAAGCGCGCCGGAAGGGCGGACGTGTTTGCTTTCATCAGGTTTTCCAACACGCCTCGGCAGTCGGGGCCACGGTCCATATAATCACCAAGGTAAATCACGAGCGGTTTGAGATGGGGCCGCGCGGCAAGGTCCGCTTTAATTCGTGCCTGCATGTTTTCCAGCTCAGCCAAACATCCGTGGATGTCTCCGATGGCATAAATTCGGTATTCCTCAGTTTTGCTCACTGGCCTGTTTTCCTTTCGAATCAGCTGTTGCTAAATGTGTATGTGATTCGGAGGCGGACACAACCGTTGATAACTCGAGGGCTGAAATACTTGCCATTGCCGCACCGAGCGTTGCTTGCTAAGTTATATGCATTGGAACCGCACACAAAAGGGGGCGTTATGAAAACATTCCATTATCATGATCGAACCCGTGGCCCCGTCTTGGCCCTGCAAATACGTTTGTAGGGCAGGCTCAAACGCGCTTCGTTTTCCGGTCTGCCTATGTCTGCCCGCCCATCGGGCATGTTTTTCAAGACTGGATCACCCATGACTATCCTTAACCTCAAAGACCTCTCCGTAACCCTTGGCCTGCCGCTTTTTACCGATCTTAACCTCTCGCTTGAAAAGGGAGACCGCATTGGCCTGATTGCAGGCAATGGGCGGGGGAAATCAACATTGCTACACTGCATTGCCGGCACCGCCGACATTACCAGTGGCGAAATTACCCGCGCGCGCGGGCTGCGGGTGGGGCACTTACAGCAAGAGATGCCTAAAACTCTTTTGCCGCTATCGCTATATGATACTGTGCTTTCAGCGCTCCCGCCCGAGCAATCTGAATATGAAAGCTGGCGGGTAGATGTGGTGCTGGATGACCTGAAGGTACCCTTTGAGCACCACAAAAAACAGATGAGCGCACTTTCGGGCGGCTGGCAGCGCATTGCCATGCTGGCGCGGGTTTGGGTGCAAGAGCCTGATCTGATGTTGATGGACGAGCCGACCAACCACCTTGATCTTTCCCGCATTGGCCTGCTGCAAAGCTGGCTGGAAACCACGGCGCGGGGCGTGCCGCTTATCATCGCCAGCCATGACAGGGCATTTCTGGACGAGGTTACCAACCGAACGCTTTTTCTGCGTGAAACCGCTTCGCGCCTGTTTGCCCTGCCCTACAGCCAAGCCCGCACCGCGTTGGAAGAGGCCGACGCCGCTGACGCTCGGAAATATGGTAATGACATCAAGCAAGCCAAACAGTTGCGCCGTCAAGCGGCCAAGTTGAAAAACATCGGAGTAAACTCTGGCTCTGATCTACTAATTACCAAAACCAAGCAGCTCAAGGATCGCGCCGAGCGGCTGGAAACCAGCGCGCGCCCCGCGCATCAAGAGCGATCGGCGGGGGATATTAAGCTTGGCAATAGCGGCACCCATGCCAAAGCGCTGGTGGCGTTTGACGATGTTGAGGTGACCACCCCTGATGGCCGCGTGCTGTTTAAAACCGGCAAAATCTGGATAAACCGAGGTGATCGAATTGTGCTACTCGGGGCCAATGGCACCGGCAAAACGCGCCTGATTTCATTGCTGCATAAGGCCATTACGAATGAGGCGGTGGGCATCCGCACCACGCCGTCCATCCAGCTCGGTTTTTCAGACCAAGGGCTTTCCCAGCTGGACCACAGCCGCACGCCACTCGAAGAAATCACCCAGCGTTTTGATATTGGGGACCAACGCGCGCTCGGGCTGTTGGCGGGGGCCGGATTTTCGATAGACCTGCAAAAATCCAAACTGGCGGCGCTATCCGGTGGCCAAAAAATGCGGCTGGCCATGCTGGTTTTGCGCCTTACCAAACCCAACTTTTATCTACTTGATGAGCCAACAAACCACCTCGATATCGAGGGGCAGGAAGCGCTGGAGGACGAGCTTACCGCGCATGACGCCACCAGCTTGCTGGTTTCGCATGACCGTACTTTTGTGCGGGAGGTTGGAAGCCGGTTTTGGCTGATAGACGGTAAGAAATTGCGCGAGATAGAAGGCCCCGAGGCGTTTTTCGCGCAAGCCCTCATTGCAGAAGAACCCGCTTAACGCCGCCGCAAGCCTGCTTTACTGAGCGGGGGGGAGGGGCTTTGCCCCTCTGCGCGAGCGCATTCACCCCAGGATATTTGGGCAAAGTAGCATTTAGAAAAACGCTTGAATGCCTGTTTGAGCGCGCCCAAGAATGAGTGCGTGCACATCATGCGCGCCCTCATAGGTGTTAACCGTTTCAAGGTTGACCATGTGGCGCATCACCTGAAACTCTTCCGAAATGCCGTTGCCACCGTGCATATCACGCGACATGCGGGCGATATCCAGTGCTTTGCCGCAATTATTACGCTTGATCATAGAGATCATTTCAGGCGCGGCGCGGCCTTCATCCATCAGACGGCCAACCCGCAGGCTGGCTTGCAGGCCCAGCGTGATTTCGGTTTGCATATCGGCGAGCTTTTTCTGGAAAAGCTGAGTGCCGGCCAGTGGCTTGCCAAACTGAATGCGGTCGAGGCCGTATTGGCGGCTAGCGTGCCAGCAGAATTCAGCAGCCCCCAGCACGCCCCAGCCAATGCCATAGCGGGCGCGGTTGAGGCAGCCAAACGGGCCTTTGAGGCCTTCAACGTTTGGCAGCAAAGCATCCTCGGACACTTCAACATTTTGCATCACGATCTCGCCCGTGATCGAGGCCCGCAGGCTCAGCTTACCACCGATTTTCGGGGTGCTCAGGCCTTTCATGCCTTTTTCCAGCACGAAACCCTTGATCTTGCCGCCATGGGCGTCTGACTTGGCCCAAACAACAAAAACATCGGCGATCGGGCTGTTTGAAATCCACATTTTGGCGCCGTTCAGCACGTAGCCGCCATCCACGGCTTTAGCCACGGTTTTCATGCTACCAGGATCAGAGCCGGCATCGGGCTCGGTAAGGCCAAAGCAGCCGATCGACGTGCCAGCAGCCAGCCCGGGTAGGTATTTTTTGCGTTGTTCTTCCGTGCCGTAAGCATAAATCGGATACATCACGAGGCTGCTTTGCACCGACATCATCGAGCGATAGCCGCTATCTACCCGCTCAACTTCGCGCGCCACGAGGCCATAAGACACATAGCTGCTGTTCAGCCCGCCATATTCCTCAGGAATGGTAATACCTAGCAGGCCCATTTCGCCCATCTCGGCAAAAATATCCGGATCCGTATTTTCCTCGCGGAAAGCCTCTATCACCCGTGGCTGAAGCTTGTCTTGCGCATAGGCTTTCGCAGCGTCGCGCATCATGCGCTCTTCATCCGAGAGCTGGTCGTCAAACAAGAAGGGGTCTTCCCAGTTAAACGAATTCAGGGAGGGGGCGCTTTGGGGGGAGAGGGTATGGGCCATAATCATTCCTTTTGGAGGGAGTATGGCCCAGATGTATCAGTTTAAAATGCGCTGGCAATAGCTATTCGTCAGCGTCGCCCTTTGGCAAGTTAAACAAGCTGTCGGCATCCATAATTTTTTCAGGCGCGGGCTTCTCGGTCAACGAGAATCCCTCCAAGCCAGAAACATTAGACGGCATTGGGCGGTCTTCTTCCATCTGCAAGCTTTGCTCAGTGGAAACCAGCTTCATGCGCTCTTCGTCAGTCATCACTTCGCCGTTTTTAGCGGCCTTGGCAGCGGCTTTGGCCACAACCGTATCCAGCTCAATTTGGCGACACATGCCCAGCGCCACAGGATCGATCGGTTGAATATTGCCGATATTCCAGTGTGTACGCTCGCGAATCGCCATGATTGTGGGCTTGGTTGTGCCTACGAGTTTGGAGATTTGACCGTCGGTCAGCTCTGGGTGGAATTTAACCAGCCATGCAATGGCGGCCGGGCGGTCTTGGCGCTTGGAAAGCGGCGTGTAGCGTGGGCCTTTGCGCTTAAGCTCGCCTTCAGAGGCGGGGTTATACATCAGCACCAGTTTGGCTTTCGGGCTTCCCTCAACCCGTTTGATTTCCTCAGTCGTAAGCTGCTTGTTGGCAATCGGGTCAAACCCCTTTACGCCAACCGCTACTTCACCATCGGCAATGCCGTTCACTTCCAGCTCATGCAAGCCGGTAAAGGTTGCGATCTGTTTGAAATCGAGCGTTGTGTTGTCAATCAGCCATACGGCGGTGGCTTTGGGCATAAGTGGCAGCGCCATGGGAAACTCCTTTGGTCACGGTTGATCCCTAGCCGAAATCCCGGGTGCGCACGCGCTATTTAAGGTTTTCGTGGGAGGAATTACCGTCTATATAAGCACAATGATCAAAATGATAAAGCGCTTTATTTGCGCCGCCCTCGTCGCCCTTTCCCCGGCACCCCTTCTTGCCGAAGGCGAACCCGCTGGCCAGTTTCACCATTACGTGCTGGCCCTAAGCTGGACCCCGAGCTGGTGCGAGGAAGCGGGAGATGACCGTGACGCCGCGCAGTGCGACATCGGGCAGGGTTTTGGCTTTGCTGTGCACGGGCTTTGGCCACAATATGCCGAGGGCTGGCCGAGCTATTGCAGCACCGTGGAGCGGGACCCTTCGCGTAGCCAAACCAATGCAATGGCAGACCTCATGGGCTCTGGCGGCTCGGCTTGGTATCAGTGGAAAAAGCACGGTCGATGCTCGGGCCTATCAGCCGACGCCTATTTTGAACTGGTGCGCGAAGCCTATGCCAGCGTTCAGCGCCCTGCTGTGTTTCGGCAAATAACAGACACAGTGTTGCTGCCAGCTTCGGTGGTTGAAGAGGCCTTTTTGGAGGCAAACCCAACATTTGAAGCCGACGGCGTAACGGTGACCTGCAAAGAAAACCGCATTCAAGAGGTGCGGATATGCCTTAACAAAGACCTTTCGCCACGGCTATGCACCGGCGATACCCGCTGGGATTGCCTGATGAGCAATGCAGATATGCCCCCCATTCGCTAGGCGTGCGCCTAGCGGGCGTCTTTTCCCACTGTGGCGGGGTCGAGCACATAATGTGTGCCGCAAAACTGGCAGTCAGCGGTCAGGGTTCCGGCATCCGTTGTCATTGTCGCGATATCTTTGACCGAGTAAATTGACATGCTCTGGCGAACTTTATCCTCTGAGCAGGTGCAGCCAAACCGCACGGGTTGTGGCTCATAAATCCTTGGGGCGTCTTCGTGAAACAGCCTATACAAAAGCTCGGTCGGGCTCACTTTTGGCCCAATCATCTCGTCTTTCTTCACGCTTTCCAACATCATTGTGGCGCGGTTCCAGTTTTCCGCATCGGCCTCGGTGTCTACCGGTGCTGCGAGCACTTTTAGCGGTGAGGCTTTGGGCATATGCTGCAAAACCACACCCGCCGCGCGCCAGCTTTTGCCACGGGCAATGCTGAGGGCAAAGCGGGTCGCAAGCTGCTCTGACTGCGCAAAATAGGTTTCGGCACAGCCGGCCAGTGAGCCACCATCCAAAGGGGTAATACCCTGATAGGGCGCCTGGCCCGTGCCTTGGTCGATAAGCACAGCAAACATGCCATGACCCATTTGGGAAAACGGCTCGGCCTCGTTTATGTGGCTTTCGTCAAAGCTGGCATAGGCACGAATCATACCGGCCTCGCCTTCGCTTTTCGGCGCGTAGTAATCGGTTGCGATCAGCCGGATCGGGCCGCTACCGCGAATTTGCAGGCTAAGCTTGGCCTTAAAGCCAATAGTTTGGCCGATGAGCGCTGTCAGCACAACCGCCTCAGCCACCAATGTTGCCACCGGCTCAGGATAGTTGTGCTGGTTCAAGATTCGGTTCAAGGCCCCGTCGAGCCGCACGAAGCGGCCGCGAATATCGGCTTTATCCAGTTGGAAGGGCAGCAGGCTATCATCCCACGCGACTTTTTCGGCAATGCTCATATCAGCTCCTATGCAAGCCTCGCAGATAGGGGGTTTTGGCGCAATATTCAATGAATTCGCAAAAAACTTTGCGCAGGGTGTAGAAAATGGCAAGCTTCAACCGTCTATACTACAGGAGCGCATCAGTGGCTCTGGCAATTTTTAGGATTTTATCATGCAATATATGGCACTTATTTATGCGGTTCCCAATGGCGAAGAGGGCTACGAAGGTGATATGATGGCTGACTACGGCCAATTTACGCAGGATGCGATAGCTGCTGGTGTCTATGTCGGCGGAGAAGCTTTGATGCCCGAAACCGATGCCAGCACCGTAAGAATGCGCGGTGGGAAAGCCCAAATAACAGACGGGCCTTTTGCTGAAACCAAGGAAACGCTTGGCGGATATTACCTGCTGGAATGTGCTGATCTAGACGAAGCACTGACATGGGCCGCTAGAATTCCATCTGCAAAATATGGCTGTGTCGAGGTGCGGCCTGTGATGGTTTTTGATCAGTGACGCAAGCCGCACTCGCCCATGCCTTTAAGGCAGACTCGGGGCGGGTGCTGGCATCCCTAATTGCGCAATTTCGCGATTTTGATCTTGCGGAAGAGGCGCTTCAGGATGCGATGATCGAGGCCGCGCGCACATGGCCCAAAGATGGCACGCCGTCTAACGCTGGCGCTTGGTTGCTGGCGGTAGCGCGGCGGCGTGCCCTGGACCGTATGCGTTTGTTGAAAAGAGCGCGAGACGAAGCTTTGCAGCAAAACCTGAGCCTTTTGGCAGAGACGCCGCCCGAGGATGAGGCGGCGCAAGAAATCCCTGACGAGCGACTGCGGCTCATTTTTACCTGTTGCCACCCAGCGCTTTCCCAAGAGGCGCAGGTTGCGCTGACTTTGCGCACCCTTTGCGGGCTGACGGCGCGTGAAATCGCACAGGCATTTTTGGTGCCACATACCACCATGAACCAGCGTCTGACCCGCGCCAAAGCGAAAATCCGCAATGCCGCTATTCCATACCGCGTGCCTGAAGGGCCAGAAATCGAGGCGAGGTTGGCGGCGGTGCTTTCGGTAATTTACCTGATTTTTAATGCGGGCTATTCGCCGCGCAGCCCTGTGCTTTCGGCAGAGGCCCTCCGCCTTTGCGAGGTGGTGCACCACTTGCAACCCCTGCCAGAAACCGCTGGCCTTTGGGCGTTGATGAGCCTCCATATGGCGCGCGACCCTGCGCGGCTGAACACCCTGATTTCGCTAAAAGACCAAGACCGCACCCTATGGGACCACCCCGCCATAACCCGCGCCATAACCCGACTTTTGCATGCGCTGGCGCAAAGCCGCCCCGGACCTTACCAGATTCAAGCGGCAATATCGGCGCTGCATTGCGAGGCCGCAAGCTGGGCCGAAACCGACTGGCCACAAATCTTAGCCCTTTACGGCGCGCTTTTCAAGCTTTCGCCAACGCCGGTGGTGGCGCTAAATCATGCCGTGGCTAAGGCCCATGCCGGCGCGCCAAAAGGGGCTCTCGCTTCGCTGGAGGCTTTGGCAAGCGCGCTGGAAGGCTATCAGCCCTTTCATGCAGCCCGGGCAGAGCTGCTGGCGCAATGTGGCCAAGCCCACGCGGCGCGGCTTGAATATGACCGCGCTATTGGCTTAACCTCTGCGCCAGAAGAGCAGGCATTTTTGCGCAAAAAACTATCAGATTTACCGTGATTTCCGTGCCTGCATGTGGCAACCTAGGCGGATGAGACGATTTGGAAACCTGCCCGAGCCGGGCCGCCATTATATCCCGCGTGTCGGGGTGTATGCGATCATCACCAAAGGCCGTGAGATATTGCTAACCGAGCAATCTGACCCGAGCTTCACCACTGAGATCCAGCTTCCGGGGGGCGGGATTGATGCGGGCGAGCAGCGCCTGCCCGCGCTGCACCGCGAGGCTTTTGAGGAGACCGGCTGGAAGATCGCACCGATTAAGCATTTTGCCACATACAAACGCTATACCTACATGCCGGAATATGACCTTTATGCAATGAAAATCGCACATATTTACCTGTGCCAAGCGGTCCGCCGCTTGGGGCCACCGAGCGAGCCGCATCATAAAGAAATGTGGGCACCGCTGGAGTCCGCGGCAGATATGCTGGGCCCTGCGGGCGATGCGCATTATGTGCGGCGATTTATCCGGCTGGGGTTTAGCGGGTAAAACAACGGGTAAAGCAGGGCCGCAACCAAGGTGCAAAGCAGGATGGAAAGCAAGGTGTCGCTAAGGAAATGCTGGCCCACGACCACCCGAAGCCCTGCCGTAAGCACAACCAGTGCGACCAAGGCCAATCCAAGCCAGCGCCGCCCGTTTTGCTGAAGCTTTGGCCATGCCAGAAAGGCGATGAGCAGCACGGTGGTGGCAATGGCTCCACCTTCGCCCGAGGTAAACGAGCAGTTGAAATCACATTGATCGGTATAATACCATGCGGGGGAAAATGTTTTTTCGCCGCCAAATATCGTAATATCTGAAGGCCGCGCACGGCCCCAATAGGTTTTGAAAATGCCGTTCACGAGGCCAAGCGGGCCGACAAGAATAACCGCCAGCGAAAAGCCCCATGCGCGCAGGGACTGGCGGCGGAGCAGGCGGAGCACAAATACGCCCAGCACAAAAGCCACAAAGCCATACATGCCCCAGATCAGCGCACGGCGCAGGGATTGCAGAACCGGGACCTCGTGCAGCCAAAAACCGCCCCGATAAAACAGCCGGGAGGTCCAAATATCGAGCGTCGGAAAAGCGATAAAAACCACGCTAACGATCAGCGTGAGCAATATAAGCCAGACCAGCTGGCGGAGATAAGTCGGCATATTCATGCGCATTGTTTTGGCAGGCAGATTGCGGATTTGCAAGAGGGGCCGCCTGCACCTTATAAGAAGGCAACCAAGGAGCATTCGATGCGTTTTTATTATCCCGCCGCCTTATTGGCATTTCTGGGGGCCTGTGCCTCGCTCACGCAAGACCAATGCCTGAGCGCCAATTGGGAAAGCATCGGCTATAATGACGGCGCGCGTGGGCGGCTGGAAAGCTATGTGACGCGGCACTTTGATGCTTGTGGCAAGGTTGGGGTAACGCCGGATGTGCAAGCGTGGCAATCTGGCCGCGCGCAAGGCCTGCCGCTCTATTGCACCCCGAGCAATGCGTATAACGTTGGGCGCGCGGGCAATGACCTAAGCCCAGTTTGCCCTTCTTTTCAGCAGCGCTCGCTGTATCAAAGCTGGGACTGGGGGCAGGAATATTATTTGATTACCCAGCAGATTTCGGATCTGGAACGTGAGGAGCGGGATATCCGGCGGCAGATAGCAACTGATTTTGTGGCGCCTCTGACCCCAGAGCAATCGCTCTTGCTAGGGCGCTTAAATCACCGCCTTCGGAGGCTACACATCGAGATTAGGCGGCAGGAAGATCGGCGCAGGCGGTATGCGTCAGCGCCCATCTAGGCAGCGGAATCGCGCCCAAGGGGGCGCGATATTAGATAACCAAGCAAGCTTGGCGTGGGGATGGGCGCGGCCTAGTAGCGCGCCAGCAATGCCGGTGTGGGCCAACCATCAGCGGGTATGCCAAGGCGCACCTGCTCGGCCTGCACCGCCGCGCGGGTTTTGGCCCCGAGGATGCCATCTGCCCCGCCGACATTATAGCCACGATTTTGCAAGGCGCGTTGCAGGCGCTCCATCTGGTCGCCGCTCAGGCCCTGCTCGGGTGTGGTTTGCACATAGCGCTGCGCGCCACCGATGCGGGTAGCCATGTAAGACACCGAAGCTTGGTAGACAAAGCTGTGGTTCCACTCCTGATACACCGCATAATTTGGCATCGCCATAAACACCGGCCCGCGCCGCCCTTGTGGGGCAAAAACACTGGCGTTTAGGGTGCGGGCGGGCATTTGGCCGCGCGCGGCCACGCCGAGGCGGGCCCAGTCACGGACTGATTTCTTTTTGGTGAGGCCAGATTCGGCCCACGGGAAATTATCCGGCACCGTGACCTCAACCAACCACGGCTCACCGGCGCGCCAGCCAAGGTCAGCGACCAAGCGAGCGGCGGTCAAAATTGCATCGGGCGCACTGGTTTTCAAGGTTACGTGGCCATCGCCATCACCATCCACGCCTTTGGTCAAAATATCTTCGGGCAACATTTGCACCATGCCGATTTCACCGGCCCAAGCGCCGGTAGTGCGGGCGGGGTCAATATCACCCTGCGCCGTTAGCGCAATGGCGGCAAAAAGCTCAGGGCGAAACAGATCAGGGCGGCGGCAATCATGGGCAAGGGTGGCCAAGGCGCTAACCGTGTTAAAATCGCCCTGCACCGCGCCGTAATCGGTTTCTAGCGCCCAGAAGGCCAGGATAACCTCGGGCGGCACGCCGTATTCGCGCTCGGCGCGGGCAAAAACATTGGCGTATTGCTCAAGCTTTTGCGCACCGATACGCAGGCGAGAAGAACTAATGGAGCGCTGGGAGAACTCAAGGAAGGTTTGCCGGAATACGCCCTGCGCACGGTCAAACCGCAGCACTTTGGAATCTTGGCGCGCGGCGGATATCACCGCGTTAATCGCATTTTGCGGCAAGCCCTGCGCGCGGGCCTCTTGGGCAACCTGCTGCATAAAGGCATTAAAATTACCGCCGCAAGGGGCGGTTTGGGCAAGGCTGGCACTAGCAGAAATGCCAAGGGCGGCAACAAGGCCAAAAATGGTTTTCATAGAAAAGGCTCCGATTTATGAACGCCTCAACCTAGCTGTGCGCCTCGCGCCAATCAAGCCCTACATCGCGCCCATGCCACCATCTACGCCCAGCGTTTGGCCCGTCATAAAGCTGTTGGCAGGGTCGGCCAAAAACATCACAGCGCGCACCACTTCGGCAACGCTCGCGAGGCGGCGCATCGGAATACCACGGGTCATCTCGGCTTCATGGGCTTTGGAATGGCGAGCCTCACCGGCCATAGCCGTGCGCGCGAAGCTCGGACACACGGCATTTACCCGAATGCCACGCCGAGCGTTTTCCAGCGCGGCGGTGCGAGTAAGGCCCACCACACCGTGCTTGGCAGCGGCATAAACCCCCAATGTGGGCGCGCCGGAAAGCCCTGCCACCGAGGCGATATTGATGATCGAGCCATTTTTCATTGCCGGAATTTGCGCCTGAAGCGCCCAGAGCACGCCCAGTAGATCAACCTCGATCACACGGCGCGCATCAGCCTCTGGGATATCACTTATAAAGGCTGGATCGTGGACGATGCCGGCGTTATTCACGGCAATATCGAGGCCACCAAAACGGTCAACCGCCAACTCAACCAGCGCTTTGGCATAGCGCGGGTCCGATACATCTCCCACCATAGTCACGCAATCTGCGCCCAGCTCAGCCGCCAAAGCCTCCAGCGGTTTCGCGTTAATATCGCCCAACACCAGCTTGGCGCCTTGTGCGGCAAACGCCCGCGCAATGCCCTCACCCAAGCCCGCCGCCGCGCCGGTAATCAGCACCACGCTCATAGGTTGGCAAACAGGTTAATGTGGGTTTCTACGCTCATGCCACCGTCGAGTGGAAGGATTGCCCCGCTGACATAGGCCCCGCCGCGCCCGCAAAGGTAAAGCGTAGCGGCGGCGATATCTTCGGCATTGCCAATGCGGCCCAGCGGCACATTGGCGCCCACCTTGGCCGCACCTTCAACCGAGCCGGTAGCGAAGGCTGTCATTTTTGAGGGGAACGGCCCCGGCGCGAAGGCATTTACGGTGATATGCTTGGCGGCCAGTTCTCCGGCCAGCGTTTTGGTAAGATGATGCACCGCGCCCTTGGAAGCCGTGTAAGCATAAGCGCCCTCCGCCACCGGCAGCGTGCCCATCACCGAGCCAATGTTAATGACGCGCGCGGGGTCGGCCTCACTGGCAGCCGCCTCAAGCAAGGGCATAAGCTCACGCGTAAGCGTAAACATTCCGGCCACGTTTACGGCCATGATGCGCCCCCATTGCTCATGCGGAAAATCCGCCATAAGTGCGCCCCACGTAACGCCGGCATTATTGAAAAGAATATCGAGCTTACCCGTGCGCGTTTTCACGGCTTCTGCCAGCGCCAAAATCGATTCCTCTGACCCAACATCACCCACAAACCCCTCAGCCGAACCGCTTACGCCCAACGCATTTAGCCGCTCAGCCATCGCCTCGCAGCGCTCGCCTCTGCGGCTGACGAGCATCACATGCGCCCCCGCCTGCACGAGTGATTCGCAAATCATTGCGCCAATGCCGCTGCTGCCGCCTGTTACCAAAGCCACTTTGCCTTTTAGTCCGAAAAGCTCGTCTAGATATGCCATGCAATCCCTCGTTTATATGTGCTTTACAAATCCTAGCCGTGAAGGCCCAGCTTGTATACGCACATGCGAGAAAATCTGCTAAACTGTGCCTCGCTTCGCTCGGCTATCGCGGCGCGCAAACCCTTGCTCTATTTTGCAATTTCGCACCCGCGCCGCGCTACAGGCCAAGCGTTTTTGGCAACAAGCGTCGGGTTCATATGCGGCGCGGGTGCACCCTCGCCACAAGCGCAATGCCCAACGCGCCGCGCGGGTCGAGCGAAGCGAGACACGCAGCCTAGGCCATCCCCAGCACATCGAGCATCGAGTATTGCCCGGGCTTTTGATGATGCCCCCACATGGCGGCTTTTACCGCACCGCGCGCAAAAAGCATTCGATCTGAGGCGATGTGCTTCAAGGTCAAGCGCTCACCAGCACCGGCAAACACCACCTCGTGCTCACCCACCACATCTCCGCCACGCATAGCGGAAAACCCGATATGCCCACGCACACGCTCTCCCGTCACACCTTCCCGCCCCGCGTCGCGGATATCAGGCAAAGCCAGCCCTCGCCCTTCGGCGGCAGCTTCTCCAAGCATCAATGCCGTGCCTGAAGGCGCGTCTACCTTGTGCCGGTGGTGCATTTCCACCACCTCAATGTCAAAATCCTCGTCCAGCGCGGCCGCCACCTGCTTCACAAGCTGCGTCAAAATATTTACCCCGAGGCTAAAATTTCCTGACTGGATAATCGGCGCATGCCGCGCCGCTGCCGCCAAAAATGCCATGTCGCTTTCACTGAGCCCCGTAGTGCCAATCACATGCGCCGCCCGCACTTGCGCAGCTATCTCGGCATTGGCAATCGTCGCCTCGGGTGTCGTGAAATCCAATACCGCGTGGGCGTGTTGCAACGCGTCTAGCGGGTTATCCTGCACAATAATGCCGCTTGTCTTGCCCTCCATGGCCTCGCCAAGATCTTGCCCGACCCAGCCATGCCCGGCCCGCTCGGTCGCGCCAATCAGCACCGCCCCTTTGGCCTCGCCGACAGCCCGCAAAAGCATCTGCCCCATGCGACCCGAAACCCCCATAACGGCTATTTTAGTGACTTCACCCATGGCCTTGCTCCCATCATTTTCCTCAGCTTACCTCGCCAAAAGCTTGACTTCAACTCGCATGCATCCCAT
Source organism: Paracoccaceae bacterium (assembly GCA_002402045.2). GTDB lineage: Bacteria > Pseudomonadota > Alphaproteobacteria > Rhodobacterales > Rhodobacteraceae > UBA3077. The sequence goes on along the minus strand of NVUX02000114.1, from coordinate 3,964 downwards.
ATCGCCCCCATGGCTAAAAAACAAAATTCGAGTCGTGGCCCCGGCCAGCGGCAATTGCGTGTTGGCGAGAGCATTCGGCGCATCCTTTCTGATATCTTCGCCCGTGGCGAATTGCATGACCCGGAGTTGGCGCATGTGTCCATTACCGTGGGCGAAGTGCGGATGTCTCCTGACCTCAGCGTCGCCACGGTTTTTGTGCTGCCCTTAGGCGGCGAAAACGCTCAAGAAGTCTCCCGCGCGCTGGCCCGCAACAAGGGCGAAATACGCCACCTTGTTACAAAACAGCTCAACATCCGGTTTTCGCCAGATCTGCGGTTTTTACCAGACCTCACCTTTGAGCAAATGGCCGAAACCGAGCGTTTGCTTAATTTGGACGCCGTAAAGCGCGACCTCGCCAAACCTGACGAGCCGGAATGACCGAAGCGCGCCTGACTGTCACCTCTCCTGTTAGCCAGCCGCTAAATTATCTGGTGACCCTCAAGGTAGGCAGCACCTATTTGCGCAACCTTATCTATGTGCTCGACCATGGCGAGGTTTTTTCCGATATCGAGCGCGATTTCCCGCGAGACCTGCCCTCAAAAGACCTCACCAAAGCCGAGCTGGCCAAAGAGGTATCCTTCTTTGTGGTCCGCGATCCGGTCGCACGGTTTTTTTCGCTTTATTTTGATAAAGCCATCGGCGCGGCTGGTAGTCGCTTTCCGTGGATGGTTGAAATTCTGGTCACGAACCGAGTGTTTCATGACATGCCAGACCTTACGATTGAGCAACATCGTGAAAACTGCATGTCCCTGCTCGGGTTTTTAAGCGTGCGCCTGCGCGGCCAAATGAAGGGGGCCATTAACCCCCACTGGAACAAGCAATTTGTGCGCGCCGAACAAGGCCTGAATTTTGGCATGAAGCCCCTGATGCTTGATCGCCTCGACCAGCAGCTTTTGCACATTGCCGATGGCCGGATAGACGGACTGGAAGCCGCCATGGCCATGGTGAAAAACCGAAATCGCTCACCGCGCCCCGTTGAGGCCGAAGACATCATCACCCCCGATATTTACGCCAAAATTTCGGCGCTTTACCCCGAAGACATCCAGCTATATGACCTCGTGAAAACCGGGTGGGATATGCTTGGGCACCCCCCAAAGATCGAGCTTTAGGAACACATAATGGCAAGACGTAAAAAAGGCCGCCCGCTACATGGCTGGCTAATAATTGATAAGCCCCTTGGCATAACCTCAAGCGCCGTGGTCAACAAAGCCAAATGGGCGTTTGATGCGCAAAAAGCGGGCCATGCCGGCACGCTGGACCCCGAGGCAACGGGCGTGCTCGCCATTGCTTTTGGCGAGGCGACCAAAACCGTGCCGTACGTGACCGACTCCCTGAAAGCCTACCGTTTTACGGTACGGCTAGGGCAAGCCACCAACACCGATGATGGTGAAGGCAAAGTGATTTCTGAGTCCGAAAAGCGCCCCAGCGCCGAGGATATTGACGCCGCCCTGCCCGCCTTTACTGGCGACATTATGCAAGTGCCGCCGCAGTATTCCGCCGTCAAAGTAGACGGTGAGCGCGCCTATAAGCGCGCCCGTGATGGTGAGGAAATGGAGCTGAAAGCCCGCCCGCTTCTGGTGGAATCACTCAAGTTGGTTGAGATGCCAGACGCCGACCACGCCGTGCTGGAAATGACCTGCGGCAAGGGCGGCTATGTGCGCTCTATTGCGCGCGATCTTGGCGAGACTTTGGGCTGCTTTGGCCATGTAGTGCAGCTGCGCCGCGTGTGGGCAGGGCCGTTTGAAATTGCCGACAGCATCCCTTTTGCCAAGCTCGACGAGCTGGCCAAAGACCGCGCTTTGGACGCGTTTTTGCTGCCGCTAGAAGCCGGCCTAAACGACCTTGAGGAGCTGGCCTGCACGCCTGAGGGCGCCGCCAAGCTGCGCAATGGCAACCCCGGCATGGTGATCGCATCAAATGTCGAATATGGCGAGGAATGCTGGGCCTCGATTGATGGCCACCCGGTGGCCATCGGGGTTTACAAAGCGGGAGAACTGCACCCAAATAGGGTTTTTGTATTAGGAGACTAATTTGCAAAACCAACAACACCTTCCAATCGGGAAAGCGGTAAATTACACCCCCGCTAGCCCGCCTAAAAAGCACCCATTGCAGGGGCAATATTGCCGCTTGGAGCCGTTTGACATCGCGCGCCACACTGAGGGCCTGTTTGAGGCCTTTCTCACGGATAGCAGCGGTAAAAACTGGACCTACCTGCCTTTTGAGGCCTTTGATGACATAGTGAAATTCCGCAGCTGGGCCGAAAATACCTGCACCGGCACAGACCCGTTTTTTTATGCGGTCATTGACCCAAATAGCGGGCAAGCAATAGGGCTAGCCAGCTTTTTGCGCATCAATCCGGCGGCAGGTAGTATCGAGGTCGGCTGGATCAACTTTTCACCGCTTATGCAAGGCACGCGTGCCTCGACCGAGGCGATGTATCTGATGATGCAGGAGGCTTTTAAGCTTGGCTATCGCCGCTATGAGTGGAAATGTGACAGCCTAAACGCGCCCTCAAATCATGCAGCCAAGCGGCTTGGCTTTACCTTTGAGGGCATTTTCCGGCAAGCACTGGTTTATAAGGGCCGCAACCGCGATACCGCTTGGTATTCGGTCATCGACAGTGAATGGCCAACCTTGGAAAAAGTGTTTGTAAGCTGGCTGGACGCAGGCAATTTTGATGACAGTGGCAAACAGACAGCAAAACTACAATATTTTCGGTAATATTATTGACTCATGCCAAGTTATCCGGTATTTGACCGAATATGGACAGTATAGACCGTAAAATCGCCGAACTCCTACAATTGGACAGTCGCACCCCGGCCACGGCCCTCGCAGAGGCCACAGGCACCTCCGTGTCCACAGCCAATGAGCGCGTGCGGCGCATGCAATCGAATGGCACCATCGAAGCCTTCCGCGCCGTGCTTAACCCCTTGGCCGCAGGCGCGAATCTCTGTGCGTTTATCCTGATAGATATGGCGTTTGAGGGCGAAGACCTCGCAAAATATGCCCTACAAGCCCGCCCCGAGGTGCAAGAGCTGCACCATATCAGCGGCGCACATTCTTACATGGCCAAAATCCGCGTGGCCGATACCGCCGCCATGCAGGCCTTTTTGCAAAATGTCGTAAAGCCGCTAAAGGCGGTTGTGCGCACCGAAAGCATGATCGTGCTGGACACCGCCAAAGAAACCACCGCCTTGCAGATCACTCCATGAGCGCGCTTCTCAGCGGCATTGCTGTGGGCTTTGCGGTGGCCATGCCCGTAGGCCCGATCGGGGTTTTATGCATAAAACGCAGCCTGAAAGACGGCGCACGTTACGGGCTCGCCACCGGCCTAGGCGCAGCAACGGCAGATGCCAGCTACGGGCTGCTGGTGGCGCTCGGGCTTGGGTTTTCTGGCCTATTGGCGCAGGCGCAAGCCATGCAATTGGCTGGCGGATTGCTAATCATCGCCCTCGGTCTCCTCAGCCTGCGCAGCTTTTTCAAACGCAAACCAACAGCCGAAATATCAGCCCCAAAAGGCGGGTTGGCCGCCGCATGGTTTAGCACCTTCCTGCTCACCCTCGCCAACCCCATGACCATCTTGGCTTTTGTCGGCCTCATCGCCGCCCTAGGCAGCGCCAGCACAGCGGGGCCATATATGCTGGTGGCAGGGGTGTTCATAGGCTCGCTCTTATGGTGGCTAATGCTGGTGGGCGGCGTGCTTATGGTGAAATCCCGGCTGCCGATGGCGGCCCTGCGCTGGCTGGATTTCATCTCGGGCACGGTGCTGGTTGTTTGGGGCGCCGCCATCATATTTAACTAGGGTGTGAACCCAAATTAAGGTATTGATATATTGATGGAACACTGATTCAATCTTTCAAAAGGAGATTATTTCATGCGTTTTGACTTAACTGATGAAGAATGGGCCATCATCGAGCCGCTGTTA
>NVUX02000113.1 GCA_002402045.2 Paracoccaceae bacterium | reverse complement strand
GATAACTGACCGAGCCTTCCAGCCCCTCCACACGCAGGGCCGTAACCCCGCCCGCATGGGCCGCGCCGCTTACGTCATATGGTGAGGCGAGGGCCTTGGCCATGGTGGCGGCTGACGTGGTTTCGCCTTCCTGCACCAGCACGGTGGCCGTGGCTTCAGGCGCGGGCAGCAGCTTGAAGCTGACCTCGGTCAGCACCCCAAGCGTGCCGTGGCTGCCCGCCATTAGCTTCACAAGGTCATAGCCGGTTACGTTTTTCATCACCCGCCCGCCGTTTTTTATAATCCGCCCGAGGCCATCCACAAAGCGCACACCAATCAGGCTATCACGGCAAGCGCCTGCCTGAATGCGGCGCGGGCCAGAGGCATTGGTGGCCACCACGCCGCCGATGGTCGGCGTGCCGGTGGTGCCTTGCAACGGGCGCAAATCATACGGCTCAAACGGCAGGCGCTGGCCATTTTTGGCCAGCAGGGCCTCGATTTCGGCCAGCGGGGTGCCCGCTTGCGCCACCAGCGTTAGGGCTTCCGGCTCATACAGGCTAATGCCGCTCAGGCCACTGGTGTGCAGCGGCTCGCCCTTGGTGCGGCCTATCTGGCGGGTGCCGCCGCCGATGATCTCAAGCGGGGCTTTGGCGCGGGCCACCATTTCGGCCAGCTCGGCTTCGGTTGACGGCCTCATTGGCGGCGGCTTTCGCTGGCATTAAGCGGGAACACCTTGGCGGGGTTCAGCAGCCATTTCGGATCAAACACGTCTTTTACCGCCATCTGGATATCCAGATCATCGGCGCTAAACTGGCTGTGCATCAGCTCACGCTTTTCCACGCCAACCCCGTGCTCACCCGTTAGGCAGCCGCCCACCTCAACGCAAAGCTTGAGGATATCGGCCCCCATGGCCTCACACAGCTCAAGGTCTCCGGGCTTGTTGGCATCGTAAAGAATAAGCGGGTGCATATTGCCGTCTCCGGCATGAAAAACATTGCCGACATCAAGGCCATATTGGCCGGAAAGCTCGGTGATACGCTTAAGCACTTTGGGGAGCTGGCTTACGGGGATTGTGCCATCAAGGCACATATAATCATTGATCTGCCCCATCGCGCCAAAGGCAGCTTTGCGGCCTTTCCATATGTTGGCGCTCTCTTCAGCGCTTTGGCTTTCGCGCAGCTCAACAGGGTTGTGGCGGCGTGCGATTTCAGTGATTTTCCCAAGCTGCTCGGCAATTTCCGCTTCCGACCCTTCGACCTCGATAATCAGCAACGCCTCCACATCGGGGTAGCCCGCATGGGTGAATTTCTCAGCGGCGCGAATAACCGGACGGTCCATAAACTCAATCGCTACAGGCAGCACGCCAGCGCGGATAATGTCTGATACACAAGCCCCCGCAACCTCGTTGCTATCAAAGCCGATAAGCACCGGCCGCGCGCCCTCGGGCTTGGCCAATATCCGCAATGTGGCCTCGGTGACGACCCCAAGCTGGCCCTCGGAGCCACAGATAAGCCCGAGCAGATCATAGCCTGCCGCATCCAGATGCGCGCCGCCAATTTCGATAATCTCGCCCGCCATCGTAACCATTTTTACGCCGAGCAGGTTGTTGGTTGTCACGCCATATTTCAAGCAATGCGCCCCGCCGGAATTCATCGCGATATTGCCTGCAATGGCGCAGGCCAGCTGGGAGGAGGGGTCTGGCGCATAGAAATAGCCGTTTTGCTCAACAGCACCAGTGACGCTCAGGTTGGTGCGGCCCGATTGGACCCTGATAAAACGGTTTTCATAATCAGTTTCAAGCACAGCGTTCAGCCGCGCCACCCCCAAAACCACGCTATCTTCGGTGGGCAAAGCCCCCCCCGCCAGAGAGGTGCCAGAGCCGCGCGGCACCACGGGTACGCCCATTTCAAAGCACGCCTTTAGGGCCGTCGCCGTTTCTTCGGTGCTGGTCGGCAGCACCACAGCCAAGGGCGGGCAGCGATAGGCCGACAGCGCGTCGCATTCGTAAACTTTGGTCTCGATGGGGTCGCCAATGACTGCGCCCGCAGGCAAAACCTGCCGTAAGCGGGCCACAATCTCGGGTTTGCGAGCTAGAATATCTGCGCTGGGCGTGGGCATTTGCATGGCGGGGTTTCCAAAAACGGGTGGCTAAGGCAGTGTATTTCCACCAATATGCATATAAGATGCCCCAAGCTCAACAAGGAAACCCGCCATGCTCGAAACCCTCCTCAAAGTCACCGGCCCTTTTGGTTTGTGGGACGGCGTGGCGCTGGCGCTTCTGCTGCTTGGTTGGCCGCTTATGGGATGGTGGATTGAGCGCGAAGGCCCCCGCCGCTCAACCCATTCGCTAATTGCTGATTATCGTGCCCGCTGGATGCAAGAAATGCTGCACCGGGATAACCGGATGCTGGACGCCAATATTTTGGCGACCCTAAGGCAAGGGGCTGCGTTTTTCACCTCGGCCAGCATGATCGGCATCGGCGGATCTGTGGCGTTGCTGGGCAAGGCTGGCACTCTGCAAGCGTTGGCAACAGACCTGAGCGTTGAGCTGAGCGCGCCCAAAGTGGTGTGGGAAGCCAAGCTAATGCTGGTGGTGGGGCTGATGGCCAGCGCCTTTCTTAAATTCGTTTGGTCTCACCGGTTGTTTGGCTATTGCGCCGTGGTTATGGCCTCGGTGCCGATAGACCCTAAGCATCCCGATGCCCAGCGCTATGCCGAAAAATCGGCCAAGCTAAACACCTATGCCGCGCGCAGCTTTAACCGTGGCCTGCGAACGATGTATTTTGCACTGGCGGCACTGGCGTGGTTGCTCGGCGCTTGGGCGATGATCGGAGCCACAGTGTTAACGCTGGCTGTGCTCTACCGGCGGGAGTTTAACTCGCAATCAAGGGCGGCGCTGGTAGATTTATAGGGGCGGTGGCACTTGGCCCGCCGAGCGTAGCGAGGCCAGGGCCAGCGGCAGGCGTTTTTTAGCTTGCTAAAAAATGTGCTTTTTCGACGGGGGGCTTGCCCCCCAGGGAGAAAAAGCAAGCCCGGAACTACTGGACAGCTCCGGCGTCGCACCTCCTCAGCGACCCTTCGGGCCACCTCGTCGGCGCGGGCTGTGCAAGCACAGCCGGATCAGGGTCGAATGAAGTGCATTTTATCAAAGCCTTTGCGTAGGGTCGCGACTTCTGCTGCCATAGCTTCTGGGTCTGGTCGCTTTAGGGCTTGGGCAACCAAATTGGCTAATTCGCGCGCGTTTTCTGGTGTCACCCCCCAGCGGACAAGCTCGGGGGTGCCAATGCGGAGGCCGTTGAGGTCTCCGACTACAGGCGGTATCGGCAGGCCGATACCGCAGGTGAGAAAGCCGGCTTTTCGCAGGGCCTTGGAGGCAGTTTGCCCGCCACCAAAATGCGCGGCCTCTATTGCAAATTGATGAGAATTTGTGAAGCCGTGGGCTTTGGCAAAGACCGGAATGCCCGCAGCATCAAGCGCTTCGGCAAAGGCGTGTGCGGTTGCAATCATGGCGGCGGCATAGGCTTGGCCGTGGTCTCGCCAATCGAGCATGGTCATGGCCAATGCGGCAGATTTTCCGGCGTCGAAATTTGCGGTCATGCCGGGATAGGCGATGGCGTCTAACCGCTCTGCGATCTCGGAATCATTGCTAACAATCAGCCCGCCAGCAGGGCCGCCGAGGGATTTGTAGGTGCTCATCGTCATAAGGTGCGCGCCCTCGTGCAGCGGGTTTTTCCAGGCTTTGCCCGCAATAATCCCGCACTGATGGGCGGCGTCAAACAGCACTTTGGCCCCGACCTCATCCGCGATTTCGCGCACGGCGGCAACGTTATGCTCAAACAAGTTAAGGCTGCCACCGACGGTTATAAGCTTCGGTTTAACCTCATGGGCCAGCCTGCGCAGCGCCTCAATATCTAGCGTGTAGCCGCCGATATCCACGGGGGATTCCACAGTATTGAGGCCGTAAAGCCCCGCACAACCATCTGCATGATGGGTCACGTGCCCACCGATGCTCGCAGGCGGAGCGATGATGGTGTCCCCTGGTTTGCAGGTGGCCATAAAGCCGTAAAGGTTGGAAATAGCGCCGGAGGGCACGCGAATTTCGGCGTATTTTGCCTCGAATATCTCGGCGCACAGTTCGGCGGAAATTACCTCGATTTCCTCAATCGCTTCTAGGCCCATTTCGTATTTGTCATGTGGGTAGCCAAGCGATGGGCGCTCGGAAAGACCGCGGGATAGCAGGGCCGCGGCGCGCGGGTTTATAGCATTGGTCGCGGGGTTTAGATTGAAGCAATCGCGCAGGTGAATGGCCTCGTTTTCGGTTGCCAGTGCTTCAAGGCGGGTGGCTATATCAGCACTGGGGGCCGCTGCCGTTTCGGCCGCAATGCGGCTGATAAACGCTTCCGTTTTAGCAGGAACCCAGCCGCGTTTTTGCAAATGTGCCATTTTAAGCCTCCGTTATAACCCGCCTCCAACACGCAGCACAGTGCCAGTGGTATAGCTTGCTTTATCTGACCCAAGCCACAGAATGGCTTCGGCAATTTCTTCCGGCCTTGCCACGCGGCCCAATGCCGATGTGGCGGCGACCATAGCGGGGCGGTCAGGGTTGCCACCGCCGATGGTGTGCACGTCGGTATCGGCGGTGCCGGCCTGCACCGAGTTTACCCGTATGCCTTCGCGGCCTACTTCTCGGGCGAGGCCAACCGTAAAGCTGTCTATTGCGCCTTTGGTCGTGGCATAATGGACGTATTCTCCCGCGCTGCCGATGGTGGCGGCGATGGAAGAGAGGTTGACAATGCTGCCACCTTGGCCACCTTTGGCGGTGGACATGCGGCGCACGGCCTGCTGGGCGCAGTAGAACGAGCCAAAAACATTAACCCGGTAAATCCGCTCTAACGCGGATGCGGGGAGCGCGTCAACCCGTGAGGTTTCTCCGACAATTCCGGCGTTGTTAACAAGGAGGTTAACGGGGCCGAGTTGGGCATCACATGTTTCAAATAGCGATTTAACGTCGACCTCCACGGCAACATCCCCCTGCACTTTTATCGCGCGCGCCCCGTGGGATTTGCAGGTTTTCAGCACTTTGTTGGCGGCGGCCTCATTGGTGATATAGCTAATGCAAATATCGTAGCCCGCTTTCGCGGCAAGGATGGCAGTGGCGGCCCCGATGCCGCGGCTGCCGCCGGTAATAATGGCTATTTTTCGGGTCACCACCAAGCCTCAGGTTGGGTGGTATATGCAATATAAAGCGGGTGCTTTGGGTGGCCCGATTTAGTGAGCCCAAGGTGCTTTGGCGGCTTGGGCTGGGCCTTAAGCAGGGCTTGCACCGCCGCACCACGCGCCAGATGGTCACCATGGTTGCCCCAACCCGCGACCACCTCGTCGGCCCAGTTTATCGCCTCCAGAATGGCAGCGTCATTGTCAGGGCCAACCGGGTCCTCTGCAGCCCGCATGTTGCGGGGGTCTGTGGCGCGGAAGGCGAATATATTGCAAACGCGAAAGGCCCCGAAGCCCAGCGTGCGGGCGCGGCGCTCGCAGCGCTCGACCGTCGGGTCGTTTTGCACCTCGGTGGCGGTGCTGGGGTTGAGCATGAGGAACAACACTTTGCGGCCCTTTGGCTCCCAGATGCGGGTGAGGGCGTAGCGGTAGCGCTCGCAGTCGGAATAGGTCGCCTCAGAGGGGGCGTCTCCCTTTTGGTGGGTTCTTGTGATCATGCGCCGAGTTTTACAGCGTGGGCGAAAAGGGTAAAGCCCTGATTTTGGCGGATTACATATTAACCTAGGGTGTGGACTCAATTGCACCACTGTCTAATCGCAAACAAATGCAGCATAGCGAGAAAATTCCGGCTGAGTTTCTCAAATCGGGTGGCGAGCCTACGCATGTCCTTCATCCTACAGAAAAATCGTT
>NVUX02000016.1 GCA_002402045.2 Paracoccaceae bacterium | reverse complement strand
TCCAGATCGCCCATTTTTCCGCCGATATGTTTCAGCGCAAGATCAACAGCATTTTTCTGGTCATTACCAATGCCCACTCGGGCGCTTGCCAGCTGCAATTTGCCTGCGGGCGTGGCGCCTTGGGCCTATCAGGGCGAGCAGGGCTTGCTGGCGGGCCAAGGCGGCCGGAAGCTGCTGCTGTTTTTTCATGGCAATGCGGGAGATGCCTGCAACTGGCGCTATCTGGGCGTTAACCACCTGAATAAGCTTGGATATGATGTGCTGGTGCTGGAATATCCGGGCTATGGCGGCGATGCGCGCGCGCCTTCAATGCAGGGCGTTGAGGCGGTGGTTGCTGCGGCGGCAGGCTGGGCCGAGGCGCAGGGGTATAGGCAAAAAGTGGCCATGGGGTATTCGCTGGGCACCGGTGCGGCGGCGGTTTTTGCTCGCGATCACGGGGCCGATAAGGTTGTGCTTTTTTCGCCCTATGACAGCATTTACAATGTGGCGTGGTCCATGGGTATGGTTTTTCCCCGCGTATTATTGAAAACGGATTTTGATAATGTGGCAGCGCTTAGCGGCTTGGATGCGCCGGTTTATATTGTGCATGGCGCGCGAGATTTTGTGATACCTGCCCGCTTTTCAGAAGCGCTGGCGGGGCAGCTGGAAGCCTCGGGCGGGGTGGTTTCTCGGCAGGTGCTGGCAGGCGTGGGGCATAACGGGCTATTTGACAGCCCGCGATTTGATGCCATGATACAGGGAATCCTAGAGGACTAATATGCGGAAAATATTGACGATCACGCTTAATCCGGCGCTGGATTCCGCGTCTGAGGTGGGGGCGGTTGTGCCTGACCTTAAGCTGCGCTGTGAAAACCCGAGCTTGGAGCCGGGGGGCGGCGGGGTGAATGTTTCGCGTGCGATTACGCTTTTGGGTGGCGAAAGCACAGCGTTTGTGGCGCTGGGCGGGGTTACGGGTGATATGATGGCGGCACTGTTGGCTGAGGCTGGCGTGAACTTACAACGGTTTGACGGGCCGGGGATGACCCGTCAAAGCACGGCGATTTTGGAGGTCAGCACGGGGCGGCAATTTAGGTTTGGCCAACCGGGGCCGGTGTGGCAGGCGGAAGATGCCGCGCGGGCGATACGTGAGATTGAGGCGCTTTTGCTGCCGGAAATGCTCGTGGTGGCCACGGGCAGCTTGCCGCCCGGCGTGCCAGATGATTTTTATGTAACGCTGGGCCAGCGGGTGAAAACTGCGGGGGCTGAAATGATTGTGGATACCTCGGGCGCGGCGCAAAAGGCGCTGCTGGCAAAGGGCCACGGGCTGATGAAGGTGCTGCGGATGGACAGGCATGAATCAGAGCAGCTGGCGGGGAAACCGCTGGAATCCCTGCATGCGGCAGCGCAGTTTGCGGGGGCTATTGCAACGCGCGGGCTGGCTGAGCTGGTGATTATGGCGCGGGGGGCTGAGGGCTCGGTTTTTGCCAGCGCTGAGGGCGGCTTTCATTGCGTTTCGCCCAAGGGCGCGGTGATGAGCAAGGTGGGCGCGGGCGATAGCTTTGTGGGCGGGCTTACGCTGGGGCTGGCGCGCGGGCTAAGTTTGGAAGATGCCGGAAAGCTGGCAACGGCCACGGCGGCGGCCGCGGTGATGACCCCGGGCAGCCAGCTTTGCGAGCGGTCTACCACCGAGCGGCTGCTGGCAGATACGATGCTAACAAAGCTTTAGCGCAGGGAGGCGGCCAGCAGGGCTTTGGTATAGTTCGATTGCGGTGCCTCAAAAGTGCGCTCGGCGGGGCCGGTTTCTACCACGTCTCCGTCTTTCATCACCAGTACTTTGTGGCTGAGCGCCCGCACGACGCGCAGGTCGTGGCTGATGAAAATGTAGGACAAGCCGTGGCGTTTTTGCAACCCGCGCAAAAGGTCTATGATTTGCAGTTGCACGGTCATATCTAGCGCCGATGTTGGCTCGTCTAGCACCAAAACCTTGGGCTGGAGGATGAGCGCACGGGCGATGGCGATGCGCTGGCGCTGGCCGCCGGAAAACTCGTGCGGATAGCGGGTTTTCATGGAGGGCTCTAGGCCGACCTCAAGCAGCGTGGCATCTACCAGCTGGGAGCGATCGCCGGGCAATTTGTGGACGGTCAGCCCTTCGCCGACGATTTCCTCCACCGTCATGCGGGGGGAAAGCGAGCCGAACGGGTCTTGGAAAACAATCTGGATATCTCGGCGCTTGGCGCGCAGGCGCTGGCCGGTGAGGGTGTCTATCCGGTCGTTCAGCAAGGTGATTTCACCGTCGGAGGAAATAAGGCGGAGCACGGCTAAAGCCACCGTGGTTTTGCCCGAGCCGCTTTCGCCGACAATGCCCAGAGTTTCGCCTTTGCGTAGGAAAAAATCAACTTTGTTAACGGCTTTGATATGGCCCACGACCCGCTTGAGCAACCCGCGCTGAACGGGGAACCAGACGCGGAGGTTTTCGGTTCGGATCACCTCTGGCGCGTTTTCTGGCACGGGCTCAGGGGTGCCGTCGGGCACGGCATCCATCAGCTTGCGGGTGTAGGCGTGGGCGGGGTTGGCAAAAATCTCGGCGGTGTTGCCTTCCTCCACAACCTCGCCCTCTTTCATCACGTATGTGCGGTCTGCAATGTGGCGCACGATGCCTAGATCATGGGTGATGAACAGAATGGCGAGGCCGTCCTTGCGCTGAATATCGGCCAGAAGCTCAAGGATTTGGGCCTGTATCGTAACGTCGAGCGCGGTTGTTGGCTCGTCAGCAATCAGCAGCTTGGGGCGATTTGCGAGGGCCATGGCTATCATCACGCGCTGGCGTTGGCCGCCGGAAAGCTGGTGCGGATAGGCGGGCAGGCGGGCTTCGGCATCGAGAATGCCGACCTTGTGCAGCAGCTCCAAAATGCGGGCGCGCTCGGCGTTTCGGGGCATCGGATGATGCAGCGAAATGGCCTCGCGCATTTGCTTTTCAATGGTGTGCAGCGGGTTGAGCGAGGTCATCGGCTCTTGAAAAATGAAGCTGATTTCGTTGCCACGGATTTTGCGCAGGGCTTTGGCCGGGGCGTTTAGCAGGTCTTCGCCCTCAAATTTCACTGCGCCGGAGATGTGCGTGCCATCGGGCAGCAGCGACACCGTTGCTAGCGCCATAACGGACTTGCCCGAGCCGCTTTCGCCGACAATCGCCACGGTTTCACCGGCGGAAATGTGGAGGTTAACGCCTTTTACGGCGGGCATGGCCCCGAAGGATACATTGAGGTTGGAAATTTCTAGAAGAGCGCTCATGAGAACACCTTGCGGGGGTCAAATGCGTCTCGGATGCCCTCAAAAATGAAGACGAGGAGGGAGGTCATGGTGACGATGGTGAAGAAGGCGGCGGCGGCTAGCCACGGCGAGGTGATGTGGGCTTTGGCTTGTAGCGCGAGCTCGCCCAAGGAGGGGTAGGAGCCGGGGAGGCCGTAGCCCAGAAAATCAAGCGTGGTGAGGGAGCCGATGGCGCCGATGATCATGAAGGGCATGATGGTGAGGGTGGCGACCATGGCATTGGGGAGAACGTGGCGGAACATGATGGTGCGGTCTCGCACGCCAAGGGCTTTGGCGGCGCGGACGTATTCAAAATTACGGGCGCGGAAGAACTCGGCGCGGACTACGTTATCGAGTGCGTTCCAGCCGAATAGCACAAGGATGCCGACGAATATCCAGAAGTTCATGGTGAAAATCGCGGCGATGATAATGATCAGGTAGAGCATGTTGAGCGAGCCCCAGATTTCGGTGAAACGCTGGAACAGGAGATCTACCCAGCCGCCGTAATAGCCCTGTAAGGCGCCCGCAAGAATGCCGAGGGCGGCGCTGGGAATGGTGACGGCGAAGGCAAACAGTATGGAAATGCGGAAGCCGTAGATGATGCGCGCGCCCACGTCGCGGGCTTGGTCATCGGTGCCGAACCAGTGGTAGGCATCGGGTGGGCCGGGGGCGGTTTGCACGTTTGCGGTATCGACCGTGTTGAAGCTGTAGGGGATGAGGGGCCAGAGCACCCAGCCGGTGTGCTCGGCGGTTTTTAGCGTGCCCTCAGGGTCATCAAAGCAGGATTTTAGTCCGCCGGTTTTGATCAGGCATTGCATATCTGGGTCTTTATATTGCGCTTCGGTTTGGAAATCGCCGCCGAACTCGGCATCTGTGTAGGATTTTAGGAAGGGGGTATAAAGCTCGCCTTGGTAGGAGACCAGCAGCGGGCGGTCATTGGCAATGAACTCGGCGAGGAGCGACAGGCCGAACAGCAGCAGGAATATCCGCAGGCTCCAAAGCGCGCGGGCGTTTGCGCGAAAATTGCTGAGGCGGCGGCGATTTAGGGGGGAGAGGTTCATACGCGGCGGCTCTCGAAATCTATGCGGGGGTCTATCCAGACGAAGGTGAGGTCTGATATGATTTTAACCACGAGGCCGATGAGCGTGAAGAAATACATGGTGGCGAACATGATCGGGTAATCGCGCTGGACAACGGCCTCAAAGCCCATGCGGCCTAGGCCGTCGAGCGAAAAGATGGTTTCGATAATGAGGGAACCCGCGAAGAAAACTGAGATGAACAGGCCGGGGAAGCCGGCGACGATGATCAGCATGGCGTTGCGGAAAATATGGCCGTAAAGCACGCGGCGCTCGGTGGCCCCTTTTGCGCGGGCGGTGACGACATATTGTTTTTTAATCTCGTCGAGGAAGGAGTTTTTGGTGAGCAGGGCGAGCGTGGTGAAGCTGCCGACAGACATGGCCAGCACGGGCAGGGTGATGTGCCAGAAATAGTCTTTGATTTGGCCAAACAGGGAAAGCTCGTCGAAGTTGCTGGAGGTGAGACCGCGGAGCGGGAACCATTGCCAGAAAGAGCCGCCTGCGAAGAGGACGACCAGCACAATGGCGATGAGGAAGGTGGGGATGGAGGAGGTGACGACGAGGATGGTGGTGGACCATGTATCAAAGGGTGAGCCATCGCGCACCGCTTTGCGAATGCCGAGCGGAATGGACACGATATAGGTGATGAGCGTGGCCCAGAGGCCGATGGTGATGGAAACGGGGAGCTTCTCAATGATGAGGTCAACCACGGAAATGGAGCGGAAATAGCTCTCGCCGAAATCAAACATGAGGTAGCTTTTCATCATGATCCAGAAGCGCTCGGCGACGGGTTTATCAAAGCCGTATTGCGCCTCCAGGTCTTTTATAAAGTCTTCTGAGAGGCCAACGCGGCCTTTGTAGCCGCTGTTTTCATCGGTAATGGCAATGCCCGCATCGCCAGCCGAGCCGCCAAGGGCATCAAACCCTGCGCCGAGGTTTTCAAGGTTGGCGATGGCTTGCTCAACCGGTCCGCCGGGGATGAACTGGATAATGGCGAAGTTGATGAGCATAATCCCAAACAGTGTTGGGATTATGAGTAACAAGCGCCGGAAAATATAGGCGGCCATAGGTTAAAGTGCGCCCTCGGCTTCGAGCTTGGCGGCCTTTTCTTCGTCCCACCACCAAAAGCTGCTGGCACCCAGCGCAAAGGGGGAGAGGGCCGGATCGGGATAGCTGTAGACATCCCAATAGGCCACGGTGTGAACATCCTTAAACCATTGCGGCACCCAAATGTGCATGGCGCGGAGGGCGCGGTCCAAAGCGCGGGTGTTGAGATTTAGCGCGTCGCGGGTTTGGGAGGTGATGATGCGCTCAACGAGGGCATCAATGGCGGGGTTCTCCAAGCCTGCACGATTGCGTGAGGGCACATTGGCGTTTTCAGAGCCATAGGTTTGGCGGAGGCCAAGGCCGGGGGTGATGGAATTTCCGTAGGTGCTGATCATTATATCAAACTCACGATTGCGGGTGCGCTCGGTGTATTGCGCGGTGTCCACACGGTTGTTATTGGCTTCAATGCCGAGGCGCTCAAGGTTCTCAAGGTAGGGGTTGATGATGCGGTCAAATAGCGGAGAATAGTTGAGGAACTCGATGGTGAGCTGCTCGCCCGCCGCGTTTTTACGCACGCCGTCTTGGATGGTCCAACCGGCGTCATCCAGCAGCTTACCTGCGGCGCGGATGACGGAACGGTCGATCTGGTTTTCGCCGGAAACGGGCGGGGAGTAGACGGCTTCATTGAATATGGAGGCCGGAAGATCGGCGGCAAAAGGCTCCAGAATGGCGCGCTCATCGTCGGGGATCATGCCGTGGGCTTCAAGATTTGAATTTTTGAAAAAGCTGTCTACGCGGGTATAAAGGCCGAAAAACAGGGTTTTGTTGGACCACTCAAAATTAAACGCCATGCTGATGGCTTCGCGCACGCGGGGGTCGCTGAATTTTTCGCGGTGGAGGTTGAAGAAAAAGCCTTGCGCTTGGCCGATATTGCCGTTTGGCAGCTCTTTTTTTACCACATGGCTGCTTTCAACGGCGGGGAAGGCATAGTTTTGCGCCCAAGCTTGCGAGGAGTTTTCGTTTCGGAACAAGAATTCACCAGCCTTGAAGCCCTCAAAGGCGGCGGTTGGGTCGGCGTAGTATTCATAGCGAATGTGTTCAAAATTGTTGTTGCCGATGTTGATAGGCAGGTCTGCGCCCCAATAATCAGGGTTATAGACATAGATCAGCTGCTTGCCGACATCCATGCTTTCTAGCGTGTAGGGACCGCTGCCAAGGAGTGGATCAAGCGTGGATTTGGCAAAATCGCGGTCAGTGAACTGGGCTTCGGAGAGCACAGGCGTGCCGGCGGCCAGCAACAGGTTGGTGTTATCTTCTGAAGGCGAGACGAAGGTGAACTTCACTTGGTAATCGCCAATCGCCTCAACCGAAGCAATTTCGGTTTCCATAATAGCGCGGTAGCTCGGGATGCCTTTTTCGAGAAATACGCTGTGGGTGAAAACTACGTCAGAGGCCTTAACGGGTGTGCCATCAGAAAACCGCGCTTCGGGGCGCAGGTTGAAAATGGCCCATGCGCGGTCGGCAGGATATTCGACGCTTTCGGCGATCAGGCCATACACCGCATCAGGCTCGTCTGCATTGCCCGCCATTAGGGTTTCGGTGAAAAACGATGCACCCGCGCCGGAAGTGCCTTTGGTAATGTAGGGGTTCATCGCGTCAAAACTGCCGAAAACCCCTGTGGAATACTCACCGCCTTTGGGAGCGTTTGGATTTACGTAATCAAAGTGAGGGTAATCAGCCGGGTATTTTAGCTCGCCAAATTGCGAAAGCCCGTGGGAGGTGGTGGTATCTTGTGCGCGGGTAAGACCGGCCATCAGCGTAAGTGCAGCGGCGACAAACAGCACCGTAAACACCTTCCATAGCGGAACCTCAGTGCGGGCAATGGCGCGGGCTTTGCTTTGTGAGCGGCTGATCATGTTACGTATCCCAATAATTTTGGTCCAAATGACTTTGGAAATATCGTAGCGCCAAAACCCGCCAGTGCAAGACGCGATTATGTGAACAAAGCGCTAAACAGCAAAAAGCCGCACTCTTTTAGCAAGAGCGCGGCTTTTATGGATTTGATCAGCTTAGTTTAGGGAGGAAAGGTACGCGATAATATTGGCGCGGTCCTTTTCCTTCGACAGGCCAGCAAAGCTCATGGACGTGCCCGGAGCGTATTCAGATGGCTTGGTCAGGAATTCGTTGAGGTTTTCAACGGTCCATGTGCCGCCTAGGCCAGCAACAGTATCGGAATAGCCGAACTCCTCGGTGCCTTGTGCGCGGTCAACCACGCCAAACAGCGAGGGGCCAACTTTGGCAACGCCAGCCTCTGCCGAGTGGCAGGCTTTGCATTTGTTAAATACACGGGCGCCAGCGCCGGCATCAGCAGCGGCCAGAACTTCAGCAAATGGCACGGCTTCAACTTCCACTTCCGGGGCGGCCTCTTCCGTGGCAATGGTATAGCCTTGCTCGTGGTGGCCACCATGCGGGAAGTAATACATTCCTGCGCCCATTTTTATCAGCAAGAGAACCAGCAGCGCGCCTGCAAGGCCGCCAACAACTTTTGTGATTTCCATTGTGTTCATCTGATGAATTACCTTACTTTTGCTTGGGTCGCGCCCATCGTGATTTGCTCTTCGCGCTTTTACCCGTATCTTTAGGGCGAAATCAAGGTGTAGATAGCGCGACTAAACGACCAATTTGGGTGAAAAACGTTATGAATCAGATAATTTCCTTTCAGGGTGAGCTTGGCGCCTATTCCCACCAGGCCTGTGGTGAAGTGTTTCCGGGCGATACCCCGCTGCCGTGCCACAGCTTTGAGGGGGCCATTGCTGCCGTAAAAGAGGGCCGCGCTGATTTGGCGATGCTGCCGGTCGAAAACTCGACCTATGGCCGCGTGGCCGATATTCATGCGCTTTTGCCCGAATCGGGGCTGCACATTATTGGTGAGCATTTTGTGCGGGTTCATGTGAACCTTTTTGGCGTAAAGGGAGCAAAGCTGGCCGATATTAAGACGGCGATGAGCCACACGGTGCTGCTGGGGCAAAGCCGGGGCTTTTTGGGTAAGCACAGCATTAAGCCGGTTGCGGGGGCGGATACGGCTGGCTCGGCCAAGCATGTGGCGGAAGTGGGGGACGCCAGCATGGGCGCGCTTGCGTCTGAGCTGGCGGGCGAGCTTTACGGGCTGGATCTGCTGGCGCGGCATATTGAGGATAACGCCCATAACACCACGCGCTTTTTGGTGATGGCCCCCAAGCCGCGGGTGGTTTCGAACGTTGGAAAAATGATCACAACGCTGATATTTGACGTCCGCAATATTCCGGCAGCGCTTTACAAAGCCATGGGTGGTTTTGCGACGAATAGCGTCAACATGTTGAAATTGGAAAGCTATATGATTGATGGCAAATTCACCGCCACGCAGTTTTATGCGGATATCGAGGGGCACCCCGAGGATGCCGCCGTGCAGCGGGCTTTGGAGGAGCTGGCGTACTTCACTAACTCCATGCGAATATTGGGCACATACCCCGAATCAAAGTTTCGCGAGACGTTAGGGTAGGGCTTTCCCGTTCTGCTGAGTATTGCAAACATAACCACGCTCTCCCGCCCGTCGGTGCACAATTTGCTGCGCAAATCGGCCCCTCCCGTTGGGCGTGGCCTCGCCTTCGGCTCGGTGCGGCGCGTCTACCTTTGTGTTGCTTGATGAGGGTGCGCCCGCGCCGCGCTGGGACAGTTTTGTGTGTGGCGGGGGCTGATGGGTCTTTGTGAAAGAGAGGACGTCCTTTCAAAATTTTCAGTTGAATTGGGAGCGGGTATTTTTAGGGATAGAACGCAGCGGCTCCTAAATCAGCTCACCACAGGCGCTTCACTCGCCATGCGGCGCGGGTATTGCCTCGCCGCAAGCGCTATGGCTGACGCGCCGCTTCCGAGCGTAGCGAGGCGCGGTCCGGTGCGTAGCACCGGAAAAATATCGGTTAGAGCAAAGTAGTAAATGCCCGTTTAGCTCTCCGCCTGATAAGCGGCTTCCATCCGCGCCGCCATGGCGTCAAAATCGGCTTGCATGGATTTTACAATCCGCGCGCGGGCCAGTTGAATGGTTTGCAATATCAGCTTGCCGGTGATTGATTGCGCCTTGGCGTTCAGGCGAAAGGTAAAATCTGTGGTTTCCGCTCCGGTTTCGGTAAATTCAAACCGCGCCTCCACGTCATATTTCACCGATTTATTACCCAGTACCATTGTGCCGGGCTCTTCCAATTCCAGCAATTCCAGCCAAAAACGGCGCGGTCGCCCTTGAAATTCGGCGGCTGTCCGCCATTTGGCCCCAATTTCCGGCGCACAAATTTCCGAGCGCCGCTCAAACGGGGCGAGGTTGCCAAAGCCCTCGGCCTCAAAACGCTCAAAATCAGTGGCGCGCGCAAAGGCAAAGCCTTGCGGGACATTGATTGTATTGCTGTAGGACAGTTCCATCTTAAACCCTTACGTCGTTTTTACCGTTTATATACAGTCTGCCAGCCATCTATCCAGCAAATTCCGCGCAATCGCGCCTTTGCGGGCAGGCTGGAAGCTCGGATCAGAGCCATCAAGCGTTTCCATCACTCGCTCACGGCTCACCCACTGTGCGGCTTCCAGCTCTACCGGATCAAGATTAATGGTGTCTGAAAGCGCCTCGGCATGGCAGCCGATCATGAGAGAGCTGGGGAAGGGCCACGGTTGGTCATCCAGCACCTTCACCTTGCCGATTTTCACGCCGGTTTCCTCCAGCACCTCGCGGCGCACCGCCTCGGCAATGGTTTCACCGGGTTCCATAAAGCCTGCGAGTAGGGAAAACATGCCCTCGGGCCAGCCATGCGAGCGGCCAAGCAGGGTTTTGTTGCCGCGCGTCACCAGCATGATCACCACCGGCTCGATATGCGGAAAACTCATGCGCTTGCAGCTTGGGCAATTGCGATGCCAGCCCGCATGGGTGAGTTTGGTTTTGGTGCCGCAGTAGCCGCAATAGCGGTGGGAATTGTGCCAGTGCAGCAAAGATTTGGCCGTGGCGGCATCGCCGAGGCTGGCATTTGGGATATTGAAAAACAGGCTGCGGAAATCGCGGAAAGTGCCGGTGAGGGCAGGGTGCTTGGCCTCTTTGGTCTCAAACTGGCCCTCATTACTACCAGCCTCTTCCCAGTCGGGAATCTCAACCGCATAGCGCGGCGTGCCGTCTAGCATACCAAGAAACAGCGGGTCCCCGCGCGGGCTGGCCTTTGCGGCCTCGGATTTTGTTAGCCAGTCGATTTCGGGCGCGTCTGTGACCAGCACATTACCGCGCCACATGGCCATAAAGCGCGCCTCAGCTGAAGCTTGCATGGTGGCTTGGGCGGGGTCGTCATTACGCAGGTGGGCCGCGCGATCAATCGCGCCATTTCCAAATAAGATGGGGCTAAGCATTTGGGATATTTACCTGAAATGGGGTTTTGAAAAAGTGCTCTTCAAGGTTGTTGCCCTCGCCGATGCGATCAACAATCAAGAAAGGCTGCGGGGCATTGAGCGGTGTGAGCACCCCGTGCCATGTGCCTTTGTGGTAGTTTACGCCTTGCGTTCCGTCGGTGATAAAGGCCCGCGGTGTGGCCTCGGGGCCATCGGAAACCACCACCAGAAAGGGAGCGTCATTCAGCGGCATAAACATCTGGCTGCCCAGTGGGTGACGCTCGATCATCGTGAGGCTCAGCGGCAGCGCATAGGGCGTGCCGTGGGCAAGGCTGATGCCAGCCTTACCCGTGCCAAAATCGGTGTTTGCAAGGTCATGAAAGCGGCCACACTTGCCGGCGTTGATGTAAAAGTCGGGGTCTTTCACCGCAGCAATCACATCACCGTAGGGCGCAAACGTCTCGGCGCTAAGCGGCATTGCGATGATCATTTAACGACTGGCCCCAGCTTCGGGTGGCGGTTAACGTCTTTATAAAGCAGGTAGCGAAAGGGCGCTGGCCCGGCCGCATAGCAACCTTGCGGGCAAAAGGCGCGCAGCCACATGAAATCACCGGCCTCAACCTCGACCCAATCATCATTCAGCCGATAAACCGCTTTGCCTTCAAGCACATAAAGCCCGTGCTCCATTACGTGGGTTTCGGCAAAGGGGATAATGCCGCCGGGCTGGAAGGTGACGATATTGACGTGCATATCATGCCGCATGTCGCTTGGGTCTGCAAAGCGGGTGGTGGCCCACGCGCCGTTTGTATCCGGCATTTCAGTGGCGGGGGTGGCGGCGTCGGAGGTCACAAAGGCCTCGGGCTTATCAATGCCCTCAACCGCCTCATAGATTTTGCGAATCCAGTGGAAAGTGGCGGTGGCATCGGTACTATTTAGCACCTGCCATTTGGCCCCCGCCGGAATATAGGCATAGCTGCCGGTTTGCATGGCGTGGGTTATGCCATCAATCGTGAGGGTGAAACCGCCATCGGTGACAAAAAGCACGGCTTGCGCACCGGCTTCTGGCTCGGGGGCTTCAGAGCCGCCATTCGGGGATACCTCAACAATATACTGCGCAAAGGTCTCGGCAAAGCCAGACATAGGCCGCGCAAGTATCCACGCCCGTGTGCCCTGCCAAAAGGGCAGGTTGGAGGTAACGATATCGCTCATGACACCGCGCGGAATAAGCGCATAGGCGTCTTTAAAAACCGCACGATCGGTCATCATTGCGGTTTGGGAGGGCAAGCCGCCTTTGGGGGAATAATACGGGCTCATGAGGCCTCCTTTTGCGGGTGGTTTGCGCGCCAATGCTTGGCGATTTCATCACGACGGGCGACCCAGACATGGTCGTGAGTCTCAACATATTTCAGGAAGCGCTTAAGCGCCTGAATGCGGCCGGGGCGGCCTAGCACGCGGGCGTGCATACCGATAGACAGCATTTTGGGCGCGGTTTCGCCTTCCTCATAGAGCGCGTCAAATGCATCTTTGAGGTAGGTGTAAAACTGGTCGCCACAGTTAAAACCCTGCGCGCTGGCGAAGCGCATATCGTTGGTATCAAGCGTGTAGGGAACCACGAGGTGGTTTGGCTCAAAGCGGCTCCAGAACGGGAGATCGTCGGAATAATCGTCGGCATCGTAAAGGAAGCCGCCGTATTCAGCGACCAGCTTGCGGGTGTTGGCCGAGGTGCGGCCTGTATACCAGCCAAGCGGGCGCTCGCCGGTTACGCGGGTGAGGGTCTCCATGGCTTCTTGCATGTGCTGGCGTTCGGTCTCCATCGAGATACCGTGGTAGTTTATCCACCGCAGGCCGTGGGATGCGATCTCGTGGCCGTCTTTGAGGGCGCGCTCAATGATCCACGGGGTGCGCTCGGCGGCCATGGCAACAGCGAAAATTGTGAGGGGAAGGCCGTGGGCCTTAAAAAGGTCAAAAATGCGCCATGCACCGGCGCGGGGGCCGTATTCATATAGGCTTTCCATAGACATATGGCGGGCGTTCTCAAAGGGAGCCGCACCGATAATTTCGCTCAGGAAGGTCTCGGAAGCGTTATCGCCGTGCAGCACGCAATTTTCGCCACCTTCCTCGATATTGAGGACAAATTGCAGGGCGATGCGGGCGTTACCCGGCCAATGTGCATGGGGCGGTTGGCCTTTATAGCCAGCGAGATCGCGGAGGTAGTCTGTGCTCATGATTTTGCTCGTGAAGTTGGGTCGGGGTAGTTTGGGGAAACGGGGGGGAAAGGCAAGGGGAAAGTTGGGACAGAGATGGTTCGATAGAAGCTAATGTTGAAAGGCTCTAGGCTGGTATAACTGCAATTTGCACTTTCTAGCAAAGCCGTGGATACTATTACTTGGGTTTATAAACGAAGGGGCGGAAATGATGTGTAACATATCTCTGAATAGCCCCTAGTTTCTGAATAGCCCCTAGATTTGTAGACACCTTGCTTGGTAATTTTGGAAGCAAGGAGGACGTTATGTCCAGAAACAGATTTACAGATGAGTTTAAGCGCGATGCGGCCGCACAGGTGGTTGATCGGGGGTAT
>NVUX02000112.1 GCA_002402045.2 Paracoccaceae bacterium | reverse complement strand
GAGGTGGCTCAGATGATCCGCAAGAAACAGTTTGGTCTGAAAGGGAACGGCTTTGCGCAGTTTTTTGCTCTCGCTGGATAACTGCGTCCGATTAATAGAATTCTTTCGGCCTTGACCAATATTTGCGACAGAACCGGAAATCCTTGCTGAACGCGGGGTCGTGGTTGATCACGCAACGCTCAATCGATGGGTGGTCAAATACGCAGGTTTGATCGCAGTGAATGCACAATCAAGAAAGCTGCCTACCGGTCGGTCTTGGCGTATGGACGAGACTTACATCAAAGTAAGAGGCAAATGGCACTACCTCTACCGCGCCGTCGACAAACAAGGCAAAACGCTTGATTTCATGCGGTCCGAGCGTAGAAATGCAGCTGCAGCAACGCTGTTCTTTGCCAAAGCTCTGTCATCCAACGGGATTCCAGAAAAGATTGTAATTGATAAAAGCGGTGCCAACACAGCTGGTATCAGAGGTATAAACAGGATCCTAAAACGCTTTGAGTGCCAGATACTAATCGCGACCATCCGTTCTAAATACCTCAACAACATCGTTGAACAGGATCACCGCTTCATCAAAAAGCGAACCCGGCCGATGTTGGGATTTAAGTCCTTCCGATCCGCGTCAGCCACCTTGGATGGAATCGAGGTGGCGCAAATGATACGTAAAAAACAATTTGCCTCGAAGGCATCCGGTTTTCAACAATTTGCAAGCCTTGCTGGATAACTGTGCCTAATCAAAGATATGAGTTTTCCCGCTATAAACTTTGCGACAGAACCTTATTAAATCATCGAGCGATTTATCTTAACTACTGGTCCGAAATTTCACGGCTATTTTTGTTTGGTTCCTTGCGCCACTTATGCTTTTACCTCTCCTTAAAATCTGCGTTATCGCTCGCTAATTCCAACCTCGGCGGGGCACAGTATAGTCCACCGGGCTTTCCAGCCGCCCAAAACCGGATTTAAAGAGGTTGTGAGAACCCAAATAATTGCCGCTCTTGTTATTATTCTTTTTGGCCAGCTCCTGGAACCACATAGCAGAGCCAAGCGTGCTTTTCGGGTCGGCCTTGGCAGCATACCAGCCTAATAGCGCTTGTGAAATAATCCGCGTGGCTTGCGCGTTGGCAAAACTGGTGCCTTGCAAAGCCGCTGTGGAGGCAGAATTATTTCCTGCTGCTAGAATGCCAAAATGGGCATAGCCGTCATCGGTCGGAAAGGAGGCCGTGGGGGACTTTTTGCCACCGATATTATGATCACCGCGTCCGGTAGATGCATAGGGCGCGGGGCGACCATCGGTGCTGCGATGCCCGGTCAAAACAATGGCCTCCTCAAAGGCCGCCACTGCATTCAGGGTGCCTTTACGCTGAACAGGGCCAAAATAGTCGTTTCGATCTTGATGCGAAATGCCAAGATTTTCATAGGGAAATGCGTCTGTGTCTTGGATACGGCCATTTTCATCGTATTTCTGATATTTTGGGTGATCAAAATAAGAGAGCTTTCCGGCAGCCCCGCCCGCGCCGACAGTTTGATCGGACTGGATGCGCAGATATACGTCTTTGTCTTTCTGGACACCTTTTTCATATGCCAGCTCAATTTTCCAAAGCCCTGAGGGGGCTGTTTTCAAGTCCGGACTCTGGGTAAGAGTTGGCGCGGTGCAGATCACGTAATTGATCCGGAAATTTTCTCCGGAATTATGGACACGGCAATAGATCCGGCCATAATTTGCGATATCAAGATACTGGTTTGTCTTACCGGCTGTGCTGCTAATCATATACCCGTCAGGCGCTGTGATTTTGAGCTTCAGGGGCGTTTCGCTATTTTTTAGATCAAAGTCTTTATGTGGTAAAACATCGGACCAGATATCGACATAGTTCGAGGTTTGATCCTCTGGCATAACGCGCCAATTTACCAAAAGTGGTTTAGAGGTGCGGCCAAGGTGCCGGCGAATATTCCCGCGCGAAAGGTTGTCATTGCCCGCGGGCAAAACCACCCGAAGCGGCGGGCGGCCATTGGTTTTTCGCTCCATGATCAAGTCGCTGATATATTTTCCAATCGGAGAAGTGCCGTCTTTTGGCCCAGCTTGCAGACCATAAGACAGGTTGATAACGATGGGAAAGCCCTTGGCGTTATCATCGCTATAGTGGGTGTCCCACAACTGGTCGGCGGTTTTAATAATGCGCGAGATCGCGCTGATGACAAAGAACTCCAAAAAGCTGCCCGCCGCGCCCATGCTAGCTCGGGCGGGCAGATTAACAGCGATGATCGGTAGGCGCGTTGTATCGGATTTTAGCGGGTAGCCAGTCGCAAGATCCAGCACATGGGTGCCGTGGGAAGCGTCAAACTCCACATCGCGCTGGCCAATGGCATTGGTCATATTGCTGATACGGGACGCCCGGTTGAACGCCGCTTCATCCAGCACTCCGTTTGCGGTGTTTTGCTTTATCAAGGTGTCAATTTCGTGTTGAAAAATTTCCTCGCCAAAGGGCAGGTCGGTTTGGCCATTCCACTTGGCAGACTGTTGCCAAGCTGACAAAAAGCGCGTGGTGCCATTGGCATGGCGAAACCGGGCATGGCCAAGGGCAATGCCGCTATCAATAATCCCGATGATCACCGAATCTGGTGGTGGGAGATTTGGTATTTTTTCTTTTGGCGGCTTGCGGCTGCCGCTACCATTGGAGAGGGCATAGCTTGGTAAAGAGATGGCCGTTTGACCAGATGAGCGCGGCCCGCCTTTATTTGGAGACGGTAGAAAGGCCTTTTCCCAGTCTACTGTTTTAATGCTTATGCCGCCGCGCATCAAAGGCCCCAGGAGAGCTTCATCAAATGGACCGTTGGCCGCGATCCACCACGAAACATAGGGTGACTGTTTGGCAGCAAGCTTATCATCTTTCCAAGCGCTAGAAGCCCCCATCACGCGCCCCCCGCCGATGGCCACTCAGCTTTGGCTTTGTCCCAAAAAGTAGTCAGAATCGGGCTGCCTTGCGGGATATCAGTTTTGGCTTCGGTGGGCGTGAGATGCGCCAAAAGCTCAAGGCGCACAAAATCTGGATTTTCATCTATATTGAGCTTATGTTCAATATCGGGAAGCTTGCCACCTTGCATTAAGGCAACTATCGCATCGCCAAGGGCGCAGCCCATTACGGCACCTGCCAGGGAATCAACCGGGAAATGCACGCCAGCTATAGTACGGTTTACGGCAATGCGCTGTGCTAGCCGGAAGGGCATGGCATTGGCAGCAACCCCCTCAAGTGCAGAATGGCCAGTCATCAGATAGTGCAGCACCGTGGCAATGGCATGGGCCTCAATTGCGTGGCCCGACGGGAAGCTCGAATGGTCCGGCGTCTGGATAATGGGCTGCACTTCGGGTGCATAGTCTATCGGCCGTGGGGCGCGACAATAATGTTTGACCGGCATTTCCAGCATAATAGCCAGCCTTTGCACCGCGCCGAGCAAAAGCAGGCTATGCCGCCGCCTGCCGGTATTGAGCATGCCAATGGCCCCGAAAAAGGACATAAGATCATCAATTTGCAGATCAATCTCATTAATACGATCATCGCGCAAATCAGCGTAAGACCGCAGGTAGATGAGCTGGCAAAGAAAGGTTTGCGGAGGCGGGCGCTTAAGGGAAACAAAGGGCTTGCCACTGATTTGCAAAACCGCTTCGCCATCGGTGCCACTAGCGGAAAATGACATATGCAGCAAGCTATCTATCAGGTCGGCCTGATTGGTGTTTCCGAGATAGGTCAGATCTTCAAGCGGGCCCGAAAAAGGTGGGAAGGTGGCGTTTTTGGTCGGGTCACATAAATTGGACGGATCCCAATGATTAACAATCGCATCATGAGTCATGGCAATGGCACCACTAAGTGCGGCGCCGGCTTCGCCGCCAGCAAGATCTGAATCTGCGCCGCCTTGGCCCTTACCCTGACCTTTACCTTGGCCTTTTCCGAATGCACTCATTATATTTCTCCTCCCAAAATTGATCGTCTCAGGATTGAGGATTTAAGTAACACCGTCAATAAACCCAAAGCATTTACTTCGGTTTTTACGCGAAATTCACGGAAATACAAATTGCAGTTGAATAAAGGTGGCAAATATGGTGCACTAAACTTCAAATGCTTGTGATTATGGTCAGGTTTACTGTGCAGTTAACAGTGGCGGGAGGAACAATTTGGGAAATTCGGCACCAAGTGTGACTCTTCATTTGTCTGGCCGATTCCGGATTCTTACGAACTCCGGCGTGGATATTGCGCCTAAAAGCGCAAAATCCCGCGGGCTTTTGGCCCTCTTGGCCACGACGCAAGATTTAAAAGCAGAGCGCTACTGGTTGCAGCAAATGCTGTGGAGCGATCGAGGCTATGAGCAAGGCTCCTCAAGCCTCCGGCAGGCCCTAATGGAAATTCGACGGGCCTTGGGTGCGTATGCGGGCCTGTTACAAGCCGACCGGCGGCTTGTAATGCTGAACCCGACGCACCTCAAAATTAAAGACCCGATACCCGCGACGCAAATTTTTGTGTCTGGCCTAAATATACGCGACCCAGCATTTACGGCCTGGTTGGAAGAGGCGCGACGCCACCGGATGGGAAGCTTACAGGCGCGTGTTGCCCAAGGCGCAGCGCCAGCGATATTGGGGGCGCACAAGCCAGTACAGGCAAGCGTGGTATTTTGTGGTTCTCGCGCGTCTGACCCCATGCGCGCCTATTTTGAGGATACGTTTATTGATAATGTGGCCCGTAGCATTGACGAGACACTTGCGATTGATGTGTATTCTTCGCTCTCAAGCGAGGTGCCCAAAACGGCGTTTAAGATCTATGTGCATTCCAAAACGAGCGCGCCAGATGAAATAAGCTTGCGGGTGGTGATCGAGGAAAGCAGCAAGCGGCGGGTTTGGGCACAAACGGTTTTTGTGAAAACCCGTGGTGCCGCGCCGGTAGAAGATATTGGCATGATGGCTTTTGGTAATGCCTTGATCGAAGCGCTTGCTGACTATTTGATGATGAAACGGCAAGGGCAGGAAGACCATTGGAATGCAAGCTTCATTGGCCGCGATGCCATCCGCAAAATATTTTCCATGCAACCGCAAGCACTTGAAGAGGCCAATACCCTGCTTGAGAACGCTTATGCGCTTGATAGTCGTGGAATTTATCTGGCTTGGCGCGCCCATCTTCGCGCTATTCAATTTGTCGAGCGTCATAGTAGCTTTGAAGAATCCGCAAGGCTTGAGGCTGAAGAATTGTGCCATAGTGCAATGCTGGCGGCTCCCAATAACTCAATGGTTTTGGCGGCAGTGGCCAGCGCGCGGCTCATTTTGAATGGCAACGTAATAGCCTGTAGCGAATTGGCGCAAAAAAGTATCCAGCTTAACCCCAGCAACCCGTTGGCATGGGATAGCCTGGCAACCGCCAAGCTTTATACTGGTGAGAATGATGAGGCGCATTTTTGTGCGGCGCGTGCCCAAAAACTAGGAGATAGTACCCCATACAAATTCTGGTGGGACATGGGCCGCTGTTTAACATCAGCATTTATTGGTAAACGGCAAGAGGCCCTGAATCTGGCCGAAGTTTCCCATGCACTCTCCCCACATTTTAGGCCTCCCTTACGCTATATGATTGGGCTTTATGCCGCCAATGGTGAAGCAGAAAACGCGCTTCGGGCTGTGTCTAAGTTGCAAGCCCTTGAGCCTGATTTTTCTATTGATCGTATGGTGAATGACATGAGCTATCCTGTTTCACAGCTGCGGCGCAACCGTTTATTGAAGAAGGATATGTTACTGGCGATTGAACGTTGAGGTTACCGCCTTGATTATTTGGGCTGGTGGCTACGCCATCAGCCCAAATAATTGGTTACCCTCGTGTAACTACATTTTCGATCCAATCTTTGAAGAAATAAACATTTGTATAGATGCCCGGGTAGCCAGAACGCGCGCATCCTTTTCCCCAACTCACAATGCCTGCGAGCACCGGTTGATTTGAGATAAGGCCGCTCTGGCTGCCCGGATAAAAAAGCGGCCCACCACTATCTCCCGCACAAGAGTCAATGCCGCCTTGCAGCCAGCCCGCGCAATAAGCCCCGCGTGCAATCTCCCCGTTTATCGTTTCATACTGCGCGTAGCATTGCTGCTGATTTAAGTAAGGGATATCGGCCGTTTGCAACACCGCGCTCACGGGGCCATTTTCTGATCCATATCTGCCCCAGCCATTAACAACCTGACGGGTTCCGGGGCGATAGATGAGAGACGCGTTAAAATCTGTCGGCAATTGAATGGAGCGCGGATTCGCGACGGTACCAACGTTACCCGCTCCGCCGGGAATATCTGGTTCAGAAATTTTGATTAAGGCAATATCATTGCCGAGAGTGTAAGCGCCCTGAATATAGTCGGGATGAACAAAGACCTCTTCTCCTTGCAGAACCACTGGAGCAACGAGACCTTGCAAATCCTGAATACCCGCCTTTATGCGAAGCAATGAAGCGTTTGCGGTGCTGCGATCATCATTAAGCATACAATGGGCCGCTGTGAGCACCCATAGGTTTTTGTTTGAATTGTGGAGCCAGCTTCTGACATAACTATTACCCTGATACATGTCTATATTAGGCGAAATAAGTGTGCCGCCACACTGCCCGCCATCAGCGAGCTTGATATTTACAGTGAACTCCCACTGCCCGGCAACATTGGCTGGCTCGCCGCCTATGACCCTTGGCATCCCGCGCGCCATTTGCGAAGCTGTCAGGTTAGGCGGCATGCGGCCACGCTCAGTTAGCGCGTTAGCTTCGATTGCCCGCGTTGCGGCGCGTGCTTCTGCAACGGCTTCTTGTGCTACCAGCGAAAATGCCGGAAGCGTTGCTAAAACTACAGCCGCAAGGCTGGCCTTGAAAGTAGTTTGCAAATAGCTCATTTTATACTCCTGATTCTAGGGATTAATGGGGTTAGTAACGGGAATTTCTGAGTTTGCGATAACGCGGGCCATGCTAGAAACCGAAGTAATCCAGCTAATGACCGCTTGCGTGGAAACCAAGGTGTTGATGCCCCCCGCACCACACCCTGTGCCCGCTCCTCGTGATACAATGCCATAAAGCGCCAGCCCGTCTGCAGAGGGGCCATAGACGCCGGCGCCAGAATCTCCTTGGCAGCTGTCAACGGTGCCTGAAGGGTCCCTTAAAATGAACTCTTGACCAGAAACACAGCCGGATTCTTGATCGCATTCAAGGGTCTCCAAGCGAGTGGGGGCATAGCTTTTTACACCACCTTTTGGTTGGTCATCGTTTATTCCGTATCCGGCAACGGCCAAAACCTGACCAGCTAAAAGAGCATCCGGATGCCCGATAGGGGCGGTAATTGAGGCTTGACGAAATGCGGTTGGAACATCGTCATTTTGATCAAAGCGCAAGTCGTTAATTAGCTCAATCATGGCCAAATCTCTTCTGCGGTAATGGGCCAAAATCTGCGCTGGATCCGTCAACGCTCCGCTCACGATCGCCTGATTCTCTGTGCAAAATGGCCCTTCGCTCTGCGTGCCAAATGGTTGGCAATCAGTTTCGCCAAAAAAGCACGCACGGCTAAAAATACCGATTGTGGCGGTTATCCGCGCTCTTGGGTCTTCTACTATTGGCGTTGCCTGCCCAATATGGGCCTTCAGAAGCTCACCACTACATACACAATGCGCCGCGGTTAGCACCCAAGTTGGCGAAATGAGCGCGCCCGAGCACTGGACATTTCCTGAGTCATCAGACAGCGAAACCGCTGCCAAAAAACAAGGTGTGGCGCCCTGTGTATCGGAGTTACATGGCACCGAAGGATCTGCCGATGTGGTTGTTTCGGAAATTGAAGACTCAAAAGAAACGCTGGACTCGCTGGCGCTCGCTGGATTGCATAAATTTATTATGCCCGAGTTGAAGCCGCCAACGGCTTGGATGGTTTCATCACCTATATACCCAATCCCATCATCAAAGTACCCAGGGAAATTTCCGCCGATACTGGGTAATAACTCGTCATAGGCAGATGGATAATAGTAAAACGTATCATGGTTATAACCGGAGATGCCAAATCGAGGCTTTTGGATTTTGTATTCGTTATACCAGTGAGTGCGTTGTGCCCTTGTTGCATTTTCAGGAAGCATGCTCACGCCGTCAGCGAAAACTTGGTAAACTGGCCTGTTTCCGATGGTAATGGGCGTGGCAAATATTGCGGCTTGATCTGAAAGAAACCCCCGCCCTTCTATACTTGCGCGCAGAGCATCGGTTACAGCGTCTATGGCCATTGGCGCGTTATTCGCCTCCCAGCCGGCAAATTTTGATATGTCAATTTTGCCATATGCCAGATTTTGACGCGCCGCGAAATTGGCCGCCGACGAAAGTGCGGGCTGGAAAAACCGGCAATAACCGGCGCTGGAATCTGCAAAATTGGCATAGCTGGCGAGATTGGCCATATTAAGCTGGCCATTATTGTTCGCATACACATCCGCAAGAAAACCGGTGATATCTTGACCATGGTAAGCCATTGCCCCCATCAAATCAAAAGCTTCTGTCTCATTACGGGCCGATACAAGAAGCGTCGCCATATCTACATTTGTGCTGGTAACACGCTCGATAGCTACAAGTTGGCAGGGCGGCAGGCCGCGATCAACTATACGCATGGCAGCAGCGCCAACGCTTGGAAAGCCAACATTGGGTGTGAGTGGAATCACACCGCCCAGAGCATTAAAGCGCCGCGTATCCTGGCTCAATAATGCGCCAGTGGATAAAGATAACCGATACTTTTCGGCGCGGCCATAATCGCACACCCCATCCTGGCCCAAACCGCGATCCTGTGCAAAAAGCGGCGTGGCAATGCCGCTAAAGAGCCAGATACATAAACAGAGAATTAATCGCGCCATTTTATTGGCCAGAGATCGTATCAGTGACAGCACTCGCCACATCTGCTTTATTGGATTCAAAAGCTTTGGAAAGCGCAGCCAGTGCAACATCTGGCTGATCTGTTTCGTGGATCTCTACTACAATATTAAAAGGCGGCTTAGAGCTGGTTACACGGCTTGCGGACGTGGCCGCCAGCTCGGCACCGTAGGAGTGCCCAATTTCAAGCCGCCCAAGATTTAGCCGGTATATCTCGGATGCACTTTGTGCGTCTTCTGGTTTTTGTGCGGAAACGGCAAACCCGATGGCCACAACCACGTTTTTCTGCCCAGAGCCATTAAACCGTGCTGAAGTGGCAGCATATTGCAAATGCCGAACCGACAATTGCCTGGCTTCATCAGACCGATTAACATCAAGCTCCAGATAAAAAGCAGGCTGGTCTGCTAAATTCAGCAAGGAGAGCAGAGGGGAAGATAAGCCATCGCTTGAAATGGTTGCGTCGTCTGACGGGCTACCCGTGACTCCGCGATAAACGACCAGACAGCCATTTTCTGTTCTCTGCTGAACGCCTCCAACTATGAGCAATTCCGGATCGCCAAACACCCCCAAAGCGGTAAACCCGCCATCGCGGCCCTTTTTTGCCTCTTCAAGCTCCGAGCTGACAATATTTGCAACAAAATCACCGGCTATCCCGGCGACCACGCCCGCGATGCGCCCGCTAAAAACTTCGCCGAATCGCATAGCTTGGTCACCATATTGGCTTGGGCAAGCGCTTAAATATCTTGCTGCCGCCGTGAGGCTCCGCCCGCCTTCTGGCGCCGATAATCCAGTATAGTTTGCCTGCTGTGATGAACAAGCTACTAGAAATACAGCGCTTGCTAATAGTCCGAATGTCTTTGAATATTTTACTGGCATTTTGTCCTCGCTAAGATTTCTATCGTTGATAAAAACCCTACAGAGAAAGGAAATCATCGTCCGTTAATAAACCGTGAATTTTAAAAGTAGGGCCTGCGACGCTATGGCGGCGTTGCATAGCGGCAATTAAAGTGTTGGTTTCAGCTACTCGTTTATCTCCGCCCAGAGTATTGCAAAGCTGTTATACATTTGACCCTACTTGGCTCCGAAATGTGCTTAAGTCGCCAGTTCTGCAACGTAGTCGGGCGATAGACTGAAGGCATCGTTGTGGGTATGGCGATATGTAGTTAGGGTAATTGGCCCGAACGTGTGATTCCGACAAAATCGAAGGCCGCGAGTGGAACATGCACATTTAGGGACGCGGCAACGGCGGTTGGTCTCTCACCGCCGTCGGTCAACTTTTTTGCATGTACGATCTGAGCAGAAGTGAATGCAGGAGGACGCCCAATGTGAACCCCATGTTTTCGAGCGACCTTCAAACCAGCCTGAGTGCGCTCAACAATCAAAGAGCGTTCGAATTCGACAAAGTCTATCCCCTACTAGGCCTGTAGAATCGGGCATGCACTTACTGTCGGGCTTCCAAACAAGTCGTTTACCGGGGCAGTTGTACCGATTATTGGACTGGTGACATGCTATTTGTAGCTGTCGAGTATAGGGCAATCCAGATTTCGGAATGTTATGTCAACACACGCCAAATATACGCTAACAGCCAAAATGCCTTCGTAAAAAATCATCAAACAATGGTACTGTGAAATCAACCTCACCATAGCTCGGGCTATAAATCATTCCCTTGTTGATAATGCTGGCACGACGTGGGCCAAGGGCTGACGGCTCTTTGTTTAAAGTATCCGCAACATCTGTTGATTTATACGGACCGCTTCCAAGCGAAGCCATTGCCTGAACATAGTCGGCTTCTGCACCCGTTAACCGATCCATGCGAACCTTGAAAAACCCGTCATCAAGACGGTTAAGCGCCAATTCCGATGCTTTGGTCACATCTTTCAAAGTAATGGGGCTTGTCTGAGCAACGTTCCAAGCATGATGCCCCCATTCCTGAATGAAAAACGGATATCCTGAAGTCATTTGAATGATCATGGCCAGCGCATCATCGTCAATTTCTACACCCTCATTATTAAGAGGATTCCGAATGGCCGAATTTGCAGCAGGTATTTCAAGCGCCCCAACACTTGGATAGCTAAAAAGTCGCTCGGAATATGATTTCGCGTCTCCCGACAGTTTTGCGATTTGTGGCAAACCTGCGGCAACGACGATAACCGGGAGGCTCTTCTGACTGACGCGATGCACTGCAACAATAATGGCAGCCAGTTCCTCTTCTTTAAGGTATTGAACTTCATCAATCAGAAGCACCCAACCACGCTGAGCGGCCTGAGCAGTTTTCCCAATTAAGATGAACATCTCGGTGAGATCAAACTCCAGATTGCCGCTGTCTGCACTACCTGGTGTTGAAGCAACACCTATTTCAACTTCTCCTACAGAAACTTTAAACGCAGAGGCAAAGTTTCTCAGGCCCGACAGAGCGGCATTTGCATATACCCGGGCTTTTTCGATGGTTGACAGTTTGCGCAGCACTTGCCGCATCAACGGATAGAGCATTTCCGCAAGCGATTTGTTCTCCGGAGCCTCAACGAATGACGTGAGGTAATTTTCTGCCTCAGCGAGGCCCTCAATTTCGTTCAATAGCACAGTTTTACCCGTACCCCGCAAACCGAGAAGAATTTGCGATTGAGAGCTGCGCCCCCGGATCGTTCGTCCTAAAGCTATTCGTGCATTCTCCACAATAATTTCGCGACCAGCGAGCTCTGGAGGAGGTGAGCCCGCACCGGGGGAGAAGGGGTTTCTAAGAGGGTCCATAGATATTTGTGCTTCCCTAAATCTAACAACTTCTAACAAGATATACCCAGTTATAAGGGAAACACCTTATAACTACAAAGAACTTTTTATAACTGCTGATAATTGCTCTCAGACCTATCGCCATTTCGGGGCTACGTCCACCATCTCATGCGATTTCGTGCTTGAACGCGTCTCCGACGCGAGGCAACGGCGCGCCCAACGGTTCTGTCGCAAAGTTTCCTGAAAATGAGTATGTTGCGTTTTATTGAATAGAAGGCGGGGTTTAAGCAGTGATTTCATTTAAGGGTACGCAGTTTCCAAAAGAAGTTATTCTCCACGCCATGTTTTTCTATCTCAGATATGGTGTGTCTTACCGAGATTTGGAGGAAATCCTTGCTGAACGCGGGGTCGTGGTTGATCACGCAACGCTCAATCGATGGGTGGTCAAAGGTTCTGTCGCAAATATTGGTCAAGGCCGGAATTGGAGGGCTTGTCGAATGAGGAACTTATTGAAGCGATTCGAAATCCCACTGATGGACAAGAGATTATCGTTAGAGGAAATAACGTCCTAAACGGAAATGGGCGTATCAAGGAAGCTCAGCGGCGCGGATTGACAGGCGTGATTCCGGTTGATATTTTGCCAGATGAGGAGCCTATGGGCCCGTGGGAGAACTGAAATGGACAATAAAAAAACCGGTTATTTCATTGTTTTGCGAGCATTAACATATTGTCTGATAGATATTCGCGCTACTGACAACATTAAGAAAGCAAATATTCTTGCCGACGTTTTTCATAATATTCCTAACTTATTGACTAGCGAAAGATCAGAGGTGGAAATAATTTCAGAATTAGGGCTTGTTGAGATTCAGGATTCACATTTGGCATAAGTTCTGATTCACTCCTTGCAAAGAGGAGGATTGAATTTTGAGCAACCGATTTATCATCACCGATGCGCAATGGGCTTTGATGGAGCCG
>NVUX02000111.1 GCA_002402045.2 Paracoccaceae bacterium | reverse complement strand
TCGCAATTAGAAAATATCGCTTTGTGAATTAGGAATAATAGCCTATATTGTTCTACTTATGTTCTTCCGTGGTGGAAGAGCAATAAAGGAGAACGCAAAGCACAAAACAGGCCAGTAGGCAGAAGGAAAAGGCAATGACCAGCATACCCCCAGAATTTAATCCAGAAACCGCTCCACCCACATTAAGTATTGATTGGGAGGCCTATCTGCCTTTCTTTGAAGACGAAAATATTCCCGAAAGCGATAAGCAAGAACTGATTGAGGCTCTTTGGACAATCGTAGTCAGTTTTGTTGATCTTGGTTTTGGCGTGCATCCTGTTCAACAGGTTTGTGGAAAAGACATTTCTTTAGCTGAAATGCCCGTGGGTGATGTGCTAAACTCACCTAACACCACATCCAAAACCAAAGAATAATAGGGCAGCATCCCGACTAAAAAACTGATGTAGGGAAGGAATCTCAGATGAAATCAGAACAAACACAAAAAGCGGTAATATATTGTCGTGTCTCAGGCGCAAAACAGGTACGTGAAGGTGATGGTCTAGCCAGCCAAGCAACGCGTTGTCGAGAATACGCAACCTTCAGAGGGTATGATGTTATTAACGTCTTTACTGATGATGTGAGTGGAAAATCAACATCCCGCGTTGGCATGCAATCCATGCTGGGGTACTTGCACATGAATGCCAGCAAGAGACATGAGATTGTTGTTATTATTGACGATATCAGTCGCTTGGCCCGTGGGTTGACCGCGCATTTGGAGCTTCGCCAACTGCTGGCCAAAGCAGGCGGAAAACTGGAAAGCCCCTCAATTGAATTTGGCGAAGATAGCGATTCAATTCTTGTGGAAAACCTGCTGGCTTCCGTAGCCCAACACCAGCGAGAAAAGAATGGCGAACAAACCAGTAACCGCATGTGGGGTCGGATGAAAAACGGCTATTGGGTGTTCAAATCCCCCGTAGGCTACAAATACAAGCGCTGCAACGGACATGGCAAAATGCTGGTGCGCGATGAGCCCGTCGCCAGTATTATTCAAGAAGCGATGGAGGGTTATGCCTCTAGCCGCTTTGAAAGTCAGGTCGAAATAAAACGCTTTCTCGAAAGCCAACCAGCCTTTCCACGACCAAAAGGCCGCTCCACAATCACCCATCAACGGGTGAGTGACCTTCTGAAACGTGTGATTTACACGGGCCATATCGAACATGCACCTTGGAAGCTTGATCGCCTAAAAGGCCACCATGAGCCGATTATTTCATTGGAAACCTATGAGCGCATTCAGGCCCGCAAGGCTGGTCGAATGCTGGCCCCAGCCCGTGTTGATATCAAAGAGGACTTCCCCTTGCGTGGAGCCGTGTGCTGCGCAGAATGCGCCCACCCATTAACCTCCTGCTGGTCACGCAGTGCCACAGGAAAGCGTTATCCATATTTTTGGTGTAACGCCAAATCTTGTTTATTGTTCCGCAAAAACATCCGTGCCGAGAAAATCGACACGGCGTTTGAAGCTGTTCTGCAATCATTGCAGCCGACTAAAGGCATGATGGTGATTGTAAAATCCATGCTCAAAAAAGCATGGGGGCAACGAGAAGCTCAAGCCAAGGTGATGAAAGTTGGGATTCGTAACGATATCGCCCAATTGGATAAACAGCTCGATAGCCTGCTGGATCGTATTGTTGAGACCAACAACGGGACAGTCATCGCAGCCTATGAGAAAAAGATCACCAAACTGGAGAATGAAAAAATGATTCAGCTCGAAAAACTGGATAAAAAAGCAAAACCCAAGCACGCCATGGAAGAGATATTCGAACTCGCCATGACATTCCTGTCAAACCCTTGGAGTATATGGAAGAATGGTGAGCTTGCCCTGCGCAAAACAGTGCTAAGATTGGCCTTTAAAGAGCACTTGGTGTATGACCGTGAAAACGGTTTTCGAACTCCGCAAGTGTCTGTAATATTTAGGTTTTTGGATGATTTGTCACTGAAAAGTAAAATGGTGCCCAGGAGAGGCAACTTAAAAGCTATTATATCAATACATTAGATGTAAGTATCGTATTTTCATGGGAGTTCATTGTCGGTATATCAAGCAAGGCTACAAAAAACGGCGGGCGAAAAGGGAAGCCAATAAATTTAGCAGCACTCTAGCAAATCCGCGCGCAGGTAGTAACCCTTCTCTGGCCCGTAGGACTCAACGTAGCCTGCAACCCATCCGCAAGGTTCTGTGTAGAGGTTGAAATCTTCGCTATTTTCAGCTCCGATTCCCTCGGCGGCTTTGATCATCTTGCCAGGTGCAACCTTGATGTAATTTTTTGCAAATCTGGCCATGATAATCTCCCTTTTCTACACCACACATAGCTCTGAGCCGCCCACATGGGAACGCCTCAGAGATTGCTCATTTAAGAGGTTTTTTGTCGTTTGATTGCTCACGCAAACAAGTCAACGGGCGGGGCGCTGCCGGTGATGATCAGCTCGCGCGCATCGGTGGCGGCACCGGCTGAAGCCGTGTATTTGAGCCGCGCTTCATCAAAGTGAAAGCCCGCGAAAATCTCGCGAATTTCAGGCACATCATTGATCGACAGGATAAACTTGCCCTCGATCCCTCGCAGAATATCCGCCATACGCTGGAAATCACCGCGCTCAAACATCAGCTTGCCATAATCGTTTTCACCACCCCAATAGGGTGGATCGAGATAGAACAAGGTTTCCGGCGTATCGTAGCGCGGGATCAGATCGGCCCAGTCCAAACTCTCGAACACAACGCCCTCAAGGCGCTCGTGAGCCGCGTCAAGAATTGGCCCCATGCGCGACAAGCTAAAGCGCGGGCCGCTGCTGGGAGCCACGCCAAACACACCCTTTACTTGCCCGCCGAACGCCAGGCGTTGGAGGTAGAGA
The DNA here is from genome assembly GCA_002402045.2 of Paracoccaceae bacterium. Classification (GTDB taxonomy): domain Bacteria; phylum Pseudomonadota; class Alphaproteobacteria; order Rhodobacterales; family Rhodobacteraceae; genus UBA3077. The sequence continues at coordinate 383 of NVUX02000111.1, read as the reverse complement.
AAACGCGCGGCGCGCTCAAGGTCTGTGAGGTGTTCTGGGGGTTGGTCACGCAGGCGCTCAAACTCGCGGCGTGATGTAATTTGAAACCGCATAACCTCGATCAGCTGCGGATAATGCCGCTGAAGAATGCGAAACAGATTGATAATTTCGCCATTGAGATCATTGGCCACTTCAAGCCGGGGCTGGAAGCGGCGGCGTAGAAACACGCCTCCCATGCCAACAAACGGCTCGACATAGGTTTTATGGGGGATCGAGTCGATCTTCTCGATGATCTTACGATGCAGTTTTGATTTGCCGCCCAGCCAAGGGGCGACAGGTGCAGCAGCGCGCACTTGTTTCATTTTAAGAATCCGTGTTTAGTCGCACAACCCACGCGTGGGTGC
>NVUX02000110.1 GCA_002402045.2 Paracoccaceae bacterium | reverse complement strand
CGCACTTGATTAGCGCACCCCAGACACCGCATACTTCGCGGAACAACAAACACGAAAAACGGCATGAGCAGAAATCAGATGCATCTTAGCCAAGCCGCAAAACTGTCCTAAAAAGAAAAACCACTTCAATGCACCACCCTTGCAAAGGGGGGGGGACACCTCATGAGTAAGCCAATGCCGTCTCGCACGGCAAGCCATTTTTTGGCAGAGTGCTATGCGCGTTGGAATTGCCATTCCCGACACAATCCGCTCCTGGGCCATTGCTGGGCCGCTTAGGCATGCCACGGAACTTGGAGTTTTATAAAAATGTTGTAAAATATGCTCACGGCGGTGCGCGTAGCCATAACTACTGTTCTAGGTTCGTAGCTATGTAGTATTTGGATTGTAGCAATATATAACAGGTGATTATAAAGGATTTAGTGGGTTTGATACTGCTGGATTAGCCAGGTAAAGGCGGGTTTGTTTTGGCCCGTATGGCTGCGTAGCCCAAGGGTGCCGAGATAGCTGGAAAAACAAGGGTTGGAGACACCGTAATACTCGTTATAAAAGGCAAGCTCTTCGGCGGGGCGGTCGTGAAGCCACACTAGCATGGTGAGCGGAATTTCGGCTTTTCGCGTTTCAAGTGCGCTGAACAGCTCTTGGAAATATTGCGTTTGTAGCGCTTCGGACGCGCCGCAGCCGCCGGAGGGATAGCCCGTTTCTGTGAGGAAAACGGGTTTGCCTGCGGCCATCGCGATCATCCCGTCAAGCTGGGTGGCAATGCCTTCTGGCGGTAGGACGTGGAAGCCGGAATCCAGGGGGTAATAATTGATGAAGATGGCATCGGCGGTGGTATTGGCCTCTAGGGCGCTGGTGCGGTGCGGGCCTTGGAAGGCGTGCCACTGGGTGGTAAAGCCGATGGGGGCGCCGGGGCGGATGGCCTGCACTGCGGCTTTGGCGGCTTTGAAGAAATTGGAGAATTCGTCCCAGCTTTGCGCGGTGGTGAGCACGCCATCAACTTCGTTGCCGATGGAGATGGTGACGAGATTGGTATCTTCAAGGCGGGAAAGTACTTCGGTGGCATAGGCGATGAAGGCACTGATGACGCGGGGGTCATCAAAGGGGAGTGCGCGGAGGGCTTCGGGGCGGCGGTCGGCTACGGTATCTATGACGGCGAGAGAAAGGACGAGGCCCATGTTTTTGCTGGGATAATAGCTGTTGGCGATGCTCGGCCAGTCAAGCTCGGGAGCGTAGGTGTTGCCTTGCATGGCTTCGTCCCAAAACAGGGTGAGGGAGGTGATGGTGGCTCCGGCGCGCAGGGCTTGGTTGACGTCGGCGTCATAATTATTGGCATTGGATTCGGTGATGGCAATGCCGATGGTTTGGGCGGGGGCGAGGCTTGCGAGGGCGAGAAAAAGTGCTGTGAGCAGTCTAAACATGTTGGTCCAGCAAAATGGGGTTGCCGTCGGGGTCTTCCAGCATAAGGCTGGCAGGGCCGGAGCCTTTATCGGCTTGGTTGAGGAGCTTCAGGCCCTCTGCCAAGAGCTTTTTCTGGAGGTCGCGGATGTCCTCAAAGTCGCTAAGGGTGTTGGCGTCTTGGTCCCAGCCGGGGTTGAAGGTGAGCATGTTTTTATCAAACATGCCGTGGAATAGGCAAATGATGATGTGGTCATTTTTCATGATCAGCCAGTTGTCCTCAAGCTTACCCGAGGTTTCAAAACCGAGCTTTTCGTAGAAGGCTTTGGAGGCGGCAAGGTCTTTCACCGTAAGGCTGATGGAAAAGGCGCCTAGTTTCATGGGCTTGCTCCCTGATTGTTGTGATTGTGGCGCTAGGGTAGCGGAATTTGGCATGCCGTCAAGCTTCACCCCTTGAGGGGCGGGCGGGAACGTGGCAAGCTGCGCGCAAAGCAAAGGATGAGCTGATGACACTTGAAGCGCCGGAAGTTGAGATTGTAACGAAAACCAGCGTGAGCTGTGATGGCGGTGGGGAGCATCCGAAAGTATGGATGACCATTGCCGAGGACGCTGGCTTTGTAGAATGCGGCTATTGCGACAAGCGCTTTGAGTTGAAAAAAGACTAAATTTCGAATATTTGCGTGGCTTGGCCTGCTTCCTGTTGGAGGCGGGGTGAATTTGTGCGAGGTTGAAAAAAAGGGGAAAGCATATGAGCAGCGAAAAGTTTGGTAAGGGGCACCATCTGCAACTGATAGATGGGTCGGGGTTTATATTTCGGGCTTTCCATGCGCTGCCGCCGCTTACCCGCAAATCTGACGGGCTGCCGATTGGCGCTGTGGCCGGCTTTTGCAATATGCTTTATAAGCAGGTGGAAGATAACGCGGGCCATGATGCACCGACGCATGTGGCGGTGATTTTTGACGCAAAAGGCAAGACGTTTCGCAGCGGGATTTATCCGGCTTATAAGGCGAACAGGCCGCCTGCGCCTGAGGATTTGGTGCCGCAATTTCCGATAATTCGCGATGCCACACGGGCGTTTAACCTGCCGTGCATTGAAATGCAGGGCTTTGAGGCCGATGATATTATTGCCACTTATGCGGCGCAGGCGCGCGATGCTGGCGGGCGAGTGACGATTATTAGCTCTGATAAAGACTTGATGCAGCTGGTGGGCGGCGGCGTGGAAATGCTGGACCCAATGAAGAACAAGCGCATTGGCATTGAGGAAGTTGAAGAGAAGTTTGGCGTGGGGCCGGACCGCGTGGTGGACGTGCAGGCTTTGGCGGGGGACTCGGTGGATAACGTGCCGGGCGCGCCGGGGATCGGGGTAAAGACAGCCGCGCTTTTGATTAATGAATACGGGGATTTGGAGGCGCTTTTGGCGCGGGCTGAGGAGATAAAGCAGCCCAAGCGGCGGCAAACTTTGATCGATAATGTCGAGCAAATTCGCACGAGTCGTGAGCTGGTTTTGCTGAGGCAAGATTTGGATATGCCCGAGGCAATTGAAGGTTTTGAGCTTAGGGAACCTGAGGCCGAGGTGCTGCTGCCGTTTTTGGCGGAGATGGAATTTGGGACGCTTTTGAGGCGGATTGCGGCCAAGCTGGGCGCAGAAGCTCCTGAAATTAAGGAGGCTAAGCCGGAGGCACATGCCATTTCGGCGCTCGACGTGACCGCCGGGGCGATTGCCTTTGATCACGCCAAGTATGAGACGGTTACGGATGCGGCGGCCTTGAGGGCCTGGATTGAGAAGATTTATGTGCGAGGCTGGGTGGCGTTTGATACTGAGACCACAGGGCTGGACGAAATGCGTGTGGGGCTTGTGGGGGTTTCGCTGAGTGTGGAGCCGGGCCGCGCGTGCTATGTGCCTATGGCGCATGTGGCGGGGGAGGGCGACCTTTTTGGCAGCGCGGAGCGGGCCGAGGGGCAGATGGATTTTGCTGAGGCTTTGGCGATTTTAAAACCGATGCTGGAGGATGAGAGCATCGTGAAAATCGGCCAAAATATGAAGTATGACATGAAGATCATGGCGCGCAATGGCGTGGTATTGGGGCCGATTGAAGACACGATGCTGATGAGCTATGCGCTGAATGGCGGGGTGCATCGGCACGGGATGGACGAGTTATCAACGCGCTACCTCGGGCATACGCCTATTCCGATTAAGGGGCTGATTGGCACAGGTAAATCGGCGATTACCTTTGATAAAGTGGCGATTGCCGAGGCCTCGCCTTATGCTGCCGAGGATGCGGATATTACCCTGCGATTGTGGCAGGTGTTTAAGCCGCGGCTTGTGGCCGAGGGCATGAGCACGGTTTATTACACATTGGAGCGCCCGCTGGTGCCGGTGCTGGCCGAAATGGAAATGCACGGCATTAAGGTGGACCGTGGGCAGCTGGCCGCGATGTCTAACAGCTTTGCGCAGGATATGGCGGGGCTGGAGGGCGAGATAAAAGCGCTGGCGGGGCGTGAATTTAATGTGGCCTCTCCCAAGCAGCTTGGCGAGATTTTGTTTGACGAAATGGGCCTCGCGGGCGGCAAAAAGGGAAAAACGGGGGCCTATGCCACGGGGGCCGATATATTGGAAGACCTCGCGGCCGAGGGGCATGAACTGCCCGAAAAGGTGCTGGAATGGCGCGGGATGGCGAAGCTGAAAAGCACGTATACCGATGCTTTGCAGGCGCATATCCACCCTGAAACCGGGCGGGTGCACACCAGTTATGTGATTTCGGGCGCCACCACTGGGCGGCTGGCCTCGACCGACCCGAACCTGCAAAACATTCCGGTGCGCACGGAAGCAGGGCGGCGGATACGGGAGGCTTTTGTGGCGGCGGAGGGCTGCACGCTGGTGAGCCTCGATTATAGCCAGATCGAGCTGCGGATTTTGGCGCATATTGCGGAAATTGACAGCTTGAAGCAGGCGTTTTTGGACGGGCAGGATATTCATGCCATGACGGCCAGCGAGATGTTTAATGTGCCGATGGACGAGATGACGCCGGAGATAAGGCGGCAGGCGAAGGGGATTAATTTTGGGGTGATATACGGGATTTCTGGTTTTGGGCTGGCGCGAAACCTACGGATTTCGCGTAAGGAAGCGCAGGGGTTTATTGACCGCTATTTTGAGCGTTTTCCAGGAATACGCACCTATATGGATGCCACCGTGGCGGGGGCCAAAGAAAAGGGCTATGTGGAAACGCTGTTTGGGCGGCGGATACACACGCCCAATATTAGCGCCAAGGGGCCGCATGCGGGCTTTGCCAAGCGAGCGGCGATTAATGCGCCTATTCAGGGCACAGCGGCGGATATTATCCGGCGCGCTATGGTGCGGATGCCAGAGGCGATAGCGGGGCTGCCGGCCAAAATGCTGCTACAGGTGCATGATGAATTGATCTTTGAGGTTGAGGATGCCGCGATCGAGGATACTATTGCAGTTGTGCGCGATATCATGGAGAATGCGGCCGAGCCAGCCGTAAAGATTAATGTGCCACTGGTTGTGGATGCAGGCGTGGGGGCGAGCTGGGCCGAAGCGCATTAAGGGGTATTGATGGATTATCAGAAGATAAACAGCCGTTGGATTTACCGGCTGACGCTGCAGGTATTTGGGCAAAACCTTGTGACCTATATCATCATTGCTTTTCTTAATACGGTATTTGCTGTTGCATCGGGGTTTGTGCCGTTTATGGGCATTGGGAGCGTGATTGCGATGGTTTACCTTGGCGGCGTTAGTTTTATGGTGGCGCATAAAACAATCTTGCAGGGCGCGGTGCTTTCTCCGGGCGAGGCGTTTGCTTTTACGCCGCAATCCAAAACCTATTTTTGGCAGTACCTTTTTATTACAGGCATACCCGTTGTTTTGGGTTTTGCTGGCGGGGCGGCACTATTTCTAAGTGAAAACCTACCGTATGAGCCCAGCATAATGGTGATAATTTGGCTGAGCGCTACCTCTGGGTTATATTATGTAATGATGTCGTTTTTTGGTAGCAGCCTAGTAGCCACGGCTGTGGGCGGAGACGGAATGATGTGTCTGTCGCCAGGTTTTTTTTGTTCCATGTGCAGCGTAATCTAAGGGAGTCTCTGGCTCATCTGGTTGGTTTCATTATGCAGCGAACTTGCGGTGTTGCAAGCGTCGGGTTTCGAGTGTTTTGCGTT
>NVUX02000015.1 GCA_002402045.2 Paracoccaceae bacterium | reverse complement strand
TTTACGTATCCTCCTCTGCCTGCAAAATGCCAATTACTTGTCCGTCGGAAATCTTGATCGGTTCACTGTCTGTCCTTTGGATAGGTCAGACGCTAGCTCAAACTCAAGGGAATTCTTGGTGGAAGGTCAGGACCAGAACATGTTTGAAACAATCGAAGAGGCACAAAGACAGGCCGCTGAATGGCTCTGGGCATACAGCAACGACCCGGCCAACATCGGCATCGGCGGGATCACACCTGCCATGAAACTGAAACTAGCCACGTAATTCTACGAGAGAACCCCATGAAAAATAGGGGGATTACCTAGCAACTTCCTTTGCCCGCTGGTCTTTCGGTTTTGCGCATGACAAAATGGCAATAGAAGTCATGGCCCAAAGGTAAATCTGATCCGAAAGAGTTTTGCAAACATGCGTTCCAACTAAAACTTCAAGCTCACCCGGATCACGAGTCATTCGATCCAGCATTCGATCCAGCGCACTTATATCTGCGTGAAGCAAATGACTCTGCATTCCAAATCCATGATCCAACGCCCTGATACTTGAAAACTCAGGATTTCCTTAGGTGTACTTACCAATTGCCTGATCAAATTGGAGAACGACCAGCGTAGTTCAATCTCGCGACGTTCTTTCTTGTTGCCATCGTGAAATTGAAAATTTCCAGAACTTTCGAGTGCCGCAAAGATCTTGACATCGAAATTTTGCTTCAAGTCTCCGCGATTGATCTGCCAGTCCAGCCTTGACCCGCCGCTTATGTGATTGAGCATCAAGGAACGCACCCAAGAATTTGCCACAGCATCCTCTTGATTTGGCCCTCGTAGCGAACAAAGGTACCATACTTTGAGGTTTGCCTCGAAAAACGGCCTCAAGATCATTTCAGCGTCCCAGATTCTGTTTGAACTGACGAGATAGGAGAGGCATTGGCTTCTTTTTGACTGGTAACTTACAAGCCTTTGTATTGTCTTTCTAAACTTGTGGCTGGATACTATATGGTTACAAGTAGCGTCGGCAATGCTATCCCGAATGATTGAAATGCCGTCTAGCCCAGCGTCTTAAATCTCATTCAATTCCTTTGAATGCTGCATGTTGGGGGCCTCGTTTTCTGACCGGGCATTTTAAATAAATACCACAAGTGGCAATGGTATCATCGGGCTGACAGGAGAGAAAGCTCGCATAGCGCCGTTTCTTCAAAAAATGTAACACGTGAACGAATGGCCAATTTGAAGGGTTGCACTGCGGCACTAATTTTCCGGGTTGGAGGTCGGCTTTGGGCCTATTCTGTTGAAAAACTCCCGAATTAGGGGCTCGAGAAATTCCGCCAAAAGCACACGTTTGCTGAAACTTCGTGTGGATTGCCGCAAAAAGGCTCCAGGCGCCGAACCAAGGCTAGGAGCTCATTTTAGCCGAAACCCTCGCTAAAGCTTCCCAGTTGCGCTGTGTGGGTAAATATTTCCGGCTTTTGCCGAAAAGCGGAGTTTTTCAACAGAATAGGCCGTCCAAGTCGATCATATGGACTGCTCAGTAGCAGATGCGCGAGCGAAGGACTGTTCTTGTTCTAATCAAATGGCCACAAAGGCGGGAACCGCTGCGATATTTGAGGTCTCCGCGGTTCCCGCCTTTGCTACTGTTGCGCCTGTTGAAACGAAATCGACTCCACGCGGTGCGCTTCTGGAATACGAAAAAGCCACCGGTTTTCAACAGTTTGCAGATCTTGCTGGATAAATGCGCCCAATCGGGTACCTAAATTCGACCGGGTGTTAAGAACCTTGAAACATGCGCCTCAACATGCTCATGGACATCTGCTATCAAATTGGGCGCCAGTTCTGCGCGAGGATGTGCATTGAGGCTGGCCAAAATGTCTTTGGCTTGCTGGCGCATGTCGTCAATATCGCCGTTTTCTATTCCGTTTGTGAAATCGGAAAGCGGCGCAGCCCGTGAGGCTTTTAGCGCCACCAGCAATGCCGCGAATTCCGACACCACAAATTCGTATTGTGGGATTTTTTGCGATTCGAAGTTGGGCCAGCAGCCTTTTCAACGGCGTTTGGAAATTTTGAATCGAGCACACCGGCTTGCAAGCCTGAGATTTCACCATTAATTTGTGTTATGATCTGGGTGGCATTATAATAGGCACACGTGGCCATCACTCACATGCTAAGCACCTGATATGTCTTGCCGCCGTCGACCAGTTTATCTTCATCATAAATGCGGCCAAAAAGCATAGATGCCATTTTTCTTGCGAGTTTGGCTGAATACTCGCCCAGCTTTTTCAAAGCCGTCCTTTATCGTGAGCTCTAGATTGCCCCCAATATTAATATTCTTTGATATAGCCGCGAACCGTGTCGTATTCGCGCTTAAATTTTTTACCAGGTTTTCGGAGCTTTCTCATTTTGCGGACGACCCCTTTGGAATTTCCAGTCCAACACCAAGATAAATCACCGCCAAATCCATCGCCTCGCACGCTTCTATTTTCTTTTGGTCGGAATTCGCTTACTCAGCTGCCGCAAGGTCGGTTTCAACGTTGAAAGGTTTACTTTCAGCTGTCCCACCCGCTTAAGGCGATTTTGGGCGCGGGCATGGGTTTCCCTATAGGCAGAAAACTTTCTTCAGTCGGAGGCGAGGCTCGGAGGCCTCTAGCACTGGGAGCAACCTGATTGGGATTTATCATCCCCTACCGCAGCCCTTGATTCATCAAGTAGCTCAACCTGAAACGGCTTTTTGATGGAGGCCAATTTTTTTTGTGCGCTTAACCATGCCGCTCGCAGGGGCTCCAACGAGGCCAAAAGTCATTGAATATCGTGTTAGCACATTATGCTGTGCTATTTTGGCTCAGGCTCAAATGTTCGCCATCCGATTTTATCAAAAACAGGCTCATATGCGCGCGCGGCCTGCGCGATAGAGGCCTTATTGGCGGGCGTGGCTTTTGCACGCCAGGCAACCTCTGCAAGGCCAAGGATGCGTGGGGCCAATTTGGGTTCTAACTTCGAGTCGGCATGGGTAAACTCGCTCCAAAATGCGCCCTCCACCCCAATAATATTGGTTTCCAGCTCTGGTTCGTCAGGTGGGACAGGCTGCCACGAGACAGTTTTTTCCAAAGGTAAATAACCAGCCCAGCGGGCGCCGGATTCGGCAAATTCTGTGCTGTGGGTATGGTCAAAATAGAGATGCTGTGCCGGAGTCATCACTACTTTATAGCCACGCCGCGCCGCCTCAAGGCCGGGGCCTTGGCCTGTCCATGAAAACAAAATAGCGTCATTACCAATGCCGCCGTTTTTGCCCTTTATGGCTTCCTCCCAAGCGCAGGGCTGTGCCCCACATTCTTTGGCAAATCGGGCCGCTTTGGCGATAATCCATTCTTGCAGGTCATCAGCGTTTTTTAGCGCGTTCTCGGCCATAAAGGCTTGGGCCTTCGGGGAATTTAGCCACGCTTTGGGAGGGCGTTCATCACAGCCTAAATGGATGTGCTTAAACGGAAAAATCTCGCATATTTCCTGAATAAGCGCCTTGGTGAGGGTCCATGTGAAGGGTTGGGCGGGGTTCATTGTGTTGTCGATATAGCCTTGCACCGACGGGGCGAGGCTATTGTCGCCAGTATCCATGAGCGCTGGAAAAACCAGGTTAAGCGCATAGGCGTGCGCGGGAATTTCGACCTCGGGGAGGGTTTCGATTTTTAGCTCGGAAGCGCGCGCAACGAGGGCGCAGGCGAAATCGAGGCTATAGCTGCCCCCTGTTGGCCCTTGTCCGCCGCCAAATACCCCGGGGATCAAACAACCCTCACCGCGCATCGCGGTTTTTTGCCAGATTTCGGGGAAGCTCTTAACTTCGAGTCGAAAGGCTTCGTCGTCAGAAAAATGCCAATGGAAACGATTAAGCTTAAAGAGGGCCATCAGGTCCAAAAGCTTAAACAAGGTTTCGGGCTGATAAAAATGGCGGGCGCAATCGAGCTGTTGGCCGCGCCACTCAAAGCGTGGGGAATCGGCCATTTTGCCGGTGGGGATTTCGGCCTGATAGGTGGCTTGCAGGTTTATCAAAGTGACAGCGGCATAAAACGCGCCGGTGCTGGTGGCAGCCGTGATTGTGATGTTTTTTGGCGTGATAACAAGGGTGTAAGCTTCTGGCTCAAGGCGAGAGTCTTCTTGAATATCGAGCGGCACAGGGCCGCCGAGCAAGGGGCCAAGATGTGTGCGATCGGCCAGCTTAGCAGCAGATATCAGAGCATCTGGAAAGGGGTTTTTGCCAATGGAAAAACCGCTTTTGGCATTTAGCGTGCCCCCATCTGGTCGCCAATTTGTCGGCTGGGGAACAAGGCGAAGGGCGGGACTTTTTGCCTGTGGCTCATGCGGGGCCGGGCTGTGAGCGGGAGTGTCAAAGCCGATTTCCACATCAATACAGGTGCCATTTTTAAGGCGCAAATAAGCGCCTTGGGGCAGCCAGCCGATGTTAAAAACCTCAAAGGCGTCGTCTTGAAACGTGAGGGTGAAATCTGTGGTGAAATCCGCAAGAATTTCGGTGTAGCCGCCCACAGCGCGCAGGATATGGCCTTCGCTTTTAAGCGCAACCGGAGCTATCATGGAAAAGCACAGGGTTGCCTCTGGCGGCGCATCGCTGATGTGGCCGGTGAGAAAACGGTTTTCAAAAAGGGTCAGGTGCCAGATGGGGGGCATGGTATGCTCCGATTGGTGGGGGGAAAGCCTGCCCTACAGTTGCAGCTCGGCGACAAAATCATAGACATCGCCGCGATAAATGCCGGTGGTCAATTCGATGATACGCCCAGAGGGCAGATAGCCGGTGCGGGCAACTTTCAGGGCTGGGTCGTGGATATCAATTTCAAGCAGCCGCGCTTGCTCGGCGGTGAGGCGAGTGGCAGAAATGCGTTGCATAGCGCGCACAGGCTTTAAGCCTCTTTCGGCCAGCACCTTGTAAAGCGAGGTGTCTACGGCCTCGGGGTTGGGCAAAATATCGGGCGGCAGAGCGCTGCACTCAATCGCCATCGGCACGCCGTCTGCGCGGCGCAGACGCTCGGTGCGGGCCACCAACTCGCCAGCTCCAAGGCCAAGCGTCATCATCTCTTCGGGCGAAGGCGTGAACAGCCCTGCGCTGATTTTTTCAGAGCTGGAAGACTTGCCGCGCCGCCGCATATCTTCGGTAAATGACGTAAGGCGAGAGAGCGAATGTTCTAGCTTTTCAACCGGTGGCGAGATGAAATTGCCGGAGCCATGGCGCGGCGTGACCAGCCGCTCGTTGACCAAAACCTCGATCGCTTTGCGAATGGTAACGCGGCTAAGCCCCGTAAGGCTCGCCATTTCACGCTCAGACGGCAGCGGGGATTCACCCGCCAAACTGCCAGCCTTAATCGCGCTGGCAATGTGGCGGCTAAGCTGCAAATAGCGTGGGCCGCCACTGGCTTGCTGCCATGCGGCAGGGCTGAGCATATCTGTGATCTGGGTCAAAACGTGCGGCTTTCCTCTGGCTCGGCAATGAAGCCACTATACGTAAAAGCAATACCAATTCAAGCCTTGAAGTGGTGCGGTGTAATGCTGCTAGCTAAAGTACTGATTAATAGCGGGAATAATTAATTCATTGGACGATTGGCCTGAAAGTGGTTTACTTGCTGGCTTATAATGGTCTTATATTGGCGCAAGCGCAGAATCGCGTTTTATGTCCTTGGGAGGGGATTGATGGGGAAGTCATTACCTAAAGCGCTATCAAGCCAATCTACGTTTGCGTGGCTTCTAATTGCCCCTGCGGCGGCATATTTGTGCCTGATCGTGGTGTGGCCGCTGCTGGAAACGGTGCGGCTTTCCTTCACGGATGCTAATATCGGCGGTGAAAGCTATGTCGGCTTGGCTAACTACGAAAAGCTCGCCAACTCCAAGAAGTTTGCCGATACTATTGGCCGCACGTTTTACTGGATGTTCATTTCGGTGAGCTTGAAGCTGGTGCTTGGGCTGCTGGGCGCGAGTTTGCTGAATGCCAAAATCCCGGGGCGGGCCGCGTTTCGCGTGCTGGTTATGCCGCCGTGGATCATTCCGATCGCCATTGGCTGTCTCGGTTGGCTTTGGCTTTATAACGGGCAGTTTGGCCTGCTTTCAGGGGCGCTGCAATGGCTTGGTATTATCGATGGGCCTTTTGAATTTCTTGCCTATAAGCGCAGCGCGTTTTACTCGGCGATTGTGACAGATGTTTGGGTCGGCACGCCGATGATTTCAATTTTCTTCCTCGCGGCCCTTCAGGGCGTTTCGACCGACCTATATGAAGCCGCTTATGTAGACGGCGCTTCGCGCTGGTATCGCTTCCGCCGCATTACATTGCCACAAATATTTCCGGTAATCGTTTCCATGGCGCTGCTTTCAGCGATCTGGACGTTTAACTCGTTTGAGATTGTCTGGATCCTGACCGAAGGCGGCCCGCGGAGTGCAACAACAACCTTGATTATCGACACCTACAAAACCGCCATTGCCAGCTTTAAGTTCGGCCCAGGGGCCGCGCGCGCGGTGGTGATTGTGGTGCTACTGAGCGTATTTGCCTTTGTTTATATGGTGGTGCTCAAGAAACTCGAAAAACGGTTCGGGAGTAAATAAGATGATGGATCGCTACTCATTGCTGGAGAAAATCGGGCTATATATCGCCATTGCGATTTTCCTGACCTTCGTGCTGCTGCCGTTCTTTGAGATGTTTATGACATCCCTTCGCCCGCTCGACCACCTGCGCAGCGCGCCTTACAAGTTCTGGTCTGACGAGTTCTCATTTGATGCCTATAGCAATATGTGGGTCACGGTGCCCAAGCTTGGCCGCTATATATTTAACGGCGTGTTTATTGCCGGTGCGGTTACGGTGCTGGCGATGATATTTGTCGTCCCTGCTGCCTATGCTTTTGCGCGGTTTGAGTTCAAGGGCAAGGCCGTTACGCTTTCACTGTTCCTAGCGGTTAACATGTTTGCCGGTGCCGTTCTGCTCATCCCGCTTTATCGCGTTTTGCGCACGCTGGGCCTGCTAAACACTTATTTTGCCATGATAATTCCGGGTGCGGCCTTTTTGGTGCCCATGGGCATTTGGCTGCTGAAAAGCTACCTTGAGAAAATTCCGAAAGAGCTGGAAGAGGCCGCTTATGTGGATGGCGCCAGTAAAATGTATACCCTGCGGCGGGTGATGCTGCCTTTGGCGGCGCCGGGGCTGGTGGTGGTTGGGGTTTCGGTGTTTATCGGTGCGTATGCCCAGCAATACCTGTTTGCGATCACGTTTAACCAAAATAGTGATTACATGCCGCTACCGGCGGGAGTTTTTGAGTTTATCGGATATCAGGATGTGGTCTGGAACGAGATGATGGCCGCATCTTTGGTGGGCGTGTTGCCCGTAATGTTGATCTTCCTGTTTATGCAGCGGTTCCTAATCGCTGGGTTAACGGCGGGGGCCATAAAAGAATGATCAAAAAGGTCATAATAATATCTACCAACTGGAGGACGTAGAAATGAAGAAAATTCTAGCAACCCTAACTGTGAGCGGCATTGCGCTGGCAGCGGGCAGCATGGTGCAGGCGCAAGAAGTGCACCTGATCATGTGTGGCGGCGAAATTCGCGAAGCAGACCAAACCGTGATCACACAGTTTGAAGCTGATAACCCCGGCGTTACGGTAAATGCTGAGCCAGTGCCTTGGGGCACATGCCAAGACAAATCCAAAACTTTGGCGGCTGCGGGCGATGCACCGGGCTTGGCCTATATGGGCTCACGCGAGCTGGCGCTTTTGGCTGAGAACGACCTGATTTTGCCCGTTTCGCTAAGCGACGAAGCCATCGCGGCTTACCAGCCCGGCGTATTGGCAACCGTTTCAAATGGCGGCCAGTATTGGGGCATTCCACACGCGTTTTCAACCAAAGCGCTCTATATGAACTGTGACGTGATCGAGGCCGCGGGTGAAACTTGCGCCGCGCCAGAAACATGGGATGATCTTTACAACCTAGCGGCTGCCGTTTCGGCTGCGTCGGGTGATGAAGGCGTTGCGGGCTATGGCCTTGCGGCTAAAGACTTTGACAACACCATGCACCAGTTCCTGAACTTCCTCTATTCAAACGGTGGTGAGGTTATTAACGCTGAAACCGGCGAAGGCATGCTGGATAGCGATGCCACCCGTGAAACGCTGGCCTTCTTTGGCAAGCTCGCAACGGTTTCGCAAGAAGGCCCAACAGCTTGGGAGCGTGACAGCCTGAAAGACCTGTTTAACGATGGTAAAATTGCTATGTATGTGAATGGTCCTTGGGGTCGTGGGCAGCATAATGAGGACATCAACCAGATGATCGCTCCTGTGCCGCGTGGCCCTAATGGTGAAAATGGCACTATTCTGATCACCGACTCAATCGCTGTGTTTACCGGCACGGGCGTTGAGGAGCTTTCCATGAAGTTGGCACAAGCGCTGACTTCGGGTGAAGCACAATATGACCTCGACAAAAGCTGGGGCCTGACGCCGATTTTGCAATACTCCATGCTTGGAAATCCTGACCCATATTACAACGGTCAAGACGACGACCAATTCTGGGGTATTTTTGTTGCCGGCATTGCCACTGGTGGACCGGAGCCAATGGTAACCGACGTGAAGGGCCTTCAGGCTGTATTCGTCAACATGATCCAAGGGATTGTGCTTGAGGATGACACCGTGGACAACCTTGTGACCATTGCTGGCGAAGAGCTGGCAGAGATCATGTAACCTATTTGCGGGCGGCCTTAGGGGCCGCCCGCATTCACCTGCATTCCTGAGGGTATTATGGCAACTTTAAACCTTAAAAATATCAATAAATCCTTTGGTGCCACGCAGGTGCTGTTTGATATTGATCTTGCGATCAATGACAAAGAATTTGTCGTGTTCGTTGGCCCGTCTGGCTGCGGAAAATCCACTTTGCTGCGGATCATTTCGGGGCTTGAGATGGCGACAGATGGCCAGATCATCATCGATGGCGATGATGTATCCGAGGCCCACCCTGTGGAGCGCGGCATCTCGATGGTGTTCCAGAGCTACGCGCTTTATCCGCACCTGACCGTGTATGAAAACATTGCTTTTCCGCTGCGGGTACAGAAGAAAACCAAAGAAGAAATTCATGCGGGCGTGATGGAAGCTGCGCGGATATTGAAGCTGGAAGAGCGGCTTCAGTTTAAGCCTGGCGCGCTTTCTGGTGGGCAGCGGCAACGGGTGGCGATCGGCCGCTCGATTGTGCGCAAACCCAAGATTTTCCTGTTTGATGAGCCGCTTTCCAACCTTGACGCGGCGCTGCGCGGCGATATGCGGGTTGAGCTTTCAAAGCTGCATAGAGACCTAGACGCCACAATGGTTTATGTAACCCACGACCAGATTGAAGCCATGACCATGGCCGACCGGATTGTGGTGCTAAATGGCGGCAGGGTTGAGCAATTTGACACCCCGATGGCGCTGTATCACACCCCCAATACCAAGTTCGTGGCGTCCTTCATCGGTCAGCCAAGCATGAACTTTATTGATGCCGAAGTTACGGGGCTAAACGGCGGCTTAGAAGTGACGCTTGAGGGCAATGTGCCCATGGTGCTGCCGGTAGATACAACGGATGCTGCGGTCGGTGATCGCGTCGAAGTTGGCATTCGCCCCGAGCATGTTTTTTATGCGCCGGGTGCCGGCGTGCTGAATATCACGGTGGATATTCTGGAGCGCCTCGGCGGTGTTTCGATGACCTATGGCGGCGTTGCTGGCTGTGAGAAATTCTGCGCCGCTCTTGATGGCGAAGCGCCGATTTCCGAGGGCCATGTGGTGCCACTCGGCGTGAACCCCGAAGATTGCCATGTGTTCACCAAAAACGGTATAGCGCTCAAGCGGCAAAAGCTGCCAGCGCTGGTTTAGGAGGCTGAAATGAGAGTAGCAATTTGCGGCATGGGCCTGCGCGCCACGCATGTGTTATCAATTATGAAAAAGCACATGCCCGAGATGGAATTTGTCGGCTATGTGGACCCGCGCGACGAGCTGGAAGACTGGCCCGACGGTGGAGAAATTGCCGCATTTGGTGACCTTGCCGAGATGCTGGCCGAGGAGAAGCCAGACCTGCTTTTTGTGGGCTCGCCAAACTACATGCACCTTGAGCATATCCGCATTGGCCTTGAAGCCGGCGTGCGCATTTTTGCGGAAAAACCTGTAGTCACCACGATTGAAGACACGTTTAAGCTTGCGGAATTGTTGCAGAAATATGGCACAGACCGGGTGATCATCGGCCTTGTGCTGCGCTATTCGCAGCATGTGCGAGACCTGAAAAAGGCGCTGGATGCAGGGCAGATCGGCTCCATCGCGTCTATCGAGGCCAGCGAGTATATCGCGCCCTATCACGGTGCATTTTTCATGCGCGATTGGCGGCGAAAAACCGAGTATTCCGGCGGCTTTATGCTGGAAAAATGCTGCCATGATCTCGATGTTTACAACATGGTTACGGGGTCGCGCCCTATACGCGTTGCCAGTTTTGGCTCGCGGCGGTCTTTTCTTCCGGAGCACGCCCCAAAAGCAGGCGTGGATGACAGTGTTTACCACGTAAAAGAAACCCGCTGGGAGGGCGTGGATGACGCTTTTACCGCCGATGCTGATATCGTTGACCAGCAAAGCTCCATTATAGAGTTTGAAAGCGGCGCGAGCATGACCTTTCATACCAACACAAATGTGGCCGACGAGCACCGTCGGTTTTGTGTGATGGGGGCCAAGGGCATGGTTGAGGGCGACTTTGTGCGCGGCTATTTCAAGGTCACAGATGCGCGGACATCGGAGCGGCTGGAAGACAAGAACTATGCCGATGATGAGAGCCTGATTTGCGCGCATTATGGAGCAGACGAAATGATGGTGGAAGATATTGTGGCGCACCTGAAGGGCCGGAATGAAAGCCTGCCAGTGGGGGTGGTTGATGCGATGGTGGCAGGCATTGCCGCCATGGCGATTGACGAGAGCCGCATGACAGGAAAGATCGTTGATCTGGCCCCGATATGGGCGAAATTTGACAGTTATAATCTAAGATAATGGCGGATGGTATGACCAAAATAGCAGGGGCGCTGATGCGCTCGGAAATTAACGAGGCACCGGCAAAGTATGTGGCGATGCTAGGGCGTGACCTGAGCGCGCTTGATGTGGAGCCTTTGAAGGCAGCGCGGGCGATTTATACCATTGCGCGCGGAAGCTCTGACGCGGCCGCCAATATACTTTCCTACGAATTTATGCGGGTGCTCGGCAAGCCGATGACCACACTGCCGCCCTCAGTTTTTAGCCTAGGCGGTGGCGTAGATATGGCCGGTGCGGCGGGCTTGGTGATCAGCCAATCTGGCGGCAGCACAGACCTTGTGCACGCCATTGAGGGCGTGAAAGCTCGCGGTGGGCACACGGTGGCGATTACCAATACTGCGGGCTCGCCTGCCAGCAAAGTGGCCGATATTTGCATAGATATGGGCGCGGGGCCAGAGCTGGCGATTCCGGCTACCAAGTCGGTAATTTGCACGGTGGCCGCGGGCATGGCGCTGCTGGCGCGAATGGTGCCGGATTATGCAGAAAATGTGAGTGCGGCGGCACGGGCCATGGCGAGCGTGGATGGGAAAACCCTGCCCGCGCTGGCAGAGCTTGTAGCTGCGCTCAAGGCGTCAGATTCGGTGTTTGTAATCGGGCGCGGCTGTGGCTTTGGCGCGGCGCATGAAATTGCGCTGAAGTTTAAGGAATGCGCGGCGTTGCACGCTGAGGCTTACTCGGCGTCTGAGGTGCTGCATGGCCCGCTACAGCTTGCGACCAAGCCGCTCACGGTGGTGATTTTGGACACGTTGGAGCCCGAAATTCAGGACAGCCTGAACCTTGCTGAGGCGCGTTTTAAGGCGATTAATACGCCAGTTTTCCGTGTTTCGCCGGCTGATCTTGGCGTGGCGCAGGCTAGCCCCCCAAGTGCGGCCGCCCTGCTGCTTTACGCGCTTTATCCCGTGGTGCACGACCTTACGCTGGCGTTGGGCATGGACCCGGATACGCCCGAAACCCTCGCCAAAATTACGGATACCATTTAGATGAAAAACAGCGCCACTTACCGTGAAATCATGCAGCAACCCGCGATTTGGCGCGGCTGGGCTGATGATTTTGGCCCGAAACTGGCGGAGCTGCGCGGCTGGATTTCCGCGCAAAACCCTGATGAAATCTGGCTTTGCGGGGCTGGTACGTCGGCTTATATCGGAGACCTGATTGCGGCAGCGCTAGGGGCAGACCCCCGCCGTATTCGTGCCATTTCTACCACCGATCTGGTAGCCTGCCCACAGAATTATATTCGTAAAGGCCTGCGCCCGTTGGTTATTTCCTTTGGCCGTTCGGGCAACAGTGCTGAAAGCCTCGGCACGCTGGACCTGCTCGACAGCTTCCTGCCCGAAGCGCCGCGCCTGAACATTACCTGCAACGGGGAAAGCGCGCTGGCCACTCGCCCTGCGGCCCATCAAAAGGCAATCATCTTGCCCGCCGCCACCCATGATGCTGGTTTTGCGATGACCTCAAGCTATAGCACCATGCTGCTAACTGCGATTTTGCTGCTGGATGAGGGGCTAACGCCCGCGCATTTGACCAGCCTTGCGGACCGTGCCGAAGCTCTTTTGCCCGCGTATTTCGAGGCCGCGCAGGCCATGCCCCGTCCCGAACGGGTGGTGTTTACCGGCTCTGGCCCGTTGGCTTTTGCCGCCCGCGAAGCGTCGCTCAAGGTTATGGAGCTGGCCGCTGGAGATATTCCGGCGATTTGGGATAGTAACCTTGGCTTTCGTCATGGCCCCAAGTCATTTGTGAATACGGATACCAAGGTTTTTGTATTCCTGTCCAACCATGCTCTTACAGGGCAATATGACAGGGATCTGGCCGCCGAGGTTCGAGACCAATTTGGGCCAGAAACGGTCCTGAGCCTCGGCGCTGACGGGGATATTGCTGTGCCACCAACGGGTAATGAGGTGATGGATGCCGTGCTATTTGTGCTGTTTTCGCAGGCTTTGGCCGTTACGTGGTCGCACGCACTTGGCCTCAATATTGATGACCCGTTTAAGGGCCGTGGCACGCTAACGCGCGTGGTGAGCGGCGTAACGCTGCACACACCGGAGGCGCTATGATTGCTGGCGGCATAGATGTAGGCGGCACCAAGATAGAGGCCAGCTTGTTTGATGGCGATTGGCAAGCCGTGGAAACACGGCGGGTAAAAACTCCCGCAAGCTATGATGAACTGGTGGCGGCGGTGCAAGATCAGGCGGCATGGCTGGAAGCGCAGCATGCGGGGCTGCCCTTGGGCATTGGGATTCCGGGGCGGCATGATAGCAAAAGCGGGCTGGCTTTTACCGCCAATTTACCCGCCAGCCAAAAACCGCTGCGTGCGGATATTCTAAAGGCCATTGGCCGCGATGCCAGCTTTGGCAATGATTGCGATTTATTCGCCTTTTCCGAGGCGACCCTTGGCGCGGGGCGGGGCTTTCATGCAGTTTTCGGGCTGATCCTTGGTACTGGTATCGGGGGCGGTTTTTGCATTGGGCAAAAGCTGTTTCAGAGCGCGAACGGAACAGTCGGCGAAGTTGGGCATTTGCCGTTTTCCGCCAACCTTAATTTGCCACTTCACCCCTGTGGCTGCGGGCGCACAGGCTGCTTTGAAACCCTCGGCGCGGGGCCGGGGATGGTGGCGTTAAACCAGCATATTACCGGCCACACCGCCAGCCCCGCCGAAATTGCGGCTAAGGATGGCGAAGGTTTTAAATCGTGGCTCAACCTCATCGCGGCGCTGGTGGCCAGCTTGCAATGCACGCTGGACCCAGACTGCATTGTGCTTGGCGGCGGGCTTTCAAACATTGAAGGCGTGGCCGAAAGAATTAGTGAAGCAGCGGTGCCGGTTATGCTGAAAGGCACGGCTCCACCAGTCATCTTAAAGGCCAAATTCGGAGATAGCAGCGGTACACGCGGCGCGGCCTTACTGGCCGTTCAGAGAGGCACGACATGAACGATCTTTTACGTCAAACTATCAAGGCTAACCGCAGTGGCCAGCTGGCTGCGCTGCCCTCAGTTTGCTCGGCTCACCCGATGGTGCTGGAGGCCTCAATGGGGCTGGCGAGCGCGCTTGGGCGGCCGCTTATTGTGGAGGCAACCAGTAATCAAGTGAACCAGTTTGGCGGGTATACCGGTATGCGCCCCGCTGATTTTGTCACTTTTGTGAAAGGCATTGCGGCGGTCTCTAACTTTGCCACAGCCAACTTGGTTTTTGGCGGAGATCACCTCGGCCCGCAGGTTTGGCGCGCGGCGCTGGCGGGTGAGGCTATGGCTAAAGCTGAAACGCTTGTGGCTGACTACGTGCGCGCGGGCTTCACGAAAATTCATCTGGATTGCTCTGAGGGCTGTCAAGGCGAACCCGCCCAAGTGGATGACGCCACATCAGCCAACCGCGCCGCAAAGCTGGCAGCGATTTGCGAGAAAACCGCCGCCGACCCTACAAAACTTTCCTATATGGTTGGCACCGAAGTGCCGCCCCCCGGTGGCGCGCATGGCGACGGCGAAACCGTAACCCCAACGGCGCCCGCTGCCGCCGAGGCCACCCTGAAAGCGCACTTTGATGCGTTTGATAAGGCGGGCATTCCTGAGGCCAAAACCCGCATTGTGGCGCTGGTTGTACAGCCCGGTGTTGAGTTTTCGCCAACCGAAGTGCATCATTTGCCCACGGGCGGCAACGCAGCCCTGCGCGCCATGCTCGACCCTTATCCGGGCCTGTGTTTTGAAGCGCATTCGACAGATTACCAGCATCCGAGCGCCTATCCTGCCTTGGCCGAAATGGGGTTTGCCATCCACAAAGTTGGCCCTGCCCTTACACACGCCTATCGCCAAGCGCTTTATGCGCTTGATACCGCGCGGGCAGACCTTGCACCAGATAGCCCGCACCTGCCTGACGTAATGGAGCGCTTGATGCTCGCCAACCCTGCCCATTGGCAATCTCACTATCATGGCGATGCCGTTGTGCAGCAGAAGCTGCGGCACACTGGCCTTGCCGACCGAATTCGCTATTACTGGGCGCAGCCAGACGCTATTGAGGCCGTGGAGGCCCTGATGAAATTTGTTGATAAGCACACCACCAATTTGGCCCCATATTTTGGTGCTGAAACCGCAGTGCGCGCGGCGGCTTTGCAGGCATCTGGCCAACCTTTGGCCAAGGCCTATGTTATGGCCGAAATCCAGCAGGCGCTTGTGCCATATTTTATCTCGGAGGGTGCCAATGGCTGAAATCTGGCTCAACCCAACCCGCTTGTTTGATGGGCATACCCTGCATGAAGCCACGGCTGCGCGGGTGGAAAACGGCGTGGTTACTGGCATATCGCCCGTGGCTGAAATTTCGCCGAATGCGACGGTTAGCACCCTGAATGGCACGCTCACCCCGAGCTTTTTTGATATTCAGATCAATGGTGGCGGCGGGGTGCTTTTTAACACCAGCCCCAACCGTGCGGGTCTAGAAACTATCGCCAAAGCCCATCACAAATTTGGCACGCAGCACTGGCTGCCAACGGTTATAACTGACGCGCCTGAGGTGTTGGAAGCCGCCGTGAGTGCTGTGCTGGAGTGCTTCGGTGAGTTTGGGATTGCCGGCATTCATATTGAAGGCCCGCATATTGCCACGGCGCGGAAAGGCACGCACAAGCCCAGTTTTATCCGCCCGTTTGATGCCCATACAATGGCGCAACTTAAGCGACTGCGGACACAGGATATTCCGGCGCTGCTCACGGTCGCACCAGAGTCGGTTACACCGGCGCAGGTGGCCGAAATTGTGGCGCTGGGGGTTACGGTCTCGATGGGTCATACCAATGCCAGCGCGGATGAGGCCGAGGCTCTGCTGGCCGAGGGTGCCACGCTTTTCACCCATCTTTTCAATGCGATGTCCCAAATGGAAAACCGAGCGCCCGGGGTGGTGGGGGCGGCTATTAACAGCCACGCCTATTGCTCGATCATCGCCGATGGGTTGCATGTGGACCCTACAATGCTGGCGCTCGCCTGCCGTGCGCGCCCCCTAAAAGACCATATGATTTTAATCACCGACGCCATGCCGACCGTTGGTGGCCCAGACCAATTTATGCTTTATGGCGAGCCTGTTCACCTTAAAGGCGGGCGCCTGATTAATAGCCAAGGCTCGCTTGCGGGGGCGCATACGACTATTCCTGAAGGCGTCGCCACGCTGCAATCCGTCGGGGTTTCGATGCAAGATGCTTTGCGGATGGCCACGCGCAATCCGGCAAAGCTGATGGGGCTTGAGGGGCAAATTGGCAGGCTCATCGGGGCCGAGGCTTCGGACCTGATTTTAATGGGCGAAACGGGCAAAATTTCAGCACTGACCAGCATTTAGCGGTAAAGCAAAGAGCGACCGTCTGCGAACAGGTGAACCTTTTCAGGGTTGGCTGCCAGCCGTATATTCTGGCCCCGCAAGCCATGAACAATGCCTGGCAATTTGGCAATCACATGCTCGCCAGCTGTCGCGTCAAAATAGATCTGGGTCAGCTCGCCAAGCAGCTCGGTAAAATCAACCTTGCCGGTGAAAACCGGCGTGCCCTCTGTTGCCCGCAAGTCTTCGGGCCGCACGCCTACTTTTACCTTCAAGCCCATATCAGCCTCGGTGGTTGGCACATTAGAAAGGGCCTCGCAGCCATCGGCCAGTTGCACCTTTGTTTGTGCTCCGGTCGCCACCACTTCACCCGGCCAAAGGTTCATTGCTGGAGAGCCGATGAAGCGCGCCACAAATTCATTTTCGGGGCGCTCATAAAGCTCCAGCGGGGTGCCGACTTGGGCAATGCCTTTATTGGCCAGCACCACAATCCGCGTGGCCAGCGTCATCGCTTCCACTTGGTCATGGGTTACATAAATCATCGTGCTTTCCGGCATGCTTTCCTTAAGCTGCGCAATTTCGATGCGGGTGGCCACGCGCAAAGCGGCGTCTAGGTTGGAAAGTGGCTCGTCAAACAGGTAAACCTTGGGGTTTCGCACGATCGAGCGACCAATGGCCACGCGTTGGCGTTGCCCACCCGACAGGGCTTTGGGCAGGCGGTCCAAATAGTCTTCCAGCTGCAAAATTTTGGCAACTTTGGATACCGCTGCCTCAATTTCTTCTTTGCTTTTCTTCGCCAGCTTCAGGGCAAAAGACATGTTTTCACGCACCGTCATATGGGGATAAAGCGCGTAAGACTGAAAAACCATCGCGATGCCGCGCTCGGCGGGGGGGATGTTATTTACGACAACGCCGTCAATTTCCAACTCCCCGGCAGTGATCTTTTCCAACCCCGCCACCATGCGTAGCAGGGTTGATTTTCCGCAGCCCGAGGGGCCAACAAAAACGATAAGCTCGCCGGTTTTTATTTCAAGATTAATATCTTCCAGCACGCTCACATCGCCGTAAGACTTTGCAATGCCTGTCATTTTAAGGTTTGCCATGTTGTGCTCCTAAATTTTACGGGCGAGGAAAACCTGCCATGCTTCAAGGGTTAAGCGGCCTTCAGGCGAGGGCTCGGCGCTGCCCAGCTCCCGACCAATTGGCTGCCACTGGCCCGTAGGCAGCTCGGTTTGGCGGGGGTCTTCGCCAAGATTAAACGCGCAAAATAGCGTGGTGCCACCAGCGCTGCGGGTAAATTGAATGATGCCATCTTTGGCCAGCACATTTTCCATATCGCCTTCGCGCAGGGCCGCATTCGCCTGCCGAAAAGCAATGGCGCGGCGGTAGTGGTGCAACAGCGAGCCGAGGTCTGATTCCGCAGTGGCAGCGGCGTGACTCAAGTGCTCTGGCGGCACGGGCAGCCATGTTTTGGCATTGCTGGAAAAGCCTCCATTCTGGTTGCTTGGCTCCCACACCATCGGGGTGCGGCAGCCATCGCGGCCCTTAAACTCGGGCCAAAACTCGATGCCGTAAGGGTCTTGCAGCGCTTCAAAAGGCACGTTGGCTTCCGAAAGCCCCAGCTCTTCGCCTTGAAAAATGCAAGCCGAGCCGCGCAGGCACATCAGGAGGGTCGCATAGCAGCGATCGGCGGCATCATTCAGGCCCCAGCGGGTTTTGTGGCGCTGCACATCGTGGTTGGAAAACGCCCAGCAGGCCCAGCCATCGCTGGCCACGCGCCCGACTTTGGCAAATATTTCGGCAATGTCTGCCGCTTCGGGCCGGTGGCTGGCGAGCAGCTCAAAGGCATAGCACATCTGCATCAGATCATCGCCAGCGGTATACTCACCCAAAATCTCCAGTCCGCGCTGGCTGTCTCCCACTTCACCCACGGCGGCGGCGTTGTAGCCGTCCATCAGGCTGCGCAAGCGGCGCAGAAAGCCCAGCGTTTCGGGGCGGTTTTTGTCGTATAGGTGCTCTTGGTGATTATAAGGGTTCACCTTGGGCGCGGTCAGATCGTTGCGTTGATCTTCTGGCAGGGCGGGGTTATCGCGCAGGGCTTGGTCGGCGAAGTAAAAGTTGATGGTATCAAGCCGGAAGCCGTTAACGCCGCGATCAAGCCAGAATTTGCCGATGTCCAAAAGCTCATCCTGCACCACCGGATTATGGAAATTCAGGTCTGGCTGGCTGATGAGGAAATTATGCAGGTAATACTGGCAGCGCCGCGCTTCCCAGTGCCACGCCGAGCCACCAAAGATGGAAAGCCAGTTATTGGGCGGGGTGCCATCGGGTTTGGCATCGGCCCAGACGTAATAATCTGAATGGGCATTTGGCTCGGATTTACGGCTTTCCTTAAACCACGCGTGCTGGCTGGAGGTGTGGCTAAACACCAGATCAATCATCACCTTAAGGCCCAGCCCGTGGGCGGTTTCGACCACCGCATCAAAATCGGCCAGCGTGCCAAACACCGGGTCTACGTCTCGAAAATCAGAGATATCGTAGCCAAAATCAGCCATGGGCGAGGTGAAAAACGGCGAGATCCAAATGGCATCTACACCGAGTTTTGCAATATAGGGCAACCGTTGCACGATGCCGCGCAAATCTCCAATGCCATTGCCGGTGCTATCCTGAAAGCTGCGCGGGTAGATTTGGTAAATCACCGCACCGCGCCACCAGTCATCAGCTGTTTGAGGGGCCAGAGCCTGAGCTGTGTTCATATTGCTTTCCATTATTTAACTGACCCGGCGAGCAAGCCGCGCACAAGGTATTTTTGCATGGCGAAGAACACCATTAAAGGCACGGCGATAGAGACAAAAGCCGAGGTGGCCAGAATTTCCCAATTGCCGCCGCGCGTGCCGAGGAGTTCTACGATTTGTTTGGTCATTACGGTGGTGTCGCCGGTGCTGTCTATCAGGAAAACCAGCGCGACCAAGAGGTCATTCCATGTCCAGAGAAACTGGAAGATGGCGAAGGAGGCGAGGGCGGGGAAGCTGAGCGGCAGGATGATTTTTACAAAAATCTGAAATTCTGTCGCGCCATCTACCCGCGCATTTTCGATAATATCTCGCGGCAAGCCGACCATATAATTTCGAAGCAAATATATGGCGAGCGGCAGCCCAAACCCCGTATGCGCCAGCCATGCCCCAAGGTAGCCCTTGCCAATGCCCACCTCGTTATGCAGCTTCAAAAGCGGGATTAACGCCAGCTGTAACGGCACCACGAGTAGGCCAACAATGACCGCGATTAAGAGCGCACGGCCAGGAAACTCCATCCATGCCAGCGCATAGGCCGCAAAGGCCGCGATCACAATCGGGATGATGGTGGCGGGGATGGTGACGGTGAGCGTGTTGATAAAGGCTTTGGCCATGCCCTCGGAATTGGAGGGGTCAAACAGCACGTGTTGGTAGTTTCGCAGGGTGAATTCTGGCGGGGTGGTGGCGGTTACAAATATGCGGGTGCCGCGCGTGCCGGTGAAGGGCTCGGTGTTGACCATCCGATAGCGCCCATCGGCCTGCACCGTCACCTCGCCGCCCTTTTTGAGTGGTGCAGTCTCGCCAGCCGAATAGCTGTCTATCTCTCGGGATGACACGCCCCAGACCGAGATTTCCACATCTTTTCCATCGGCAAAAAGCAGCCCCTCGATCACATATAAATCGCCTTCTTGGACCTGAAGCTCTGGCGCGTCAGAGCGCAGAGTCAGGTTTTGCTGGGAGGGGAACATCGCCTTCCACCAGCCTGAAGTGGAAATTTGGTCTGATGTGCGGAATGACGAAACCAGCAGCCCCACCGTGGGGAAAAGCCACAGCGCCACCAGCAATACCACCGAAATATTTACCGCCCATGAGAGGCCAGATTTTTGCCCTGCAATATTCATATCAGCCTCCTATTCCATTTCACGGCGCGCGTTGCGCACGTTCCACACCAGAATTGGTGTTACTAGCAGCATAATGACCATGGCGCTGGCCGAGCCGACGCCCCAGTCGTTAGACCGAAACAGCTTGTCATACATATAATTGGCCAAAACCTGTGTTTCCCACTGCCCGTTGGTCATGGCAAATACGATGTCGAAAACCTTGAGCACGACGATGGTAATCGTTGTCCAAACCACCATGATTGTGCCTTTGATCTGCGGTACTTTGATTTTGAAAAACACCTGAAACGGGTTGGCCCCGTCTACAATCGCGGCCTCTATGGTTTCTTCCGGAATGCCGCGCAGGGCGGCTGAAAGGATGACCATGGCAAAGCCAGTTTGGATCCAGACCAGCACCGCCATTAGGAGGAAACTATTCCAAAAGGGCGTCGTAAGCCAGGCTATCGGGGCCTCGCCGCCAAAATTGAGGTAAAGCGCATTGAGTATCCCGATCTGCTCTTGCTCGATCGGGCGCATATCATAGACCAGCTTGAAAATTACCGCGGCGCCCACAAAGGATATCGCCATCGGCATAAAAATAAGAGATTTTGCAATGTTGCCCCACTTTAGGCGGTCGGTCAGCTGTGCCGCCAACAGGCCAAAGCCCGTGGCAAGGGCGGGAACTACGGCCAGCCACATAGCGTTATTTTTAAGCGCTTCCCAGAATTTCGGCTCTTTCATCATTTGGCGATAATTATCCAGCCCCGCCCACGCATAGGCCGTGCTGCCATCAGGCAGGGTGCTGCGCTTAGTGAGGGAAAGCCGCAGGGTTTCAATAACCGGATAGGCCAGATAAATGCTCAGCGCCAAGATTGCTGGCAGCAAAAACAGCCAAGGGCGGATGATATTGGCGCGGTTAATATTTCGGCCCGCGTTTTTGCCGCGTGGGGGGCAAAGCACTTTGTCTAAAAACTGGTTGGAGAGGTAAAAATACCCGACGCAGCCGCCAACGCCGACCAAAATCGTGATGATGCCTTGAAGTGCCGGATGCATATTAACCTCCCCAAAAAAGTGGCCCGGCGATATGCCGGGCCAACATGTTTTACTTCAACGCGTCCCATGCGTCCTGAATGGCATCCGCTACGTCTTGAGCCGATTTGCCACCGGCATAATCAACCATGCCTGTCCAGAAAGCGCCTGCACCAATACCGCCGGGCATTAGGTCTGAGCCGTCAAACCGGAAAGTGGTTGCATTGAGCAAGATGTCATTCATCTTGGCCAGCGTTGGGTCCCCAAATACCGAAGTATCTACACCCTTATGTGGTGTCAGGAAGCCCCCAAGCGCCATCCAGATTTCATGGGCTTCGGTTGTTTCGAGAAACGCGATCAGCTCATGCGCGGCTGGGCTATCATTGGTGATGGCCCAAACGGTGCCAGCGCCCAGCACAGGCTTGCCGAGGTCTTTTCCCGCGTAGGCAGGGAAGTAGAAGAAATCAGCGTCTTCACCCACAATCGTGCCTTCGGGGAAGAAGGCCGGAATGAAGCTGGCTTGGCGGTGCATGTAGCACTGCGGTGGCGAGCTAAACAGACCTTTTGGGCTGTCGCGGAAGTCGGTTGAGGCTACAGCACCGGCACCACCGGAAACATAATCATCATTGCCCGCAAATATACCGAATTCTTCAATGGCGGCCACAATACGTGGGTCATTAAACGGAATTTCGTTGCTCACCCAGCCGTCATAAACGTCTGGTGTTTGGGTGCGAAGCAGTAGGTCTTCTACCCAGTCAGTTGCTGGCCAACCGGTTGCGCCGCCTGAGCCTAGCCCGATGCACCAAGGAGTGCCGCCATCGGCAACGATTTGGTCGCTCAGCGCGATCAGCTCTTCCATGGAGTCAGGAATATCATAACCAGCGTCTTCAAAGTTTTCGGGTGAATACCAAACGAGTGATTTCAGGTCGACCTTATAGAACAGGCCATAAAGGCTATCAGTGCCGTCTGGCCCTGCATACGTGCCCAAATCTACCCAGCTTTGGCCGGCAGCGTAGTTTTCGCGCACCCAGTCAGCGGTGCCATCGGCGAGCGGCGTAAGGAACCCGCGCGCGGCCATATCAGCGGCCAAACCTGGTTGCGGAAATACGGATACGTTGGCAGCAGAGCCTGCTTCGGAGTCTACCAAAATTTGCTGTTCAAAGCTATCTGAGCCAACATAACGCACATCATGGCCTGAAGCTTCCGCAAAAGCGGCAAGCACGGTTTCTGCTCTTTCTTGGTCTGGGCCAAGCCAAGGCCCAAATACCGTGATCTGCTCGGCAGTGGCCAAGCTAGCCGTGAGCGCCATTGAAGCCGCACCAGCCAATAATAGATGTTTCATAGTTTCCTCCTGAGTGAGCACATTTGCGCTCTTTTGTGATTCTTTTTGAAAGCGCTTGGAATCATTACCAAAGCGCTTTGAATATTTGCAAGCTCGAATATTTGCGCCATTCTGTCAATAGAAAGCTTTAATAATGATAAAATAACTGCTTTGATGTTTTGCAACCGTGTGTCTATAGTCACGGATAATTTGAAAGCGCTTTGAATATGAACCTTAAGAAATTGTCAAAAATTTTGGGCTTGTCTCAAACCACGGTTAGCCGTGCGCTTAATAATTACCCCGAGGTAAGCGAGGCCACCCGCGAGCGGGTAAAGGCTGCGGCCGCTCAGCACAATTATCGCGCCAATATTCGTGCCAAAAGTCTTGCAACCGGACGCTCAATGGCGATCGGCCACGTTATTCCAATTTCGACCCGGCATGAGATCGTAAACCCGATTTTTGCTGATTTTATTGCGGGTGCGGGGGAAATCTATTCGCGCAACCATCATGATATGCTGCTTTCCGTAGTGCCGGATATTGACGAGGAGCGCACCTATCGCGAGCTGGCCGCCAAGGCTTCGGTTGACGGCGTTATCGTGCACGGCCCGCGCCAGAATGATCCGCGTATTGCTCTGCTAAAAAGCCTCGGCATTCCGTTTGTGGTGCATGGCCGCACCAGTGATGGCGATACCGATTATTCATGGGTTGATGTTAATAACCGCCGCTCCTTTGAACGCGCCGCCAACTTTTTGTTTGATCTTGGGCATATACGTTTGGGGCTGATCAATGGCCTTGAGTTCATGGATTTTGCCAAGCGCCGCAAAGACGGATTTTTGGCGGCTCATAAAACCCGTGGGCTACATGCCCATCCGGTGTTTATGGCCACCGGAGAAATGACGGAAGGATTTGGTTATAACAAGGCACAAAGCATGCTTGGGGATCCCAATCCCCCTACGGCCTTTATCGTGTCCTCAATGATTATGGCCATTGGCGTGCGCCGCGCGATTAGCGATGCCCAGCTCAAAATGGGCCGTGATATTTCGGTGATCATCCATGATGATGCGCTTTCCTACCTGCCCAACGGGGCGGATATTCCGATATTTACCGCCACAAAGTCCTCGGTGCACGAGGCGGGCAAGCTGTGCGCGCAAATGTTACTTGATATTATTGATGCGGGCGACCAAACCCCGCGCCACACCTTGCTGGAAACAGACCTGACCCTTGGTGAAAGCACAGGACCCGCTCCAAAATGATAACACGAAAAGATTTCCCCGAAGCGTTCCTTTTTGGGGCTGCCACGTCAGCTTACCAGATCGAGGGCCATGGTTTTGGCGGCGCTGGCCCCACAATTTGGGATACGTTCGCCGCACAGCCCGGTAGGGTGGTAAACGGCGAAACCGGCGCAATTGCCTGTGATCACTACCACAGATATGAGGCTGATCTCGACCTGCTAAAAGGCTTGGACGCTTACCGGTTTTCTACAAGCTGGGCGCGGGTTATGCCCGATGGCCGGACGGTAAATCAAGCGGGCCTCGATTATTATGACAGGCTGGTGGATGCCACTTTGGCGCGCGGCCTAAAGCCGTTTCTGACGCTTTATCATTGGGATATGCCCGCCGCCCTTGGCGCGCTGGGCGGCTGGGAAAACCGCGATGTGGCCCGCTGGTTTGGTGACTACACCGATGCTGTAATGGACCGTATTGGCGACCGCATGGCCTCTACCGCCACCATTAACGAGCCGTGGTGCGTGAGCTGGCTTTCACATTTTCTTGGCCATCACGCCCCCGGAAAGCAGGATATTACTGCGGGCGCCCGCGCCGTGCACCATGTGCTACTGGCCCACGGCGAAGCGATGGAGCGTCTGCGGGCGCGTGGCCAAAAAAACCTCGGCATTGTGCTGAATTTTGAGGCCTCCCAGCCCGCCACGCCCCAAGACACCCCGGCCATTGCGCGGTTTGACGCTATTATGAACCGTATGTTTATTGAGCCGCTCACCAAGGGCCGCTACCCCGAGCTGGTGCTGGAGGGGCTTGATGCCCACCTGCCGGAAAACTGGCAGGATGATATGGCGCGCATATCTGCCCCGCTTGATTGGTTGGGGGTTAATTATTACACCCGCCAAACTATTACCGAGGCTCCGGGGCCGTGGCCGCGCTATACCATGCGCAAAACCGATGCGCCCAAAACCCAGATGGGCTGGGATATTTACCCCGAGGGGCTGGGCGAGACCCTAAAAATGCTGCGGCAAGATTACACCGCAGACCTGCCGCTTTTTGTCACCGAAAACGGTATGGCATGGGATGATTCGCCCCAAGATGGCGTTATTGATGATCCCGCCCGCAGCGACTATCTGTTTAGCCATCTGGCGCAAATACAATCAGCCATTGCCGGCGGGGCAAATATTCAGGGCTATTTTTATTGGTCATTGCTGGATAATTTCGAATGGGCTTTTGGCTATGAAAAACGCTTTGGCATGATTCATGTGGATTTTGAAACCCAAGAAAGAACGCCCAAAAACAGCTTTCACGCCTTCAAGAGCTGGCTCTCGGCGTAGCGGCCCCTGCTCAGCGATGAATTCGGAACTCAACAATGGTGCCATTGGGCGCTTGGGCAAACGAAAGCGTGCCGCCGTGGCCGGTGGCGATGCTGTCAACAATCGTTAGCCCCAGCCCGGTGCCCGGGTGATGAGCCGCATTTTGCCCGCGGGCAAACGGCTCTATCAACTTGCTGAAATCAACTTCTGCGCGGCCTTCGTCCTGCACCCGAATGGTTATAAATTCGGCGGTGGCCTGCACGCTAAGCGTGGCAGATTTTCCGTATTTTAGCGCGTTATCAATGAGGTTATTTATAGCGCGGCGGATGGCATTAGGGCGGCAGCGGCACAGCAGGCTATCTGGCGTATGAATGCGCCGCGCAGTGGGCGATTGCGCGGAAAAAACGGTTTTCGAACTGAGCATTGGCGGTGGCTGATAGGGCGTAAGGCGAACCGAGTGGCCGAGATCTGTGTAATCATCGGTGATCGCGGTGAGCAGGCTGTAGACCGGAATTTTGCGCACCGCCTCCACATCCATTTCATTGCGGGTATAGGCCAGCACCGAGTCGATCATCGAGGTCATCTGGTCTATGTCTTGATCGAGCTTTATGCGCAAATCTTGGTTGCGGATCAGCGCGGTGCGGAGCTTCAGGCGCTGGGTCGGGGTGCCAAGATCGTGGGAAATGCCAGAGAGCAAAGCGGCGCGGCGGCTGTGGCGCTGCTTTTCCCGATCAAAAAAACGGTTGATGGCACTGGAAATGGCACGCAATTCGGGCGGGCCGCTGGTGGGAAGCGGCGTGGTGCGTCCGTCTTTTGCGCGGGAGCTGATTTGGCTGGCGAGGGTCGTGAGCTGGTCAGATACAGCAAGCCCGATAGTGAGCAAACCTGCGAGAATGATGAACGCGATAATAAGGGCGGGGGTGCGCCAGTCTGCGGGGGCGGCGGCACAGCTAAAAAGCGCGGGGGCCTCAATGCGCAGCCAGCCCGAGGGGGATTTTAGGAAAACAGCCGGGCGGCCACACCATGTGGCGAGGCTGCGGAAGAGCTGGCCAAATTGCGCGGCGGGCGGGCCTTTTATTTCGGCCAAGCTGTATTGGTGGCTAGCGGAGAGAATGCGCACAGGCACGGCGGCAATTGTCAGGTTGGTTTCGAAATTCAGCATTTCGGTATCTGGAAAGCGCAGGCGGGCATTGTTACTGATGCTGATAATGGTTTCAGGCGCGACCATGATTGTGATCAAATCTGCGCTGTCGGCGGGCTGGCCTTGGGAGAGGCTATGGGCCGAAATACCGGCGCTGAAGGCCCGCGCAAGATGGCGCTCAAAATCGCGCTGGTATTTAAACCAAGCGCCGACAATCAGCGCGCCAGCGAAGGTTGCGATTGTGAGCCCGAAGAATATTTGGCGGCGCAAGGTCATTCGGTTTTGACCTCGGTTGCCAGCATATAGCCCGCACCGCGCACGGTTTTTATAATTTCAGGCGCTTTCGGATCGGCCTCGATTTTGCTGCGCAATCGGCTAATGGCCACATCCAGCGCGCGGGATTCCATGGGGGTATCTTGCTCAAGGCCCGCGGTAATTTCTTCACGGCTAAGGGCAAGCCCGGGGTTGGCGAGCAGCACATTGAGCAAGGCGATTTCGCGTTTTGAAAGCATAATTTCGCTGTCATCTGCGCCAGTAAGGCTGCTCAGGCGACTATCAAACCGCCATGGGCCAAAGCGGAAAATATGTGTTCCGCGGCGATAACTGAGCGAGGCGGCCCTTTGGGTGCGCCCTAGCACGGCGCGAATACGCGCCAGTAAAAGATCTGGGTTAAAGGGCTTGGCGATGTAATCATCGGCCCCCGCCGCATAACCTTGCATCCGGTAATCATCGCTTGAAAGCGCTGACATCATGATGATTGGCACAGCGTTTTCACGCCGCAGGCCCATGCAGATATCAATGCCGCTTTCCGGCCCCAGCATCACATCGAGCAAAATAAGGTCTATGCGGTGGCGGCTAACGGTATGGCTTACGTCGGCGAAGTTTGCCGCCGTATGCACAGCCAAGCCGTGGCCCGTCAGAAACGCTTTTAGCATTTCGCTCAGGTCGGGGTCGTCATCTACAACAAGCAGGGTGGGTATTGGCATGGCTGGCTCCGCGTTTGGGAGAGTGTTACGCAATTTGCACGGAAATTGAACCAAATTGTAACGCAAGGTAACAAAGCCGTGCTAAAACTGTATTTACCGCCGTTTGCGGGGCTTGTTTGGCAGGGCGTGCCAAGGCTTGATGGCGGCAGTCCGGCATCTGATCGGATGGTTTCACATTCCGTGGGAGGAAATGAGATGATGAAAAAGACGATGATGGCGGCCGCAATGGTGCTGGGTGCGGGGGCTGTAATGGCTGAGCCGCAAGCCGAAGTACTGCATTGGTGGACCTCGGGTAGTGAGGCCAAATCGGTTCAGGTATTGATGGATGAATTTTCAGGTCGTGGCGGCACGTGGACAGACATGCCCGTAGCAGGCGGTGGTGGCGATGCGGCCATGACGGCTCTACGGGCACGTGTGCTTTCTGGCAATGCGCCTGCTGCGGTGCAGCTAAAAGGCCCGGCCATTCAGGAATGGTATGACGAAGGCGTTCTGGCCAACATCAATGATGTAGCCGTGGCCAATAACTGGGATGCGCTTTTGCCGGAAGCGATTGCGAACCACATGAAGTGTGATGGCGAATATTGCGCCGCGCCCGTAAACGTTCACCGGATCAACTGGATTTGGGGCAACGCGCAAGTGCTGGCCGATGCTAACATCCAGATGCCAACCACATGGGCCGAGTTCAATGCGGCAGCTGAAAAGCTGCAAGGCATGGGCATAACGCCGCTGGGGCATGGTGGCCAATCGTGGCAAGACGCCACAATTTTTGAATCCATCGCCGTTGGCCTTGGGGGCGCCGAGTTCTACCGCGCAGCGTTTATCGACCTCGACGAGGCCGCGCTAACATCTGAAACCATGGTTGCCGTGTTTGACCAGTTTCGCACCTTGCGCGGCTTTGTGGATGACGACTTTTCGGGCCGCGACTGGAACCTTGCAACCGCCATGGTGATGAATGGTGAAGCTGCCTTCCAAATCATGGGTGATTGGGCCAAAGGCGAGTTTATGGCCGCCGGGCTTGAGCCGGGTAAAGACTTCCTCTGCGCCCCAACGCCGGGTGGTGGTTACCTTTATAACGTAGACAGCTTCGCGATGTTTAACGTTGAGGGCCAAGATAAACTCGACGGGCAAAACCTGTTGGCTGAGCTTATCATGGGGCCAAACTTCCAAGAGGTGTTTAACCTCAACAAAGGCTCCATTCCGGCACGGCTCGATGTAGCGCTTGATAGCTTTGACTATTGCGCACGCCGTTCGGGCTATGACATGGATGTGGCCTCGGGCAATGGTACTTTGCTGCCATCATATGCCCACGGCATGGCGCTTCGTGGCGCTCAAGCCGGTGCGATCACCGATACCGTAACCGCGTTTTTCAACAGTGATATGAGCTCGGCTGATGCCGTGACAGCTCTGGCGCTGGCCGTGAAAAACTCGATGTAACTCCTCCCCCGCGCGGCTTGCCCGCGCGGGGACCTTTTCGCCCCCCTTACCTTTAGGATATTCCGATGGAATGGCTGCAGAAGCACATGCCAAAAATGGTTTTGGCTCCGTCCTTTATGGCGATCTTGCTATTTGTTTACGGGTTTATCGCGTGGACAGCCTATATTTCCTTCACCCGCTCGCGGTTGTTGCCGAAATACGAGATTGAGGGCATCATCCAGTATGAGCGCTTGGCCCAATCCCCCCGCTGGGATGTGGCGATGACCAACCTCGCGATTTTTGGCATCCTGTTTATTGTGATCTCAATGGTGCTGGGGCTGCTGCTGGCTATTTTGCTGGATCAGAAAATCCGTACTGAAGGTGCGTTGCGCACGATCTACCTTTACCCGATGGCGCTGAGCTTTATCGTAACCGGCACCGCGTGGAAATGGATTCTTAACCCCGGCCTCGGGATAGAATTGGTTATCCAAGGTATGGGCTGGGAGAGCTTTGAGTTTAATTGGCTGACCGACCCCAATATGGCCATTTATACCGTAGTGATTGCCGGCGTTTGGCAGGCCAGCGGCTTTGTGATGGCGCTGTTTTTGGCGGGGCTGCGCTCGGTGGACCAAGAAATTATCCGTGCGGCGATGGTTGAAGGGGTTTCGACCCCGCGCATCTACCGCTCGATCATTATTCCCTCAATGGCCCCCATTTTCATGTCGGCCTTCATTGTGCTTTCGCATCTGGCGATCAAGAGCTTTGACCTTGTTATCGCCCTTACCGGCGGTGGGCCGGGCTATGCCACCGATCTGCCCGCAACCTACATGTATACCATGGCGTTTTCGCGCGGTGATCTTGGGCAAGCAGCCTCTTCTGCCACCGTTATGATGATGGTCGTGATGGCCATAATTGTGCCTTACCTTTATTCCGAACTCAGGAGCCGCCATGATGGATAACCTCGTAAAAGACGGTAGTTTAAGGCAGGTCGCGCTGCGAGCAGGGCTTTATGCCGTGCTGATAATATTTGCGCTTTATTACCTAATGCCGCTGTTTGTGATGATCGTTACCTCGCTTAAAAGCTTGGATGATATTCGAACCGGAAGCCTGATTGGCCTGCCGCGAGAGCTTGTGTTTGACGCATGGGGTAAAGCCTGGTCTGGCGCTTGCACAGGGGTGAAATGCGAAGGGCTACAACCCTATTTCTGGAACTCTGTGTTGATTGCAGTGCCTGCGGTTATGATCTCAACTGTTTTGGGCGCAATGAATGGCTATGTGATTTCACAATGGCGTTTTAAGGGCTCGGACTTCATCTTTGCCCTGCTGCTTTTCGGCTGCTTCATCCCGTTTCAGGTGATCTTGCTGCCGATGGCCATTGTGCTGGGAAAAATGAAAATCGCTGGTTCGATCGGCGGGCTGATCTTTGTGCACGTGGTTTATGGCCTCGGCTTTACCACGCTGTTTTTCCGCAACTACTACATCACCATTCCGGTGGAGCTAGTCAAAGCGGCCAAGGTTGATGGCGCGGGGTTTTTCCGGATATTCTGGAGCATCTTCATGCCGCTTTCCGCCCCCATCGTGGTGGTCACGGTCATCTGGCAATTCACCCAAATCTGGAACGACTTCCTGTTTGGCGTGTCGTTCTCCCAAGCGGGCACCCAGCCCATCACTGTGGCCCTCAATAACATCGTTAATTCCACCACGGGTGTGAAGGAATATAACGTTGATATGGCCGCTGCCATTATCGCGGCCCTCCCGACACTGTTTGTGTATGTGGTGGCCGGAAAATACTTTATTCGCGGGCTAACCGCTGGTTCCGTGAAAGGATAAACCATGAGCAATCTTATTCTATCTATCGAGAATCTCTACAAAAGCTACGGGGCAACGGAGGTGTTGAAAGACATCAACGTTTCCATTCAGCGGGGCGAGTTTCTGGTGCTGGTCGGGCCGTCCGGCTGCGGAAAGTCGACCCTGCTGAACTGTATCGCTGGGTTAGAGGAGGTGAACGCGGGTGCGATTAACATCGGCGGGCGCGATATGGTGGGCGTGGCCCCGAAAGACCGTGATATCGCCATGGTTTTTCAGTCCTATGCGCTTTATCCGACTATGACGGTGGGCAAAAATATTACCTTCGGGATGAAGGTGCGCGGCGTGGATGCGGCGACACAGGCGAAAAAGCTGGCAGACGTGGCAAAACTGCTGCAAATCGAGCCGCTTTTAAACCGCAAACCGGGGCAGCTTTCCGGCGGCCAGCGGCAAAGGGTGGCGATGGGGCGGGCTTTGGTGCGCGAACCGCAGCTGTTTTTGTTTGATGAGCCGCTTTCCAACCTTGATGCCAAATTGCGCGTGGAAATGCGCACAGAAATCAAGCGCCTGCACAGCAATCTCAAAGCCTCAATTGTTTATGTAACCCATGACCAGATCGAAGCGATGACATTGGCCACGCGGATAGTGGTGATGAAAGACGGCATTGTGCAGCAGATCGGCACGCCGTCCGAAATTTATAACCACCCCGCCAATATGTTTGTTGCTGATTTTATGGGCTCGCCCTCAATGAACCTAATTCCCGCGACCGTAGAGGCGCTGCCGACAGGCCTTGCGATAAAGATCAAGCAGGAAAACGGCACGCTGGAGCTGATGGACGATACCAAGATCAAGGGTTTGAAAATGGGGGCGAAGCGCGAGCTGCTCATCGGGCTAAGGCCTGAAAACATCACCAACCCTACGGCAAATAGCCGTCTTGTGGCCCCGTGCCGGATAGAGGTGGTAGAGCCCGCTGGCTCGGATACATTTATCACCACGTCGCTTGGTGAAAAGCCGATCACGGCCCGCTTGCGCGCTGATACGGTGGTTAGCCCCGGCGCTGAAATTGATCTGGCATTTAATCTCGCCAGCGCCTCATATTTTGATGCTGGAAACGGCGAAAGGCTGAACTAGGGAAGCGATTTGGGGCTTGCCGGGGCTGGGTTGGATTGTTCTTGTTCAGTTTACGCGTTTTGCACAATAATTTGCTTGACGCCCCCCCCAACCTCCCCTAAATAATGCCTCGGTCTGGCGGGGTAGCTCAGTTGGTTAGAGCACGGGAATCATAATCCTGGTGTCCGGGGTTCAAATCCCTGTCCCGCTACCAAATATCTTTTATAGTCCCTTGGTTTTATAGATATTATTTCGCTGCGGCGAATCCTTCCTCCCCAATATAGCGACGCGGCATTCGGCAGATACAGGCTGGCAGCCATTTGCGCGAGACATCGGGCGCGATAGCGTCATGCAGGCCCAGACCCAATGGTCTTGAACTTGGCAGGCCACCAGTGCAATCTGGAAAACACATCAAAACCCAGCCCATCTTAGCCAACGGAACGATATCATGACAAACCCCTCCTTCGAGTTCGCGCATGCCATCACACGCAAACCGTCTAAAAGTATTATTGCCGGGCTGCGCGCCGAGAATACCGGGACACCGGATTTTGCGCAAATGGAAATAGATCACGCCAATTATGTTGCCACCCTGCGTGAAACGGGGGCCGAGGTTATTGAGCTTCCCGCCTTGGAAGCGTTTCCTGATTCTGTATTCGTTGAGGATGATGCGCTATGCCTCAAAGACGTCGCTATTTTGATGCGCCCGGGGGCGCCGTCGCGCATGGGTGAAATTGCGCAAATGTCCAGCACCATTCGCGCTCAATATGAAAATGTCTTCGAGGTCAAAGGCCCCGGCTTTATCGAGGGCGGCGATATTCTGACAACGGCCCGCGAGGTTCTGGTTGGTAAATCAGCGCGTACCGATGCCGCAGGTGTTGCTGAGTTGCGCGAGATTATCACCCGGTTTGGCTATACCTTGCGCGAGGTGCAAACGCCCCCCGATGTCCTGCACTTCAAGACCGATTGCTCGCTGCTGGATGGCGAAACGATCCTTGCCACGAAGCGCCTTGATGCCTCCGGTTGTTTTGAAGGCTATAAGGTTTTACACACGGCTGACGGCGAAGAAGCTGCCGCGAATGCGATCCGCTTTAATCAGTTTGTCATCATGGCCGCAGGGTTTCCCAAGACCGCTGGAATGTTGCGCGCTCATGGCTACACCGTCCGCGAAATCAACAATACGGAATGTGCTAAAATTGATGGCGGCATGTCCTGCCTGTCGCTTAGATTTTAGGGTCATTAAGGTCGCGGTCCAATACGGTGGTGGGTACTCGCTTTGCCTTAAGCCGGAGCCTTGTGGTGGGCTGTTGGTGGTTCCTGCTGGCCTAACGGCCTTGTTTAAGCTAATCTTAATGGGGAAGGCCTTTGTGGTTTGAATGAAAAGTCGGGAGGACCGGCAAAAGCCACAGCGCCAAAAGAATTAACTCCGATAATGGTATAATTGATATGATACGCTATGGACAACAAGACATAACGCAAGCCGACATTGATGCGGTTATTGATGTTCTGAAATCACCAAACCTCACCCAAGGCCCAACGGTTGATCGATTTGAGCAGGGTGTGATGGCGCATACGGGTGCCAAGCATGCGGTGGCCGTAAACAGTGCCACATCGGCGTTACACATTGCGTGCCTCGCGCTTGATCTTGGCCCGGGAGACTGGCTTTGGACCAGCCCCAACACCTTTGTTGCCTCGGCAAATTGTGCGCTTTATTGCGGCGCTCAGGTGAGCTTTGTTGATATTGATCCTGCCACCTATAATCTTTGCCCCAAGGCCTTGGAGGTAAAGCTGATCGTGGCGAAGGCCGAAGGCTGCTTGCCCAAAGTTGTGGTGCCGGTTCACTTAACAGGCCAGCCTTGTGATATGGCGGCTATCCATGCGCTGGGCCGAAAATATGGCTTTAAAATCATCGAAGATGCCTCCCACGCGATTGGTGGCAGCTATAAAGGCGAGAAAATAGGGCGCGGCCAGTTTAGCGATATTACGGTTTTCAGCTTTCACCCGGTAAAAATCATCACCACGGCCGAGGGCGGCATGGCGCTGACCAATGATGATGAGCTGGCCACGCGGCTGGGCTTGTTCCGGAGCCACGGAATTACGCGCGACCCAGCGCTTATGACCAAAGAAATGGATGGCCCGTGGGATTATCAGCAAGTGGTGCTGGGCTATAATTATCGCATGACCGACATTCACGCCGCGCTTGGCGTGAGCCAAATAACGCGGCTTGATCAATATGTTGAGCGCCGCCATGAACTCGCAAACCGCTACACCGCGCGGCTAGCGGACCTGCCATTAACCTTGCCGTGGCAACATCCAGACAGCCACTCGGCCTATCATCTTTATGTTATTCGCTTGCAGCTTGACCAGATAACCACAACCCATCGGGCGGTTTTTGAATATCTGCGCAGCAAGGAAATTATGGTTAACCTGCATTACATTCCGGTGCACACGCAGCCACATTACCAAAAAATGGGCTTTAAAGCTGGCGATTATCCGCAGGCAGAGCAGTATTACCGTGAGGCTATCAGCATTCCGATGCACCCTTCGCTGACGGATGAAGAGCAAGATTATGTGGTTGAGGCTTTGCGCGCGGCTTTGGCGCAATGAGGGTTGCCATAATTCCGGCGCGGGGGGGCAGTAAGCGCATCCCCCGGAAAAACATAAAGGCCTTTGGTGGGCGGCCGATGATCGCATGGTCGATTTTGGAGGCGCAGGAAAGCGGCTGTTTTGACCAGATACTGGTATCGACAGATGATGACGAAATAGCCGATGTGGCCAAAGACCTCGGCGCAGACGTGCCTTTTCGCCGCCCGGAAGCCCTTGCAGATGACCAAACGCCCACGGTCCCCGTGATCGCCCATGCCGTGCAATGGCTGGCTGATCATGGCACCCCGCCAGAGGAGGTGTGCTGCCTCTATGCCGCCGCGCCCTTTGTGCAAGCCGCTGATTTGCTGCGCGGGCTGGAGGCCTTGCGCAACAGCGATGCCGCCTATGCTTTTCCGGTCACCAGTTTCCCCTTTCCCATTCAGCGCGCGGTTCGCCTGAATAGTGATCATCGGGTTGAGATGTTTTACCCCGAACATAGCCAAACCCGCTCACAAGATCTGCCAGAAGCGTACCATGATGCGGGCCAGTTTTATTGGGGGCATGCGCGCGCGTGGCTAGAAGGCCTGCCGGTTATCGGGCCAAATTCAACCTCGATTATCCTGCCGCGCTACCGTGTGCAGGATATTGATACCCCTGAAGACTGGGATAGGGCCGAGCGCCTGTTTCAGGTTTTACAGGCCGAAGGGTAACGCTGCCAATGCCACAAACCATCGCCTTTCGTGTAGACGCCTCGCTGGACATTGGCAGTGGCCACCTGATGCGCTGCCTGACCTTGGCCGACGCGCTTTTGCAAGCAGGGCATGCTTGCCATTTTCTCTCCCGCGCTGGTGAAGGCGGCTTGGATGATCTTATCCTTAACCGTGGCCATGCTTTTCATGGGCTTTCCTATGCAACTAAGGCAGGCTATGGCGCGCATCTCAAGCCGCCTGTACATGCGGCTTGGTTGGGGGCGGCTTGGCACGATGATGCGGAGGCTTCGGCACAGATATTGGCCAGCATAAACCCGGATTGGCTGCTGGTTGACCATTATGCGCTGGATAAAGCATGGGAAGCCGTGGCCCTGCCTGCGGGCGCCAAGCTGATGGTATTGGATGATCTCGCCGATCGGGCGCATATGTGCGAGGTTTTGCTGGACCAGAATCTCGGGCGGCAAGGCCAGGATTATGACGGGCTGGTGCCAGATAGCTGCACGCGGCTGATCGGGCCAGAATATGCATTGCTGCGGCCAGAGTTTCAGGCATTTCGCCAACGCAGCCTTGAGCGCCGCCAAAATGCGGGTTTGGCGCATATTTTAATCACGATGGGTGGGGTTGATAAAGACGATGTGACTTCACGGGTGCTTGAGGTTTTGGCACATAGTGTTTTGCCAGCCGCCGCACATATTACCGTGGTTATGGGCCAAAATGCACCCGCGCTGGGCGCGGTGCAGGCCAAGGCTTTGCGCATGCCATGCCCAACCCGCGTATTGGTCAGCATTGACAATATGGCCGAAATCATGGCCTCTGCCGATATTGCCATTGGGGCCGCTGGCAGCACATCTTGGGAGCGCTGTTGCTTGGGGCTGCCCACGCTGCTGTTAACAATTGCGGATAACCAAAAGGAAGCCGCCATCGCTTTAGAGCGCTCTGGCAGTGTGGTTTTGTTGGGCGATACGCGAGAAACCGGCTGGGAAAAGAAGCTGGAAAGCCTATTGCCAGACCTGAATGCTTCCGCTCTTGAGGCGCTGACCCAAAAGGCCCTAAGCTTCACCAAAGGTTCGGGCTGTGCCCTTACGATGGCAAAGATGGGGCTTTCATAATATGGCCAAGCAAGACACGCAGAGCATCGGCCTGTTGCGGCCTATGGCCAACCAAGACCTAGAGATGGTGCTGGAATGGCGAAATGCCCCCAAGGTGCGGGAAAATATGTATACCCAGCAGGTTATTTCTTTGAATGAGCATCAAAATTGGTGGGCGCGGGTAAAGGATAGTGACAATGCCAAGTATCTTATATTTGAGGTCGATGGCGTGCCGACGGGGTTTGTGTCGTTTACGAGCGTCGATCTTGACCATAAAACGGCCGAGTGGGCCTTTTTTGCGTCTTCAACCGCGGTTCGCGGCACGGGATCGAAAATGGAGCTATTGGCGCTTGATTTTGCGTTTTCAAATCTAGGGCTTAATAAGCTGAACTGCGAAGTGCTCGCGTTTAATACCGGCGTAATTTCTCTTCATAAGAAATTCGGTTTTTTGGAAGAGGGCGTTTTTAGAGATCACAAAAAACTTGGCGGCACATTTATAGACGTTTACCGACTGGCCATATTCGCCACCCAATGGCAAGATATACGACCAAAGATCATTGATAATATGTCCCGGAGGACGCCGCATGCCTGAGGAAATCAGAATAAACAACCGCCCAATCGGGCAGGCCCATCCGCCCTATATAATTGCCGAGCTATCCGCGAACCACAATGGCAGCTTGGAAACCGCATTGCGCATGATTGAGGCCGCAAAAGCCACGGGCGCAGATGCGATGAAGCTGCAAACCTATACGGCCGACACCATTACGCTCAATTCAAGCGCGCCCGAATTTCAGATCAAGGGCGGGCTGTGGGATGGGCGCACGCTTTATGAATTATATGAAGAGGCCCACACCCCGTGGGACTGGCATAAGCCGCTTTTTGACCACGCCCGCAAGCTCGGCATCACGATGTTCAGCTCGCCCTTTGATGCAACCGCTGTTGATTTGCTGGAAGACCTGAATGCGCCCGCCTATAAAATTGCCTCATTTGAGGCGGTGGACCTGCCGCTGATAAAATACGTGGCCAGCACCGGCAAGCCGATGATTATTTCAACGGGCATGGCCGATGCCGAGGAGATTGCGGAAGCGATCGCAGCCGCGCGGGACGGCGGCTGCAAAGAGCTGGCGATATTGCATTGTGTGAGCGGCTACCCCGCGCCACCAGAGGATTATAACCTCCGCATCATCCCTGATATGATCAACCGCTTTGGCTTGGTAACCGGCCTTTCGGATCATACACTGGATAACACCACGGCCATTACCAGCATTGCGCTTGGCGTGTCGATTATTGAAAAGCACTTCACGCTTGATCGCAGCGGCGGTGGCCCGGATGATAGCTTTTCGCTGGAACCAACAGAAATGGCTGCGCTGTGCACCGATGCCAAAACAGCGTGGCAGGCCATGGGGCGCGTAGACTATGGCCGTAAATCCAGCGAAGAAGGCAACGTGCAGTTCCGCCGGTCGCTTTATTTTGTGAAGGACATGCAGGTGGGCGAAATAGTAACGCCCGCGCATGTGCGCAGCGTAAGGCCAGGATACGGGCTCGCCCCAAAGTTTTTGGACAAAGTGCTTGGCGCGAGGGTCCTTGAACCGGTTTCGGCCAACAGCCCCGTAACATGG
This sequence comes from Paracoccaceae bacterium, assembly GCA_002402045.2. GTDB lineage: Bacteria > Pseudomonadota > Alphaproteobacteria > Rhodobacterales > Rhodobacteraceae > UBA3077. The sequence continues at coordinate 16,815 of NVUX02000015.1, read as the reverse complement.
CAAAAACTATCGCGCTAGCCACGGTACCCTGTAGGAGCGCCCGATGAGAGCCATTAAATCAGAGTTTGTGCAGCATCTCGGCGTGGTTTCTGACCGTGGCAGCAAATATGCGGTGAGCGCAGGCATGGTGACGGATGAAGCCGAGATAAAGGCTTTTTTGAAGCGGCTGAAGCGGGCGAAGAAGTTTGCCAAGGCCACCCATAATACATGGGCGGCACGGCTGGCCAGCGGCACCGAGATTAAGAATGATGATGGCGAGGGCGGCGCGGGGATGATCATTTTGCAGATGATGGCGCGGGAGGAGATAACCGACGCGATTATTGTAGTGACCCGCTGGTATGGCGGCACCCATTTGGGCGGAGATCGTTTTCGACACGTTAAAACCTCTGTTCAGCATTTGTTCGATCAGCTAAGGTAAGCCAAAACAGGGACCAAAATATGCTCGACCGCGTTATAGCCATTCAAAAGATCGTTGATAAAGCCCCCACGCGCAACGGTATGTGGCGCCGGATTATCGACAGCACAAAGGTGGAGGATATCGCCGAAGTCGGAGTGTGGCGCGGAGCCTTTGCGGCACATCAACTCCAGTATTCCAGCGGGATTAAGCACTACACGATGATCGACCCGTGGCGGCAATTGCCCGAATGGAACAAGCCTGCCAACCAAGACGATACCTTCTTTGAAGATGTCTATGCCGAGGCCATGGCCTGCACCGATTTCGCCAAAGACAAGCGCAGCGTAATACGCTGCACCACTAAAGAGGCCGCCCCCCAAATAGCGCCAGAAAGCCTCGATATGGTTTATATTGACGGCGACCACACGCTGCGTGGCATCACGATTGACCTGATGTTGATGTATGAAAAGCTGCGCCCGGGCGGGTTGCTTGGGGGCGATGATTTTGTGAAAGATGTGTGGCAGCACGGGCCGGATTTTGACCCGACATTTGTGTGCCCATATGCGATATATTTTGCCGAGGCAATGAACGTACCGATTGTTATTCTACCGTTTATGCAGTTTTTAATTCTGAAGGAACCAACGCAGGGGTTCGAGGTATTTCACCTCACCGAAGGATATGAAAACTTGAAGCTTAACGAAGTGATGCGGGCGCCAACATGATGGCGCAATTGATAGCCGACCTGCAAGCCAGCCCTGACTGGATAAAAGCCTTGCTCGTCGCCCTCGCCCTCGCCGCGCTTTGGGCCTTTGCGAATAGACGCAAAGCTGCTCTGGCGCGGGCTGACGCGGAGGTGATGGGCGCACAGGGCCAAGCCGAGGGCTATGAGGCCCAGCTTGCTGAACTGGTGGGCGAATTACGGGAAACACAGGGGGCTATGGCGGAGGCGCGGGAGGAAAACGTGCGGTTGGAGACCTCACTTGAGTTGCAGCACGCGAACAACGCTGAGAAGCTGGCCTTGCTGAATGAAAACGGCGAGCACCTGAAAGCCGAGTTTAAGGCGTTGGCGGGGCAGGTTATGGACGCCCATGGTGAAAGGTTCGAGCGGCAAAATAGCGAGCGGTTGAAGATGGTGCTGCAACCGCTGAAAGAGCATATCGGCAAGTTTGAGGCCGAGCTACGAGGCGTGCACGAGGCCGCGGGCAAGGACCGCGTGGCGCTAAAACACCAGATCGAGACGTTAACCAAGCAAAGCGCCGAAGTGTCGCTGGAGGCGCATAATCTCACCAAGGCCCTGAAGGGCGACCAGCAAAAGCAGGGCGCGTGGGGGGAGATGGTGCTGGCCAGCATCCTTGAGCGCTCTGGCCTGCGCGAGGGTGAGGAATATGAGGTGCAGAGCCATTATCGGGGAGATGAAGGCCAAGCCTTTCGCCCTGATGTGGTGGTAAACCTGCCCGGTGGGCGGCGGCTGGTGGTGGATAGCAAGGTTTCATTGGTGGCCTATGAGCGCGCGGTGAATGCTGAGGATAGCGCCGCGCGGGCGGCCAATATGAAGCTGCATGTTGGCTCGGTGAAAACCCATATCGACACGCTGAGCGCCAAGAAATACCACGAATTTGATGATGGCTCGGTCGATTATGTGATCCTGTTTATGCCGATTGAAAGCGCCTTTTCAGAGGCTGTAAAAGCCAGCCCTGATCTTTCGCTTTATGCCTCGGAGCGTAACATCGTAATTGCCTCACCCACCAACCTGATGGTGGCCTTGAAGACGGTCGATAACCTGTGGTCGATAGATCGCCGCAACAAAAACGCCATGGATATCGCCAAGCGGGCGGGGCTGCTTTATGATAAATTTGTGGGCTTCACGCTGGATATGGAGAAGGTCGGCGAGCGCCTGACCCAAGCACAAACCAGCCATGCGGCGGCGATTTCAAAGCTTTCGCAAGGCAGCGGCAACCTTGTGGGGCAGGTGGAAACGCTGAAAGTGCTGGGGGCCAAGGCGGCCAAGCAGATTGGGATGGAGCATGAGGGGGAGCCGCCGCAAATTGGCTGAGTAGGCAAAACATTACCATCCGCCAGACTAATACCATGTCTTTTTGTTGATATCCATGATACCGGAACGGCAATTGAAATTCTCAGATTCAATAACGATGCCATCCCTTCCAAAAATCTTACTGGAAGAATAGGCAGAACTTTCACAAGTTTCGGTCGACATTTCGACAGAACCCAAAAGTAAAAGGAATCTTGATTCGCCATTAGGGGTTCCATCAATCGTCCACCTACAGTAAGCAGTTTTCGGCACTTCTAATCCCATTGAGAATGCAATAAATTGATCGATATCACATCTATAACCAATCAACTCAGGTGGCGCTTTCATCGCATAACCGTGCGCGATGATCCAAGGCCAAACCTCCCCGCGCGCTAGCCCTTCAGGAACTGTAAGGGTTTCTGCAGTTTCAGGCAAAAAGGGCAACTCGGGCGGTTGAGCTTGGTCGAGCAGTAATTGCTCTCTCGCTTTTAGGTCAATAAAGTCTTGTGCCGTGTGGCTGTTGATCGTGACACTGCTATCAAACCATCCCCCTTCGGTTCTTTGGTATGCTTCCATGCTCATTGCGGCATAGCGTTTTAAGTCTTCTTCAAGCTTCCCAAATCCCAATGCGATAAAAGGAATACCGCTAAATGAATTGGGTGCAATTTGATCCGGACCGTACGCCGCCAAAGCTGGATCCATTGCGGGTTGAAATACACAATCATTGGACTCGCCATTCACATGATACTGAAAAGTTATTGGCATGCCCTCTGGCAGCCCCTCCATGCGCGGTAAAATTTTAGAGAATCTAGATAAAAAGTGAACACCCACAACATTTGCGTCTGCTTCAATATCGAACTTCCAAATGCGTTCTGTACGGGCTGACGCCATGAAACGTACAAAGAGCACGATTGGCTCTCCGGTATCTTCTACCGTTACCGATATTGTCTTGGGGCTTGCAAGCTCGACGGAGCGACTAACATTAACGTAAGACTCATCAATAATATGGACTTGTGCACCGTAAACCGTTTCAACGGGCAAAAAACACAAATCCACACCGCCCTCTGATTTTAGAAGCTCAACTTCATGCCCGCTCAAAGCCTGATCCGATTGCGCCATTACTGGGCTTGCCACCAGCAAACCAAGCGTAGTGACGATAGCTAATAACTTCATTTCAAACCTCATGCACGACCATTCAACCCATGGCTGTTATTCTTTATGGACGAAACGGCGGCGTCAACGCTATTCTGGCTTCCGCGCATAGCGCTTTGCCATCCGGTCCCAGAACTTGTGATCATTCGCCATGCTCTGCACTCCCGTTGCTGCCCCATATATAGGAAGCGCCCCGCCGAATTTCACCCCTTGAAAGCCGCGCAGGCCTTACTACCTTTTAAGTATCAGGCGCCAAATGGGCCTGTAAAACCGGCTTGTCCGTAAGGAAAGCCAAACTTGTGTCGCTCAATGGAGGATACCCAATGCGAAATTTTGACCTAACACCCCTGTACCGCTCGACCGTCGGCTATGACCGTCTCGCGAGCATTCTGGATAGTGTGACCCGCACCGATGGCGGCTCTAGCTACCCGCCTTATAACATTGAAAAAACCGGTGAGGATTCTTACCGCATCACCATAGCCGTGGCTGGATTTTCGGATGATGAACTAACGATTGAAGCCCGTGATGGCCAGCTGGTGATTGCCGGTAAAAAAGCCAAGGCGGAGGGAGAAAGCAACTTCCTGCATCGCGGCATCGCCACCCGCGCCTTTGAAAAGCGCTTTCAGCTCGCCGACCATGTGCGCGCCACCGATGCGATAACATCCAACGGGTTGCTGCATGTGGACCTCATCCGCGAGGTGCCCGAAGCGCTGAAACCCCGGAAGATCGAGATTGCTAAATCGCGCCCGATAGAAGCGGAAAAGGTGACGGTTGAGGTGTAAGCCTTAAGGGAATGGCCCCCAAGCATAGCTCGGCTGTGTTTGGGGGCTTGCTTTAGTTCAAATGTTCAAAAGAGAGAACCGGCTCGTTAGGCCCAACCCAATACTTGTAGACCTAAAGCCGTCCTGCCCAAATGTCTGGCTAATGGCTGCGCGAAGCGCCAAGCCCTCTCTTAAGGCATAATCAAGCCCGAGGGTTGACCTCGCAATTGCGCCTTGGACGTTGGCCCCAAGGTGAATTTCGCCGAAAAACTGAAGCGGCTCTCCTGTGATATAGCCATTTTGAAGGCCGAGCCCAGCGGACACCTCGCCATACCCCGGATACCCTCGATAAGACTGATAAGATATCGCCGCGCGGAGCGGAATATAGATGTTTTTCGAGATCAATTTGTCAATTTGGACCGTGATCATGTTGAGGTTGTCGAGCGGCACACCATCAAAACTCAGATTAAAAACCGTTTCATGGGAAAGGCTGAAACGATAGCCGTCGTATCGCCCCAGAGATGGATTGAATGCGCCTTCTTGGCTGCTTGGTTTGCCAAAGTGTTGATTGAGCGCGGCCCCCAGTGTGAAATTTTTAGCCGTGCCGTCAATCGCAAAAGAATATCCTGAGGTCAGGGATATGCCGAGGTTATTGTTAATAAGATATTCAACAGACATTTTCGGATAGAGCAGCAGCCCCGAACCTGTATCAATAATCGTGGGGGCATAGCCGCCAGACCCAAGCCCCAATTGCCCATAGAGATGAACCCGTTCGGAAAGAGCCGCCCGCGCGCCGAACCCAACAAAAACCTGATTATATATCGGCAATCCTTTGTAGCCGACACCCAAGGCGTAGTACCAATAGGTGTTTTTTGACATAAAGCTCGAATACTGGATGTCGACCGCGTTTATCGCGCCCTTGTAAGACCCCACGGGATTAATTTGCAGGTAATTATCGAGGCCAAATGAGATCATACTGCCAAAACCGCCACTCTCGGGCTGCGGAACGCTATTAAAGCGATTGCCAGATCGGCCATAAGCGCCGGTTTCATAGGTGAATAGCTTTTGAATGAAGAAATTGATTTGCGTGTTGTTGATGGCAGAATTAAAGAATTCCATATGCGAAATATTTGCACCGAAGGAGAGGTTTTTGAACGCGTATCCTAGCCCCACATACCCTCTCGCATAGCCGCCGGTTCCGGACAGCTCCACGCTTTCAGTTACGCTCTTTCCACCGCCACCGCCGCCGAACGAAAGGCCCGCAGTGGCAAAAATGTTGTTAGTTAGGTTTACTTGCGCATGGGCCAGCACGCCAAAGGCCATAAAACCGCCATACTCGCCTTTCAAAAAAGGGGCATACCCGCCCAGACCAAAATACGCCCAATCGTTAATCGGGCTAAGAATATGATAGCCGATCAGGTCGATCTCTTCGTTAGAGGGCAGCTGGATGCTTTGATAATCAACGATAAACAAGCCCTCACGCGTCCTTACACTGGCTTGATTTACGGGCTGCGCCCCTTGGTCTACAGCTGCGGTTATCTGGCTGGTTTCTGCTGTGGCTTGGGCCGCAATGCCAAATGCAATACAGCAAACCAACGCGCGCAAAAGGCCGTGATACATTTTCGAGATAACAATGCTACTATTCATGCACTACCGGCATCTTTCTGTCTATTCTAAAAAACACTATATTTCAGGTTGTTATGCGCAGCACTATCCTCCTTTTACGTTAACGCCCTGACACAAAGAAAGATAGCCACAGATGCGCCGTTAATACACGTCATCTTTCCCTCTTCCCATCCTCCCCAACTTCTGCAATCCTGCCCCTCCCAAACCACAGGACCAACCCCATGAGCCCCAAGCCCCGCCGCTTCCCCGATGCCCATCACGATATTGCCAAGTCGCAAGATGTGGTCAGCACCCCGCAAACCCGCGCGCCCACTTATCGGCTTGCCTTCGCCGACCCTGACTTTTTGTGCCGCGACGAGTTGCGCCCATTACGCTTGCAGTTAGAGCTGCTCAAGCCGGAGCTGGCGTTAACGGAGGCAGGGGTGGAAAGCACCGTGGTGCTATTTGGCGGCGCGCGCATACCAGACCCGGAATTCAAGGGAAATGCCCGTACAAAAACCCTCGCAGCGCTGTCGAAATACTACACCGAGGCGCGCAAATTTGCCCGCATCTGCACCGAGGAAAGCCTGAAGACGGGCGGCAAGGATTATGTAGTGTGCACCGGCGGCGGGCCGGGGGTGATGGAGGCGGGCAATCGCGGCGCGGCAGATGTGGGCGGCAAATCCGTGAGCCTCAACATTGTGCTGCCACACGAGCAATCGCCCAATGAATACGCCACGCCGGAACTGTGCTTTAACTTCCACTATTTCGCCATCCGTAAAATGCACTTTTTAATGCGCGCAAGAGCGATTGCGGCCTTCCCCGGTGGCGTTGGCACGATGGACGAGCTGTTTGAAGCCCTGACCCTTATTCAGACCAAACGCATGGAGCCGATGCCGATTTTGCTGTTTGGCAAGGACTTCTGGCAGAAAATTATCAACTGGGAAGCGTTGGCCGATGCGGGAACGATCTCGGAAGCCGACCTTGATCTGTTTCACTTTGTAGATACGGCGGAAGACGCATGGGAGATCATGCAAAGCTGGGAGGCGTAGCCACAGGTGCAAAGGTAGCAATGCGGCGCGGGCCGAAGGTTGCAGCAAGCGCCATGGCTGACGCGCCGCCACTGAAGCGGGTTTATCTCTGCCCTCAGAGGTAAGCGCACGACTTAGCGATTGTACTTAGCCGCAACCTCCGGCCCGCCTGCGGCGGAGCATTTTTCCCTAAAGGAAAAAATGCGCTGCGGCGCCTTGGCCTCGCTACGCTCGGCCCCCATTCCATCCTTCCCCACAGGGAAGGGGCGATGGGCGTAAGGCTGGCTCTTTACAAGCCCCACTTGGAACGGGATAAATACAGAAAAGCACCTCGGGAGCCTACTATGAATGAATTTGCCAAAACACCAGCCAATTACGCACCGCTAACGCCCGTGAGTTTTATTCACCGCGCGGCGATGACCTATCCGGAGCGGGTTGCGGTTATTTATGGTGAGACGCGGCGGACATGGGCAGAGACTTATGGGCGCTGTCGGCAGATGGCCTCCGCTTTGCATCTGGCGGGGTTGGAAAAGGGGGATGTTGTGGGGGTGATCGCCGTAAACACCCCCGAGATTTACGAGGCGCATTTTGGCGTGCCGATGGCAGGCATGGTGTTGAACACACTGAATTGCCGACTGGATGCGGGGACGATCGGCTATATTCTAGCGCATTCAAAAACCCGCGCCCTAATTGTGGATCGTGAGTTTGCGGCCACGGTGCAGGAGGCGCTTAAGGGTTTGGAAAACCCGCCGCTGGTAATTGACATTGTGGACTCGGCCGCCCCCGAAGGCCCGCGTCTAAGCGCGCTTGATTACGAGGCATTCCTCGCCGCGGGCGACGCGGATTTCGCCTATCAGGCCCCCGCTGATGAGTGGGATACTATTAGCATCAACTATACCTCCGGCACCACTGGCCGCCCCAAGGGCGTGGCCTATCACTATCGCGGGGCCTACTTAAATGCCCTTGGCAATGTGATGGAGTGGAACATGGAGGCCGCGCCGGTTTATCTTTGGACATTACCGATGTTTCACTGCAATGGCTGGTGTTTTCCATGGACGGTGGCGGCCAAGGCGGGCACAAATATTTGTATCCGCAAGGTGACGGCCAAAAACATTTATAATGCCATTGCAGATGAAGGTGCAAATTACCTCTGCGGCGCGCCGATCGTGCTGAGCTTTATGGTGGATGCCGACGCCACCACCAAGCGGCCCTTCTCGCACAAAGTTAATGTGATGACTGCCGCCGCCCCGCCCCCCGCCACCGTGCTGGCAAAAATGCAGCAGGAAGGTTTTAACGTCACCCATGCTTATGGGCTTACAGAAACCTACGGCCCCTGTATTTCTTGTGCGTGGAAACCTGAATGGGACGCCCTGCCAATGGGCAAACAAGCCAACCTGAAGTCCCGCCAAGGGGTGCCATATGTGGTGCAAGAAGGTGCCGTGGTGATGAACCCAGACACCATGCAGCCCGTGCCGTGGGACGGCGAAACCATGGGCGAGGTGATGATGCGCGGCAACATTACCATGAAGGGCTATTTGGATGACCAAAAGGCTACCGACGAGGCTTTTGCGGGCGGCTGGTTCCACTCCGGAGATTTGGGCGTGGTGCAGCCCGATGGCTATATCCAGCTACGAGACCGCGCTAAGGATATCATTATTTCCGGCGGCGAGAATATTTCCAGTATTGAGGTGGAAGGCGTGATCCACGCGCTTGAGGCGGTGGCGGCTGTGGCCGTGGTGGCGCGGCCTGATGATAAATGGGGTGAAACCCCCTGTGCCTTTGTAGAGCTTCACCCGGGAAACACGGTTTCGGAAGATGAAATCATTGCGCATTGTCGCGAGCATCTGGCGGGCTTTAAGCGCCCCAAAACTGTGATATTTCAGGACCTCCCGAAAACCTCTACAGGGAAAGTACAGAAAGTGGATTTACGGACAAAAGCTAAGGCGCTTTAACCACAGGGATCGAAATTAAGGACCATCGAGGCCCTTAATTTCGACACGCCCCAAGGGCGTGAAAGAAAAGGGCCGAATGGAACTCTGGATACTGATCACCATCGCCGCAGCGTTTTTGCAAAACCTGCGCTCGATGCTGCAAAAACACCTGAAGGCGCGGCTTTCCAGCCTTGGGGCTACGGCCATCCGGTTTTTCTTTGCGATGCCGCTGGCGTGGCTGCTTTGGGCGTGGCTTGGAGAAGGCCCCGCCACCGCCCTTCCTATGCGGTTTTTTATGTTCACGGGGCTGGCGGCCATTGGCCAAATCATCGGCACTTTGCTGCTGCTTTACCTCTTCGGCCTGAAAAACTTTGCGGTTGGCAGCACTTTGGCTCGCACAGAAGCCGTGCAAACCGCAATAATCGGCTTTGTTTTACTTGGTGACAGCGTTAGCCTGTGGGCCATGGTTGGCATCCTCACATCGCTTGTCGGGGTTGTGCTGATAGCCGGAAACCTAAACATGGCGCGCCTAGAGGCCCGAACTATTGGCATCGGCCTTGCCTCCGGCACCAGTTTTGCCATTGCCTCGGTGCTATACCGTGCCGCTACCCAAGAGCTAGATGGCGGTGGAGCGGCCTCCCACGGGGCCGCCGTGCTGCTGGTTGCCACCAGCTTTCAATCCGCGCTTTTACTCGCCTGGTTCCTACTAAAGGACCGCCCACAACTTTGCGCAATACTCATAAATTGGCGCTTGGGCATGCTTGTTGGGCTTACAGGCGCGCTGGCCTCACTGGGCTGGTTCACCGCCTTCAGCTTGCAAAATGCCGCCTATGTAAAAGCCGTAGCACAGGTCGAAATCCTGTTTACGCTGCTGGCCTCATGGCTCTTTTTCAAAGAGGTCATCCGCCGAATAGAGCTCATCGGCATAGCCTTCATCGCCACAGGCATACTCCTGCTAGTCCTCACTTAAATTTCTACTTTGCAAAATATCCCGGGGGTGAGCGCAGCGAGGGGGCTGGCCCCCTTAAAACGCTATCCCGTACTCCACGCCCGCGGCTGCTTCATCCCAGCCATCTTCACCGCCTGCTTCACATAGCCATACGGAAACAGCGCCAGCATGCGCAGCTTGGCCTCAGGCTTGCTCATCCCAAGCCCGTTTTGCGCCAGTTTCAGCACATGGCGCACATCCACAGCCACACGGTGCTCAGCATATGAATCCCGCACAAAATCAATAATTTCCCAATGGTCTGGCGTAAGCACTATCTCTTCGCCCAAGGCAATATGCTCGGCAAAGTCCCGCGTCCAGAGGTCCGGGTTGGTGATATACCCCGCCTCGTCCACATTTACAGTCCCGCTTGCCAAGGCAAGCTCGGAGATCTTATCCGGCAATGTTCTCATGAGCACAGTTTCCCTTATTAGGTTCAAACAATGCGCACCCCTTTTCAGGCAATAATGGCGGCAATCCCGCCGCCATTCAATGCGACGTTTCGCCTACATGCCCAGCGCTTCTTTATACATATCCAACACGGCTTCCTCTTCAGAAATCTCCTGCGGATCTTGCTTGCGCAGCGCTACGATTTTGCGCAAAATCTTGGTGTCATATCCGCGAGATTTCGCTTCGGCCATCACTTCTTTTTGATGCTCGGCAATTTCTTTTTTCTCCGCATCCAGTCGCTCAAAACGCTCCACAAAAGCGCGTAATTCGCTGGATGTTACCCGGTATTGGCTTTGCTGAATATCTTCATTTTCATCCATTTATCATCTCCTGCACGTGTTGGATTTCGAGTGCGGACCCTAGCCCGAAGCGATGAAAGGAGCAAGGCCAAGCTTGCCAAACGGCCAACACCCGCCTACACAGCCAGCATGGAAAATATCTTCACCTATATGGTTTACGCAGGCGCGGTTTTAGCCGTGCTCGGCCTCATCGGCCTTGGCTACTCGGTGCGCTTGGCGCTTAAGCTCAAAAAAGACGCCCCCGAGGGCCAAGAGGCCAAAAACCGGATGCAGTTTTTGGTCGCCATTAACACCGCAAGCCTTGGCACCAGTTTTATCGGGCTTGCCCTTGTCGCCGTCGGGGTTCTGGCTTCGTGAAGGCGCTCATAGCGATTCCTACACAGGGGTTTGACCCCTCCGAGGTCGCTATCCCCTGGAAAGTTCTGCACGAGGCAGGCGTGGAGATCCATTTCGCGACTGATACCGGCCAGCAAGGCAGCCCAGACCCGATTATGCTCAGCGGCAAGGGCCTCGGGCCTTTTAGGCGGGCACTGATTGCCAGAAAAGACGCGCAAGACGCCTGCGCCGAGCTTCTGAATGACGCGATTTTTCAAAAGCCTACAGATTACGCGGCCATTAATCCTGATGATTTCGACGGCCTCTTTCTCCCCGGTGGCCACGCCAAGGAAGTGAAACCGTATCTTGAATCAAAAACCCTGCAAGCCGCCATTGTGGCGTTTTTCAAAGCCGATAAGCCTGTCGGCGCTATTTGCCACGGCGTCATTGCTGCGGCCCGTGCCCTTGATCCGGAAACCGGAAAATCCATCCTGTATGGTCGCACCACAACCGCGCTTTTAAAGCGGCAAGAGCTTACCGGATACAATATGACCAAGCGCTGGATGGGAGATTATTATCTCACCTATCCGGTGACGGTTGAAGACGAAGTGACCGCCGCCCTGCAAAAGCCTAGCGATTTCATTCAGGGCCCATTGCCTGTGCGGCGTGATTCCCCCAGCCACCTATCGCGCGGATTTACCCATCAAGATGGTCGCTATCTGTCGGCGCGCTGGCCGGGCGATGTATATAATCTGGCCAATGGCTTTCTGGACATGCTGCGGGAAGCCACCGCCTAGCGCGGCAGCTCTTCCAGCGTTGTCGCGATCAGCGCCAAACATTCCGGTGTGGAAAAGCGATGGTCTACCCCCTTTACCAAGGTCAGCCGAATATCCGGCCCTGTGGCATGCTCAATAATTCGCAGCGGCACCGAAAGCTTCACCGAAGCATCTGCCGTGCCTTGCAGGAACCGCACGGGGAAGGGCAGGTTTAGCTGATCCAGCAATACCCGCTGCTTACGACCATCCTCAATCAGATGGCGGGTGAAAATATAGGGGCTATCCGCATATTCCGAAGGCAAGCCAATCTGCCCCTCTCGCATAACCGTAGCGCGCTGGCCCTCATCCAGCCCCGCCCAAAGAGAATCCTCGGTAAAATCAGGGGCCGCCGCGATGCCAACCAAGGCCTGAATGCGCTCGGGCATGGCCCGCGCCAGCAAAAGCGCAATCCAGCCGCCCATCGAAGATCCGACAATTATCTGCGGCCCCTTGGTTAGCGCCGACACCATGTCCATCGCGTCCTGCGCCCAGTCCCCAATGCAACCCTCGGTAAATTTTCCGCTGCTTTCTCCGTGGCCCGAATAATCAAACCGCAAAAAACCGCGGCCATGGCTTTCAGCCCATTCTTGCAGAAAAGTGGCCTTGCTCCCCTCCATGTCAGACTTGAAGCCGCCCAAAAATACAACCTCCGGTTTTTCACCCTCAATGCGGTGATACGCCAACCGCCGCCCGCTCGGAGCATCAAAAAACTTGCAATCTGTCATTTTTAGCCTATCTATATAGAGGTGAATTTGCACCCGTCGGCCCCACCATGCCGAAGAACTATTTAAAAGAAAACGGATTTTTACGATATGGCCCGTATTTTTGCCCTTCTCCTGATTCTATTACCCGGCTTGGCGCAGGCTGTTGAGCGCGCATTAATTGTCGGAAATGATAATTACGATACGCTGCCAACCCTGCTTAAAGCCGAGGAAGACGCTCAAGGTTATACCGAGCTTCTCACCCGCAATGGGTTTGTAGTTACAACCATTTACAACGCCCCTATGGCTGAAATGCGCCGCCAACTCGCCGAGTTTTACGAAACGATTGAACCAGGTGATACCGTTGCTTTTATCTATTCCGGACATGGCTGGTCTGATGGCTCGCTGAACTACCTCGTGCCAACCGATGCCCAAATCACCGCCAGCGCGGCGGTTGCCGTAGAGATGAGCATTCCGCTTAAAAACGGGGTTAACGGTATATTGGACAACATTGCCGCGCGGGAGTCGCGCCTGACCATTGCGATTGTAGATGCCTGCCGCAACAACCCTTTTGGCGGCAATCTCAGCCGTGCTGTGGGTGTTACCCGTGGCCTAGCGCCCGTTGAGCCAGCTCAAGGCACCTTCCTTATTTATTCCGCTGGCGCAGGCCAAGCCGCGCTTGACCGTTTGGGAGAGGCCGACACCCAGCAATATTCGGTGTTTACGCGGTTCTTTTTGCGCAACCTGGATGCAACGGGTGATCTGCGCCAAGCCACCATTCAGACCCGCATCCAAGTGCAGCAAGCTGCCAATATCATCGGCGCAGACCAACGCCCCGCCTATTATGACGAGCTTTCCGGCACCTCCTGCCTGTTTGGCGATTGCGATAGCCGTAGCGATGACGGCCAGATCAAAGGCGTGATCGAGGAATGGGCTTTTGTGCAAGGCTCCAAAAGCCGCGTGGTGCTGAATGCGTTTATTTCCAAATGGGGCGAACAGCCGCTTTATGTGGCCCTAGCGCAAGAGATTTTAGGTAGCTTGCCCGCGCTTCAGCCCGCCGCTGAAGCCCAAACTGCCTTTGTGGTGCCAGAGCGCACGGTGGCCCCAGTGCCAGACACATCAGCCATGCAGACCCGCGCCATGAATTTTGTGCGGCTCAATATCCGCTACTGGTCCCAAAATCGGCCAAACGTGGCCGCGGGCATGCGGGCTTTTTACGCCGACGAAATTTTATTTTACGGCAAAGACTGGACCCAAGCGCAGGTGCTGGCCGATAAAGCCGGGTTTATCGAGCGCTGGCCCGTGCGCGCCTATGATATAGATGAAGATAAAACCACAATCACCTGCACAGATGGCTTTTGCGATATAGACGCAGAGGTGGTATTTTTTGCCCACAGCCCCGCGCGCGGCGATACCTCTCGCGGGCTGGCGCTATTTTCCTATTCCATTGATATGAACGGCGAGCTGGCAATTATTTATGAAACCAGCGAAGTGCTGGAGCGCTATTAGCGCCTACCTGACAACCACCTGACATTCGGTGTCAGGAAGGTGTTGCTCGGTAAGTGCTAACAGGCCCGTGCACGGCAGCACTGGCTCATCGAGCCCGGCCACTTTTCCGAACATCCAGAGAAACGGAAAAGTGGCACGACTCGAATTTCCCATTCTTGACAATCCTTTCATATGCGCCCATTTAGGCCTCTCCAGTAACCGGGCGTTTCGTAGGCGCCAAACTTTTAGGAGCGCCAATATGGCCGAAGTTTCCCTCACCCTCCCTGATGGCGCTGTGCGCAAATATGAGGCCGGTATTACCGGCGCTCAGGTAGCAGCCGACATTTCCAAAAGCCTCGGCAAAGCCGCGATTGCTTGTGCCATTAACGGTGCGTTTTCCGATCTCTCAATCCCGATCAACGCCGATTCTGATTTCGCGATTTACACCAACAAAGACGAGCCGCAAGCCCTAGAGCTTTTCCGCCACGACGCTGCCCATATCATGGCCCGCGCCGTGCAGGAGCTATGGCCAGATGTGCAGGTAACCATCGGCCCGGTTATTAAAAACGGCTGGTATTATGACTTTGACCGCGATGAGCCGTTTCACGAGGATGACCTGAAAGCCATCGAGAAAAAGATGCGTGAGATCATCAACAAGCGCGAGCCGATACGCACCGAAATTTGGGACCGCGCCCGCGCCATCCAGTTTTATAAAGACAATAACGAGCCATATAAGGTGGAGCTGATCGAGGGCATTCCCGGCGATGAAGACCTGCGGATGTATTGGCATGGTGACTGGCAAGACCTGTGCCGTGGACCGCATTTGGCGCATACCGGCCAAGTGCCGGGCGACAGCTTTAAGTTGATGTCAGTGGCCGGCGCTTATTGGCGCGGCGATAGCAACAATAAAATGCTCCAGCGTATTTATGGCGTTGGCTTTCGGAACAAAGCCGACCTGAAGGCGCATTTGTTTATGCTGGAGGAGGCCGAGAAGCGCGACCACCGCCGCCTTGGCAAAGAGATGAACCTATTCCACCTGCAAGAAGAAGCCCCCGGCATGGTGTTTTGGCACCCCAACGGCTGGGAGCTTTACCGCATTCTGCAAGACTACATGCGCCGCCGCCAGCGCGAGGACGGCTACCTCGAAATCAACACGCCGATGGTGGTGGATCGTAAGCTCTGGGAGGCCTCGGGGCATTGGGAAAAATACCGCGAGAACATGTTTACCACCGAGATTGACGACCAGCACGCCAACGACAAACGCACCAATGCGCTCAAGCCGATGAACTGCCCATGCCACGTGCAGGTGTATAATCAGGGGCTGAAAAGCTACCGTGATTTGCCACTGCGCCTCGCCGAGTTTGGCTCTTGCCACCGCTACGAGTCCTCCGGCTCTATGCACGGGCTGATGCGGGTGCGCGGCTTTACCCAAGATGATGCGCATATTTTCTGCACCGAAGATCAGATCGCCAGCGAGACCAAAAAATTCGTTGATCTCTTAAAACGTGTTTACATGGATTTAGGGTTTTCCGAATTCAAAATCATGTTTTCCACCCGCCCAGAAGTTCGGGGCGGGACAGACGAAGTCTGGGACAAAGCTGAAAAGTATCTGGAAGACGCTGTGAAAAAACTGGATATGCCCTACACGCTAGACCCCGGCGAAGGCGCATTTTATGGTCCCAAGCTTGATTTCAAGCTGACAGACGCGATTGGTCGCGAATGGCAGCTCGGCACTTTGCAAGCCGATTTTGTGCTGCCCGAGCGGCTGGACGCTGAATATATCGGCGAAGATGGCCAAAAGCACACACCGGTTATGCTGCACCGCGCCACTTTGGGGAGCTTCGAGCGCTTCCTCGGGATTCTCATTGAGAACTACGCCGGCAAGTTCCCGCTTTGGTTGGCGCCACGGCAAATTGTGGTGGCGGCGATTGTTTCGGATGCCGATGAATGGGTGCATGAAGTTGTGGCGCGCCTAAAGGCCAAGGGCCTGCGGGCCGAGGCCGATGTGCGCAATGAAAAGATCAATTACAAGGTGCGGGAGCACTCTCTTGGCAAGGTGCCGGTGATTTTGGCTGTGGGCATGCGCGAGGTTGAGGACCACACGGTTTCCATGCGTCGCCTTGGCGAGAAAGGCTCTAAAGTGCTGGGCATTGATGAAGCTGTGGAAGCACTGGTCGCCGAAGCCACCCCGCCGGATATGAAATAAAAAAGCCCCGCCGATGGCGAGGCTTAGAGATTTGAAATGGGCGCTATTGCAGCGCCCATTTTTTATCAGTTACATTCAACAAGCTCGCCACCGGCGCGCATCGGGGTTTCCATCAGCTCACACAGGCGCTTGTCGGTTTCGCTCATAGCATTTCCCACGGCGGCAGCCGCGTCTTCAACGGCGGCCTCAATAGCAGCATCGGCAGCCGCTTGGGCATCCGCAGCGGCCTGAGCCGCGGCAGCATCCACAGCGGCTTGGGCATCAATAGCGGCCTGAGCTTCGGCCGCAGCAGCCGCATCTGCAGCGGCTTGCACAGCGGCGGCTTCCTCGATTGCAGCTTCGGCGGCCTGCGCTGCGGCTTCAGCGGCGAGTGTCTCGGCGGTTGCTTGGGCCTCAGCATCGGCAGCTGCCGAAGCTTCAGCCAATGCGGCCTCGGTAGCGGCGGTTTCGGCAGCCATGGCGGCCTCAGCATCCATTGTGGCTTGGGCGATGGCAGCTTCAGCGGCGGCGGTTTGCTCATCTAGCATGGCCTGTGCAGCGGCTTGCGCCTCAGCCGTTTTGGCAGCGAGGGCGGCTTCCGCGTCCATTGTGGCTTGGGCAATGGCGGCTTCCGCGGCAGCGGCTTGTTCATCTAGTATGGCTTGCGCAGCGGC
>NVUX02000109.1 GCA_002402045.2 Paracoccaceae bacterium | reverse complement strand
CTCAGCCTGTTTCAATATCCCCATAATCTGCGCGTCGCTGTATCGTGCTTTTTTCATTCAAATTCTCCTCAGATTATTATGCCGAGAAAATCCTACTTATGAACACCACTTTTTATCGGGGGGATTACCTCTCGAATTGTTGTGGCCCATTGCCAAGCGCTGAGCTCTTTTTTGCACCAATTGAGCAAAGCCTCTTCGTTTTTAAAAACCAAAGGCTTTGGGCCGTCTATAATAATTTCGTATGTCAAAGTTTTACTCCAAAACCAAAAAGATGCGCGGAAATGTTTCCGCGCATCTTTTCACTTTTTAGGGTGGCTCGCAAGCCATGGCTCGCGTAAATGGCGAGGGAGCGGCTTACCTCAACGCCTCGTCACACCGGCCACACACACCTTCATGCCCATGGCTTCCCACATCCGGCAAAATCTTCCAGCAGCGCAGGCATTTTTCCCCGTCGGCTTTGGCGAAGGTTACGGCCACGCCCGCCACATCGGGCAGGGTGAAGGCGGTTTCGGGGGCGGCGCTGTCGGTCAGCGTTAGAGCCGAGGTGATGCAGATATCTGCAAAATCCAGACCGTCCAGCAGGGCCTTGGTGTCGGCGTCCACATAGACCGTGGGGGCGGCCTCAAGCGAGGCCCCGATCACCTTGGCGGTGCGTTCAACTTCGATCGCGCCCGTTACCACGCGGCGCACTTTGCGCAGGGTTTCCCAGCGCGCGGCCAGCTCAGCATCGCGCCAATCAGGCGTGACAGGGAAATCAACCATATGCACAGAGCTTTCAGCCCCCGGGAAGCGCTCTAGCCAGACGTCTTCCATGGTGAAAACCAGCATCGGCGCCAGCCATGTGGTGAGGCGGTGGAACAGGATATCCAGCAGGGTGCGGGCCGAGCGGCGCTCAACGCTATCGCCATCACAGTACAGCACGTCTTTGCGGATATCGAAGTAAAGCGCTGAAAGATCGCTGGTGCAGAAGTGGAACAGTTTTTGGAACACGCCTTGGAAATCATGCGCCGCATAGCCCTCACGCACCACGGTATCCAGCTCGGCAAGGCGGTGTAAAATAAACCGCTCCAGCTCGGGCATATCGGCGGCTTCGACCTTTTCGGCATCGCTAAACCCGTTCAGGTTTCCGAGCATAAAGCGCATGGTATTGCGCAGGCGGCGGTAGCTATCGGCCACGCCTTTCAGGATCTCGTCACCGATGCGCTGGTCATTTGTATAGTCAACCTGCGCCACCCAAAGCCGCAGAATATCGGCACCGTATTGCCGGATAACCTGCTCGGGCGCGATAGTATTGCCAATGGATTTGGACATTTTCATGCCCTTGGAATCAAGCGTAAAGCCCGCAGTCACCACCTCGCGGTAGGGCGCTTTGCCCTTGGTGCCCACCGATTGCAGCAGGGATGAGTGGAACCAGCCGCGATGTTGGTCGGTGCCCTCTAAGTACACATCGGCCACGCCATCAGGCGAGCCATCAGCGCGGTCACGAATAACAAACGCATGGGTAGAGCCTGAGTCAAACCACACATCGAGGATGTCGGTCACCAGCTCCCAGCCCTCGCCAGCGTGCGCGCCAAGGAAGCGCTCAGCAGCGCCGTCTTCGAACCACGCATCTGCGCCCTCGGCACGGAAGGCCTCGGCAATGCGGGCATTCACAGCCTCGTCACGCAAAATCTCCACGTCTCCGGTTTCAGAAACCTTGATGAAGCAAGACAGCGGCACGCCCCATGCCCGCTGGCGCGAAAGCACCCAGTCAGGCCGGTTTTCAATCATCGAATACAGCCGGTTACGGCCAGATTTAGGGGTCCACTTTACGTTGTCAATCTCAGTCAGGGCGCGCTGGCGGATGGTTTTGCCGTGCGTGTCCATGCCGTCATTCAGCTCTTTATCAATGGCCACAAACCACTGCGGGGTGTTGCGGAAAATGATCGGGGCTTTGGAGCGCCAAGAATGCGGATAGCTGTGCTTGATACGGCCACGCGCGATTATAGCGTTGGCCTCTACGAGTTTGGAAATAACCGTGGAATTGGCCTTGCCCTCTTTGCCCTTGCGGTTAAAAACCTCAAGGCCAGCGAAAAACGGCACAAAATCCTCAAACGCGGAACTTTCATTCACGTTATGGGTCATGCGATCGGTCCAGCCGCGTTTTACGAAAACCTCATAGTCGTCGGCGCCGTGCGAAGGCGCGGTGTGTACGAACCCCGTACCGGCCTCATCTGTAACGTGGTCGCCATCAATCATGGGAACGCCCTCAGCGTAATCCCAAAATGGGTCGAGGTCGGCAAACGGGTGTTTGCATTCCAGCGCGGCTAGTTCTTCGGCGCCTACCGTGCGCAACTCTTTGTATTTGTCGACATTCGCAGATTTGAAAACAGCGTCAGCCAGGTCGCGAGCCAGCAGATATTTTTCACCAATGGCCGCCCAGTTTCCGTCATGGGCCTCAACCACTTCATACAGCGCATAAGAGATTTTTGGATTATAGGCGATCGCCTTGTTGGATGGGATCGTCCACGGCGTTGTGGTCCAGATGACAACGGAAGCGCCAAGCAAATCGGAGCTATCTTGATCATTTCCAGCCATTGGAGCATTTGAAAGGACCGAAACAATCGGAAACTTCACCCAAATCGTATGGCTGGTCACATCGTGATACTCGATCTCCGCTTCAGCCAGCGCGGTTTTCTCAACGGGAGACCACATCACCGGCTTAGAGCCACGGTACAGGCTGCCATTCATCACGAACTTCATGAACTCCTCGGCAATCACCGCTTCGCTCTCAAAATTCATCGTCAGGTAAGGGTTGTCCCACTTAGCGTTCACGCCAAGGCGCTTGAACTCCTCGCGCTGGATATCCACCCAGCCCTGCGCAAATTTACGGCACTCGCCGCGCAGCTCGTTAATAGGCACGTCGTCTTTGTTTTTGCCCTTGGCGCGATACTGCTCCTCGATCTTCCACTCAATGGGAAGGCCGTGGCAATCCCAGCCCGGCACATAGCGGGCATCAAAGCCCATCATCTGGTGGCTGCGCACTACCATGTCTTTCAAAATCTTGTTCAGCGCGTGGCCAATGTGCAAATGCCCGTTGGCATAGGGAGGGCCGTCATGCAGCAAAAAAGGCTTACGGCCCGGCTTGGCGCGCAGGGCCTCGTAAAGGTCCATATCGGCCCATTTAGCAAGCCATTCCGGCTCCCGCTTGGGCAGGCCCGCCCGCATCGGAAAGTCGGTTTTTGGTAGGTTCAAGGTTGGTTTATAGTCAGGGGTCTCGGCGCACATGGGGCAGCTCCGTAATGGTGTGAAAACTGGATAAGGGGGCGGTGCGGCGAGGCCATACACCTTTTCCCGACGACTCTATTTCAGAGCGCCGGGCGGCTAATTCGTATGATCAAAGCGTTATCCATAAGCCGCGTTATAAGGCGGGTTCCACAAAGCGTAAAGCGCTGAATCCCCTTGACGGGGGTGAATGGCCTTGGCCAGAGGGGCGCCAGCCCTTGCCGATGGTGCAGCCGAGGCCATGGTTGCCACGCGCGCTGGTTTAGCGGTTTTCAAAAGCAGGAAGCCACGCTAGGCTTATGCGATGAGCTCAGATCTCAAAATCGGTATTGCCGGATGTGGCATTGGTGGGCTGGCGCTGGGGGCGATGCTCGCCGCCAAGGGCCATGCTGTGCAGATATTCGACCAGTTCAAAGCGCCTTCGCCAGTTGGCTCGGGGCTGGTGGTGCAGCCTGTGGGGTTTGAGGTATTGCGCGCGCTGGGCGTGGCCGAGGCCGTGCTGGCCAAGGGTGCCAAAATCACCCATATGCACGGGGTTGAATCCGGTAGCGGCAGGATGGCGCTTGATGTCAGCTATGGCGCGCGCTTTGGCGTGGCGATCCACCGCGCCAGCCTGTTTGATGCGCTGCTCAAAAAGGCCAAAGCGAATGGTTGTGAAATTATACCATCTACCAAAATAATCGCACAAAAGGGCAGCTATTTTGAGGCCAGCAATGGCGCGCGGCTCGGGCCGTTTGATCTGTTGGTCGATGCCAGCGGGGCCGGCTCAGAGCTTTCGCCGCTTAAAACGAAGCCGCTAAAATATGGCGCCCTTTGGGCAAGTGTAGACTGGCCGGAGGCAACGGCGCTGCCGCAAAACCGGCTTACGCAGGTTTATGGCGGGGCCACCCGCATGGCGGGGGTGCTGCCCATTGGCAGTTTGCCCGGTGAAACCAAGCAAAAAGCCGCCGTTTTCTGGTCGCTTCGAGTGGCTGATTATGATGCGTGGCGCGCCGCCCCGCTGGCAGGCTGGCAGCAAGCTACCCGTGATTTTTGGCCCGAGTTTGCACCTTTTATTAACCAGATAAGCAGCCATGATGAGCTAACGATGGCGCGCTACAAGCACGGCACGCTCAGGCGCAAAACCAATGGCCGTATGGCTTTTATCGGAGATGCCGCCCATTGCGCCAGCCCGCAGCTGGGGCAGGGGGCCAATATGGCGCTGCTGGATGCCTATGCGCTGGGCACGGCACTGGGGCAACATCCGGTTGAGGCTGCGCTCAAGGCCTATGAACATGCCCGCCGCCGCCATGTGTTTAGCTATCAGATGATGAGCCGTGTTCTCACGCCGTTTTATCAATCTGATAGCATGGTTCTGCCGTGGTTGCGCAATCGCGCTCTGGCCCCTCTTAGTCCCTTTTGGCCATTCGCGCCCGTGCTTACCAAAGTCGGCGCGGGGGATGTTATTCCTCCGGTTCGGGGGCTGGCATGGCCGCCGCAATAGCATTGGCCTCATTGGTTTTCAGCAAGCGGTTAACCCAGGCCATTAGGGCGGCCACCAAGCCGAGCACGAGGAAGGACACCACGCGAAGCAGGCCGTCCAGCCCCGAGGCATCTACAAAGTAAACCTTGGCCACCACCAGCAGCACCATCACCAACGCCAGCTTGCGCAGGCCTGCTGATTGCCGAATGAAAGCCAGCCCCAGCAAGCCAAGTGCGGCAAGGATCATCGCGACGGTATAGCTATAAAGCTCGGGCTTGGAGGTGAAATAGCTCGCCATATCATCTCCTCGCCAGAAGTGCCGGATTTCGAGCGCAACCCACAGGGCACCAAGGCCCGCGGCGAGCACCCATAGCAAAACACGCAACCCGCGGTGCAGGTGAGTGAAGCGCCAGCCTACAAGCCCCAGCAAAATTGCGGGTAGCAAGTATGCCGCCCCGAGGCTGCCAAATATCGGCCAGCCAATGACGCGAAGCTCTGACCAAACGGCAGGGTTTGCTGCAACGGTAACGGCCATAGCGAACACACCGGCAAGCCCATAAAGGCCGGCCAAAACAATCCGCAGCCCGCGCAAACGTCCGCCTGCTTTCAGCCGGTAAAGCTGGTTGGCGGCGAGCATGAGCCAGACCAAACCGCCAAAGGATACCAGCACATAGGCCAGCTCATCTGACCCCATGGCACTCATCCAGCGCGCCAGCAGCAAGCTGGCAAAAATGCCGCTCAATGTCCAAATGGCGGATTCGAGCACCACAACCACTGCGGCCCGCCCGCCCCGCTTGAACCACCACGCTGTGGCGAGTAAGGTGATCGTGCCGAGGAAAGCCGAATTTACCTCCCATAGCGGGGCCTCATAGGCCCAGAGCAGCCCCGGGTAAACCACCAGCCGAAAGCTGACAAGCACGGCCCCGATCTGGATATACCAGTCGAGCAAGTCGAGCTTAAATCTGTCGCCCAGCCATGCAGCGGCCAGCACCATGACAGCAAAGGACAGCGTGAGGGCCACGCCGCCGAGCAACACCACCGCCACGAATGAAATCATCGACATGGCCGAGAGGGCAAAGAGCGCGGTGCGGGTGCGGTCTTCCTCTGAATCAAGGCGGGCAAACCGCTCTGTCAGCACCACCAATATGGCGGCAATGATTGCGAGGTATATCGCCCATTGGCCAGCGCCCAGCACATGGCTCGGGGCCCAGCGCATCTCGATAATAATGGCGACCCAAGGGGCAAAGCCGGCTGCCAGCACCGTGTTGGCCACTTTCAGCGGTGGCCTAAAGGCGCTGCGCCACGCAAAGGCGAGGCTGGCGGCTATGGCCCCCGCGAGAAGGAGCGCTACCGTCATTGACGGGGTGTCCAGCACATCACGATTGGCGTTTTTAATCCAAGCCAAGGCAACCGGACGGACGTGCATGGCTTCATAGGCAATAATACCCAGCGCCAGCAGCGGCGGGGTAAAGGCGAGGTCAGCCAATGCGGGGGCGTCTTTCATCCAGAAAATGGCGGCGAGTAGCAAAAGGGCTGCGGCCATGAGGGCGAGCCAAAACAGGGATGCGTCTTGCGAGTAGATCAGCCCGATATAACCCGTAGCGGCCAGAAAAGTACCGCTGGCAACGCGGGTGGGAAAGGCGGGGGAAGAGGACTTTAACGTGTTGCCCAGAAAGCTGGAAAGCCGTGCGCCCGTGTGGCGTGGCGTAAGGGAAAGCGGTGGTATGGCGACGGCCATAAGGGCGGTGATAAAGGCAAAGAACATGGCATGGAAGCCGGTATCACGCTCCGCCAATAGCAGCCATGATGCCCCAAACGCGCCGATCAGCGCCAGCGCCGAAAGCCACGCCCAGCGTTTGTAAGCGTCTATCGCCAGCGCCACGCCCGCGATGATGGCAAAGTAAAGATGCAGTGGGCCCGCGGTATTGGAGCTTCCGCCTACGAGGAACGGCGCCGCCAGTGCGCCAAACACGCCGAGCGCTGCTAAAAGCGGGCCATAAACCCAGCCAAGCACAATGGCGAGCGCGCCCGTGAGGGCAAGGCCCACAAAAGCGGTTTCAGAGCCAATGAGGCCATAAAGCATGCGCGCCGAGAGCACGCCTGAAAAAATGGCAACAAGGCCCGCGCCCGCAAAAACCGAAGGCAAAAGTGCAAAGCTGCCCGTCTCGTCATGGCCGAATTTCCGCCGGATAAATTCTCCGCCGCCAATAAGTGCTGCGCCAAGCGCGATGGCAGCAAGCACGCGCATGCGGGGGCTAAGCAGGCCGTTTTCGACACCGTATTGCACCAAGAAAACCCCTGCCAGCGCCAGCGATACGCCTGCCAGAATAAACACCCAGTTATCTTGCGCCCATTTACTGGCCTTCGCGATTTTTTCACCGCTGAACACAAAGGAATTGCGCTTGGGCTTAACTTTGGGGGCGGGCTGCCACGCTGTGGCGGGCTTTGGGGGAGGGGCGGCGGCCGGTGGTTGTTCAGCCGGCGCTTCTTTTGGTAGGTCGTCCGTTACTGTTGGTGGGGCTATCGCCGGTTTTGGTGCCTGCGTTGCAAGTGAGGCTTCCAGCACACTCATGCGGGCTTTTAGCCGGCTGAGGGCGACGAGCAAATAGATTGGTAATCCAAAAACCACCACCAAGAAAAGTATACCAAAAAAAACAAATTCGTCCATATTCGCCCCCGTGTTTGGCGTGTGTTTAACATGTTTTAAACTTGATGCAATCTGCCGTTGCGGCAGCCCTGCGCTAATTTAGCCTTTTTCATTTGGGATGGACTGGCATAGTTATATGGAAACGAAAGGAATTTCTATGACTTTGCCCCCTCGCTTCCCGATTTCTGCGGCGCAGATTGATACGGTTGTTGCCCGTTTTTACGCAAAAGTGCGCGAGCATGATGTTTTGTCGCCGATGTTTTTTGCCAGCATCCCAAACGAAGCCACCAGATGGGAGCACCACGAGGCAAAAATCGCTCGTTTTTGGCGCAATGCAATTTTGCATGAGCGCAGTTACAGCGGCAATCCACAGCACATGCACTCTATGCGCCCGATGATAAAGCCAGAGCATTTTGCAATTTGGCTTGGGGTGTTTGATGAGGTGCTGGCGGAAGCTTTGCCTGCGGAGCTGGCGGCGAGTTGGAGCGCGTTGGCGCACCGAATAGGGGCCGGGCTGCGGATGGGGGTTGTGGCTAACCAGCAGCCGGAGGGGGCTGTGCCTAAACTTAGGTGAGCGGGGGATTATCTGGACAAAGCTGGGTATAATCGACCGATAGGCACGCAAATAATTTGGATAAGTGAAGCTGGTTTGGTTGGCTAAAGCGGATCAACAAAACACGCGCCGTCGCGGCGCGTCAGGCACATCTCTTTTGGCGATATTCCGCCCGCGCCGCCCTGCAGCGGCAACGCTTGAGGCGAGGTTGGAACGTATATTTCCGCTGTAAGGGTCTGCATCTGCGTCAGAGCGCATTAATTAACGCAACGCGGGCCATGGTCTGCCTATTTGTCATCCATGCGAAAACGCATATCAAACCTTCGAATTTAAACAATTCCAATGGTTTGAAGTCAAATGTATCTCCTCCCATACCAACTAATTAAATTCCAGTTTCAAAGGAGAAGCACAATGCGCTCTATCAAAAGTTTTTCTCGGCTCACCGGTGCCGTTTATTTTTTCATCGCCTTGGCAGGCGTCTTTGGCATCAGTTATGTGCCAGAGCTGGTTGTTCTGGGGGATACCGAAGCAACGATCAATAGTTTGCTGGCCAATACAACAACCATTCGATGGGCGATTGTTGCGGCCTTGCTGACCCAGATCGGGCATCTGGTTCTGGTGCTCATGCTTCACAGAATTCTGGCGCCCGTTAGCACGGCAGCCGCAAATTTAATGGTCATATTTGTGCTGGTGGGTGTTCCGATAGCGATGCTGAATGAAGCCAGTTATGGCGTTGTTTTGGCATTGCTTCCGCGCGCTGAAGCTTCTGCAAGTTTGATACTGGCCTTTGTGGAATTCCATGCCTATGGCATTGTTATTGTGCAGATATTCTGGGGGTTGTGGCTGTTTCCGTTTGGATATCTGATATATAAGTCTGATTTTTTACCAAAAATAATTGGTGTGACCTTGATGATCGGTTGCTTTGGATACCTTACTGACAGCGTGATCTATTTCTTTGACCCAAATTTTTCCATCAAGTTTGCAATCTACCTTTTTTGGGGTGAATTGATCGTCCTGACATGGTTGATTATTAAAGGTGTGAACGTTGAAAAATGGAAACTTCAATCAGATGAAAGCCTTTCAGTCACATAAGGCGCGCCGGAAAGAACATCAAACCCGCCTAAACGTCAGGTAATGAGGCACGCGCCCCTCACGGATGGCCTTGGCCTCGTAGCGGGTGCGGTGCCAGTCATTCCACGGTTTCCGCCAGTCTTCCGGCCCCTCAGCCAGCCACTCAAAATCATCCCGTGCGGTCATGTGTTCCAGCGTGTGGCGGACATAATCCTCTATATCAGTTGCCACCCGAAATTCAGCGCCGGGCTTAAGGGCGCGGGCCAGTGGGTCTATATTTTCGGCATTCACAAAGCGGCGTTTATGGTGGCGCGTTTTCGGCCATGGGTCTGGGTAAAGCAGGAACGCTTTGTCCAGTGAGGCCTCGGGTAACACATCCAGCATATCGCGGGCATCACCGTGCAAAACCTTTGCGTTATTAATGTTTTGCTCCGCAATTCGCGGCACCAGCATAGCGACACCATTAACATAAGGCTCGCAGCCAATAATGCCAACTTCGGGGTAGGTCTGGGCCATGTGCAATAGGTGCTCACCGCCGCCAAACCCGATCTCCAGCCACACAGGGCGGTCGTCGCCAAACAGCGCGATAAGATCAATCGGATTTCGATCCGGGTTCTCTTCCCAGCTCACGCCCTGCGGCGAGATTTTTTTCAGCGTAGTTTCTAAATGCTCGGCCTGCCCCTTGCGCAGCGTTTTTCCGCTGGTGCGGCCGTAAAAATTTCGCCAAGGCGCGCCGTGAGGGGCAGGGGGGATGGTCATCGTGATCACTCCAAGCTTTGTTTGCGCCTGCCTTACCCGAAGCTGTGCAAAATGGCAATTCTATCCCCGTTTTCAAATGCAGCTTTTTACATGGGCGCGCGTGGCTAGCCGCAAACGCCACCGTTTTTGCGCGGCGCAAGAACAATGCAGCAAAGCAGGCCAACATTTCAGCGCCGCTACCGTGGTAAAGCCGAGGCCACCGCGCCTATTTGGCGCCGAGCTTTTTCAAGATAGTGGTCATCAAGCAAAACTTGGTTAAGCCAGACTGGAATAAATTGGCTCCGACAAAGATCAGCATCCATGTCCAGCCAAATTTGGTTACGTCAAATTGGCCATTCATATGCCCGAGCGCGAGGCTCACAAGAATAAAGGCCCCGGCAATGGTCATGGTTAGGCGTTGCGCAGTCATTTTACGTCCCCTTGGTTCGTCATGCTTGCAACATATAGAATGTGTCGCTCTGGACAATGTGCCTATTCAGCGCAGATGCCTTGCAGGGTTTTGTAAGCTGAAAACTGAAATTTCGGCAGTGCGAGCTGAGGCAGTGGCAGGCCTAGCCCCTGAGTGCTGGCCAAAGATTGTAGCCCATTTGGCGAGACGCCAAGAGCGAGCAAATGGTCGCGGGCCAGAAGATAGTCTTCCGCCGATAAAGCCCTATCAGCCGGTATTGGCAATGGTGCTGGAAACCGGCCTGAAACCAAATAGCGCAGCGCCCCAAAAGGCCCGAGAGATTTGATTAAGGCGGATTTTGTGCCACCATTTTGGGCATAGGCCCACGCGGCAATCACCCGCGTGGCCAACGCCTCTGTAGAAAGCGATTCAAGCGCTTGATCTGCGATCAATATTTCGCGGTTAGGAAGCGCTATTATGTTGGCATTTAGCCCGTCAATCACCGTGAGTTTTGGCGGGTTTTGCTCGGGAAACAAAGCGGCGGAAAAGCTCTCAAGCGCGCGCTGGCCCAACCAGCCTTTGCAAACAAGCCCGGCCTGTTTGCGCATGGTTAGCGAAACCTCCTGCAACCGTGCGGGCGGCGTTGTGAGGCCGGCCACGCCATAGATCAGGGGGGAAGATTGACTGAGTGCGCCGAGCACGATCGCCAGCCCGACCCCGCGCCAGACCCAGCGGGTTTTTTGCTTTGGGGGCGGCGCTGTTAGCGCTGACGTTACGGCGCTAATAGCGCGGATCATATCCGGGTCATCAATTTCAAGCACTTCGTGTTGCTCGGGGTCTGCCGAATACATCACAGTTTCGCCCCGCGTGCCAATGCGCTTGGTGGCCAGCAGCGACCAATGGGTTAGCGGCACGTCTTTCAGCGACGTGATCTGCAAGGTGGCATCGCCAAACGACACGATCACCTCGCGCGCCTCTTGCCGCCCGGCTTCAAACCACCAGCCAACAGCTTCCAGCCGGATAAACTTGTCAATCGCGGTCATAAGACCCCTTTATTTTGGCAATGTGTAGCCCTGATCTTTTAGCCGTTGGCGTAGCTCCAATTTGGAGATTTTACCCGTGGCGGTGTGTGGCAGGTCGTCCACCATAAAAATGTCATCCGGTAATTGCCACTTCGCAAAGCGTTTTTCAAGCAAAGACATGATCTCGTCCGTATTGGGCGATGTGCCTTCCACCGGCACAATGGCCAGCACAGGGCGCTCATCCCATTTCGGGTGCGGCACGGCCACGGCGGCGGCTTCGGCCACATCGGGGTGAGCCACGGCGCAGTTCTCCATTTCAATTGACGAAATCCATTCGCCCCCTGACTTTATCACGTCTTTTGAGCGGTCGGTGATGCGCACATAGCCGTTTGCGTCAATTATGGCCACATCGCCGGTGTCAAACCAGCCATCCTTATTCACGGCGTCTTCTTTTGCCTTGAGATAGCGCTGCACCACTGCCGCGCCCTTGGTGAGCAAACGGCCCTGTGTGACACCATCCCACGGGAGGTCTTCCCCCATGTCATTCACGATTTTCATGTCGACGGTGTAGGGCGGATGGCCTACGGTTTCTTGCACCGTAAGGCGCTCGTCATCGGGCAGGGCGTTCACTTCGGGCTTAAACGAGCAAATGGTGCCAAGGGGCGACATTTCTGTCATGCCCCATGCGTGCAGCACCTGAACGCCATAAACTTTTTGAAAGGTTTCAACCACGGCGCGAGGGCAGCTTGCCCCGCCGATCAGCACCCGCTTCAGGGTAGAAAGGCTCAGCTTCCCCGCCTCCAGATGCTGAAGCAACCCCAACCATATGGTGGGCACGGCGGCGGTAAACGTAACGCCCATTTCCAGCATTTCATACAGCCCGGGGGCTGACATATCCCGGCCCGGCAATACCATTGAGGCCCCGGCCATTGGCGCGTTATAGGCGATAGACCAGCCATTGGCATGAAATAGCGGCACCACCGGCATAACGCAGTCATTTGAAGACATATTTACCATATCTGGCGCGGCGGCGGCCAGCGCATGCAGCACGTTGGAGCGGTGGGTATAGACCACGCCTTTCGGGTCTCCGGTGGTGCCAGAGGTATAGCAAATGCCACAAGGCTCGTTTTCATCGCCCGAAACCCAAGGCTCATTATCCGGTTGGCCCTCAATCAGGTCGCCATAGCAAATTACGTCAAGCTTGGTTTCGGGCATATGTGCGCTGTCTGTCAGCACAATGATTTTCTCGATATTCGGCAGCTTGTCGATGATGGCTTCAAAGATCGGCAGCAGGTCAAGGTCTACCATAATAAAGCGGTCTTCGGCATGGTTGATGATGTAAACCAGCTGATCCGCAAACAAGCGGGGGTTAAGGGTGTGATTAACCGCGCCCGCCCCCGGAATGCCATACCACACCGACAGATGCCGCACGGTATTCCACGCCATTACACCAATCACATCGCCTTTTTTAATGCCAAGGCTTTTTAAGGCGGCGGCCACTTGCTTGGCCTCGCGGTGCACCGCGGCCCATGTGCTATTTACAATCGGGCCTTCTATCGAGCGGCCAATAATGGGGCGATTGGGGTGGTAACGGGCGGCGTGGTCCAGTATCCCACCAACTCTTAACGGAAAATTTTGCATCATCGGATTAGGCTCCCAAAAGATTTTGGCTTGATCATTGCCCATTCTGGCGCGATTGGAAAGGGGCGGCTATGATGAAAGAATCAATATTGGTTATGAGAGGAGGGTAGAGAAGATGCAGGATCCGGAAAACACATTGGCGGACGCGGTCGTGGGGGTGGTTGGCTCGCGCTGGCGGCTCAACACATTCACCTTCCTGGACGAGGATATCGGCTTTATTTATTTCTCTGCTCCGGCGTCTGCCAATGTGCGCACCATCGGCAGCTTGCAAAAAGGGGTGGCGCAGGTGCGCGGCGAGCGGCTTGAGCTTTCCAGCCTCAGAAAAGTTCTTAACCGAGATGAGGGGGTAATGGCCAACCCAGCGCGGGCAGGATTTGATATTTTCAATCAAATGCTGGAAGATCAAAGCGTGATCAAGCTTGCATTTGTGCGTGACCCAGTGGAGCGGTTCGCGGCGGTTTTTCGAAGTCAGTTTTCGATTCATATGAAAAACGGCGGCCATCGGGTGAAACTTTTTGAGTTTTTGGGCATGCCGCTGTCCGAAAACCTGTCGATGCTTGATTTAGCGGAGCTGCTAAATGAGGAAAAAGAGCTGAAAAACCTGATACCGCATCTTAATACCCAGCGTAGTCTTATTGCGTTTGATCTGGTGGATTACAGCTTTATCGGCCGGCATGAGCGCTGGAACGAGGATTATAGGCTTATTGCTATGGAGGTTTTTGGCTGTGAAACACCGGTGTTTGACCCCACCAAAGACCTTAATATAGACCCGGAGGGGACCAAGCTTTTTTCACTTGTTGATGAGGAAACCCGCAAAGAACTGAAGAAAGCCTATGCGGAGGATTATGAGATGATTGACGAAATTGAAGAGCTGTTTCCCGATGGATTTGCTACGGAATAGAAGCAAAAGGGGCCGCTCAACAGTGAGCGGCCCCTTGTTTTTTAAGCGACGTCTTTGGCCGCATTACCATAAAAGCTTTCGCCCTTCGCGGCCATGTCTCGCAGCATTTTTGGCGCTTCAAAACGCGGCCCGCAGGCTTCGGTAAGCTGATCACAGATCGCCACCGCTTGGTCAGCACCCAAAATATCCAGCCAGCTAAACGGCCCGCCAGACCACGGCATAAAGCCCCAGCCCAAAATGGCGCCCACATCGCCCTCGCGGATATCTTCTAGCACGCCTTGCTCATAAGCGCGCACGGCCTCAAGGGTTTGCACCATGGCAAGGCGATGTTTTACATCCATAAAATCGGGTTGCTCATCGGCCACTGGCCAGTTTTCAGCCAAGCCCTCCCAAAGATAGGCGCGCTTGCCCTTTTCATCATAATCATAAAAACCAGCGTTTGATTTGCGACCAAGGCGGCCTTCGGCGTAGAGTTTAAACAACACCTCGTCGGCACTATTATCGTAGCTGTCACCCATCGCCAGCTTGGTGGCTTTGGCGATTTTCACGCCAAGGTCAATCGAGGTTTCATCATTTAGCTGAAGCGGCCCAAGCGGGAAGCCGAGCTGCTTGGCGGCGTTCTCAATCATGGCCGGAGCCACGCCCTCACGCACCATACGCAGGCCCTCGTTGATGTAGGGGATAATGCAGCGATTGGCGTAGAAGAACCGTGCGTCATTCACCACAATCGGAGTTTTGCGAATTTGGCGCACGTAATCCAGCGCCTTGGCCACAGCACGGTCGCCGGTTTCTGCACCCTTAATAATTTCCACCAAAAGCATACGCTCTACAGGGCTAAAGAAGTGAATGCCGATAAACTGCTCAGGGCGTTTGCTGGCCTTGGCCAGCTCGCCAATCGGCAAGGTTGAGGTGTTGGTGGCAAAGATGCAATCTTCCCCAACTACGGCTTCCACCTTGGCGGTCACTTCGGCCTTAATGCCCACATCCTCAAACACCGCTTCCACGATCAGGTCCGCGCCTTTCAACGCCTCATAATCAGCGGTGGCGGTAATAAGTGCCATCACGGCTTCTTTCTTTTCCGGCGTGGTTTTGCGGCGCTTGATGCCTTTATCCAAGTAGCTCTCAACATAGGCTTTGCCCTTGTCAGCCGCCGCCTGATCACGGTCAATCAGCACCACTTCAATGCCCGCCATGGCCGATACAATCGCAATGCCAGCGCCCATCATGCCAGCGCCCATGATGCCAACCTTTTTCACCCGCTGGTCCGGAATGTCTTTCGGGCGAACCGCGCCCTTTTCCAGCTCGCCTTTGTTTACAAAGATCGAACGGATCATGGCGGCAGATGACGGATTGAGCATGATGCTGGTGAACCAGCGGGCCTCAATGCGGATGGCGGTATCGAAATCCACCAGCGCGCCTTCATAAATTGCCGAAAGCATGGCTTTGGCCGCAGGATAAACCCCTTGGGTTTTACCATGGATCATGGCCGCCGCGCCCACATATGTCATGAAACCGGCAGGATGATACGGCGCACCGCCGGGCATTTTGTAGCCCTTTTTGTCCCAAGGTTTAATAATATCGTCATGCGACGCATTCAGAACCCAGTCTTTGGCGCGGGCCATGAGCTCATCGCTTGGCACAACCTCGTCAATCATTCCGGCTGATTTAGCCTTGGCGGGGGGCATCATTTTACCCTCAAGCAATGAGGGTGCGGCCATCATGAGGCCAACCATCCGCGCCATGCGGGTGGTGCCGCCGGAGCCCGGAAAAATGCCAACCAGAATTTCTGGCAGGCCAATTTTAGCCTTGGGGTTATCGGCCACAAAGCGGCGATGGCACGAAAGCGCGATCTCGGTGCCAATGCCCGCCGAGGTGCCGGGGCTAGCCCACGCCACAGGCTTGCCGCCTTTATTGGTTTTCGGCTCCATGCCAGCCCGCTCGATTTTTCGCAAAATCTGGTGGATTCCCATTATGCCATCAAAAATGCCTTTGGCAGGGTCAGCCCCCGCGTCTTCGCGCATTTTGGCCAGCACCTTCAGGTCCATCCCGCCGGCAAAATCTTTTTTGGCAGAGGTGATAATAATGCCCTTCACGGCATCATCCGCCAGCGCGTCGTCGACAAAGCCGTCGAGCTGCTGAAAGCCTTCAAAGGTCATTAGGTTTAGGGTGGTTTCCGGCTGGTTCCACGTAATTGTGGCCACGCCGTCGCTGTCTACATCATAGAAAAATTGTTGGGTCATTTTGTTTCCTCGGTTGAGGTTGAATCAATGGGCGAGCCGTCTTTGCGGGTATATTTGCTGTCCCCGTCATCACGGGTATAAAGCAGGTCAATATCCGGATAATGGCAAACATCCCGCTTTGCACGGGTGCCGATGATCAGGAAAAAGGCGGGCTCGCTGGTTTTGTTGATCAGATGGTGGGCGTTTGAATCACCGGCTTTCCAGCCGATGGCCGTGCCCTCTGTCACGATATGCTCCCCGTCGTTTTCAACCAGAACCAGCTCGCCAGATAACAGATACAGGAACTCGTCCTCGTGCTCGTGCCAGTGGCGCTGGGAAGACATGCCACCGGGCAGTAGTTTTTCAATGCCAACGCCGAACTGGGTTAGCCCCGCCTTGCTACCAATATCTGCTGATTCAAAAAGATCGCAGTTTTGGTCAAAAGGCGGCGGGTAGCCAATGCCATCCGCGCCTTTTACCAGTGGCAGTTCATCAATTTTGATAATCGGCATTATAGCCGCTCGATGATGGTAGCCGCACCCATGCCGGACGCCACACAAAGCGTGGCGAGGGCGGTGCCTTTGCCGGTGCGCTCTAACTCATCAAGTGCTGTACCGATAATCATGGCACCTGTGGCCCCAAGCGGGTGGCCAAGCGCTATCGCCCCGCCGTTTACGTTAACCTTGGAGTGGTCCACATCAAACGCCTGCATAAAGCGCAGTACCACGGCAGCAAAAGCTTCGTTGACTTCAAAAAGATCAATATCTGAAATGCTCATGCCCGCTTCGGCAAGGATTTTCTCGGTCACGGGCACGGGGCCGGTGAGGTTGATGGTTGGGTCTGTGCCGATTTTGGCCGCGGCCCGAATGCGGGCGCGAGGCGTAAGGCCATACTTCTCGCCAAACTCTTTTGAGCCCACCAGAATTGCAGCCGCACCATCAACGATGCCCGAGGAATTTCCCGCGTGGTGTACGTGGTTGATCTTTTCCAAATGCGGATATTTTAGCAACGCCACCGCGTCAAAGCCGGGCATGTTTTCGCCAATATCCTTAAACGCCGCCTTGAGGCCGCCAAGCGATTGCATGTCGGTGGTTGGGCGCGGAAACTCGTCGCGGCCCAAAATCGTAAGGCCATTGCGGTCTTTGATGGTGATCAGGGATTTATCAAAACGGCCCTCATCTTGAGCGATTTTGGTGCGGCGCTGGGATTCCACGGCATAAGCGTCTACGTCCGCGCGAGAAAAGCCATATTCAGTAGCGATAATATCGGCCGAAATGCCTTGTGGCACAAAATAAATCTTGTGTGCCAGCTCAGGGTCCACTGCCACGGCAGCGCCGTCAGCGCCCATCGGCACGCGGCTCATCATTTCCACACCGCCGGTTACATAAGCCTGCCCGGCCCCACCGCGAATTTGCATAGCGCCCAGATTGGTCGCTTCCATAGCGCTGGCGCAAAAACGGTTAATGCTCAGCCCCGGCACGCTTTCGGCATAGTCTGAAAGCAGCACGGCCGAGCGCGCAAGGCAGCCGCCTTGCTCCATCACTTGGGTCACATTGCCCCAAATTACGTCTTCCACCGCTTCGGTATCAAGGTTGTTACGCTCGGCCAGTGCATTCAGAATGTCGGCTGAAAGGCGCACAGAAGTGACCTCGTTTAGCGAGCCATCCTTGCGGCCTTTGCCACGCGGGCTGCGCACAGCGTCATAGATATAGGCTTCGTTCATAATATCCTCCGGTTATTTCTGTGGCAGGGGGTGGCCCTGCATCAAATCATAAGGGTGTTTCCAGTGGGGAAGCTGGCGGATGTTTTCCAGCCAGCTTTCAATATGGGGGTAAAGGCTGCGGTCCATGCCGAAAGGCTCGTCATAAAACAGGTAAGAGCTACAGGAAAAATCAGCGGCGGTGGGCGTGGTGCCCACCATCCAGTCGCGGCCCTCAAGATGGGCGTTAAGCGTGGCAAGCGCGGCTTGGCAGCGGCCGATAGAAAAGGCGATCACATCGGCGTTTCGGTGCTTTTCGGGCAAGAAATTGGCAATGAAGCGGGTCATGCCAAACTGGCTAGAGCCTTTGTGGTTATCCCATAAAACCCAGCGCAGCACTTCGCGCTCATCTCCTATGGCAGGGGCGTATTTACCGGTTTTTTCGATCAGATAATCAAGGATCACGCCGGATTGTGTGTGGGTGGTATCCCCATCTACCAAAACAGGCACTTCGCCCATTTCGTTGATTGCACGGAATTCCGGGCTACGGGATTCGCCCATGAAAAAGTTAACAAAGACCGCCTCCCACGGGGTGTTCGTCACGTTAAGATAATTCGCAACCTTGTAGGCGTTGCCAGATTGGGCGAAGCAATAGAGTTTCATAGGGCGGCTCCTGTGGTGGGGGCGGGATTTGAGTATCTGGGCAGAAAAGATGCCCAGGTCAATATTTGTATTTTGGCATTACAGGCCAGCACAAGCTCCTCGATATCAGCTCTTTCATGATCTCGTTAGTGCCACCATAAATGCGTTGCACGCGGGCATCTGTCCACATTTCGGCAATCGGATACTCCATCATATAGCCATAACCGCCATGCAGCTGCAGGCATTCGTCCAGCACTTTGCATTGCAAGTCTGTTAGCCAATATTTGCTCATTGCGGCGGTTTCGACTGTAAGAGTGCCGGCGAGGTGGGCTGACAGGCAGCTATCGAAAAACGTGCGGGCGATCACGGTGTTGGTTTTGGCTTCGGCCAGCTTAAACCGAGTGTTTTGGAATTGTGTGAGCGGGCCGCCAAAAGCCTCGCGCTCTTTACAATATTCAATGGTCATCGCCACACCGGCTTCCATGGCACCCACGGCACTTGCCCCGATGATCAGGCGCTCTTGTGGGAGCTGGCTCATCATCTGGTAAAAGCCTTGGCCTTCCTCGGTGCCAAGTAGGTTTTCAGGCGGAATTTCTACATTGTCAAAAAACAGCTCTGAGGTATCGGCTGATTTCAGGCCGATTTTGTCGAGGTTGCGGCCGCGGGTGAAGCCTTTGGCGCCCTTCGTTTCCAGCATGATCAGTGAGATGCCCTTGGCCCCTTCATCGTCGCCGGTTTTACACGCCACCAATATTAGGTCCGCGTGTTGGCCGTTGGTGATGAATGTTTTGGCCCCGTTTAAGCGGTAGGTATTACCGTCTTTCACCGCGCGGGTTTTTATCCGCTGTATGTCTGACCCGCACGAAGGTTCGGTCATGGCCAGCGCTGACACCAGCTCTCCGGTGGCCATTTTTGGCAACCAGCGCTGTTTTTGCTCTTCGGTGCCATAGGCCAGAATGTAATGCGCAACGATACCGGAATGAATGCCATTGCCCCAGCTCGCGAGGTTCTCGCGCGCGGCCACCATATAAATCACGGCTTCATGGCCAAAATCACCGCCCGCGCCGCCGTATTCCTCGGGGATGGAGGCGCAGAGCAGGCCGAGCTCGCCGGCTTCATACCAACTGTCACGGTCCATCTGCCCCTGCGCGCGCCATTTTGCATATTTTGGCTGCCACTTTTCCTGAAAGAAAGAATGGGTCATTTCTTCGAGCATTTTATGCTCGTCGGTCATCCACGGGGAGGGCAGATTGGTGAAGCTCATACGTTAAAAATCCTCGGCGGCAAGGGCCATTACGGGGGTGGCACCACTGGTGATGCGCGCCAGCCGCAGGCCGGTTTCTGGCAGCAAGCGTTGCATATAATAGCGGCAGGTGACCAGCTTATTTTGCATGAATTTTTCGTCAGCTGTGCCCGCATCCAGCGCCTCTTGGGCCGCCTTTGCCATTTGCGCCGACATTAGGCCAAGGCAGGTGTGGCCAAACAGGTGGAGGAAATCGGTGGAGCCAGCCAGCGCGGCATTCGGGTCTTTCATGCCGTGCTGCATAAAGAACATCGAGGCGGCTTGTAGGTCTTTGCTGGCGGCCTTCAGCGGCTCTAGAAAGTCATCCTTTAGTACCTCGTTTTCGGCATTATCTTTGATGAATTCTTTGATTAGGTCAAAAAACGCCATCACGTTTTTGCCGCCACCGGAGCCCAGCTTGCGGCCCACAAGGTCAAGCGCTTGCACGCCGTTGGCACCTTCATAGATCATGGTAATGCGGGCATCGCGCACAAATTGGCTCATGCCTTGCTCTTCAATATAGCCAGTGCCGCCGAAAATTTGCTGGGCCTGCACAGTGCATTCAAACCCCTTATCGGTGAGGAAGCCCTTCATCACGGGTGTGAGCAGGGAAACAAGGCCATTGGCGGCTTTGTCGTCGCTGCGGTGGTGGGCATCTATCATCGTGGCGCCCCATAGCAAGAACGCGCGGCCAGCTTCGATAAAGGCTTTTTGGTCCATTAGCGCGCGGCGAATATCGGGGTGTACGATCAGCGGATCAGCGGGGCCATCGGGGTTTTGCGTGCCGGTTACGGCCCGGCCTTGAAGGCGGTCGCGGGCATATTCCACAGCGTTGGTATAGGCGGCTTGCGCTTGGCTCAGGCCTTGTAGGCCCACGCCAACACGGGCTTCGTTCATCATGGTAAACATAGCGCGCAGGCCGTTATGGGCCTCGCCTACAAGATAGCCCTCGGCAGCATCAAAATTCATCACACAGGTTGAATTGCCGTGGATACCCATTTTTTCTTCTAAGTTGCCACAAGCCACGCTGTTACGTGCGCCAAGGCTGCCGTCATCCTTCACAAGGAATTTTGGCACGATAAATAGCGAAATGCCTTTCACGCCCTCTGGCCCACCGGGGATTTTGGCCAACACGAGGTGGATGATGTTATCCGCCATATCGTGCTCGCCCGCCGATATAAATATCTTCTGGCCGGTGAGCTTGTAGCTGCCGTCGCCTGAAGGCTCGGCTTTGGTGCGCAACATGCCCAGATCAGTACCGCAATGGGACTCGGTCAGGTTCATGGTGCCGGTCCACTCACACGTCACCATTTTAGGGAGGAACTTTTGCTTTAGGTCCTCAGTGGCATGGGCATGAATGGCCGAATAGGCCCCGTGCGTCAGCCCCGGGTACATATTGAGCGACATATTTGCGCCCGCCTGCATTTCGCCCACAGCTGCGTTTATTACATATGGCATGCCTTGGCCGCCATATTCTGGGTCCAAATCAAGGCCTGTCCAGCCGCCTTCGCGCAGGGTGTCAAAGGCTTCTTTGAAGCCTTTAGGTGTGCGGACAACGCCGTTTTCCAGCGTGCAGCCTTCGCGGTCGCCCACTGCATTCAGGGGGGCCATCACATCGCGAGCGATTTTGCCGGCTTCTTCCAGGATGGCGCTGGTGAAATCTGGCTCTAGCTCGTCATAGCCGGGGGTGGTGGACTCGTGAATTTTCAGCACATTGTGCAGAATGAATTCCATGTCTTTTTGCGGGGGGGTGTAAATTGGCATGGTATGCTCCTATTCGGCGGCTTTAAGGCGGCGCTCATTGAGCGCGGTTTCGACCCAGCTAAGCTGTTCTGTTAAATCTTCAATGGCGTTGGTTAGCTCATCACGCTGGGCTTTCATGGCGGCAAGGCGCTCTAGGCCCAGCTCATAGGTGCGGGTCAGCTGCGTGTTTTGTTGATCGTCAATGTTGTAAAGCTCCAGCAGTTGCCGGATTTCCTCAAGGCTGAAACCAAAGCGCTTGCCTTGCAGGATGAGCTTGAGGCGGGCGCGGTCAGACTTGGTGAAAAGTCTTTTTTGCCCGATGCGCTGGGGGTAAAGCAGCTCTTTTGATTCGTAAAAACGCAGGGTGCGGGGCGTTACGCTAAACGCCTCGCACATTTCGCCGATGGTAAATCTTGGGTCGCTCATAGTCAGTTTCTCCCCTTAAATTCTTTTCGTTACCATAAGGATGGCAGGAAAAGACTTACATTTCAAGGGGGGAAGTTGACGTTAACGTAAATTACTTACGCCGTGCGAATTTATCTGTTGAGTCACAAGCGCTTACCCGAAATCGGGAGCCAAGACATAAAACCCATAAGCAAGGATCACCGCGGGAATCGTGGAATAAAGCGTTGCCATAATCGCAGCTTTGGGGTTAAGCGCGATGGCGGGAAACAGGGCGTCACCGTCATTCGAGATCGCATTACCCATGAGGGCGGCGAAGGGAATAAGGCCGTTGACGTACATCGTAGTGACCAAAACTTGCGGCCCACAGCCCGGAATAAGCCCGATAAGCACGCCCATCAGGGGCAGCAACGGCGCGACCGAGGCAAAGAGTTCTTTTAGGTCTACGCCACTAAAGGCCACGATGTAATCATAGGCGAGATACGCGCCGATAACCCAAATCGCGATAAAACTGGTTTCTTCGGCCGCACGGGTAAAGGGGGCATCTTTGGCATTTGTCATCGCCTGCACTGGAGATGTGGACCACACAAGAAGCCCGATGGCCGTGCCCGCCAAGCCGGTGATTGGGAGGATAATGCCCCATGTGGCGTGAAGATCAAGCTGCATAAGCTGCGAGATCCCAATGGCAAGGCCGGGGATAACGGCCGCAATATAGGCATAATCCCGCAGGCGGATTTTGCCGATAAGAGGCGCCAGCTCACAGGTGGCTGAAACATTGCCGCGATAATCAGTTTTGTTCACCTTATCAACGATAATGCCGGTGAGGATGCCCGCAGCAAGTGAGATCGGCAGCACAATGAGCGCGATTTCTGGGCGCACGGCGATGAGCAAAAAGGCGGCATCACCCATGGTGGCGGTCAGGGCGGCCACAACCGCACCAAAACTTACATTGCCAGAGGTATACGCCGCCACAACCACAACTGCACCGCCACAGCCCGGCGTGGCGCCGAGCAGAGCCGAAATCGGAATTTGCCAGCCTTTTGAATTGCGTAACGCCGCGCCTAACTCGAAGTTGAACAGCCGTTCAACCCCGTAAAATATGAGCAAAGTGGTGGCCACAAAAGCAGCAACCTGCGTATAAGCGTCTACCATCAGGCCACGCGTGAGCTCTCCTAGTCCGCCGGGCCATAAGGCCAAAGCCAGAAAGATGAGCACAACGGGCAGGCGTTTGCTGCGAAACGGGCCGAATTTATCGCGAGAAACTTGAGGGGTGATGGCGGCGCTATGCATGGAGCTTCCTGCAAATGAGAATGGTTCTCATTTGCAATACATATTTGCG
Organism: Paracoccaceae bacterium; assembly: GCA_002402045.2. Classification (GTDB taxonomy): domain Bacteria; phylum Pseudomonadota; class Alphaproteobacteria; order Rhodobacterales; family Rhodobacteraceae; genus UBA3077. Next base: position 35,651 of record NVUX02000109.1, on the reverse strand, counting down.
CTGGCTATTGCAAGATGTTTGTTGGCATGGTTGCAATCACAATTAGCTGAGGATGCAGTTTCATGAATGATACCGATAAAAAAGCGATGATAGCCCGGCAGTTCATTGCGGCGATCCCCCACTCTCGCGCTTTGGATATGCGGGTAGACACGGTGCATTCAGGGCGGGCGGAGCTTTCGCTGCCATACAATGAGCGCTTTGTGGGAGACCCGGAAAGCGGCGTGCTGCATGGCGGCGTGGTAACGGCGCTGCTGGATACAGCCATGGGCACCGCCGTGGTGAGCCATCCGCAAAGCATGGGTGGCACGGCAACCATAGATTTGCGAATTGATTATATGCGCTCGGCCACAAAAGGCCAGCGGCTGCGGGCCGAGGCCGAGTGCTACCGCGTAACGCGCTCGGTCGCGTTTGTGCGGGCCACAGCTTACGACGAAAGCGACGAGCCTGTGGCCGCAGCGGCCGGGGCCTTTACGGTGGAAGGGGCGAAGGGATGAAAAAGCCGGAGCCTGTGCAAGTGATCAAAAAACGGCGCGATGAGGCGCTGGCAGACTTGGTGGGGGGGATCCCCTATATCGGCTTTCTGGGGGTGACCTTTGAGCGGCGGGGCGACGAACTGACGGCGACGCTACCCTATGGCGAGCACCTTGTTGGCAACCCGATTTTGCCCGCCTTGCACGGCGGTGCTGTAGGGGCCTTTCTGGAGATCGCCGCACAGATCGAACTGGGCTGGCAAATCTATTGGCCACAGTTTGAAGCTGGGGCTACGGGGCCAAAGCTCATTCCGAAAACCATTGATTTTACGGTAGACTATTTGCGCTCTGGCCTACCGCGCGATGCCTATGCACGCGCGGTGGTAAACCGCTCTGGCCGGCGGTTTGCCAGTGTGCATGTGGAGGCGTGGCAGGATAACCGCACCAAGCTGTTTGCGCAGGCAACCGGACATTTCTTAATGCCGCAAATTGAGGCGTAAGCGCAGTCCCGTGGCCTCGGTGGCGGCGCGTTAACATTTGTATGGCTTGACAGTATCGTATGCGCGCCGCGCTGCAACGGCTGTGCACTGTGGCGAGCGCCGTTGGTGCAGCGCGGCGCGTGTGAGATGCTCCCGCAAATGTAGTGGTGGCCGCGCCGCCACTGGTTTGATTAATGCGCTTGGCAAAAATGTGAAACCCACCTAACGTCACGACTCTTTGCAATCAAACTGGAGGCCAGTGTGGCCAGTGTAGAGGTAACCCATAAGCGCGTGCTGACCATTGCGCTGCCGATTGTGCTTTCCAATGCCACCGTGCCTATTTTAGGCGCGGTGGATACGGGCGTGATCGGGCAGCTTGGGCTGGCAGCACCCATCGGGGCGGTGGGCATTGGTGCAGTTATCCTTTCGGCGATTTACTGGCTGTTTGGCTTTTTGCGCATGGGTACTTCAGGGCTGGTGGCGCAGGCGCGGGGGGCCGGAAAGCCCGGCGAAGTGAGCGCATTGTTAATGCGCGGCTTGATGATCGGGGGGCTGGCCGGGTTTGGGGTTTTAGCACTACAAATCCCGCTTTTTTGGGCGGCGTTCTGGATGTCTCCTGCCTCGGATGAGGTCGAGGGGTTGGCGCAGACTTATATGAGCATTCGCATTTGGGGCGCACCAGCGGCGATCTCGATTTATGCGCTTTCCGGCTGGCTGATTGGCATGGAGAAAACCAAGGCGGTTTTTATACTGCAAATCTGGATGAACGGCGTGAATATTTCGCTCGATCTGTGGTTTGTGCTCGGGCTTGATTATGGTGTAGAGGGCGTGGCGGTGGCCACACTGATCGCTGAATGGAGCGGCGTGTTGCTGGCGTTATTTCTGTGTAGGCAAGCTTTTCAGGACAATAAATGGCGGCAATGGGCGCGCATATTTGATAAAGAGAAACTGCGGCGGATGGCGGTGGTGAACAGCGATATTATGTTCCGGTCTATACTGCTGATGGGAAGCTTTATGACCTTCCTTTTTCTGGGCGCGGGGCTTGGAGATATTACGCTGGCTGCCAACCAGATTATGCTGCAATTTGTAGAAATCACGGCCTATGCGCTGGATGGCTTTGCTATCGCGGCGGAAACGCTGGTGGGGGGGGCATTTGGGGCGCGCAACCGGCCAGCCCTTCGCCGCGCTGTGCTGTATTGTACCTATTGGGCGCTCATTGGCGCGGTGCTGTTAACCGTGTTTTTCGCACTGTTTGGCCCTTGGCTGATTGCGGTGATGACCACAGCAGAGCCCGTGCGGGCTGAGTCGCTAAGATACCTCTGGTGGATGGTGGCTTTCCCGCTTGTCGGGCTGCCCAGCTGGATGTTTGACGGCATTTTTATTGGGGCGACCCGCACGCGTGAAATGCGCATTGCGATGCTACAGTCCACCCTCGCTTATGTGCTGTTTCTGGCGGTATTATTACCGCTTTGGGGTAATCACGGGCTGTGGTTGTCCCTTATGCTGTTTGACGTGGTAAGGGCCATAACCCTCTGGCGCTATTATCCCGCTCTGGAGGCTAGCGCCGCACCGTCTCACACTGTTGCTGAATCATAAAAATGCCCTCATATTCTGGAATGTAAAGGGTCTGAGCGGTGTTATCACAGCTATTTCGTAAGGTGAAATTTGCGCCCGAAGGGGTGGCGTCAAATGGAAAAACACCAACCCGATACTGACTGAAGCGCGGTAGCCTTACGGTTTGGGCGCCACGGGTCATGCCGTTTTCCCAGCCTGGGGGTGAGGCTCCGGCGAGATTCCAAGCTGTGTCAACCATGGGAGTCAGGCGTACATCAATGGTCGTGAGCGAAATAAGGCCTGATCCATTTCGGGAAAGCGGGGAGAGGTGGCCATTTACAGAATATGGAAATGGCGTGCCATCGTGGCCGATAAAAACGAGATAGAGCTGGTGGCCGCCAATGACGAGGTTCCATGATGTGCCAAGCGGTAAATATGTGGGCTGACCGCCGCAACTCTCAAATCTGTCGCCACTTTGCGTATACAGATACTCAAACCCGCATTGGCCTTTATAGCCATTTGCGGACAAAGTGAGTGTGGCAGAATTTATGGTCAAAATACTAGTCCCCCCATTTGACGAAATAGTAATGGTAGGGGTTGGGTTTGCTAAGCTTAAAAGGCCAGCTTGGCTTACCACGACAGGGACAATGCCATGGGCGGCGCGAATTTCGAATGAAACCTGTCGGGTTAGCCCGAGATCTTCTGCAATAAACGACACATTACAGGGTCCACGGTACCATTTGATCTCGTTGTCATTTACGTCTTCTGTGTCAAATGGCTGGCCGCAGTCATAAGCGCCAATGGTCGCGCCTTCCCGCGTGGCCGCAAAGCGCCAGAGGCCCCAAAACTCGCCGGTTTCTATCGCAACATCTGCTTTGTCAACATCGGCAAAAACCGGTGACATAAAGCAAAATAAAAGGCCAATCAGGGCGAGAATATGGTTCACGGCAAATCTCCGAAATTGTTAATCCGGAGTATTTCAACACAAACGCGGCCGAATTTGCAGTAAAAATGGCTTTTTGCGCTAGTTGAACAGCTTCAACACAGCTTCGGGTGGCCTTCCGAGGGCGGCTTTGCCAGCGTGGCGAACAACCGGGCGCTCGATAATGGCGGGGTGCTCGGCCATGGCTTTTAAGAGCGTTTCATCATTTGCACTGGAAAGGCCAAGCGCTTTGAAAGCGGGATCATTTTGCCGGATCAGCTCAATCGGGGCTTTGCCTAGGGCGGCAAGCACGGCACGAATATCGGCCTCACTTGGGGCCGTGTCCTTGTAAAGAATAACCTCTGGCTCAATGCCATTATCCTTCAATAACGCGAGGGTTTCGCGAGATTTGGAGCAGCGCGGATTATGCCAGATTTGTGTGGTCATAAGTAAGCTTCCTTATCAGTGCCAACGGCGTCGGCGATGTTTGCGATACCGTTTTTGGCCATTAGGGCGTCTAGTCCGTGGGCGAGGTCGGCCGCGAGACCTATGCCTTTATAGACCAACGCGGTGTAAAGCTGAACGGCACTCGCGCCGGCCAGAATTTTGGCAAAAGCTTGCTCGGGGGTGCTGATGCCGCCTACGCCGATCAAGGGCAGCGCGCCTTGGGTGAGCTGGGAGAGGCGGGCGAGCACACGGGTTGAGGGCTCAAAAAGCGGCTGGCCCGAGAGCCCGCCAGCCTGAGCAGCATGGGCGCTTTGCAGGCCCTCGCGGCTGAGGGTGGTGTTGGTGGCGATAATGCCGGAAATGCCGGTTTCAAGAGCCACCTCAACGATTTCACCAAGGGCGATGTCGTCAAGATCGGGCGCGATTTTGAGGAAAACCGGCAGCGGTACCTTAAGGGCGGCGCGGGCGTCCATGACGCCGGTTAGCAGGGCCGTTAGGGCGTCTTTTCCTTGCAGGTCTCGCAGGCGCTCGGTGTTGGGCGACGATACATTAACGGTGGCGAAATCTACATTCGGACCAATGCGCGTTAGCACACGGGCAAAATCTTCTGCGCGGTTTGGGCTGTCTTTATTGGCCCCAAGGTTAATGCCGACAATGCCGCTGCGGGGGCGCGCAAGGCGCTTGGCAATAGAGTCCATGCCCGCATTATTGAAGCCAAAGCGGTTGATGGCCGCCGCATCTGGCGCTAGGCGAAAAAGGCGGGGCTTTGGGTTGCCGGGCTGCGGGCGCGGCGTGGCGGCGCCAACTTCGATAAAGCCAAAGCCTGAGCGCAAAAGCGGCTCAACCGCCATGGCGTTTTTATCAAAACCTGCGGCAAGGCCAATAGGGTTTGGTAATGCCAGGCCCGCCACATTGGTTGCAAGGCGCGAAGAGGTGATGGGGCCGTGTGCCGGGCCGAGGCCCAGCCGCAATGCCTTGAGCGCCACGCCGTGCGCGGCCTCGGGTGGCAACAGGTGAAGGGCGGGCAGGGCCAGTTTTTGTAATGTAGCCTTCATTTCATTTCAGGCGGAAAGATATGGCCCGCGCCCTCACATGGCAACGGCTTGGCCCAAAGAACATCTGTAAGCTTCAAAGCGCGGTAAAGGTGCGGAAATTGTGCCCCCCCGCGTGAAACCTCCCACTTTATGGGTGTGCATTTGTCGGCGTCCACCGCAAGCAACATGAGGCCGCCAACCCCCGCGAAATACTTTGCGGCGGTTTCTGCCGCTTGCGAGGCCGTAGAAAAATGGACATAGCCATCTGCAAGATCAATCGGAGCGCCAAGGGTCTCGCCCTCGGTTTGCAACGAGCGCCATTCATCAGCGCGGAATATTTTATATATCAACATGGGGTTCACATGCCGCGCAATACCGGCTTCGTCAAGGGATAGCCGCGGAAAGCCTAAACTTTGTAGCAGTTTTGCAGAAAAGCCTTGGTTTATTTCGGCGGGGTTGCGGGAAATTATTAACGGTGTGCTTACCATTTTGCTTGATCTTTGCGGTGTAATGGCGGCAACCAAAGGGATGCGCATGTCACTTTTTGTGCAAAATATGTTGGATATTTCTACCGGGCATTTGACGGATGATTCCCGAAAACGAATGGGTGAAGACTCGCGTAATTTTTTCGTGGGAAAACCCTGCTCGCTGCCCTTCGCGGTAAAAGGCAGCAGCTATGGCTGGTTTATTGATGTGCGGGACGCGGATGAGAGATCGGTGTCTGGCGCGCCATATCCAAATGATATCATCGATTGTTATGAACTGGCTTTGCGTCTTGGCTGCTCTTACATTTTGTTTGATCGTGACGCTGAGCGCCATGCTGAATTGAACTGGTATGGCGACAGAACACAATCGGCATATAAGGAAGAAATTATGGCGCAAAATGCAGCGGAACTGGATGAACCACCCCTCACCATCAACCATTTTAAGGCGATGTTTGATCAAAGGTGAATACGAAGCGATTCGAAAAGGTAGTTAAAAACGTTAAGACTTAGTGAATCAATGTTTCAGGAGTGATAGCTTCCCCTGACTATCGTCATGGCTGGGTGGATGAGTCGGAAAATAATGGCGCCACGAGATGATGGTTTGTTCTTTAATTTCAAATTCTTGGCGTACAGTGTTCAAATGGCCTTTGATCCGATTTATGGTAAACACATTTAATAGCAAATTTTCCACCTATTTTGCACAAAATGTTGTATAAGATTAGTGTGTATGCAGGGCATTTTAGTCAGTGCCGCCGTGTTCTCAGTTTCGCCCTGCATGCGCACACACTCAGCTTACTCAACTACTGGCTGTATTTATCTTATTTGGATTGTTCCAGATAAAACGTCAAACAGACAGCATTTTACACAAAAAAGCCATATTTCGACATAGTCTTGTCTAAAATACGTGACAAAGTGGCTATGTGCATGGGGTGAGTTGTGAGTGCCGCCGTTTGAATAGTATACTCCATGCACACATTCAGTGTCGGCCTATTTCATCGCTTGTGCGATGAGCACTCCGCCGACAATAATAACCACCCCCGCCAGCACCGCTAACGCGATCTTGCCTTTTGACCAAGGGCGCTCGCCTTTGACCTTGCCGGTTTGGCCGTTCACAACAAAGCGATAGGTTTTGCCTTGGTATTTGTAGGCGGCCAGCCAGATAGGCAGCAGCACATGTTTGAAAGTGAGGGCGCTCAGAGTGGTGTTGAGTGCGTTAATCCGCTGGTCATCCCCGCCGATATCACGCCGCACCAAGGTGCGGATTTCGCTTTCCATAATGGCTTCGGCTTCGGTGAAGCCCTCGCCCAACTCAACCGTGTAGGCCTCGGCGCTATAGCCCGCGATATAGCTTGGGCTATAGTCTTTCAGAGCCGAAAGATCCCACGGGGCTAGCTTATCGGTAAAGCGCTTGGGCAGGGATTTCGAGGCCAGCACCAAAATATCATCAAACCATTTTGAGACATGCCCAGACACCCGACGCCAGCGGGTTTTCCGCACTTGCCGTGTTTTGCTAACACTTTTGCCGTTTTCTGTGGCCGTGTAGCGCTCAGTCACATAATAATGTGTGCCGCGCTGGCCAGCATAATCACTTTCGGATTGCGCATCATACGTCCAGTAAGGCACATAAATACCCTGCATTTTCCGGCCCTTACGAGCATATTCCTGTAGGTTTCCTGGGGCAAACCACAGCTTGCTAAGCCATTTGGTCATCTCGTCTCGGGCTTTGTCTTCTGACAGGACAAAGGGCATCACCCCCTTGGGTTTTATCTGTTTGCTGGTGCGCGGCTCCACCACAATCGGGCTGGCGCAAAAGGGGCATTCTTTGGAATAAGTCTCACCCTCAAATTCCACCTGCGCGCCGCAATTGGAGCAATCGGTGACGCGGTTCTCTTCCATGTCCTCCTCAGGGAGCTCATTGTTAAGCGCGGCTTTAAAATCCAGCTCGGTATTCGCAAGCCCGGTTTCGCCTTCGCCATCAAAATCTTGCTCATGGCTGCAATATGCGCATTTTAGCTTGTTGGCCTCGGGGTCAAAGCGCATTTCAGAGCCACATTCGCCACAGGGAAAGCGGAACTCCTCAGATGTTTCGATTTGATCATCAGACATAGTAAAGCCCCGAAATGGTTAGGTTTCGGGGCAGTATGCGGATTTAAGGGAGAGCTGCAAGCTTTTATGCAGGCGGCGGTGGTGGGGGTGGCGCTGTGTTAAACAGTTGTGCCAGTTCGGAAATATCGCCCGCTGGTTTCCAGCCGTCTTGGCCAGCTGACCACACGGTGGTTGCCCGCTTCAGCTTGCCGTCAGCTGCCATACGGCCAAGAGCCGCCCGCGAAAACGGGCCAGTGGTTACGCCGTTTTCGGCGATGTGCCACACGGTTTCAACCGGTGGCGGCGGTGGGGCTGCGGCCGCTGGCTGGGCCATAGTGCCGGCCATGTTTTGCGCCATTGCCATGCCCATACCCATACCGAGGCCAGCGCCCATGCCGCCTCCGCCATTGGGGTTGTTGGCGGCATCGCCCATGGCTTCAGCGGCGGCATATTGGGTGAATTTATGCAAATCACCCACCACGCCCATGCTGGTGCGCTTGTCCATCGCCTCTTCGACGGCGGCGGGCAGCGAGATGTTTTCGATCAAAAACATCGGCATTTCGAGGCCATATTCAGCCATTTGTGGAGACACCTGCTCCTCAATAATCTGGCTCAGGCTTTCCATATTCGCGGCCATATCCAGCACCGGAATTTTGCTGCTCGCCACGGTGTTGGTGAAGCGCGGCACAATCAGATTGCGGATTTGCGATGAAATCTCGTCGGTGGTGAACTCGCCATCAGTGCCAACAATTTCGCGCATAAATGTGGCCGGGTCAGATACCCGAATGGAATAGCTGCCAAAGGCGCGAATACGCACAACGCCAAATTCAGGGTCGCGGCACATAATCGGATTTTTAGTGCCCCACTTAAGGTCTTGGAACCGCGTGGTGTTAATGAAGTAAATTTCTGATTTAAACGGGCTGCTAAAACCGTGATCCCAGCTTTGCAGGGTGGTCATCAGCGGCATATTGTTGGTTTCCAGCATATACATGCCGGGGTAAAACACATCGGCCAGCTGGCCTTCGTGGATAAATACCGCCGCTTGCCCCTCACGTACAGTAAGCTTGGCGCCGTATTTTATCTCGTTACCGCGGCGCTCAAAACGCCAAACGAGTGTATCGTCTGTATCATCGGTATGCTCGATGACATCAATAAATTCGCCACCCAAAAAATCAAAAATGCCCATGCGGGACCTCCTAAAAATAAATTGCTAGGCTTAACTTAAGCACTCTAGCGGGTTCAGACAATGAATTTGTCACCAAATATCGTTGATAATTGTGGAAAGCAGCGGGCGAACCACATTGGGCGGCATACCGCTATGCAGGCGCGGGTCGTAAAGAATTCGCAATAATAGCTCGTCATGATGTGTGAGCGCAGCGAACTCTTCGTCGTCATTAAAGATCGAGGGGCGGGCGGCGCGGCTGTCATTGGTCAGGCCGAGGGCTTGCGCCATTTCTTCCATCACACAGGCATTGCGCTGAGCAATGGAATGCTCTGATTTGATCAGGATCACCGACGAGTCGTAGCTATCAGGCGTGCGCTCATTGGAAAGCGAAAAGGCGGCGCAGAGCACGTCCACTTGGGTATTGGCAAACGCGGCTTCCACTTCGCGCGGCGGGGCGCCTACATATCGGCCAAGCTGCTGGGCCATGCGGGGCTGCTCGGCACGGCTGAGGAAAAACACAACCATATTGGCGCGCTCACCATCATTGGCATATCGCATATCAAGGCCGGTTATGCGCGCCAAGCGGCGGGTGTATTGGGCCACGGCGGCGGTATTAAACTGCGCGTCAGATTCAGGGGTGCTGGCGCCGTTTACCACGCGCACACGCACGGGGCGGTCATATCGGCGCAGGTTTGAGGGGGATTCCCCGACCACAAAGTGGCCGTTTACGGTTTGGTATTCGTCAAACAGCGCGATGCGCATGAAGTTGCGGGCGAGGTCGTCTTTTGTGAAGGGGGCATCGGTGGGGGCATATTCGGTGCGCAATCCGCCTTGGGCGCGAATTTCGGCCTCGGTGGCGGCATAATATGTGCCCAGATCGAAGGAAAGCGCCGGGGGTGCCGGCACGGGGTCGGCGCAGGCCGCGAGGGCCAGCACCGCTGATATAGTGCGCCAGCGCATTAGTCGGTGGCAGTGCCGAGGTTGTGGCCCAGCGAGGTATCTTTGGCCTTGGCGGAGGAAAGCGTGGCTGCCAACTCGGCCTCCATGGCTTTCAGCTCTTTCTCGGCCTCTACCCGCTTGGCTTTGCCCTCATCCGCAATGCGCAAGCTGTCTTCGATCGTCTCGATCAAGTCGGCATTGGCTTGCTTGATGGCATCAATATCAAAGATCCCGCGCTCAATTTCTTCACGGATTTCTTTGTTGGCCATTTTCAGGTTAGCCGCGTTGGATTTGAGCAGCTCGTTGGTCAGGTTATTGGCCTCATGCACCGCTTTAGCCGCGTCGCGTGAGCGTGAAATGGTCACGGATTGCGCCAGTTGGGTTTCCCAAAGCGGCACGGTGTTTACCAGTGTGGAGTTGATTTTCGTGACCAGAGATTTGTCATTTTCCTGCACAAGCCGGATAGATGGCAGCGACTGCATGGTCACTTGGCGGGTGAGCTTCAGGTCATGCACGCGGCGCTCTAGGTCATCACGGGCAGAGCGCATATCACGTAGTTCTTGTGCGCGGATTACGCGATCATCCTCTGGCGCATCCTCCACGATCTTGGCCATAGCGGGGATATCCACCGCGTCCAAAACCTTGAGCTTCTCCTCACCAGCCGCGATATAAATCGCCAGTTGGTGGTAAAAATCGAGGGTCTTTTCATAGAGCTTGTCGAGGGATTTGATATCCTTCAGCAGCACGGTTTCATGCCCCAAAAGCTCCTCGGTGATCTTGTCAATCTGGTCCTGCACCTCTTCATATTTGGCCATAAACATGGCCACAGGCTTGGCGCGGCCCAAAAGCTTTTCCCACCAGCTGCGCTGGCGGTTCGGGTCCAGCTCACTGCTGGAAAACCCGCGAATTGAGGTCACCATGGCGCGCAGGGCATCGCCTGCGGGGCCGGTATCTTTGTTGCGTACACCGGCCAGCATTTCTTGCGAAATAACCTGTAGTTCGGCTTGGGCTTTGGAGCCAAAACGGATGATCGACTGGGTGTTGCCCATGTCAAGCTCAGCCATCGCGCTTTCAATCGCGGCCTTTTCGGCGGCGTCGGCTTGGTCCACCACGATCAGGTCGCCTTTAACTTCGGGCAAAAGAACGGCGGTCACGGCTTCTACTTCTTTGAGGCTTGTTTCGGCCTTTAGGCGCACATCTTCAGTCATAAAATTCTCCTTGGGGTCTAATCTTTGGCCACATGGCCTTCGTTTTGTAATCTCTCTTGCAGCACTTCGATTTCTATATCGAGGTCGGACTGGTTGTCTTGCAGCATAAGCTGGCGCTCGCCTTTAAAACTTGTTTCAAGGTTGGCAATCAGCGCTACAAATTCGGCCTGGTATACGGTGTCCTTTGAGCGCTCGTTCAGCTCGGCAAACTTGATAGTCGCATCACGCGCACTGCTGAGGTAAACGCCCATATATTTGCGGGCGCGGGTTAAATCACGCGGATCTTGCTCGACTGTGCGCAGCATTTCGCGCACCGAATCCAGCAAGCTGCTGACCTTGCGCTCAACCGAGCGGATATTAATGCCCGCAGCGGCGGCTTCAATCTCGGCCATAAGCGCTTCGGCTTTGTCCACGGCGCGTGCCACGCGGTCGGTTTCGTATTCATTAAAGCCGGGCAGGCCCTTACGCTTCATTGGGTCAAAACCAAAGGCAACCAAATGCGCCGCCGTTGCCATCACGCCAAAGCCAATGCCGGTAAACATATTTTGCCCCCAGCCAAACCACGCGGCCAGAAATACGGCCGTGCCGGAAAGCCCTGCCGCTATCAGCTTGCGGGGAAACATCCGCGGGCGGGCAATTTTGCGCTCGTTATAAGCGGCCTCGGCCTGAAGGCCCTCGCGCAGTGTCCACGCGGCCAGCACAAAAAGCGCGTAGGTGCCAAATGAAGTGGCCGCGCCAATAGGCGAGGCGTTTGATATTTGGCTGAAGCCTTCCAGCAGCAGCGGGAAGGGGGTCAGAAACATTAGCGTAAGCGCAAAGCCACCGGGCTTTTTGCGTAGCTTTATTTTGGCAGGTTTGCAGGCCTCAATATGCGGCTCACCCTGTTTGCCCTCGGGGCTATGATCCCCGCGAAAACGCTGTGCGCTCATCAGGAGATCCACCCGTGTGCGCCTGCTGAGACCGTCCAAATAAGGGCGAGCAGCACCCAGTATCCAATGCGTTGAATGGTTTTCTCAGACATAATGTCTCCACTTGGTTGCGCGTCCTTGCCTCAATATAGAGCCAAAGGTAACGCATTTCTAGTCATCCACCTCGTGCTTACGCTGCGTCGCCAGCTTTTTCTGGAATTTGGACTGGATGGCCTGCACCACAAAAAGCACTGCGATCGAGAAGTAAAAGGTTGTTTTATCAAGCGGTTGAACCGCGTAGCCAAACAATTTGAGGTGGCCCTCATGCCCGCCCTCCCCAAGCAGCACAATACCTACGATGAGCAGCACAAACAGGCCAAGCACCTCATATGTGCGGTTTTTCTTGATGAATTCGGCTACGGCATCGGCCAGTAGCATCATCGCAATGCCTGAAACCAGAATGGCGATGGCGAGTATGATAAACACATCGGTGATGGCCAGCGCTGAGAGCACCGAGTCAAAACTGAAGATCAGGTTCATGAATACGATCATGGTAATGACGGCGGCCGCAGATTTTTGCTTTTGCGGCTCAAGGGGGTTTTCAATATGCTCTATGGCGAGCAGGTGGCTGATTTCTTTCACCGCTGTATACATGATAAACGCGCCGCCAAACAGGAAGACAATAACGGAGAAGTTGAAGCTGCCTTCAATGATGCCCGTCCAGTTAATGCTGAAAAACGGCGCTTCGAGCAGCTCAATGAGCTGCATCATCACAAAGAGCAGCACAATACGCAGGCCCACGGCGATAAGAATACCAAGCTTGCGCACACGGGCTTGGTCTTCCAGCGGCGCGCGGCGGGACTCAATAGAGATATAAAGCAAGTTATCAAATCCAAGAACGGCTTGCAGGAAAATAAGAACGCCAAGGTTGGCGAAATTTGCGAAGGTAAACAGGTCTGCCATTGGGGCCTCATGTGCTGTGCCAAAGTTGGCGCACACAAAGCCATATTTTCGGATAAAGTGCAAGCGCTGGGGTTCTGCCGCAAACTATACGGCAGGCTATATTTATCCTTTTAATGCCGCATGAAGTGCGATTTTGATATTCAACGCTGCCGGCGATTACAACTTTTCAACAATACTCCGGAATGTATTGCGGCAGAGCCAGCGCGATGATTCGCCACGCTCCGTGGCCCCGAGTTTGATTTTCCATCAATTCAGAGGCGCGTATAGCCGGCTTCAAAAAAAATCCTACTTGACTAAAGTTATAGTTATATTTTATAACCATTATGAAAAGTACCTAAACTGTGGAGCCTAAAAGATGCAGATAGCCCAACAAACAGCGCTGGTTACCGGTGGTGGCAGTGGCCTTGGCGCAGCAACCGCCCGTAGGCTGGCCGGGCTTGGCGCAAAAGTTGCGATTCTGGATTTTGATCTTGCGCGGGCGCAGTCGGTGGCTGACAGCATTGGCGGCGTGGCTGTTCAAGCTGATGTGAGTGATGAGGCCGCTGTTGAAGCTGCATTTAACCAAGCGATAGACAAGCTGGGGTCTGCCCCTCGCATTACGGTTAGCTGCGCCGGTATCGGGCTTGCAGCCCGGATTGTTGGCCGCGAGGGTAAGCTCTCAACTGATGTGTTCACCAAGACCCTTCAGGTCAATCTGTTTGGCACCTATTTTGTGATGAGCCACGCCGCCCGCGCCATGGCAGACCTAGAGCCGGTTGGCGACAGCAACGAGCGCGGTGTGATCATTAACACGTCATCGGTGGCGTGGCAGGATGGCCAGCTGGGGCAGGCGGCGTATGCGGCCTCAAAGGGGGCGATTGCGTCGCTGTGTCTTCCGGCAGCGCGCGAATTTTCTCGCAGTGGCATTCGTGTTATGGCCATCGCCCCCGGCTTGTTTGAAACCGCAATGACCGAAACCCTGCCGGACGATGTGCGCACAGCCATTTCGGCGACAATCCCGTTTCCGTCTCGGCTGGGCCATGCAGATGAATATGCGCAGCTGGTCGAGCAAATTGTAACCAACCCGTTTTTAAACGGCACAACCATCCGTCTGGATGGGGCTGTGCGCCTTCCTCCTCGTTGAAAGTATAATATGCCACAAGAATTTTTGAATATCGACATTCAGGACGGGATCGCCACCCTGACCATGAACCGCCCGCATAAGCGGAATGCCATGTGTGATGGCTTGCTGGCCGAAATTTCCGCCTTTTTTGTGGCGCCCCCTGCGGAGGTTAAGGCGGTTGTCTTGACCGGCACCGAGGGGCATTTTTGCTCGGGGCTTGACCTTTCAGAGCATGTAGCGCGGGACGCAGAGGGCACAATGCGCCATTCGCGTAATTGGCACAGCGTCATGGAGCGCATCCAGTTTGGCGGTTTGCCGGTGGTTTCGGCGATGTTTGGCGCGGTTATTGGTGGCGGGCTAGAGCTGGCAGCCGCGACCCATGTGCGCATTGCAGAGCCTTCAACGATATTCCAGCTACCTGAAGGCAAGCGTGGCATTTTTGTAGGCGGAGGCGCAAGCGTGCGGGTCGGGCGGATTTTGGGCGCTGACCGGATGACTGAAATGATGCTCTCTGGCCGCAAGTATAACGCCGAAGAGGGTTTGGCGCTCGGGCTGGCGCACTATGCGGTTGGCGAAGGCGAAGCCTTAACGCGGGCCTACGAAATGGCGGCCAACATTGCGAAGAACGCGCCGCTTTCGAACTATATCATGATTCAAGCTTTGGCGCGCATTGAAGATATGTCCAAAGCCGATGGGCTTTTTACAGAAAGCCTGTGTGCCGCCCTTACCCAAACCAGCCCCGATGCGGTTGAGGGCTTGGCCGCATTCCTGGAAAAACGCACTCCGGAGTTTAGGTGATATTATGGTAACTGGCAAAAAGAAGACCGAGATGCGCGAAGATTTTAGCGGCAAAGTGTCGGATGAAACCCTTCGTAAGCTGGTGGGTTATAATATGAAGCGGGCCTTTAACGAGGTGCAGGCGGACCTTGTGCAGGTGCTTCAGCAGTTTGACCTTCGGATGATGACCTATTCCGCGCTGATCCTAATTGTCGATAATCCGGGTTTGCGGCAATCACATTTGGCCGAGGCGCTGGCCGTTGAACGGCCCAATCTTGTGATCATCATTGACGAACTTGAGCGCCGTGGCCTTATCGCCCGCGAGCGGCTGATAAGTGACCGCCGCGCGTATGCGCTGGTTGCCACCCTTCCCGGACGGCAGCTCTATGAAAACGCATTGCGGGCCGTGAAAGCCCACGAAACCAAGATATTCGGAGATCTGGATGATCCGGAAACCCTGAAGCTTATTGAGACGCTGCGCCAAGTTGAGCGGCGCGCGAGGGCACGATGAATATGGAACTTCAGGGAAAATATGCACCACATAAAGTGGCGCAGGAGCGGCGTGCGGATGGTACCATCATTTATCGCTCCACCGGCACACTGGGCGCGGTCGCGGAAAAAACGTCTGACTGGGTGCATCATTGGGCCGCCAAAACCCCCGATGTGGTGTTTTTGGCTGAGCGCGATGGTGCGGGCTGGCGCAGTGAAACTTATGGCGCGACTTTACAAAAGGTGCGGGCCATTGCCGCTGCCCTCAAGGGCCGTGGGCTGAATGCCAACACGCCAATTATTGTGATGTCCGGCAACGGCGTAGACCATGGGCTTTTGTTGCTCGCCGCGCAGTATATCGGGGTGCCAACGGTGCCTGTGGCCGAGCAGTATTCGCTTATTCCCGGTGCGCATGGCCGCTTGCAAGACGTGATAGAGCTGGTGAAGCCGGCGATGGCTTATGTGGTGGATGCGGTGCAATATGCCGATGCGCTCACGCTTCCGGCGCTTAACGGCATAGAGATTGTGGCCAGCCGCGGCGCCACCGCTGGCATGACCACATTCGAGGCTTTGCTCAAGGGGGATAGCGGCGTGGATATCGACGCCGCCAATGCGCTGGTCGGGCCGGACACCGTGGCCAAAATCCTGATGACTTCGGGGTCTACCTCCAACCCAAAGGGTGTGCTCACAACGCAGCGAATGATGTGCGTAAACCAAACGCAGGTCAGCGATGCTTTGCCATTTTTGCGCGCCACACCCCCGCGCCTGATGGACTGGCTACCATGGAACCATGTGTTTGGCGGCAACCAGAACTTTAATATGATGCTCTCCAATGGTGGCAGCCTTTATATTGATGATGGTAAGCCGACCAAAGCCGCCTTTGGCCGCACCCTCGAAAACCTGGCCCTGATGACAGGCACGCTGGCCTTTAATGTGCCTATCGGGTTTTCCATGTTGCTCGGGGCGTTGAAACAGGATGAAACCCTGCGCAAAAGCTTTTTTGCCGACCTTGATATGGTGTTTTATGCCGGGGCGTCTTTGCCACAAGATGTGTGGGAAGGGTTTGAGGGAATGGCCATGGAGGTGCGGGGTTCTGTGCCGCTTATGACCTCAAGTTGGGGCCTGACAGAAACCGCCCCTGCCTGCCTTTTGCAACACCAGCCGATCGAGCGCTCGGGTATCGTGGGTGTGCCGCTAAATGGCGTAACGGTTAAGCTGATCCCGAACGAAGAGCTGCGCTATGAGGCGCGCGTTAAGGGCCCAAATATAATGCCGGGCTATTTTAACAACCCCGAAAAAACCAGCGAGAGCTTTGACGACGAAGGGTTCTTTATTACCGGCGACGCGATGAAATACGTTGATGAGGCCAAACCAGAGCTTGGCCTTCGGTTTGATGGCCGGATATCGGACGACTTCAAATTGCTGACCGGCACCTGGGTGCGGGCGACGGCAATTCGCATAGAAATGCTGGCCAGCTTGGCGCCCTTAGCTGCTGAAGTGGTGGTTACGGGCCATGATCGCGGCGAAATCGGCGTTTTTATCTTTCCTGATGTTGAGGCGGTTAACGACGCCGGCTTTGATATTTCGGCGATTAAAAATGGCGCGGTTGTTTGCCCCGCATTGGCCGCGGAGCTTGCCAAACGGTTAAGCGCCCGCGCAGCGCAGCACACCGGTTCGTCCACACGTGTGGCGCGGGCCATGGTGCTTAGTGAAGCGCCTTCGTTGGTGGCGGGCGAAGTGACGGCCAAAGGCAATCTGAACTTTCGGAAAATTCTGGCGCAGCGCGCAGCCCTGCTCGCGCGGCTCTATAGCGCCAACGATCCTACTGTGATCAAGATTTAAAGGAAAATAACGTGATAGACCTGAACAAAATCAAAGCGATTGATTTCCATACCCATGCCGAAGAACCCTGCGGCTGCCATGCAGATGACGGCTACGATGACCTGCAATCCACCATGGCAAAGTATTTTCGCGCGCCGTGGTCACACCCGCCGACCATCGAAGAAACAGCGGCGCATTACCGCGAGCAAAACATCGCGGCCGTGATCTTCCCTGTCGATTCAGAGCGCGAAACCGGCTACCGCCGCTACAAAAATGAAGAAGTCGCTGAGCTGGCTGATAAAAATTCGGACGTGTTAATCCCCTTTGCCTCGATTGATCCACATAAGGGCAAGCTGGGCGCGCGGGAAGCGCGGCGGCTGATCAACGATTTTGGCATTAAAGGCTTCAAGTTCCACCCGACCATGCAGGGGTTTTATCCCAATGATCGCATGGCCTATGATCTTTATGAGGCGATTGCCGACGCGGGCGGCATTGCTCTTTTTCATACCGGACAAACCGGCGTTGGCAGCGGTATGCGCAGCGGCAATGGTATGCGGCTGAAATACTCTAACCCAATGTATATGGATGACGTTGCCGTGGATTTTCCCGATATGCGGATTATCCTCGCGCACCCGTCTTTCCCTTGGCAAGAAGAGGCGCTTGCGGTCGCACAACACAAGCCCAATGTTTACATTGATCTAAGCGGCTGGTCGCCAAAGTACTTCCCGGAAATTCTGGTGAAATATTGCAACTCTATACTGCGCAAAAAAGTTTTGTTTGGGTCTGATTGGCCAATGATCACCCCCGAGCGCTGGCTTGCCGACTTTGAAAAAATCGCCATAAAAGACGAAATTCGCCCAGATATCATCAAAAATACAGCCGCAAAATTGCTGGGGTTGAGCTGATATGAAGCCGTTTGTCGCCCCTGTCGAAGATATCCTCTTTTCGCTCAATGAAATTGCCGGTGCTGGCCGTATTCCGGACTGGGATGCAGATTTCAGCGCCGAGATTGCGCGCCACTTTGCAGCCTTTGCCGAGGGTGAAATTGCGCCCTTGGATGAGCCTGCCGACGCGCAAGGCTGCCGGATTGAAAATGGCCGGGTGATCATGCCTGATGGGTTGGCAGAGGTGTTTGCCAGCTATAATGAGCAAGGCTGGTCTGGCCTGACGGCCCCTGAAGAACACGGAGGGCAGGGTCAGGGTGCTGCCATTTTGGCGGTCACAAGCGAAATATTTTCCGGCGCCTCGCAAAGCCTTCAAATGGTGACAGGGTTGGTGCCGGGCGCTATCCGTACGCTTGAAAACTTTGGCACCACCGCCCAAAAAGCGCGGCTAATTCCGCCCTTGGTATCTGGCGATTGTTTGGCCACCATGTGCCTGTCTGAGCCAGCTGCGGGGTCTGATCTTTCCAATATCCGCTGCAAAGCGGTGCCTGCCGCTGAGGGCTGGGCGATAACCGGAGAGAAGATATTTATCTCGGGCGGAGACCAGAACCTGAGCCAAAAGATTTTGCATCTGGTGCTTGCGCGCACCGGCGATAACGGCCTGCGCGGGTTATCGCTGTTTTTATGCCGGTCCAACCGGGAAGATGGCAGTCGCAACGGTGTTTCCGTGACCCGTATCGAAGAAAAAATGGGCTTACATGCTTCGCCCACCTGCCAGCTTGCCTTTGACGCTGCCGACGCGGAGCTGATTGGCGGGGAGGGTGAAGGGCTGAAAGCCATGTTCACCATGATGAACCACGCGCGGCTTGATGTTTCGTTGCAAGGCACAGCACATGCAGCGCGCGCGTATGACATTGCATCGTCCTATGCCGCCGAGCGCGTGCAAGGCCGCGGGCCGGATGGTGCGCCGGTAACTCTAGATAAACACGCCGATATACGCCGGATGATCAGCGAGATTGATACCTTGGCGCTAACCAGCCGCGCTTTGGCGCACATTATTCTGGTCATAATGGAAACGGGTGAAAACCCCGATTTGGTGGAGTTTCTGACGCCGGTTGCCAAAGTTTATTGTACAGAGGCCGGAATGAAAGCCGCGGAGCTGGGCATGCAAGTGCTTGGCGGATACGGATATTTGACAGAATACCGTATTGAGCAAACCTACCGCGATGCCCGGATTTCAGCGATTTATGAAGGCGCCAACGGCATTCACGCCCAAGCGCTGGTGACCCGGCTACTTGGCTACAAAGGTGGCCAATTTGCCAAGGCGTTTACCGGGTTTGTTGAAACAGAAATTGCCACGCATAAATCGGAAAACCTGGCCGCATGTTACGCCCTCTGGGCCGCGGCGAAGAGCAAAATATTGGCGGAAAAAGACCCGTCGGAATTTGGCTATGCCTTCATGAAGCTGACGTCTGAGCTGATGGTTTTGCTGGTCTGGGCACGGTTCAGTGCCTCGGCCGAAAACCATCGTGATCCTGCGCGGATCAAAGCACTTTCGGCGCATGTGGAGCGCCTCGGCGTTAATCCTGCAACCTTATATGCATCAATGATTTGAGGATGGGGTGCGCATGAAGAACCACCATAAACTACATGCATAAAATACATGCAATATAGCAATTAATATAAGTTATATTAATAAATGCACTGCTTGCACCGGGGAGGGAGGGAAGCACATGGCGGCGTAAATCAAAAACCTAACATCATGAGCTGTGCAGGCGAAACCCGCCTGACATGACTGAAATAGACCGCGCAAAAAACTGCGCATTGGGAGAGAAAATTGAAACATCTACTACTCGCGACCTCGCTTGTCGCCCTCGCCGCATCCGCCGCATCCGCTGAAACC
Source organism: Paracoccaceae bacterium (assembly GCA_002402045.2). Taxonomy (GTDB): domain Bacteria; phylum Pseudomonadota; class Alphaproteobacteria; order Rhodobacterales; family Rhodobacteraceae; genus UBA3077. The sequence continues at coordinate 16,016 of NVUX02000109.1, read as the reverse complement.
ATCCGGACCACGAGCTCTTTTGGGCCAAACCATGTTTTGGCAACCGATGGTTATCCGGTGCTGTTTGAAAAATTATCCGAATTCACAGATGGCCGCTGGACCGGTATCGACACCCCGTCTGGCCTGCTGGCCCCGAACGAAATGAACACCGGCCTGCGCGATGGCGTGTCTGATATGGGCCCGATCATTATGCCTTATTTTGCGGCAGATTACGTGGAAAGCGGCCTCGTGGCTGAAATGTCGATGCTTGGCTCTGATAACCGCGCGATCTCTTCGGCGGTAACCGAATATATTGCGACCTGTGCGCAATGTGTGGCTGAATTTGCGGCAAATGGCCAAGTGTTCCTCGGGAATGATTCCACCACCAACTACCAGTTTCTGTCTTCAGTCGAGATAAATTCGCTGGAAGATTTGCAAGGCTTGCGGATTAGAACTGCGGGTTCAGTTTTTACCCGCTTCGTTGAAGGCATGGGGGCCGAGCCGGTGCAAATGCCATCAAGCGAGCTATTTGAAGCGCTAAGTTCTGGTGTGATTGATGCGACCTATTCCTCTGTAGGGGATCTGAAAAACGCGCAACTATATGATGTGGTTTCTTCGGTAACGCTGGTCGACAAAGGCGTGTTTAACGCGGCGGCCATGACCAACGTAAGCCAAATTCTTTGGAGCCGCATGAGCACGGAAGACCGGGATGCATTGGCGCATGCGTCGCAATTTGCACAGGCTATCGGTGTTTACTCGTGGCGGGATACCGCGGTTGAGGCCGAGGCTGTGGCGCGTGAAGCGGGCATTACGTTCATCACACCAGATGCTGAATTTATCGCCAAAGGTGACGAAATTCGGGATGCGCATATGGCGAGTGTGGTGGCCACCCTTACCGAGCGCGGTGTGACAGATGCCGCAACCAAAGTGGCGCGCTATGAAGCGCTATTGATAAAGTGGGAAGGACTTGTTGAAGAGGTTACTTCAGCCGAAGAGCTTGCAGAGCTGCGTTACCAGACGATCTGGGCTGACGTAGATTTTGCAAGCTACGGGAACTGATCCCCAATGCTCCGTCTTGGAAAAGGCATCGGAGCGGCAACAACGGTCATCGGCAGCATTGTGCTATGTCTGATGGCCGTTCAGATCGTGCTGGATGTAGCGTCGCGAAACATTCTGGGGGCCGGGTTTCCGGCCACTTCAGAGCTTGTTTCAAAGTACTATATGCTTGTTGTCAGCTTTCTGCCGATTGCCTATGCCGAAGTAGAGAGGCGCCATGTGGAGGCCTCTGTTTTCACCGATATGATGCCACATTTCACGCGCCCCGCGATTAATCTACTGGGGTTTTCGCTTTCCTTTATCGCTTACGGGTTGCTGACCTATGGCACCGCCCGAGAGGCGGCGCGGCAGTCAGTGCGCGGGGCCTATGTGGAGGCGGGCACCATGAATTTTTACACATGGCCCGGCTACTGGATTTTGCCGATCTGTTTTGGCCTGATGACCATCGTAATTGGATTGCGTGTGCTTCAGGTTATTGCTGGCAAGTTTAATGACCGAGAGCATCACAACCTAATTCATACTGACGAAGAGGACGCCTGACTATTATGGACCCTATGACTATTGGCATTGCGGCACTCATTGTCGTTCTTGTGCTCATCATGCTCCGCGTTCCGATCGCGGTGAGCTTGATCGTGGTTTCGGCTGGCGGCATCTTTATGATCGCGGGCGAGCGCCCCTCGATGAGCATGCTTTCAACCGTGCCCTATAATTTTTCCGCGAGCTGGACACTAAGCTCAGTACCCATGTTTTTGCTGATGGGGTATGTCTCTTATCATTCTGGCCTCACCAAGGGCTTGTTTGATGCCGCGCGGGCATGGCTGGGCTGGATGCCCGGCGGACTCGCGGTCGCATCTCTTTGCGGCGCGGGTGGGTTTGCGGCTGTCACTGGGTCCTCTATTGCCTGCGCCGCTGCTATTGGCCGTATCGCCGTGCCCGAAATGCATCGCGCTGGCTATGATATTCGAGTCGCCACCGGGGTGGTGGCAGCGGGGGGCACCATCGGGGCCTTGATCCCGCCAAGCCTGATTTTAATCCTGTTTGGCATTCAAGCCGAAGTTTCTATCAGTAAGCTGTTTTTGGGCGGTTTGGTGGTGGGGCTGCTGTCTTTGCTCATGTATATTGCCGCTGTACTGATCATTTATGTGCTGGCACCGGGGAGCATGCCAAAGGCCGCAAAGGGCGACCCTGCCGAAAAATGGCGGGTTATGCGGGCTGTCTGGCCCGTGTTCTTGATGATCGGGATCGTGTTTGGCGGTTTGTTCAGCGGGCTTTTTACGGCCACCGAAGCTGGCGCTGTGGGGGCCGTTATTGCCGTTATAATCGGGGTGGCCACCCGAAGCCTGAACCTAAAGGGATTTGGCGAAAGCTGTGTGGATACGCTGCTTTCAAGCGGCGCTCTGTTTATGATCGCCATCGGTGCCAACCTGTTTACCCGCCTTGTGGCGATGAGCGGGCTTTCGCGGGCGCTGGGCAGCGGGATTGAAAGCCTTGGGCTGGGCGTGTTGGGGGTGCTGATCCTCATCACTATCGTTTATTTACTGTTGGGTATGTTTTTGGAGCCGGTTGGCGCCATGCTGCTAACCTTGCCGCTATTTTTGCCCATTGTCGCCGCGCATGATGTGAACCTGATCTGGTTTGGTTTGCTGGTGGCAAAGCTGCTTGAGATCGGCATGATCACACCGCCAGTGGGGTTAAACGTGTTTGTCATCCACTCGGTGGCGCGAGATCTGGTGAAGCTGGAGCAGATTTTTGTGGGGATTCTTCCCTTTATATTTGCTGACCTGATTTTGGTGACGGTAATGCTGCTCAGCCATGGCTTCTTTTAGGCTGACGGGTTCTATCTATTCCGCAACAGACTCCTCGATCATGTTGCGGAACCAGGTATTCGCTTGGTCGCCCTCGCTGTTCACATGCCAGTAAAGATAGGTGTCAATTTCGGGTGCGCCAAAGGGCGAAGGCAATATTTGGTTGCCAAAGGTTTCATTGGAGCGGCGGGCAAAGGTTTCGGCCATGGTCAGCACCAGATCAGAGCGGCTAACCATGCGCATTGCGGTGTTGATCTGCTGGCAGCGCACCGCAATATGGCGAGATTTCCCCTCGCGCGACAAAGCAATATCTTCGGGGCCAAACCCGTGCGGGCGCGATGTTACGATGATATGATCAAGCGACAAGTAGCGCTCAGTATCAAACCCCTCAGAAATCGCCGGATGCCCTTTGCGAGCCACCACCACAATGGGCGAGCTGGCCAAATGCTTGCGCTTTATGGCGCTCGACAGCGGCAAAAACACATCAATCGCCGCGTTGAGCCTGCCCGAGGAAAGGTCGGCTTCCAAGGTGTCGCGCTCATAATGGCAAGAGGAGAGGGTAATGCCGGGTGCACGGTGCGACAACAACAGGGCCAGCGGCAAAAAGAAGGTGTTTTCCATCAGCGACCGCATACCCACAGAGAATTTCATTTTGGCTTTGGCGGGGTCAAACCCTTCCAAATCGCCCAAAGTTTGCTCAAAAAGCTGCAAGGCTTCGCGCACCGGCACGATCATTTTATGGGCCAATGTGGTGGGCACCAGCTTTTGTCCGTGGCGCACGAAAAGCGGATCATCCACCCGCTGGCGCAGGCGGCGCAGCGCATGAGAAATGGTTGGCTGGGTCAGGTTCAGCATCTCGGCGGCGCGAGTGACACCACCCTGAGAATAGATGGCATCAAACACCACAAACAGGTTCAGGTCGGTTCTAGATATATGCACAGGACGCATGGCCTTATATTGCTAGCATTCATTTTACTTATAAATCTACGGCGGGCAAATTGCACCGATAAAATGAGGGGTGCAGCGTGAATTCAAAGAACAACAAGGAGGGCGCCTTTCCTACGGCTGCGGATGAAATCGCGCTTCAGGCCTATTTGGCAGAGGCTTTGGCGATGCCGCTGCAAAAGGCGCAGATGGTGCTGGAACCCATCACCGGTGGATTATCAAACCCGACGTTTTTTCTGACCATCGGGGGGGATCGCTATGTGTTGCGCAAGCAGCCAGCGGGCAAATTGCTGCCATCGGCCCACGCGATAGACCGTGAATTCCGGGTAATGGATGCGCTGGCCCAAACCGATGTGCCGGTGCCGCGTATGGTGCATTATTGTGATGATCCTTCGGTTATCGGCACCCCGTTTTTCCTGATGGAAGCGTTGGAAGGCCGCGTGTTTCACAATAACGCGCTACCCGGCATGACCTCATCTCAGCGCCACGATATTTTTGCAGCGATGAACCAAACGCTCGCCGCGCTGCACAAGGTAGACCCCGACAGGGTTGGCCTTGGTGATTATGGCCGCAAAGGCGGGTTTATTGCCCGTCAGGTGGCGCGGTGGCAGGGGCAATATGAAAAGGGAAAAACCCGTGACGTGCCCGAAATTCCGCGCTTAGGCGCATGGTTGGCTGAAAACCTGCCGCAGGCAGAAACCACCACCATTGCCCACGGGGATTTTCGGCTGGGAAACCTGATGTTTCATCCCGAAAAACCAGAGGTGATCGGGGTGTTGGATTGGGAGCTTTCAACGCTTGGGGACCCGCTTTCAGACCTTGGCTATAATCTGATGCCCTGGATCATGCAGCAAAGCGAATATCACGGCCTTGTTGGGCATGATCTGGCGGCGCTCGGCATTCCCTCGCTCAAAGCCTATGTGGCTGAATATTTTAGCCGGCGCGGAATAAGCGCCAGCTTTAACCCCTATTACACAGCCTTTGCCTTTTTCCGGCTGGCTGTCATTTTTGAAGGCATTGTTTCTCGGGCGCAGCAGGGAAACCAAACCCCGTCAGCCGTGCAGGACCTCGACAAATACAGCCTAATATTCGCCCGTCATGGGCTAACCCTTGCAGGAGCATAAAATGGATTTCGCTTATTCCGACAAAACCAACGACCTACGGGCACGGGTGGCCGACTTTTTCGAGGCCCATATTCTGCCGCGCAACAAGCAGTTTCAGCAGGAGGTTGACCAGGGCATTTTTCCGCTCAGTTTCCTTGGCGACCTCAAAGCATTGGCTAAATCGGAAGGGCTATGGAACCTGTTTTTGCCCCATTTGAGGGAGGATGAGCCGGGCACACGCCTCACCAATATGGAATATGCGCCGCTGGCAGAAATCATGGGGCGCCTGCCTTGGGCGTCTGAGGTGTTTAACTGCTCGGCACCAGATACCGGCAATATGGAATTGCTGCATATGTTTGGCACCGACTCCCAGAAAGAGCGCTGGTTGAAGCCGTTGCTCAATGGTGAAATCCGTTCTTGTTTTGCGATGACCGAGCCCGATGTGGCCTCGTCAGACGCCACCAACGTCACCACAATGATCCGGCGCGATGGGGACGAATATGTGATTAATGGCCGCAAGTGGTTTATCACGGGCGCGGGGAACCCTTCGTGCAAAATTGCGCTGGTTATGGGCAAAACCGATATAAATGCTGACCGGCATCGCCAGCAAAGTGTTGTGCTGGTCCCGATGAACACCCCCGGCATGAAAGTGACCCGCAATATCGCGGTCATGAATCATCACTCTTATGAAACCCATTGCGAGATTGTGTTTGAGGAGTGCCGCATTCCGGTAGACCAGATTTTGGGGGAAGAAGGCGGTGGGTTTGCGATGGCACAGGCGCGGCTTGGGCCGGGGCGCATTCACCACTGTATGCGCTCAATCGGGCAGGCTGAACTGGCGCTGGAAATGATGACGGAGCGGGCGTTGGAGCGCAAAACCTTTGGCAAATACCTGCATGAGCAAGGCAGCATTCAAGAGAAAATTGCCCATTCACGCTGCGAGATCGAGCAAGCGCGCCTGCTGGTGCTGAAAGCCGCATGGATGATCGACCATTCGGACGCTAAAACCGCGCGCAATGAAATAGCGATGATCAAGGTTGTGGTGCCAAATATGCAGCAGCGGGTAATTGACCGCGCCATGCAGGTTTTTGGCGCAATGGGGCTGTCTCCTGATACGCCGCTGCCCGATCTTTGGACCATGGCGCGCAGCTTGCGAATAGCCGATGGCCCCGATGAAGTGCACCTGCGTTCGATCGCCCGCGGGCAAATCAAAGCGGCACAGCAGGGGGATCGCAAAACGATCTTATATTTCACACCGCCGGATCGGAGCCAAGAAGTGTCGATCAGGGATGACCAAAAATGAATAGGCGCGAGGACGAGCGGTTTGCGGTAAATACAGCGCCCATGGCGAATGTTACCGCATACATGGAGAGGGCGATTGCGCTGGCGGGGGCCGTTCCGGATGGCGCACCCAGCGCTGAAAGCCTCCAGCGTGTCGGGGTTGTGGGCGCGGGTACAATGGGGCGCGGCATAGCCTTGGCTTTTGCCAATAAGGGCCGCACCGTTACCATTGTTGATCCGTCAGAAAAGGCCTTGGCGGATGCGAGAGCGCACATAGACCGCCTGACGGAGCGGCAGGTGATGAAAGGCCGCATATCTCAAGCGCAAGCGGCGGCTGTTTTGGAGCTATTTACTTTTAGCCCTGAAATGGGGGCACTTTCTCAGGTGGATATAGTCATCGAAGCTGTGCCGGAAGTTCTGGCCCTCAAGCAAAAGGTGCTGGCTGAGCTGAGCCGGATATGTGGGCCAAATACGATTTTGGCGAGCAATACCTCAACCCTTGATATTGATGCCATAGCCGATGCCACCGATGCGCCCGAGCGGGTAATTGGCACGCATTTCTTTGTGCCGGCTCAAGTGAATAAACTGCTCGAGCTTATTCCTGCCAAAGCCACGTCGGCTGCGGTTTTGGGGCAGGTTCTGGCCTTGGCGAATGTGCTGGGAAAACAGGCTGTGGTTGCCCGAAATGTTGATGGTTTTATCGGCAACCGGCTGTTTGACCGCTTTCATCAAGAAGCCATGTATTTGCTGGAAGAGGGCGCTACCCCACAGGCTGTAGATGCGGCGCTTGAGGCTTGGGGCATGGCGATTGGGCCTTTGCGTGCGCTCGATCTGGTGGGAAATGACATCCCTTGGGGGGTGCGGGTGCAACGGGCCAAAGCCAACCCGAGCCTGGTGCAACCGCGGATTGGAGATGCCTTGTGTGAGGCGGGTTTTTTCGGGCAAAAAACCGGTAAAGGCTGGTATCTCTACGATGCGGAATCCCCGCGTGGAAGGGGCTATGATGGCATCATAAAACTACTGGAAGCCACCTCAAGTTCACTTGGCATAACCCGCCGCGAAATCAGCGCAGACGAGATTGTCAGCCGGTGTATCTTGGCGCTCATCCGAGAGGCGTACGCGCTCCTCGGTGAGGGTGTTGCTGCCCGCGCTACTGATGTAGATATGGTATATGTAACCGGATACGGCTTTCCGGCGCAGCATGGCGGGCCGTTTGCTTTAGCAAAGGCCATTGGGCTGGCGCGTGTGGTGACACTGGCTGGATATTACGGTGAAATTAGTGGCAAAGCGGGCTCGGTGTGGCGCGTGCCTGATACGCTTATTGCGGCTGCCAAGCGAAAAGAAGAGGCTTAAATGAAGCTGTTTAATCTGGATGGAAAAATCGCTCTCGTTACGGGTGGTTCACGCGGCTTGGGCCTGCAAATTGCCGAGGGAATTGTGGAATCTGGCGGCCGTGTGGTGCTTACTGCGCGCAAGGCTGATGAGCTCGATCAAGCGCAGGCGCATTTGGCTAAGCTAGGTGGTGAAGCCAAAGTAATCGCGTGTGATTTCCAAAATTTTGACAGCATTCCTGAGATCGCCGGCCAAGCAATGGCGAGCTTTGGCAGCCTTGATATTCTGGTGAATAACGCGGGCACGAGCTGGGCCGCCCCCACTGAAGAGCATCCGCTTTCGGGGTGGGAAAAAGTGATGGGCTTGAATGTGACCGCGCCGTTTTTGCTCTCTAAAGAGATCGCCAATCGGGCGTTTATTCCAGCGCGTAGCGGTAAAATCTTGAACATTGCCTCAATCGGCGGGCTTGGCGGCAATCGGGCAGATCTGGAGATGTATACCATCGCCTATAACACATCCAAAGCCGCGCTCATTAATTTTACCCGCGCACTGGCCACCGAATGGGGGCGCTATGATATTAACGTTAACGCGTTGGCGCCGGGGTTTTTCCCGTCCAAAATGTCTGCCGATTTGTTGGCGCGCATTGCGGAAAAATCTTTGCCAGCCATTCCGCTCGGCCGGTTTGGTAATGATCAAGACCTGAAGGGCCCGGCGGTCTTTTTGGTATCGGAAGCCGCACGCCACATCACCGGCCAATGCTTGGCTGTAGATGGCGGCGCAACCGCCTAGCATAAATGGAGAGAACCCAGATGAATCGCCTGCAACACAATGTTTGGCCCGAAGGGCTACCCCACGAAATTCCCGCGACCACAACAACAATCTACGAAACGCTAGCGCATACCGCGGCGCGGGTTCCCGAACAAAAGTGCCTTTCATTTTATGGCAAATCGCTGAGCTATGCCGAAGTCGCCGCCAGCGCCACGCGCATTGCCGGATATTTACAGGCCAAATGCGGCGTGAAACCCGGAGATCGGGTGGCGATTTATGCGCAAAACTGCCCGCAATATCTGCTGGCGCTATACGGTATTTTGCGGGCTGGCGCGGTGGTTGTGCCGGTAAACCCGATGAACCTGCTGCGTGAAACGCGTTACATAATGGAAAATGCCGGGGCCGACGTGATTTTTGTGGCGCAAGACCGGCATGAATATATCTCGCCGCTGCTGGATGATGGCACACTCAAACACGCGATCTCGCTTTGCTACGCTGATTACCTGCCCGAAACCCCCACTCTGGACGTTCCCGAAGCTATTGCCTGTAAGCGGCTAGAATTGCCAAATATGTTTACCTCGTGGGAGGCCGCTGTCCAATGTGAGATAGCCGCGCTTGCCTATACCCGTACGCCGGAAGATCTTGCGATATTGCCCTATACGTCTGGCTCTACCGGCCAAGGCAAGGGGTGCATGCACACAAATGCCAGCGTGCTTCACGCGGCGCGCTCGATCTATGACTGGTTTGGCTTTTCCGAGACCGATACCTTTCTTTCGGTTTCACCAATGTTCCATGTGGTTGGCTTGCAATGCGGGCTGATAGCCCCGGTTGTAATTGGCGCGACCACCGTTATTTTACCCCGCTGGGATAAGGTTGCGGCCACCCAGATTATACGCGATGAGAAGGTTACCGTTTGGCCAACCGTGCCAACGATGGTGATGGATTTTGTAAATCGCTCTGACTTGAAGCGCGAAGATGTCAGCTCGCTTCGCACCATTTTTGGCGGCGGTATTGCCATGCCAGAAGCCGTGGCCGAGCGGCTATTTGACCTTACAGGGCTAACTTTTCTGGAGGGCTATGGCCTGACAGAAACCATTGCCCCCACCACGGCAAACCCCGTTGATAACCCAAAGCGGCAATGCGGCGGGATTCCGGTTTTTAACACAGATGTTGTGATTGCTGATCCAGACACCCAAGCCCTGATGAAGACCGGAGACGTTGGCGAGATATTGATAGCCGGTCCGCAGGTTATGCAGGGCTATTGGAACAATGACGAGGCCAATTCTGAAGCTTTTGTGATGCTTGAAGGCATGAAATTCCTCCGCACCGGAGATTTAGGGCGCATGGATGAAAACGGCTATGTGTTTATCGTTGACCGCCTCAAGCGGATGATTAATGCCTCTGGCTTTAAAGTGTGGCCCACCGAGGTTGAGGCCACGCTGTATCGCCACCCTGATATCGCCGAGGCCTGTATAATCTCGTCAGCAGATCCTTACAGGGGCGAGACCGTAAAAGCGCTGGTGGTGTTGCGAGAGGGCGCCACCTGCACGGGAGAAGATATCACCACATGGGCGCACGAAAATATGGCGGCCTACAAAGTGCCACGCCTTGTTGAATTTGTGGATGCTTTGCTGAAATCGGGCAGCGGCAAGGTGTTGTGGCGAGAGCTTCAAATTGCAGAAAACAACACGCAAAAAACTGAAAAGAGCGCGCCATGATACACCCTGTAATAGTTTCTACCGCGCGGACCGGGATGGCAAAATCATTCCGCGGATCGCTGAATGCCACCCATGGGGCAACCATTGGCGGGCACGTAATAAAGCACGCACTGAACCGCGCCAATGTGGGGCTGGATGAAGTGGATGACGTAATTTTAGGGTGCGGATTTCCTGAAGCCGCCACGGGGATGAATATCGCGCGGCAATCAGCGCTCCGGGCGGGGCTTGCGGATACCAGCGCCGCGCAAACCGTGAATCGCTTTTGCGCTTCGGGCTTACAAGCCATCGCGACAGCGAGCAATGCGATTGCCGCAGGGCACAGCAAACTTGTGGTTGCGGGCGGCGTGGAGTCTATCTCGCTTGTGCAAGCGAACTTGAATAAAAATAATCTTGAAGACGCATGGTTGAAGCAGAATTTGCCATCCATTTATATGTCGATGATCGCCACTGCGGATATCGTGGCAGAGCGCTATGGGATTAGCCGGGCAGAGCAAGACCGCTTTGCGCTGGAAAGCCAGATGCGCACGGCCGCAGCCCAAAAATCCGGAGCCTTTGACGCTGAAATCGTACCGATGGAGGTGGTGCAGGCTATAAAAGACCGCGAAACCGGCGAAATAGAGATGCGAAACGTGATGCTCACTCGTGATGAGTGCAATCGCCCGGGCACCACGCTTGAAACGCTCGCCGGGCTGGATCCGGTTGAAGGCGAAGGCAAATTTGTGACCGCCGGAAATGCGAGCCAGCTTTCAGATGGCGGCTCGGCGTGTGTGATAATGGCGCGCACAGAGGCTGAGCGGCGGGGCTTAAGCCCCTTGGGCATTTTGCGCGGCTATGCGGTGGCGGGCTGCGCCCCAGACGAAATGGGCATTGGTCCGGTCCTCGCAATTCCAAAGCTGATGGCACAAACCGGGATGCGCCTTGAGGACATTGACCTGTGGGAGCTCAACGAGGCCTTTGCCAGCCAAGCCCTGTATTGCTGCCGTAAACTTGGGCTTGATAGGGCGCGGGTAAATGTGAATGGAGGGGCCATTTCAGTCGGCCATCCATTTGGCATGACAGGGGCACGCCTCGCGGGGCATTTGCTGCTGGAAGGCCAGCGGCGTGGTGCTAAATGGGGTGTTGTGTCAATGTGTATTGCCGGCGGCATGGGGGCCGCGGGCCTGTTTGAAATCCTGCCAAGCTCTGCTTAACCCGCTGTAAAATGGCCGCGAAAAGCCCGTGGGGATTGGCCGGTATTGCGCATAAAAACCCTCGAAAAATAGGCGGGGTCTTCAAAGCCCAGCCGGTAGCCGATCAGGGCGATATCCAGCTGGGTATAGGCGAGCAAACGCTTGGCCTCTTGTGTGACCAGCATATGAAGAAAAGACTGCGGCGACTGGCCCATAGCCTTGTTGCACAGCCGGTTTAGGTGCGTTGTTGAAATGCCCAAGGCCGCCGCATAAGCCGACACTTTCCAGTTTTCGCTCATATGTGCGCGGGCGAGGGTCTCAAAATCAGCCACTTTTTGATGGCCAGAAAGATGCACTGAATGCGCGTTGGCAGTGCTCATGGCCAAGTAGCTGGCCAGCTGGATGGTGAGCCCGCGGAGCAACGGAATGCGGGCAGATCCGGCTGCGAGGTGCTCTTGGTAAATCTGGGTGAACACCGCAGCGATTTTCGCCTCGGCTGGCAAAATCTGCGCTTTGCTAAGCGCGGCGGCGAGGTGCTTGTCCAAGACCGCAAGCGCACTCACCTCGGCAGAGGGAATTGATAGCACAAACCCCTTGGTGTTTTGCGGAAAATCAAACCCGTGCACGCAGTGGGGTGGCACGATCACCACGCTCGAAGCTGGCAGGGCGAGGCTGCTGCTATCCAGGCTCATGGTGGCTTTTCCAGACGTAAGCAAAAAAACCTGATGCAGATTATAATGCCGGTGCGGCACAATTTTCCAGCCATGAATATGGGCGCGCTCTGCGATGGGCTCGCAGTGAAGCACATCGGGGAAATCAACGTTTTCGCCGTAAAGTGAATACGCCGGGATTCCAGCAGTTTCGATGCGGTGGACCATGTGCCAAAAGTGCCAGAATAGTTACGGAGTGTCCATTCTAAAATGAGTAAATGCTGCTACAAATTGGTACATAATTACAAAATGGGGAATGTTATGCGCACACAAGTCTGTATCATTGGCGGCGGGCCCTCTGGGCTACTACTTTCACAGCTTTTGCAGAAAAAGGGCATAGAAAGCGTAGTTTTAGAGGCCAAAACCCGAGCCTATGTATTGGGCCGTATTCGGGCCGGCGTGCTAGAGGTTGGCTTTGCCGAACTGATGCGGGAAGCCGGGGTTGGCGCGCGGATGGACGCCGAGGGCTTCCGCCATGAGGGCACGATTATCAGCAGTGGCGGCAGCCAATTTCGGATAGATTTCAAGAAGCATACCTCAACCTCGGTGCTGGTTTACGGCCAAACCGAGCTTACACGCGATTTGTATGATGCGCGGGAGCAATCTGGCGGCGCGATCGTGTATAATGTGGAGCATACCACCATTCACGATGCCAAAACCGATGCGCCATATGTAACCTATATGCTGGATGGCACCGAGCACCGGATTGACTGCGATTACGTTGCTGGCTGCGATGGTTTCCACGGGGTTTCGCGCAACACTATACCCGACACCGTGCGCCGGGATTATGAAAAGATATATCCTTTTGGCTGGCTCGGTGTTTTGTCTGAAACGCCACCCGTGCACCACGAGTTGATTTATGCAGATTCAGACCGTGGGTTTGCGCTTTGCTCAATGCGAAACGAAAACTTAAGCCGTTACTATATCCAGTGCGCGCTTTCCGATCATGTGGAAGACTGGACAGACGCCGCCTTTTGGAACGAGCTAAAGCGACGGCTTCCTGAAGATGTGGCTGAGCGGCTCATCACCGGCCCATCGATTGAAAAAAGCATTGCGCCTCTGCGCTCGTTTGTAAGCGAGCCGATGCGATGGGGCCGGTTGTTTTTATGCGGAGATGCCGCACATATTGTGCCGCCAACCGGAGCCAAGGGGCTGAATACGGCGGCCTCGGATATTTACTATCTGTATCACGGTCTGGTGCAGCATTATGAAGCCAAAGATGACGGCGGGCTTGAGCGCTTTTCCCAAAAAGCACTGGCGCGCGTGTGGAAAGCCGAGCGGTTTAGCTGGTGGATGACCAATCTTCTGCACAGATTTCCGGATCAATCCCCGTTTGACCTTAAAATGCAGGCCGCGGATGTGGCGTTTTTGCGAGAGAACGAGGCCGCGCAAAAGGTCTTTGCCGAGAACTATGTTGGCCTGCCGTTTTAGGCCGAGGCCTGCTTGCGGTTTTATGGCGGCGCGCCTTAAGGCGCGCCGCACTATCTATATTTCAGCCCCGTAAGCCGGGTTAGCCTAGCCCCATTTTAAACCAGCGAGCGTTCTATCATGTCGAGTGTTTCCATGGCGGCCAGAACCTGCTGGGCGGAGCCGTTGGGCTCGCGCTTTTCAGATATGGCTGCGATGAATTCGCGGTCGATCAGCTCAATTCCGTTGCTTGAGGCCGCCACGCCGGATAGGTCTATCGGGTTCATGTTGCCATCATACAGGTCGTCATAACTTGCGATATAGGTGCCATTATCACAGATATAGCGAAAGAACGTGCCCAGCGGGCCGTTGTTGTTAAACGATAGCGACAGGTTGCAGATTGCCCCAGAGGGTGTTTTCATACCGATGGCCATATCCATGGCGATGCCTAAATCGGGGTGCAGCGGGCCTTGCAAGCCAAAGGCCTTATCGGCAGTTTCTCCGGTTTGATACTGGAACAAATCCACCGTATGGCAGGCGTGGTGCCAGAGCAAATGGTCGGTCCAGCTCCGCGCTTCCCCTCTGGCATTCGTATTCGTGCGGCGAAAGAAATAGGTCTGCACATCCATTTGCTGAATGGTCAGCTCGCCCGCGTCGATCTTGTTTTTGATCCACTGATGGCTGGGGTTAAACCGGCGCACCTGTCCGGCCATGCACAGCACGCCGGTTTTCTTCTGGACTCGCACAATTTCACGGCTGTCGGCCAGGCTGTCAGCCATCGGGATTTCCACCAAAACCGGCTTGCCAGCGCGCATGCAAGCAACAGCTTGTTCAGCATGTAGCTGGGTTGGCGTTGACAAAATCACCGCGTCCACATCATCTCGTGCCAAGCATTCCGCCAGATCTGTCGCTGCATGAGAGATGCCCCGCGCGGCCGCCAGCGCATCTATTTTTTCGCGGGTTGGGCCCATCACAGATGTTATCTCAACGCCATCAATCGCCGCTAAAGCGTCTAGGTGCTTGATACCAAAGGCGCCATATGCGCCCGCTACACAAAGTTTCATTCTTCAACCTCTTTTTGCCTATTTTCCAGAATAATATGGCCAACAGCGGTATTGGATGCCGGCACATGGTAGTGGCGGTGCACCTCCACAGCGTCTTCATCCAACGCACCGCGCATCACGTGCCACATCACCATTTCAATGCCTTCCGAGCCAGCTTCCCGCAAGTATTCCACATGCGGAATTTGGCTGGCTTTTACCGGATCTTTGGTCATCAAATTCAAAAACCGTGCGTCCCATTCGGGATTAATGAGGCCCGCCCGCTCGAATTGTAATTGGTGCGACATGCCACCGGTGCCAAAAATAATCACGTTGAGATCTTCATCGAAAGATTCAACAGCGCGGCGGATGGCTTTACCGAGATTGTAGCAGCGATTGCCAGTGGGCGGCGGGTATTGCACCACGTTTACGCAGAGCGGAATAACCAGGCACGGCCATTCTTCTGGTTGGCCAAACATAATCGAAAGCGGCACGGTCAACCCGTGGTCAACCTCCATTTCGTTCATGATGGTCAGGTCAAATTCGTCCAGAATTACCGATTGTGCAATATGGCTGGCCAGCTTTTGGTGGCCCTTCACCACCGGCACGGGCCGCGCACCCCAGCCTTCGTCTGCGGGGTGGAATTCTGCCGCACACCCCAGCGCAAAGGTTGGGATCATCGCCGCGGAAAAAGCGGTGCAATGATCATTATAGACCAAAAACACCACATCGGGCTTTTGCTCTTTTATCCATTCACGAGATTTTTTGAACCCCTCAAAAACCGGCTGCCAATAGGGCTGCTCGGTAATTCCGGTATCCATGGCGACACCAATGGCTGGCACATGGCTTACTCCCACTCCTGCTGAAATTCTTGCCATTATTTATCTTCCCATTCAGATTTGTAGCGGTTGCCCTCAATCGAGCGGCCGCCATTGAGCATCATATTCCGGTATTCTTCTTGCGTGCTGCCAGACATCATTGCTGCGAGCTGCTGGAAGTTGACACCATCACAGGCCGCGAGTTTGGAGGTATAATAAATGTTACCCCCAAGGCGTAGCATCTCGTTCCAATCCCGATCCAGCACCGATTTCTTTTGCGCCGGAGTCATTGGATATTGATCAAGGTATCCTGATTCACCCGCCTTAAAAGCCGTGCGGCCATCTGCGAACCGGAGTGAAATGCAAAACATATTCAGGTGGTACCCTTTGCGTGACATATCGGCGTCAAAAATATAGGTGCCAGGAATGTCATCATATTCTTTTCCAGCGGTCATTTTGGTATATCTCCCTCGCCTTTTAGGCTGATTGTCCGTAAATTTAGGTGGCGTATGTTGCAAAATTTATGTCCGAAAGTTCCGGCACCTGCATAGAGTGCTACGGCCCCCTCATTGGTCGGCACAGATGAAATTTGCTATCAGGACTCAACTCCCATCGCCTTTTTGTAAGCTCTTCAGCCCAATCCTAAGCCAGAGATGCAGAACTGGCCAATTCAAACTGGGGGCGAGCTATAAGTTTTTCCAATAGTACGAGGATGCATCTCTTTCCCCAGCTTTGGTTATGTAGCCAAAATCACACTTACATTTAGCGACTTCATTGAAGACTCTGAGGTGTCGAATGTTTGGGAGGCGCACATCCATTTGTTTCTCCGCTGGATTGTTGGCTTGGTATAGCACAAATTTATATATATCTTTTCTTTTGAAATAG
>NVUX02000108.1 GCA_002402045.2 Paracoccaceae bacterium | reverse complement strand
GCGGGGCTGGCATTTGCCGCCCCTGCCATAGCGCAGGATATTGACCCTGAAAATGTGCTGGTGCTTGAAATTAAAGGCGAGGCCAATGGCACCGTCGAGATTCTTCTCCGCCCTGATATTGCCCCGCTACACGTGGCGCAAATTTCCGCGCTGGCGCGCGATGGGGTTTACGATGGCATTGTTTTCCATCGGGTCATTGAGGGCTTCATGGCGCAAACTGGCGACGTGCAGTTTGGCAAGCGTGAAGGCTATCAGTCATCTATGGCTGGCAGTGGCGGCTCTGAGCTGCCCGATATTCCGGCGGAATTTTCGGACCTGCATTTTGGCCCCGGTATCGTGGGCATGGCGCGCTCCAATGATCCAAACTCTGCCAATTCGCAGTTTTTCATCATGTTTAGCGATTATAGCTCGCTCGACGGCAAATACACCGTTTTGGGCCGTGTGGTTGAGGGCATGGATGTGATCAACGCCATCAAGCTTGGAAGCAGCAGCGCCAATGGCTCTGTCGCGTCTGATCCTGATTACATTTCCCGCGCCTATATCAAGGCTGATGGCGCGCCGGAGTGACACACCGTCACAAGCCCGTGAGACGGGCTAGATAAAGTTTTCATTTTGGCCCATCTTTCCAGTATAAAACTGAAAAGGGGGCCAAGATGCTCAAATCTTTAGCCGTAGCGGCTGCGGTATTAATCGCCGCACCAGCCATTGCCCAAGTGACCTTTTGGGAAAACGAATGGCCTATTACTGACTTCGAAAAATCTAGCATCGACTTTGTGGATGTAATTTCCGGTGGGCCACCTAAAGACGGGATTCCGGCGCTGGCGAGCGTGTCTTTTTTACCGGTAAGTGCCAATGAAATCCCGCTACGTGAGCCGGTGATTGCGCTGGAGATTGAGGGGGAAACCCCGCGCGCCTATCCGCTGCGCTATCTTACATGGCACGAAATCGCCAATGATGTGGTGGGGGATGTGCCTGTGGCCGTCACCTTTTGCCCGCTGTGTAATTCCGGCATTGTGTTTGACCGCCGGGTAAATGGCGAGGTGCTGGATTTTGGCGTATCTGGCAAGCTGCGGTTTTCAGATATGATCATGTTTGATAGGCAAACCGAAAGCTGGTGGCAGCAGTTTACCGGCGAAGCGATTGTGGGCAGCCAGCTGGGCAACACGCTTACCAAAGTGGTGAGCTGGACGGAATCGTTGGAGGAATTCACCCAGCGCAACCCGGATGGCCTGATAATGGCCGAGCCGGAGGGCTTTAGCCGCCGTTACGGCCAAAACCCGTATGATGGCTATGACAGCGCCGCCCGCCCATTCCTTTACAATGGAGACCCGCCGCCGCATGGCATCCCGCCGCTTTCCCGCGTTATTCGCGTGGGCAATATGGCGTGGCCAATGGAGCGGTTGCAAAATGCGGAGGTGATTGAGGAGGCGGGCTTCAGGATTGTGTGGCGGGCCGGTATGGCCAGCGCACTTGATGGCCGCACCATTGCGACAAGCCGCGATATCGGCAGCATTCGGGTGTATGATGCCAGCGGCAATGACGTGGAGCACGAAGTGGTTTTTGCCTTTGCGTTCAAAGCCTTTGCCGAGAATGCCGAGTGGATGCTGGGCAACTAAACGAGAAAGGGGCGCAAACCGTTGCGCCCCTTTGAATTGCTGAATTCACAGGTGCTACTCAAGCACCCCTTCCATTACAGACGCCCATTGCGCAAATGGCAGGCTATCACCCAGCATATCGCGTGGGCTTTCTGCACCGAAGCTATAAGAAACCCCCAAGCCGATAATCACAATATCTTCCTGGTCGTTTTCAACATGCTGGTAATAATAGGTATATTTTGCATCCGTATAAAGTGTCCAGGCTGGGCTGTTTGGTAGGGTATAATTCAGGCCCAGCGATACTTCAGCAATATCGGCTCGGTCCGTGTCTTGGTCAATAACACCAACGGTAGCGCCATCGCCGCTTTCGCCGTTTAGGTGACCGGCAAATACTTCGCCGGTGCCCCAACCAAAGTTGTTACCAGCCCGCAGGGTAAGGGTGGTGTGCTGCGCAAATAGTAAGTGCTGCCAACAATGCCCATGGCTTCTTCAAAAGCGACTTCACCGCCAAAATATCAGCCGCTGGCGGTTTCAAAATCGGCTGAAATATTGGCCCCAAGCTTAGGCCAATCTTGCCGGAAAGGCCTTGGGCTAAAACCGAACCAGCGAAATGCGACCTCATGGTCGAGCGATAGTGGTAGGGGCTTATCCTATTCCTATCGAGGCCAGTTATATGCCAGCCTTTAACTGCCATTGCCGCAAAAATCCCGCGCCACCTATCTGGATGAAATAGGCAAACATGATGGGCAGGATGAAGGTTGCGCCGAAGGTGTCTACACTAAACACAGCTAAGATGAGCGCCAGCGTGATGTAGCGGGTGGCGATATGCCAAAACACGGCTTTTCCCTCGGGCGAGCGATCGGTGACGGTGATCGCCACTACAACCACGATGGCATAGAAAACTGCGGTGGCTATGAAGGCCTTCACGAGGTCGATGAGCGATACATCAAACAACAGCTGTGCGGTGGATAGTGCAAACAGGTAGAACACAATGCCAAACATTGTGGCTTTTGAGATCAGTTGCTGGTGCTTGCCTGTGAGTTCCACCAGCTTGGGGGAAAACTTCAGGATGATGCGGCTCAGGATGAATGGGATTACGATCAGGATCATGAACGGCCCCATTGGCGCTATTTCTGCGCCGGCTTCAGCCGCGCCAATGGCGCTAAGATCAACAGGCGGAAAATAGGCAGCCGCGAGGGTGAAGTATTGGCCAAAAATCAGGGTAACCGGCAGCAAAAGCGCGAGGTTAAGCATGAAGATGATAAACCCGAGCTTTACGTTGGCCTTGCTGGATTTGATCCACATCATCACCATGCCGCCACCGGGCAGCAAGGCGAGCAGGAAGAGCGCGCCGGCAATGCCGATATCTTGACTCGCATAGCCGATGGCCAGCGCAACGGTGGTCAGCAACAGGTAATTAACCCAGAGGTTTTTACCAAAAGCGGGTAGATGGTTTTTAACCATCGCGAAGTCTTTGATATGAAATTTAAACAGGCTCGGGGTTACGAGGAATATTCCGGCAACAAGGCACACCACTGAGGAAAAGGCAAAACCGCCGGTAAGCGCGCCTGTGATAAGGCCAAGCGCAATGGCGGCTACGATGATAATGATTTGTTGCATGATTACGTCCAATCTTTGGTTTGGACGTATGTAAGTGCGGCACCAGCAAAGACAAGTACTACACATTGTATTTATTGAATGTTATTTGCTTTTCACCAAAGCGTGGCGCTTTTTACCCGCCGAAAGCTTGAGAGTGGCGGCAATTTCACTGGCGGTCACCATAAGGCCCGTTTCCTTCACCACGTCATCATTCAGCTTAGCACCGCCCTCGGCAATGAGCCGTTTGGCGTCTTTACCGGATTTTGAAAGGCCGGATTTTACGAAAAGCTGCACAATGCTGATGCCGTCACCGATATCGTCGGCAGAAAGCGTGATGGTTGGCAGGTCGTCCCCAACGCCGCCTTTTTCAAACACTTCGCGCGCGGTGGCTTCGGCGGCCTTGGCGGCGGCCTCACCGTGGGCGAGGGCCGTGGCCGCATTGGCGAGCGCAATTTTGGCGTCATTAATTTGGGCACCTTCAAGGGCGGCGAGGCGGGCGCACTCGTCTAGCGGTAGCTCGGTGAAGAGCTTCAGGAACTTGCCCACGTCGGCATCCAGCGTATTGCGCCAGAACTGCCAGAACTCATAGGCGCTCAGGCGGTCTTCATTTAGCCAAATGGCCCCCGCGGCCGATTTGCCCATTTTGGAGCCGTCAGCCTTGGTGAGCAAAGGCGTGGTGAGGCCATAAACCGATTTTTGGTTGATGCGGCGCGTGAGGTCAATTCCGTTTACGATATTGCCCCATTGATCAGAGCCACCGAGCTGGAGCATACAGCCAAAACGGTTGTTTAGTTCCATAAAATCATAGGCTTGCAGTAGCATATAGTTAAACTCAAGGAAGGTGAGCGGCTGCTCGCGGTCAAGCCGAAGCTTAACGCTATCAAAGCTCAGCATCCGGTTAATGGTGAAATGGCGGCCATAATCACGCAGGAAATCAATGTAGTTGAGTTGCTCTAGCCAGTCGGCATTGTTGGGCTGAATGGCATCGGTTTCGCCCTCACCAAAATCAAGATACTTACTGAAAACCTTGCGGATACCCGCGATGTTTTCGTTAATTTTCTCGGTGGTGAGCTGTGGGCGAGATTCGTCTTTGCCAGACGGATCGCCGATTTTGGTGGTGCCGCCGCCCATAAGCGTAATCGGCTTATGGCCGGTTTTTTGCAGCCAGCGCAGCATCATGATCTGGATCAGCGAGCCAACATGCAGGCTATCTGCTGTCGCATCAAAGCCGATATACCCCGGCACGACGCCCGCAATCAGTGCTTCATCAAGCCCCTCAAGGTCGGTGCAGTCGGACATGAACCCGCGGGACTGCATAACCTGCAGAAACTCGGATTTGGGTTTATAGGTCATTGGATTGCTTTCTGTTGGCAAGTGGTTTTTGATCTATACCGGAAACAGAAGGGAATTAAAGAAAAACCTCGTGTTTGCCCCAGCTTACAGTAGATCAAATCTGTTTTGGTGAAACTCGATTTTGAGTTTCCCAAAGTAGGGGAAGAAAATAAGGCCAGCGGTGCTTTCATCCACCCATTCCCCGTTTTCTGAAAATTGCACTGTCCAACGGTACTCCTTCAAAGAGCGGGAGTGTGTTTTTAACCTGCATTTTGATGATAGCCCAAACGAAACGCAACTGAAGGCTCCGTGTAAATCATCAAAGTGCTCGTGCCAGCCTCCTAAATAGACAATAAACTCGGTTTTTGAAATCTCTTGAACTTCCACAGGAAACCCATCTTCATTGTCGGGTTCAATAAGAATCCCGTAATCTGTGGTTATGATCTCAAAATTGAGGGAGCTGCCTGCAAGCTCTATCAGCTGCTCCCTCAAATCCATTAGCGCGTGGTTTCTGTCATCCGACGGCGCACATATTCGTCTACGTTGCCAAGCATTTCGTCCATGCCCGGATCAAAGAAGTGGCCTGCACCGGCGATTTCGGTGTGGGTGATGGTAATACCTTTTTGCTCTTTCAGCTTGTCGGAAAGATCAACCACCGAGGCGGGCGGCACAACGCGGTCTTTTTCGCCGTTGATGATAAGGCCTGAAGCCGGGCAGGGGGCCAAGAACGTAAAATCATTGATATTGGCCGGCGGAGAAACGGACACAAAGCCGGTAATCTCGGGGCGGCGCATCAGGAGTTGCATGCCGATCCATGAGCCAAAGGAGAAGCCGGCAACCCAGCAAAACTTGGCGCTCGGGTTGAGCGATTGCAGATAATCAAGCGCCGAAGCTGCGTCTGAAAGTTCGCCGATGCCTTGGTCAAACTCGCCTTGCGAGCGGCCCACGCCACGAAAGTTGAACCGTAGGCAGGTGAAGCCCATTTCAAAGAATTTGTAATGCAGGTTGTAGACAACCTTATTGTTCATCGTGCCGCCCATTTCAGGGTGCGGATGCAGGATGATCGCGATTGGCGCATCCTTGGCTTTTTGCGGGTGATAGCGGCCCTCTAAGCGTCCCTCAGGACCAGGGAAAATAACCTCAGGCATATATGTTTCTCCGCGTGTTTAACCCGTGCAGAAAAGATTGACCTTTTAACTCGGGTTTTTTAAAAGGCATTAAGTAAGGCGGGAATATCCCGCGTCTCAAGCGTAGTTAAGTTTTAACAGGGCTTGCGTCAACCGCGACATGGGAGAATGGGCATGAAACTCAGCACAAAAGGCCGGTATGCGATGATTGCGCTCACCGATTTGGCCAATGCGGGCGAAGATGAGCTGGTGTCCCTTTCCGAAATTTCAGAGCGGCAGGATATTTCACTGGCCTATCTTGAGCAGCTTTTTGTGAAGCTGCGGCGGGCGGGCATTGTGGAATCTGTGCGCGGGCCAGGTGGTGGTTACCGTTTGGCACGCACATGTGAAAGCATTCGGATTTCTGAAATTCTGGGCGCGGTGGATGAAAACATGGATGCGATGACACGGGGCGCTGGGGTTTCTGGTGCCCAGGCTGGCACGTCGGCGCAAGTGCTAACCGATAAGCTGTGGGAGCAACTTTCGGCGCATGTATATGTGTTTTTGCACCAAACCCGCCTGTGTGACATCGCGGGCGATGCCATGGCCCCGTGCGCGGCTGTGCCAAGTTTTCTCGATGTGGTCGATGATGATTTTAAGGCAAATACGCTTGAGAATAACGATACATGAGCCGGGTCTACCTAGACTGGAACGCCACTGCTCCTTTGAGGCCGGAAGCGCGGGCGGCTATGATTGCCGCGATGGATTGCCTTGGTAATCCTTCCAGTGTGCATGCCGAGGGGCGGGCGGCCAAGTCGATCGTGGAAAAAGCGCGGGGGCAGGTGGCGGAAGCTGTTGGGGCTTCGGGCGCTGATATCGTGTTTACCAGCTCCGCAACAGAGGCGGCAGCACTGGTGCTGGCGGGGCAAAACTATTTCAGTTCTGATCTGGAGCATAATTGCGTCTCTGTTTGGACGGGCGATACGCCGCAGCCCCTTAAGAGCGTTGCGCAGCAGCTGGCAAACAATGAAACTGGTGAGATTTATGATGTAGAGCCCGCAACCGGCTTTTGCGATGCGGTGCAAGCCTTTGGGAAAATCCCTTATGCCTTTGCGTGGTCTGGCGTGGAACGTGCCATCATTTCGTCACATAAATTTGGCGGGCCAAAGGGTGTGGGCGCGCTGATTTTCAAGCAAGGTATTGAAGTTGAAGCCGCCATCAAGGGCGGCGGGCAGGAAATGGGCCGGCGCTCTGGCACTGAAAACGTGATTGGTATTGCGGGCATGGGGGCTGCGGCACAGGCTGCGGCGAAAGAACTCGCAGATGGGGTCTGGCAAATAGTCGAGCAAAACCGTAATGTATTTGAAGAGCGGCTCTTGAACGAAGTGCCAGAGCTGATCATATTTAGTAAAGATGGGCCTAGGTTGCCTAACACCAGCTATTTTGCGGTAAAGGGCTGGAAGGCCGAAACGCAGGTGATGCAAATGGACCTTGCGGGGTTTGCGGTGTCAGCTGGATCAGCTTGCTCAAGCGGTAAAGTTAAGGCGTCTCGGGTGCTAAAGGCCATGGGATATGATGAGATAACGGCCGGAAGTGCGATACGGGTCAGCATTGGCCCGAGCACATCGGCAGCAGAATTGGACAGCTTCGCAGATGCGTGGCTGAAAGAATACAAGCGCTTTAAGGCGCGGCAAGAGGGGAAATAAGATGTCTACACAGGAAAGCATTGCGAAAGATGGCGTTGACGCGGAAACCGTTGATGCGGTGAAAACCGTTGGCGAGAAGTATAAATATGGCTTCGCGACCGATATCGAGATGGAATATGCGCCCAAGGGCGTAAATGAAGATATTGTGCGGCTGATCTCGTCCAAGAATGACGAGCCGGAATGGATGCTGGAATGGCGCCTGTCGGCCTTTCGGCGCTGGGAAAAGATGACCGAGCCAAAGTGGGCAATGGTGAATTATCCTGAAATTGATTTTCAGGACATCTACTATTATGCCCGCCCGAAAAGCATGATTGAAAAACCCAAAAGCTTGGACGATGTGGACCCGAAACTGCTGGAAACATACAAAAAGCTAGGCATTCCATTGGCGGAGCAAGCCTTGCTTGCTGGCGTTGAGGGGGCCGAGGAGGGCCGCAAAGTTGCGGTGGATGCGGTATTTGACAGTGTGTCTGTGGGCACGACTTTTCAGAAAGAGCTGGCGGAAGCGGGTGTGATTTTCTGCTCAATGTCGGAAGCGATTAAGGACCACCCTGAGCTGGTTAAGAAATACATTGGCACGGTGGTGCCGCCGACCGACAACTATTATGCCACGCTCAACAGCGCTGTTTTCTCGGATGGCTCGTTTGTTTACATCCCTGAGGGCGTGAAATGCCCGATGGAGCTTTCCACGTATTTCCGGATTAACGCCGAGAATACCGGCCAGTTTGAGCGCACGCTGATTATCGCCGAAAAAGGCGCGAAAGTGAGCTACCTTGAGGGCTGTACGGCCCCGATGCGCGACGAAAACCAGCTGCACGCGGCGGTGGTGGAGCTGATTATTCAGGAAGACGCGGATATCAAGTATTCGACCGTGCAAAACTGGTATCCGGGCGATGAAAACGGCGTGGGCGGGATTTATAATTTCGTGACCAAGCGCGCTGATTGCCGGGGTGATCGGGCGAAGGTAATGTGGACGCAGGTGGAAACCGGCTCTGCTGTTACGTGGAAATACCCGAGCTGCATTTTAAGGGGCGATGACAGCCAAGGCGAGTTTTACTCAATCGCGATTACGAACAACATGCAGCAGGCCGATACCGGCACCAAGATGATCCATTTGGGCAAGCGCACCAAGTCGCGGATCGTGTCTAAGGGCATTTCGGCGGGCAAGGCGCAAAACACCTATCGCGGGCTGGTTTCAATTCACCCGAAGGCCACGGGCAGCCGGAATTACACCCAGTGTGACAGTCTGCTGATTGGCGATCAATGTGGGGCGCACACGGTGCCTTATATGGAATGTCGCAACAATTCCAGCCGGATAGAGCACGAAGCTACCACGAGTAAAGTGGATGAAGAGCAGCTGTTTTATTGCCGCCAGCGCGGTATGACCGAGGAAGAGGCCGTGGCGCTGATTGTGAACGGCTTTGCCAAGGAAGTGCTGCAATCCTTGCCGATGGAATTTGCGATGGAAGCGCAGAAGCTCGTGGCGATTTCGCTTGAAGGCTCAGTTGGCTAAAATTTTGGGCCAATAGGCCAGACAAAGGAAAAGAATTATGTTTGAGATTAAGAACCTGAAAGCCTCATTGGCGGATGAAGATAAGCAGATACTGAAGGGGATGAACCTGAGCATTGGCGCGGGGGAAGTGCATGCGATTATGGGGCCGAATGGCTCTGGAAAATCGACGATGAGCTACGTGGCGGCTGGCAAAGGTGGCTATGTGGTGGATGAGGGCGAGGTGCTGCTGAATGGCGCAAACTTGCTTGACATGGAGCCGGACGAGCGCGCAGCGGCAGGGCTATTTTTGGCGTTTCAGTATCCGGTAGAAATTCCGGGCGTGGGTAACATGACGTTTTTGCGCACGGCAGTGAACGCACAGCGCAAAATGCGCGGCGAAGAAGAGCTGAATGCGGCGCAATTCCTGAAGATCGTGCGGGAAAAGGCGAAAAGCCTGAAGATTGATGCGGATATGCTGAGGCGCCCTGTAAATGTGGGCTTTTCGGGCGGTGAGAAAAAGCGCAATGAAATTCTGCAAATGGCAATGCTGGAGCCAAAGATGTGCATTTTGGACGAGACGGATTCCGGCCTTGATGTGGATGCGATGAAGCTGGTGGCCGAGGGCGTGAATGCGCTGCGCGATGGCGAGCGGTCTTTCCTTGTGATCACGCACTACCAGCGCTTGCTGGACCATATTAAGCCTGATTTTGTGCACATTATGGCCGACGGCAAGATTATTAAAACCGGCGGGCCTGAGCTGGCGTTGGAAGTTGAAAACAACGGCTATGCTGACCTGTTGAACGAGGTTGCGTAATGGGCGAAGCGAAGTTCGATAACCCCACCGAGGCCCTGCTGGCGCGCCATAACGCGCCGCGCAAAGGGTCGGACTGGGCGGAACGCACGCGCCACGCGGCGCGAGAGCGGACCTTGGGAATGGGCGCGGCTGGGCGGCGGGACGAGTATTGGCGCTATACCAATCCGACTTCGCTGAATGCGTTTGAAACGCCTGATGTAGAGATTTTGCAGCTTGAGGAGGTCCCGGTTTTTGACGGGGTTGAAAAGCTGCTGATTACGTTTGTGGACGGGGTTTATTCGCCGGAGCTTTCTGATGATTTGAGCGGGGAAGGCCTTGAGATTTCTACGCTTGAGGACGCTTTGAGCGCGGATATCCACTGGGCGTCTGATGTATTTGGTGTTTTGGAAACCAACGGCCAATCGCCAGTGAACCGGCCATTTGCGGCGCTAAATACTGCGTTGGCGGGGCAGGGTGTGGTTATTCGGGCTACGGGGAAGGTTTCTAAGCCGGTTGCGCTGCGGTATTGCCGTGAGAACACAACTTCGGACGCGCTTATTCACCACGTTATTCGGGTGGAAAGCGGCGCGGACCTTAGCATTTTGGAAAATGGAGCGGGGGCTTCGCGACTGAATACCGTTATGGAAGTGGACGTGGCCGATGGCGGTTCATTTCACCATTTGCGCGCGCAGGGGCGAGACCATACGCGCCTCGCCATGACCCATATTTTTGCGCGCCTTGGTGCGGAGAGCCATTTCAAGAGCTTTACGCTGACGGTAAACGGTAGGCTCACCCGCAACGATGTTGTGATTGATATTGTCGGTGGTAACACCAAGGCATCTGTTGCAGGGGCGTGCTTGGGTGACGGAGATTTTCTGCATGATGATACCATTTTCATCACGCATGACGCGGTGAATTGCGAGAGCCGTCAGGTGTTTAAGAAGGTGCTGAAAAATGGCGCTACGGGCGTGTTTCAGGGGAAGATCCTTGTGAAAACTGGCGCGCAGAAAACTGATGGTTACCAGATTAGCCAAGCGCTGCTGCTTGATGATGATAGCAACTTTCTGGCGAAACCCGAGCTTGAGATTTATGCCGATGATGTGGCGTGTTCGCATGGCTCGACCTGTGGTGCTGTGGATGAAAACTCGCTGTTTTACTTGATGTCGCGCGGGATTCCGCGGGCTGAGGCGCAAAATATGATGATTGTCGCGTTTTTGGATGAAGCCATTCAGGAAATCGAAAATGAGGCGCTTGCGGAGGATATTCGAGCGCGCCTATTGGGCTGGGCCGAGCGGCATAAAGGGTGAGTATAGCCGGCGAAATTCTTAGGGCCTACCGAGGCCCGCGCGCCTCTATGCGCCGGCGCTTGGAGGCGCATCCGGGCGAAGAGCGACTGCTAATTTACCTTGTTGTTGCCATTTTGTTGTTTTTCGTGGCGCGCATCCCGAATTTGCTGATCTCTTCCGCCGGGCAAGCAACGAGTGAAGTCAGCGGTAGCGCTATTTTCGTAACCAACCTTGTGGCCTCGTTTTTCTTTGCTCCCTTGTTGTTTTATGGCGTGGCCTCAGTATCGCGGATAATGTCCAAAGTATTTGGTGGTTCTGGTAATGGGTATTCTTCCCGTTTAGCGCTTTTCTGGACACTATTAGTCATTTCTCCACTTTCACTTCTATCAACTATATTGCAATCGGCGATTCCTGTGCTATGGTTGTCTACAGCATTACCTATTGTAATGTTTTTACTATTTGCCTTTGTATGGGGTGCCTGTCTAAGCGTAGCTGAGGGGTTTAAGTCACCATACCTGACAACCTTAGCCATCATCATGACAGTTTTTTGTGTAACGATTGCGTTTAGAGTATTCATTTTTTAATAACGAATAACGAGACGTAGCAAATGACCATGAGTTCAGCAGAATCAAAAGTGGGCGCACCGCTTGAATCGCAAAATGAAGACCAGTTTTCGACCGGTGTTGGCACCTATCAAACAGAGCATAACGGCCTTGCGATGCGGGTTTTGGATGCGTGGAAAGATATGCGCGCCTCCACCCGAAGATTGATCGACGAAAAGCCTTCCGAAGGGCGATTGCTGTTTTACATTCTTCTTTCAGACATGGTGTTCTTCCTGTCATGGGCGCTTAAAGCTGTGGTCGCCCCTACGCTCAGCGCCAAAAGTATGCTGCCAGCGGAAATTGGAATTTGGCTGATCGTTGCGCTTTTTGCCCGCACGGCGGCGGTTTATGTGTTCTCGCTTGCCATTGGGATGGGTATGAGAATGTTTGGCGGTAAGGGGAGCTGGAAATCCACGCGAGCGGGGGTTTTTTGGGGCAGTTTTGTGGCCGCGCCGTTTGGCCTGTTTTTTGCGCTTGTAACTGTAATTTTTGCGTCGCTCGAAACACAGTTTCCTTTTTTACAAGATGCCTTCATTTCACAAGCTCCATACTGGATGAGCCTAATTCCGTTTGTATACTTCATTTCGGCTGGTGTGGCGGAAGCGCATCATACCAAGCAAGTTTTCCCAGTTTTTGCAGGGATGACCCTTGTGGCCATGGTATTGTGGTTCGTCGCCCTATATATGAGAGCAAACGGGATTATTTAAGGGCCTTTGCTCATGTATGATGTAAACGAAATCCGCAAGGATTTCCCTATTCTGGCGCGCTCGGTTAACGGTAAGCCTCTGGTTTATCTTGATAATGGCGCCTCGTCACAAAAACCACAGGTGGTTATTGATGCGGTTACACGCGGCTATGCCGACGAATATGCCAATGTGCATCGCGGGCTTCATTTTTTAAGCAACCTTGCCACAGATAAATATGAAGCCGTGCGCGGGACCATCCGCCGCTTTCTAAATGCTCCATCCGAGGCGGAAGTGCTGTTTACCACCGGCTCGACCCATGGACTCAACCTTGTTTCTTATGGCTGGGGTGTGGAAAACCTGAAAGCGGGAGACGAGATCCTGCTCTCAGTGATGGAGCATCATGCCAATATTGTGCCTTGGCACTTTTTGCGCGAACGCTACGGTGTGGTGCTGAAATGGGTTGAACCGGCAGCGGATGGATCACTAAGTGCCGAGCGTGTGATTGAGGCTATTACGAGCAAAACACGCCTCATTGCCATCACCCATATGTCTAACGTGTTGGGCACAGTGGTTGATGTGAAAACCATCTGCACTGAGGCGCGCGCGCGCGGGATTGCGACCTGCATTGACGGCTCACAGGCCACGGTGCATATGCCTGTTGATGTCACGGATATCGGCTGTGATTTTTATGCGATTACCGGCCACAAACTATATGGCCCCACCGCATCGGGTGCCATTTTCATCCGTAAAGAGCGGATGGCCGAGATGCGGCCCTTTATGGGCGGCGGCGATATGATCGCCGAAGTGACACAGGATGCCGTGAGTTATAATGTGCCGCCGCACAAATTCGAAGCCGGCACCCCCGGCATTGTGCAAATGATCGGCTTTGGCGTTGCGCTTGATTATATGATGGATCTCGGGATGGATAGTATCGCCACCCATGAGGCCAGTTTGCGGGATTATGCCCGCGAAAAGTTTGGCGGCTTGAATTGGCTTAATGTGCAAGGTGACGCCCCCAACAAAGGTGCGATTTTTAGCTTCACCATGGCGGGCGGAGCGCATCCACACGATATATCAACGATTGTAGACCAAAAAGGCATTGCGGTGCGAGCAGGCCACCACTGCGCCCAGCCGCTCATGCAGCATTTAGGTGTATCGGCAACCTGCCGTGCCAGCTTTGGGCTTTATAATACCACGCAAGAGGTTGATAAACTGATTGAAGCGCTTGAGCTTTGCCATGAGCTTTTCGGCTAAGACCGCCGAGGGACGAGGCCAAGGCCCAAACGTTAGGAGTGTTTTTGCGCAGCAAAAGCAATTCTGACGGAGGGTAACACGGCTGGAAATGGCCGCTGTGCGCGTATGCTTCCAGCGGGCCAAATTTTTCCTTTCGTGCATAGCCGTCATGCACTTCGCCCCCTTGCACATGGCGCATGGTGCGTTATTGTCGCAGCCAAATAGCTTAGAAAGGAATTTCCATGCCAACATATGATCTTATCATTATCGGCGCCGGTCCGGGCGGCTATGTCGCCGCCATTCGTGGCGCGCAGCTTGGGCTAAAGGTCGCCATTGTTGAGCGGGAGCATTTGGGTGGTATTTGTCTAAATTGGGGCTGCATTCCTACAAAGGCGCTTTTGCGCTCGGCCGAGGTGTTTCACCTTATGCAACGGGCAGGGGAATTTGGCCTGAAAGCCGATGCGATTTCTTATGACATTAAGGCGGTTGTGAAGCGTTCACGCGGGGTGGCGTCTCAGCTTTCGGCGGGTGTTAAACACTTGCTTAAGAAGAACAAAGTTGATGTGATTATGGGCGAGGCCAGCATTCCCGCTGCTGGGCAGGTGAAGGTTGGTAAGGATACGCTTACCGGTAAAAACATCATCATCGCCACGGGCGCACGAGCGCGTGAGCTGCCCGGGCTAGAGGCTGATGGCGATCTCGTTTGGACATATAGGCACGCGTTGGACCCTGTGCGCATGCCCAAAAAGCTGCTGGTTATTGGCTCGGGCGCCATCGGAATAGAGTTCGCCAGCTTTTTCAATACGCTTGGCGCTGATACAACCGTGGTTGAGGTTATGGACCGCGTGTTGCCGGTAGAAGACGCTGAAATTGCGGCGTTTGCCAAGAAGCAATTTTTGAAGCAGGGCATCAAGATTATGGAGAAATCCATGGTCAAAAAGCTGGATCGTGGCAACGGTAAGGTTACGGCGCATATCGAGACCGGCGGCAAAACCATTACCGAGGAATTTGACACTGTCATTTCGGCAGTCGGGATTATCGGCAATACCGAAGGGCTCGGGCTGGAAGCCTTGGGGCTGGAGCTTGACCGCACGCATATTGTGACGGACGAATATTGCGCCACCAAAATCCCCGGGATTTATGCGATTGGCGATATTGCCGGCGCACCGTGGCTCGCCCATAAAGCAAGCCATGAGGGCGTGATGGTGGCTGAAAAAATCGCGGGCTTAAATGTGCATCCGGTGAAGCCGGAAAGCATTGCGGGATGCACCTATTGCATGCCGCAAATTGCCAGCGTAGGCATGACAGAAGCCAAAGCAAAAGAGGCGGGGCTGGACATTAAAGTTGGCCGTTTCCCGTTTATGGGCAACGGCAAAGCCATTGCTTTGGGCGAGGCCGAGGGCTTAGTGAAAACCATTTTTGACGCCAAAACCGGCGAGCTTTTAGGCGCGCATATGGTTGGGGCTGAAGTGACCGAGCTCATTCAAGGCTATGTAATTGGCCGCCAGTTGGAAACCACTGAGGAAGACCTGTTTCACACCGTTTTCCCGCACCCGACGCTGAGTGAAATGATGCATGAAAGCGTGCTTGATGCCTATGGCCGCGCCATCCATTTTTAGGAGTTATTATGAGCCGAGATTTAACCGACAAATCCCAGCGCCACCCTGAAAAGGCGCATAAGCCCGATACGCCGATTTTGCGTAAGCCGAGCTGGATACGGGTGAAGGCCCCCACGTCAGAGGGGTATCGCGAAACGCGTAAGATACTGAAAGATAACAACCTTACTACGGTTTGTGCGGAGGCTGGTTGCCCGAATGTGGGCGAATGCTGGTCTCAGGGCCATGCGACCATGATGATTATGGGTGATATTTGTACGCGCGGATGCTCGTTTTGTAATATCGCCACGGGCAAGCCAAATGCGTTGGACGTTTTTGAGCCAGGCCGTGTGGCTGATGCCGTTGAAAAACTGGGCCTGAAGCATGTGGTGATAACCTCGGTGGACCGTGATGATTTGAAGGATGGCGGGGCCGAGCATATTGCACAGACCATTCGCGCCATTCGGCATCGCTCTCCCGGTTCTACCATTGAAGTTCTTACGCCAGATTTCCTTAAATGCGGGCCAGATGCGCTTGAAATCGTTGTGAAAGCCAAGCCCGATGTGTTCAACCACAACCTTGAAACCGTGCCGGGGCTTTACCCTACGGTGCGGCCTGGGGCGCGGTATTTTGCCAGCCTGCGGCTGCTACAACGGGTCAAGGAGCTGGACCCGACGATGTTTACCAAATCGGGTATTATGGTGGGCCTTGGGGAAGACAAACAAGGCGTGCAGCAAGTGATGGACGACATGCGCGCGGCGGATGAGGATTTCTTAACCATCGGGCAATATTTGCAGCCCACGCCCAAGCACCACGCGGTGATGCGGTTTGTGACACCAGAGGAGTTTAAAACCTATGAGAGCGCGGCTTTTGGCAAGGGGTTCTTGATGGTTTCGTCAACGCCGCTCACACGCTCAAGCTACCACGCGGGCGATGATTTTGCCCAGCTTCGGGCGGCCCGTTTGGCTAAATTCGGCAGCTAGCGGCGGCCTTTGTTAACGGTTAGCCACTCAGGCCAGCCATAGGCTTGCTCGAAGAAATAAAGCGCGAAGCTGGCGATTACGATCGCCGCTATCAGCTTTAGCATTTTCGGGCTGGGCGGGTTTTGGCTCCAGCGTTTCATGCGCAGGAGCCAGAATAGGTTCATGAGGTGAACCGGACAGACCCGATATAGGGCAGGTTTCGGTTTCTTTGTGCATAATCGATGCCATAGCCAACCACAAACTTGTCGGGAATTTCAAAACCGATAAAATCAGCTTTTACGCCGGTTTCCCGCCGCGAGGGTTTATCAAGCAATGCGCAGGTCATTAATCGGGCTGGTTTACGGGCTTCCAACAGGTGCAAAACGTGGTGGAGTGTATGGCCGGTATCTACGATATCTTCCACCACCAGCACATCCCGTCCTTCAATCTCGCCGCGTAAGTCTTTGAGAATACGGACTTCTCTGGAGCTTTCAGTGGCGTTGCCATAAGAACTGGCTTCCAGAAAATCGACCTCTACCGGCAGCTCCAGCTCGCGCACGAGATCTGCGATAAAGATAAAGCTCCCGCGCAACAGGCCGACAACCACCAGCTTGTCAGTGCCTGCAAAATGCTCCGAAATCTCCTTGGCCAGTTCTTCAACCCGCGCGGCAATGGATTTTGCCGAGATCATTTCATCTATTTCATAATTTGAGTGCATACAGCTTGCCCTTTTGATTCGTAGGCACTTTATGGTAGCTAACGCCCCACGTCACCCCAGAGAGACAAAATGCCTACTCATTCTGAAAACCGCCCCATGCCCTATACCCCGCAGCAGATGTTTGATCTAGTGGCGGATATCGGAAAATACCCCGAATTTCTGCCGTGGTGCTCTGCGGCACGGATACGAAGTGAGCGGAAAACGGAAGATGGCAAGGTGGTGGAGGCTGACCTGATAATCTCGTTCAAGCTGTTTCGGGAGCGGTTTACCAGCCGCGTAACCATGCACCCCGAGAGCCACAAGATCGAAGTTGAGTATTTGGACGGGCCATTTAAGTACCTTGTGAATTATTGGCATTTTCGGCCGGATGAAAACGGCTGTATGGCCGATTTTCATGTGGATTTCGAGTTTAAATCCAAAATTCTGCAAGGCATTATTGGTGTGGTTTTTGGCGAGGCCATGCGGCGGATCGTTAAGGCGTTTGAAGACCGCGCCTTAGCGCTTTATGGCGCTAAGCAATAGGTTCAGCGCCTTTTCAACGCTGGCTTGCCGCACATTGGCACGGCCAATTGCGCCAAACTCGCACTTCGTCGTTTGAGTGCCCGCATTTGTAGCAACCGCAAACCAAACCAGCCCCTCAGGCTTGGTGTTACCCGCTTGCGGCCCGGCAATACCGGTGATCGCCACGGCAATATCCGCATCACTATTGGCCAGCGCACCCGTTGCCATTTGCGCCACAGCTTCTCCGCTAACAGCCCCGTGGGCCGCCAGCGTTTCTGGAGATATCCCGAGCATTTCAGGCTTGGACGCGTAGGAATAGGTGATAAAACCACGGTCAAACACGGAAGATGCGCCGGAAATATCGGTGAGGGCGGCGGCCAGCATGCCGCCGGTGCAGCTCTCAGCTGTCGAAATTTTAAGCCCCGCGGCGCGGGCGGTTGAGATGACCTCGGCAGCGAGAGTCATTGCATGATCAGCCCGTGATAAATGCCTGCCGCCGCCACGGTGAATACCATCGCGAAAATCCCGGCGATAATATCATCAAGCATTACGCCAGTGGGGGTGGTTTTTCGGTCTGCCCAGCCTACCAGCCATGGCTTCCAAATATCAAACAGGCGGAACAGCACAAAGGCGCTGACCCAGCCGGGGTAGGGAAATATGTGGCTCGGGACGCCGGCAAACCATAGGCCTGCGGAAACGCCCAGAAGGGCTGTC
Organism: Paracoccaceae bacterium; assembly: GCA_002402045.2. Taxonomy (GTDB): domain Bacteria; phylum Pseudomonadota; class Alphaproteobacteria; order Rhodobacterales; family Rhodobacteraceae; genus UBA3077. Next base: position 84,087 of record NVUX02000108.1, on the reverse strand, counting down.
CACTGGCCAGCAACCTCGTCGATCACAATCTCGGAGGGGTCGTGGTTGTCGGTGCCGCGCGTGACCTCTGTGGTGGCCCAGAGGCCGAGGAAATACACCGCGATGGTCGCGATGAGCAGGGCGGGAAAACCGCCGAGATAGTGAATGCCATAGGCCATAGGAATGGCCGCAAGGCTGCCCCATGTGCCGGGGGCAAGGGGGATAAGGCCGATGCCGAAAACAGTTGCAATAATTCTGCTCATAATTTCACCAATGTTGCTGTGGCCATGGCGGCAATACCTTCTTTTCGGCCAGTAAACCCGAGCTTTTCCGAGGTTGTGGCCTTAACGGACACACGGTCTAGCGTGATGCCTGTTAGACGGGCGATTTCGGCGCGCATGGTTGCTGCGTGCGGACCAATTTTAGGGGCCTCGCAAATGATTGTGCAATCAATATTGCATATGGTGAAGCCTCGGGCCGCCACCCGCTCTACCGCTTTCAGCAGGAAAATATCGGAGGCGGCGCCTTTCCACTCAGCTTCTGAAGGCGGAAACCATTGGCCGATATCGCCTTCGGCAATGGCCCCAAACAGCGCGTCTGTGATGGCGTGCATAGCCACATCGGCGTCTGAATGGCCAAGCAGAGCGTGGCTATGCGGGATTTTCAACCCGCATAGAATAACCGTGTTTCCCTCGGTAAAGGCGTGCACATCAAACCCGTTTCCGGTGCGAATATCCATTTGCATCTCCCTTTCAGCGCGGGCAAAATCAGCCTGCGTGGTGAGCTTATAATTGCGCTCGTCACCTTCTACAATCGCTACCTCAATACCATGAGCGCGGGCCAGTGCCACGTCGTCATCTGCCGGATCGGTAGCGGTGTAGTGGGCGTTTATAATGGTTTTAAAATCAAAGGCTTGGGGCGTTTGGGCGCGGTAAAGGTTGGCGCGGCTATGCGGCGAAATTGCCTTGCCTTGATCGCCATGCCAGAGGGCATCCACCACGGGAAGGGCGGGGAAGGCCCCTTTTGTACTGTGCAAGGCCGCCAGCAGGTTGTCGATAATTCCGAGCGGCAGGAAGGGGCGGGCGGCATCGTGTATGAGCACGATTTCGGGTGCGTCTTTGGCAAGCGCCTCTAGGCCATTTAGCACACTTACGGAGCGGGTATTACCGCCAAAAACCGGCGGGAGAAGGCGGGGAAGGCCGGCTACGGCTGCCTCGTAAAGCGCTACATCATCGGGGTGGATGACCACCTGAATGTCACGGATATTTTTATGCGCCAACAAGGCGGATAGCGTGTGCCGCAAAACCGGCTTGCCCTGCAAGGGCCGGTATTGCTTGGGCAGGCCAGCGCCCGCGCGGGTGCCTCGGCCAGCAGCAACAATAAGGGCGGAAACGGTTTTGCTCATGAGGCCTTTTAGCGCAATACAGGCAGGCCAACAACGGTTATTGCCCCTTGATTGGCTCGCCTTGAACGGCTACACCAGCTTGTCTGCACAAGGATTAAGCATTTGCCACTCGATTTCAGCAACTTTCCGGTTAGTCCGCCTGTTTTTTTGGCACCAATGGCCGGAATCAGTGATCTGCCGTTTCGAAACCTCGTGCTGGGCTTTGGCGCAGGGCTTGTGGTTTCGGAAATGATTGCAAGCCAAGAGCTGGCGCAGGCGAAAAAACGGACAGATGTGCATAACCGCGCTGAGCTGGGGCTGGGCAATGGCCAGACAGCCGTACAAATTGCGGGGCGTGAGGCGCATTGGATGGCGGAAAGCGCCAAAATGCTTGTCGGCCTCGGGGCGCGGATGGTGGATATTAACATGGGCTGCCCGGCTAAAAAGGTTACGAGCGGGTATTCTGGTTCGGCGCTGATGCGGGAGCCAGACCACGCGCTGCGGCTGATCGAGGCCGTGGTGGCGGCTGTGGATGTGCCGGTGAGCGTGAAAATGCGGCTGGGCTGGGATGATAACCATAATGCAGATGCGATTTCCGCGCGGGCCGAGGCGGCGGGGGTGAAAATGATTACCATTCACGGCCGCACGCGCTGTCAGTTTTACAAGGGTAAAGCTGATTGGGCGGCCGTGGCAAAAGTGAAAACTGCGGTGAATATTCCTGTGGTGGTTAACGGTGATATTGTGGATGCATCAAGCGCGAAAATGGCGCTCAAGCAATCGGGTGCAGATGCGATAATGGTGGGCCGCGGGGCGCGGGGCAAGCCATGGATGCTGGCGGAATTGCAGGGGTTAAACCCGGTTGTGAACCTTGAAGATATTATCCTAACCCATTACGAATCCATGCTTTCTTTTTATGGGCCCCATATCGGATTACTGAATATGCGAAAACATCTGGGCTGGTATTTGCAACCGCTTGAAGGCGGCGCGGCCCTGAGAAGCGCGCTGGTGCGAATTGAGGAACCCGCTCATGTAATGCGCGAATTGAAGGCCTTTTTGGGTGAAAGGAAAGCGGCATGAAGCGAAGCTTTGAACCCATTTGGCTGGCTCTGCCCTTTCCCGCATTTGTGATTGCAGCCGAGGGGGTAATTGCCGAGGTAAATGATGCTGCGGAGGGGTTTTGTATGGCGTCCCGCAAGCAGATGCTGGGAAGGCTGCTGGTGCACTTTGCGGGTGTTGGCTCTGCGGTGGAGGACGCCGTGGCACAGGCGCAAGGCGGCATGCGCTCGGTGGTTTTACATGATGTAAAGGTCGGCTGGGGCGGGCAGGCGCGCGGATTGGCCAATGTGCAGGTCACGCGGCTGGGCGAGGGCGAGGTGCTATTGATGATGCATCCTCGATCAATAGCGGATAAAATGGACCGCTCGCTTTTGCACCGCAACGCGGCGCGCTCCGTGGCGGGGATGGCGGCGATGCTGGCGCATGAGATCCGCAATCCGTTAGCCGGAATTTCGGGCGCGGCGCAGCTTTTACGCGGTGGTCTGAGTGCGGAAGACCAAGAACTTACAGCGGTTATTGAAGACGAGGCCAAACGAATCGGAGACCTCGTAAACCGCGTGGAAGCCTTTGGCGAGATGGGGCCGGGGGTTATTGAGCCCGTGAATATACACGATATTATTGACCGTGCTAAACGCGCAGCTGCGGCCGGTTTCGCTGCCCACATGCATTTCAAGGACGCGTTTGATCCTTCAATTCCGCCGACAGCAGGCAGTGCGGACCAACTGTTACAAGTGATTATTAATCTTCTGAAAAATGCAGCGGAAGCGTCGCCAAACAGTGGTGTGATTACCATAAAAACAACATTTCGGCCGGGGGTGAAGCTTTCATTGCCCGGAAAACGGAGCCAGAGCCTTCCGATTGAGATATCGGTGAGGGATAACGGGCCGGGGATTGCTTTGAGTATTCTGGACGATGTTTTTGAGCCATTTGTAAGCACAAAAGCAAGCGGCACGGGGCTGGGGCTGGCTTTGGTTTCAAAAATCATGGCTGATCATGGCGGCGTGGTGGATTGCAAAACAGATGCAAATGGCACTGAATTTCGGCTGCTATTGCCGGTATGGAAAGGCGAGGAGCACTAGATGGACGGGACGATTATTGTGGCGGATGATGACCGCTCGATTCGCACGGTGCTTTCGCAAGCGCTTACGCGCGCGGGCTGCCGTGTGCGGGCCACCGGCAACCTTTCAACCCTGTGGAAATGGGTGGAAGAGGGCGAGGGCGATGTGATTGTTACCGATGTGATTCTGCCGGATGGCGACGCGCTGGACCTGCTGCCCAAGATCCTGAAAATGCGGCCAAATTTGCCGATTATCGTGATGTCGGCGCAAAACACCGTAACAACGGCTGTGCGGGCGAGTGAAGCTGGTGCATTTGACTATATGCCCAAACCCTTTGATTTATCGGCGTTTTTAGCGCTGGTAAATAAGGCGACCAAGCAGACGCGGCCAACGGCAAAGCCGCCGGTTGAGGCCAGCCGCCTGCCGCTTGTTGGGCGATCAGCGCTGATGCAGGAGGTTTATCGCGTGCTGGCGCGGCTCACGCACACCGATCTTGGGGTGATGATATTTGGTGATTCCGGCACCGGAAAAGAGATTGTGGCGCGTACGCTTCATAGCTTTTCACAAAGAAAAAATGCGCCGTTTGTGTCTATTAATCTGGCGGCAACCCCGCCTGATATGATTGAGCGGGAGCTGTTTGGCAGCCCGGAAAACCCTTCGGGGCTTTATGTGGCGGCATTTGGTGGCACGCTGTTTCTTGATAATGTAGATGACATGCCGCTGGACGCGCAAATGCGGCTGCTGCGGGTTTTGCAAGGGCAGGGTGCAGACGATGTGCGGGTGGTGGCCTCAACAAAGCAAGATCTGCAAACCCTTGTGGCCGACGGAAAATTTCGCGAAGATTTGTTTTTCAGGCTTAATGTTGTGCCGATCAGGCTGCCAAGGCTGGCGGAACGCTTGGAAGACATCCCCGATCTTTCGCGGCATTTTTTAGCGCAAGCGGCCAAAGAAGGGCTGCCGCGAAAAACCATTACGCCCGAAGCACTTGACCATCTTCGCTCCCATGTCTGGACAGGCAATGTTCGGGAGTTGGAAAATTTTATAAAGCGGCTAACCGTGCTGTGCCCCGAGGAAGAAATTGGTGCGCAAATCATTCGGCGAGAGCTGGCTTCACACATGGAGCTCGGCCCGAAGGAACCGGAGCATCATCAAAAGCTATCGGCATCGGTAGAAGCGCATCTAAGGCACTACTTTTCGCTTCATACCGGCACATTGCCGCCGCCCGGGCTGTATGACAAAATTATCCGTGAAGTTGAGCGTCCGCTGATCATCCTGAGCTTGCAAGCAACGGGTGGAAACCAGCTGAAAGCCGCAGATTTACTTGGTATTAATCGTAATACGCTACGTAAGAAAATCCGTGAATTGGATATTGAGGTTTTGCGCAGCAAAAAAATGATGTAATATTGCAACAGTATTAGCTTTGAGCGCGGATTCTGTGGCCGAATTGCAACAAAATGTGGTGGAGAATGGCTTGCAGCGCCTTGGGCGTTGGCAACGAAGCCGCGTGGTTAAAACCTATTTGACCCTACTTTTAGTGGTCGCTGGCCCGGTTTTAACCCTTAGCACCGCTTTGCTCTTGGGGGCATTTAATGGCCCCGCCAACCCACAACTGCTCCGAATCATTTTACTCGCGGATGTGGTTTATACCCTGATTTTGGCAACATTCGTAGCGCGCCGCATTGTGCGGATTATTGCAGCGCGGCGCTCGCGCTCTGCGGGGTCCAAGCTGCATATGCGGCTTTCAACCGTATTTAGCGTTATTGCGCTGATCCCGACCGTTTTAGTGGCTATTTTTGCGACGCTCACCCTGAATTTCGGACTGGAAGGCTGGTTTTCCACCAGAGTTCAGCAGGTTGTCGGAAACTCTTTGGAATCGGCGCAGGCCTATGAACAGGAGCATAGGGCGACCCTAACCTCTGACGCCGCTTTTCTGGCCAATTTCATTGAGCGCCAGCGGCCGATGTATAATTTTGTGGGTGCCGGAGAAATGCGAGACGCGCTTTCTCGTGGGCAAGACACCATGCAAAAAACGCTGGCAGAGGCCTTTGTTATTGATGGCGCTTCGAAAATTGTGGCGCGGGGAACGCGGAGCTATTTATTTGATTATGAGGCCCCCAATCAAAACGAGATTTTGCGGGTAAGATCTGGCGAAACGGTTTTGATTGAAGATTGGGAGAATAGCGAATTTAGGGCGCTAATGCCTTTGGCCGGTTATTCTGACCGGTATCTTTATGTTACCCGAGATGTAAACGGCGATATTTTAAACCTGCTTGATGAAACCAAAGCCACGGTTATTCTTTATCAGCAGCTTGAGGCTGACCGTGGACGGTTGGTGTTTGAATTTGCGCTTATCTACCTTGGCTTTGCGGTGGTTGTTATTCTGGCGGCCATGTGGCTTGGGCTTTGGTTTGCCGAAAGACTCTCTCGGCCGGTTGGGCGGCTGGCGAGTGCGGTGCAGCGGGTTGCGGGCGGTGATTTGAATGTGCGGGTGCGTGAAGAAGAGGGCGATGACGAAATTGCGATGCTTGGGCGGGTGTTTAACCGGATGACACGCCAACTTCGAAGCCAGAGGGACGCGTTGATTTCAGTAAATGAAACCACCGAGCAACAGCGGCGCTTGTTTGATTCTGTGCTTTCATCGGTTACGGCCGGTGTTATCGGGTTGGACCAAGGTGGAAATATCGAATTTATTAACGCTGCGGCGATCCGGATGCTGGATGTTGAAGACAGTGAGGGCAGGGCGCTCTCTGAGCTTACACCCGAATTTGGCACGCTTTTTGAACGACTGCTGGCGCGCGGGCAGGATGTGGTACAGGGCGAGGTGAAAATTACGCGGCTTGGCGTTACGGAAACTCTATTGGTGCGCATGGCGGCGCGGCATCCCCAAGGGGGCAAGGTTGAAGGATTTGTGGTTACGTTTGATGATGTTAGTGATCTGGTCTCGGCACAAAGAATGGCGGCTTGGGGCGATGTTGCCCGGCGTATCGCGCATGAAATAAAAAATCCGCTGACACCAATACAGCTTTCAGCAGAGCGAATTAAACGAAAATTCGGGCCGCAGGTCGAGGATTCTGAAACCCTTTCTCAGCTCAGTGATGTGATTGTGCGCCAAACCAACGACCTGCGCCGCATAGTTGATGAGTTTTCCAAATTTGCCCGTATGCCTGCGCCCGAACCAAAGCCGCTTGATTTGATAAAGCTGATAAACGGGGTGGTACTGCTCGCGCAAACTGGTCGGCCAGATCTGACATTTACGAGCAAATTGCCCGCAGAGCCTGTTGAGATTGTGGCAGATGGCACCATGCTAAACCAAGCTATGACAAACTTGTTGAAGAACGCAGGCGAAGCTATTGATAGTAGAGTGAAAAAGCATGGAAAATGCAATGGTATTGTCAACACTATTCTCGAAGTTGAGGACGGGGAACTGACCCTGAAAATTCAGGATAACGGCATCGGCCTGCCCAATGATCGCGCGCGGCTGTTTGAGCCATATGTTACCCACAGAGACAACGGCACCGGGCTGGGCTTGCCGATTGTTAAGAAGATAATAGAAGAACATGGTGGCACACTTGAATTGCTGACCGCTCCGGTTTTTGCGGGGTTTGATCATGCGGGTGCTGAAGCACGTATCCGGCTGCCACCAATGGCGATAACGAGGGAAATCCATGAGTGAAATTTTGGTCATAGATGACGAGCAAGACATCCGTGAGTTGATCGGCGATATTTTGAAGGACGAGGGCCATAACACGCGGCTTGCGCGCAATTCCCAAACGGCTTTTGAGGAAATTAATGCCGCTGAGCCTGACCTTATTATCCTTGATATCTGGCTTAAGGATAGCGAATTTGATGGCATAGATATTCTTAAGAAAACCAAACGAGACAATCCGAATATTCCTGTTGTGATCATTTCGGGGCACGGAAACATTGAAATCGCCGTGGCCGCTGTGAAGCAGGGCGCCTATGATTTTATTGAAAAACCGTTTAATATTGACCAGTTACTGGTCGTTGTTAGCCGCGCGCTAGAGGCCTCTGAATTGCGCCGCGAAAACAAATCTCTGCGGAACCCGGAGCACGAAGTTAGCGAAATGGTTGGCGAAAGTCCGGCCTTTAAGGCCTTGAAATTCCAGCTAGATAAAATTTCAAAAACCAATGCACGCCTTTTGCTCACGGGGCCGGCGGGGTCTGGCAAAGAAATTGCGGCGCGCTATGTTCATGCAAATTCACTGCGGGCAAACGGGCCATTTGTGAGTGTTAATTCGGCAACCATCGGGCCGGAGCAGATGGAAACGGTTTTGTTTGGTAGCGAAAATGGCGGAAATGTGCAGCCAGGCCTATTGGAAAAAGCCCATGGCGGTGTGCTGTTTTTTGACGAAGTGGCTGATATGCCATTTGAAACTCAATCCCGTATTTTGCGTGTGCTGGTGGAGCAAAGTTTTACGCGGGTGGGCGGGCATGATACGGTTCGAGTCGATATCCGGGTTATCTCGGCAACCACGCGGGATTTGCTCAAAGAGATTGACGCTAAAAAGTTTCGTATTGAGCTATTTCACCGCCTAAATGTGGTGCCGGTGTCGGTGCCCTCTTTGGCGGACAGGATCGAAGATATCCCGCTGCTTTCTTCACATTTTGTAAGTGTTCTCAACAAGCTACAGGGACTCGCCCTGCGTGATATATCGCCTGAGGCCATACAACAACTACAAGCAACACCGTGGCCGGGAAACATAAGACAGCTGCGTAACACACTTGAGAGATTGCTTATTTTGGGCCCTGAAACAGGCCCGATTTTGGCCAGCGAATTGCCCGTTGCCGGATTTAGCGCCGAGACTGATGCCGCGGGCGCAAAAATATCTCCTGATATGATGACACGCTCACTGCGAGAGGCGCGTCTGGCGTTTGAGATCGACTATCTCACCGCCCAAATAGAACGATTTAAAGGTAACATTTCACAAACCGCAAAATTTGTCGGAATGGAACGCTCGGCTTTACACCGCAAGCTAAAAACGCTGGGGATTGCCGGGCAGCTGGCGCAAGATTAGATTTGACGGGCATAGGCAAGGCCGCGCATACTAATGCTTGTGAAAAAACGGGATTGATGGATGAAAGTTATAATATGTGGAGCAGGGCAGGTTGGCTGGCAGATTGCCAGACACTTGTCTCGTGAAAACAACGATGTAACTGTTGTTGATAAAGACGAATCCCTTATTCGGCGGATTTCTGAAGTGCTTGATGTAAGCGGGGTTACGGGCTTTGCCTCATATCCCGATGTGCTGGAGCGGGCCGGGGCCAAGGATGCCGACATGATTATCGCAGCAACGTTTGCGGATGAAGTGAATATGGTAACCTGCCAAGTGGCGCACTCGATGTTTGATATCCCGCGTAAAATTGCGCGGCTTAGGTCGCAGTCTTACTTGGATGCGATTTATTCTGATCTTTATCGGCAAGACCACATGCCGATTGATGTGGTGATCTCGCCCGAGCGGGAGGTGGCCAAAGCGGCCTTGCGGCGGCTGGAAGTGCCCGCGGCCTTTGATACCGAGCGTTTTTTGGATGGCGAGGCAGACTTGCTGGGCATTAGCCTTTCGGATGATTGCCCCGTGGTTAACACGCCGCTGCGCCAGCTTACCGAGCTGTTTTCAACCCTGAAAGCCGTGGTCGTGGGGGTGCAACGCAACGCAAAGATGTTTGTGCCGGAGCCATCAGACCAGCTGTTTCCCGGGGACCAGATTTATGTAATTGCTGCCAATAGTGACGTGCCGCGCACTTTGGAAATTTTTGGCAAGACCCAGAAAAAGGGCGAGCGAGCGATTATTATTGGCGGCGGCAATGTGGGGCTGGGTGTTGCGAAAAGCCTTGAAAAGGGTGAGCGCCGGATGCGGGTGAAGCTGATTGAGCGCGACCGAAAAGTGGCCGAAGCAGCCGCGGATGCCCTTGAGCGCACGATTGTGTTGCATGGCGACGGGTTGGATATGGAGCTTCTGGAGGAAGCCAATATCGGCAAAGCCGATGCGCTTTTGGCCGTAACGGATGATGACAAAACCAACCTGCTTTCTTGCGCGCGCGCCAAGGCCATGGGCTGCCCGCTGGTGATTGCCTTGGTGAATGACCCGAGCTTGGCCAGCCTGATGGGGCCACTTGGCATTGACGCGTTTATAAACCCGCGCACCACCACTGTGAGCTCAATCCTGCGCCATATTCGCCATGGTCGTATTCGCGCGGTTTATTCCGTGGGAGATGCCGAGGCAGAGGTGATTGAAGCACAGGTGATGGGCACTTCGGCAATCGCGGGTAAGAGTATCCGAGATGTAGATTGGCCTGAAGGGTCCAAGGTTGGCATGGTTGAGAAAAACGGGGTGTTGACCGTGCCGCGTGGCGATACCAAGCTGGAGGAGGGGGACACGCTGATTTTGTTTGCGCTTTCGGCAGATGTTTCGCGGGTGGAAAAGCTGTTTCAGGTTTCTCTGGATTTCTTTTAGGGCATGAACGCGCTGCGCCAATATCCACTATTTGTGCTGCTAATGATGATCGGCGGGCTGGCCATGCTGGTACCTGCCGGCCATGCCGCAAAACAGCAAGATTGGCTCACCGCGCGGGTGTTTTTTCAGTATAGCATACTTGTTTTAACCTTTTCGGTGCTTATTGGCACCGCCATGATGAACCGAAAAGTGCGCAATGTTTCGCGCGCGAACCTTATAACGCTGATCTTGGGCTTTGCATTGCTGCCCGCGTTTCTGGCTCTGCCTTTTTGGCAGGTTTTGCCTTATCTGAGCTTCGAGCGCGCTTATTTTGAAATGCTATCAAGCTTTACTACAACTGGCGCCACATTGTTTGATGACCCCTTTCGGATATCGGAATCTCTGCATTTGTGGCGCGGGCTTGTTGCCTGGCTCGGCGGGTTTTTCATGCTTGTGGCGGCGGTTTCGGTGCTGGAGCCGCTTAATATTGGCGGCTTTGAGATGCGTGAAACTATGGCGGCAGCGGGCGGCCCCGCTATGCGCATCGAAAATGATGTGCGGTTATTGCGCGCCGTGCGCGCACTGCTTCCGCCATATTTTTTGTTTACCGCACTGCTGGCACTGCTACTGATTTTCAGCGGTGAGCGGGTGTTTATTGCCACCATTCACGCCATGAGCACCCTATCTACCAGTGCCATTTCTCCGGTTAGCGGCATGGAAAACGCCCATGCAGGCTGGGGTGGGGAGTTGTTGATCGCCGTATTTTTACTTTTCGCCGTATCTTCCAAGCTCATGACGCTCAACCTTCCGCAAGTTGTGCGGACCATCCCCAAAGACCCTGAATTCCACCTCACTATGCTTGTTATCGGTCTTTTACCCATTTTTATGTTTGCGCGCCACTGGCTAGCTGCACTTGATGTTGCTCAGGGGGACAACGCTATGGCAGGTTTGAGCGCCTATTGGGGCAGCCTGTTTACCACCATTTCCTACCTTACAACCACCGGATTTGAGAGCAGTCATTGGCATGACGCGCAACGCTGGTCGGGGCTTAGCGCCACCGGCATTTTGCTTTTTGGACTGGCGGTCATGGGGGGCGGGGTGGCCACAACGGCGGGTGGGGTGAAGCTTTTGCGTATTTATGCGCTTTATCGCCACGGGCTGAGGGAGCTGGAGCACATGGTTAATCCAAGCTCGGTCGGGCGCTCAGGCACCTCAACGCGCCGCTTCAGGCGGCAAGGGGCCGAGCTGGCATGGGTATTTTTAATGCTGTTTCTTATGGCTATTACCGTTGTTGCGCTGGCGCTTGCCATGGATGGTATTTTGTTTGAAGACGCGTTTGCGCTGGCCATTGCCAGCCTCACCAATACGGGGCCGATTTACCTAGCGCTAGGAGATCCGTCCGCGCATTACGCCACGCTTTCAGACACAGCGCTTGGCATTATTTCGGTGGCTATGGTGCTGGGCCGAGTTGAGGCCTTAGCCTTTATCGCTTTGCTCAACCCCGATTATTGGCGAAATTAGGTATAAATCCGATAAAATTTTCGTCATTTGCACTGGATATTAACCCTTTCAGCCCCCATAGTTAAAACATAAGCAACGACCCTGCACCAACAGGGCTATAAAAAGGCTAGAAAAATGGCTGGTGATAAGCAAAACCTGCAAGACGCGTTTCTTAATAACGTGCGCAAAGAGAAAAACCCCGTAACCGTATTCCTTGTGAATGGCGTTAAACTTCAAGGGGTTATAACCTGGTTTGATAATTTCTGCGTGCTGTTGCGCCGCGATGGCGCATCGCAGTTGGTATATAAGCACGCAATTTCCACAATTATGCCTTCACAACCCGTGCATCTCTATGATTCCGAGGATAGCGCCTAAGTGTCAGAACAAATCCGCGCCGCTGTATTACACCCAAACCTGAAGGGCAGGGGGGAGCAACGCCGCTTGCCCGAAAATGCACTGAAGGAGGCTGTGAGCCTTGCCGAAGCGCTTGAACTAGACGTCTGTAATGCTCTGGTCGTACCTCTGAGCAAGCCCAATGCGGGCGAGCTATTCGGCTCAGGCAAAGTTGAGGAATTGGACCAATTATTTAAAGCGAATGAGGTGGAATTGGTCATTGTTGATGGCCTACTTTCGCCAGTTCAGCAGCGTAACCTTGAGGAGCGCTGGCATGTTAAAGTGCTGGACCGCACAGGGTTGATTCTGGAGATTTTCGGGAGCAGGGCAGCCACGCGCGAAGGCGTGTTACAGGTAGACCTCGCGCATCTGACCTACCAAAAATCTCGGCTTGTGCGCTCGTGGAGCCACCTTGAGCGCCAACGCGGCGCTATGGGCACGGTTGGCGGCCCTGGGGAAACCCAGATTGAGAGTGATCGGCGCGCAATTTCAGATGCTATTCAACGCATCAAGGCGCAGCTGGAAAAAGTAGTGAAAACCCGTGCATTGCACCGTGCAGCACGCAAAAAAACCCAGTATCCGATCGTGGCGCTTGTTGGCTATACAAATGCCGGTAAATCTAGCATTTTCAACCGGATGACAGGTGCTAACGTGTTTGAAAAGGATATGCTTTTCGCCACACTAGACCCAACAATGCGCGCCATCGAGCTCCCCAATGGCCGTAAGGTTATTTTGTCTGATACCGTTGGGTTTATCTCAAATCTTCCCACCCAGCTCGTCGCGGCCTTTCGTGCGACACTTGAAGAAGTGCTCGACGCAGACCTTATCCTGCATGTGCGAGATATTTCGCATGTGGACACCGAGGCGCAAGGCCAAGATGTGCGCGATATTTTAGCGTCCTTAGGGGTGACGGATGCGCAATCGGAAAACATGATTGAGGTTTGGAATAAATCTGATCTAGTGGATAGTGAAGCGCGGCAAGGGTTGGAGGCCATCGCCGCTCGGTCTCCTAAAGTTACGACGCTGTCTGCGCTTACGGGCGCCGGAATGGAGACACTTTTTGAGAAAATTGACGAGGGTTTGGTTGAGGCATTTCTGGAAGAGGATATCCTCATCACGTATGATAACGGAAAATCCCGTGCTTGGCTGTTTTCCAATAATCTGGTTATCACGGAGGAAGCGGCAGACGAGGGCTATAAGATACTGGTTAAATGGACAGAGAAGCAGAAGAGCCAGTTTGCCAGCATCTAACATAAAGTGCGCATAATTGATATTATGTTACTTAAGTGGCGCGTCTAGCTCCGTAATAACAGGAAAAACATAATAATGCCTAAGCACACAGTTCTCATTGCTGGCCCCACGGCCTCGGGGAAAACTGGACTGGCGTTGAAAATCGCTGCGCGCAATGGTGGGATCATAATCAACGCGGATGCGCTTCAGGTTTACACCAAATGGCGGGTGCTGACGGCGCGGCCAACAGGTGCGGAAATGGCACGAGCGCCGCACCATCTATATGGCCATGTAAATGAGGTGCAGGATTATTCGGTTGGTCGGTGGATAAAGGAGGTTTCTGACCTTCTTAATGAAACAGAACAATCCGCCATAATTATCGGCGGCACCGGACTATACTTTGCAGCGCTCTTAAACGGCCTCTCCAGCATTCCTCCCATTTCGGCCGAAATCCGATCCTCTGGAAATGAGCATCGAGAGCGTGAAGGCTTGGCATGGTTTTTAGAAAAGCTAAGCCAGAATGACCCTGAGACCCTTTTAAAGCTTGACCAAAACAACCCGGCAAGGCTTCAACGCGCCTGGGAGGTGCTGGAAGCCACCGGCAGAGGATTGAGTTACTGGCACGCACGCCCTACCCGTCCAACAATTAATATTGAAGAAACAGTGCCAATTCTGCTGAATTGGCAGGTGAATGACCTGAATAGCCGCATCAATACACGCTTTGATAACATGATAAAATCAGGTGCGATTGAAGAATGTGAAACCGCAAAAGTGGCGGGCTTTAATGCAAAATTGCCGGCAAACCGCGCCATAGGTGCAAAGGAAATTATTGACGCCCTTGATGGTAAGATCGCCATGCAGGATGCTGTTATTAAATCACAAACCCTTACGCATCAATTTGCCAAGCGCCAGCGCACATGGTTCCGTAGCAAAATGAAACATTGGCAACATATTGAAATGTCAGACGCCCCGGATCTTGATGCTATCGTAAGCACCCTCCCTCGCTAAGGTATTGGATTCATATCGCGAATCCACACTAATTGCAGAAAAAGCTTGCATTCGAATCGCAAATGTTCGATTCTCAACAAAAAAGCAGACAAAACGAGGCAGACATCGTGCGAAAACCAATAGCAGATCCCGAGGTGCTCGGGAACCGTATCACCAGCCGTGCGCTCATGGGTGGGGGCCGTGTGAAGCGCGACGAAGGCGCTATTGGCATTGCCAGCAGTCACAAACTTATCTGGATTACGCGCGGTGGTGGACGGGCGTTTATAGACAGTACTCAGCAGGGATTTGGCTCCAATATTGCCATTTATATCCCCTCAGAAACCCTGTTTCACCTTGAGCTTTCTCCCGGCACAGTTGGCTGGCAAGTCAACATTCCCGACAAGCTCCGTGTCCCCCTTCCGGCCTCCCCCATCCTAATATCCGTGCTAAAACCGCTCAGCCAGCGCCAGCTTAGCAACGCTTTTTCGGCGGTGCAGGAGGAATATATGAACAAGGAAGAAATGCGCGGCACGGCGCTAATTTATTCGGTGGGCCTGCTGGCAGTGCTTTTTAACCGGATTGATATCAGTAACAACCGTAAAGATCTTGAAACAGATAACGCCAAGCGCCGCTTGATGCGCCGCTTTGTAACCCGGCTAAACACCCGCTATGCTAGCCATGATACCGTGCGTGATTATGCCGAAAACCTTGGCGTGACCACCACGCACCTTACCCGCGTTTGCCGCGAAACGGCGGGAAAACCAGCCACCAAGTTTATTCGGGAGAAAACGATGGAAGAGGCGCGGTATTTGCTAAAGGAAACGGACGCGAAAATCAGAACGATCGCGGCAGACCTTGGCTTTACCTCGGCGGCCTATTTTACCCGTGTTTTCACCGAAACCTATGGCCATTCGCCAAAAATATTCCGTAAAACCGCACCGCGCTAAATCCTACTTCTTGACCTGTGTGCCCTTTCAGGGTTTAATTTCATCTAATAGGTTTTGTATTTCAATAAGAGGTTTATATGTCATTTTTCAAATCAATCTCCGGTGTGGCTTTGGCGCTTTCGATCCTTTCATCCGCCGCTCAATCCGGCGTATGGGATGCTTATACATCCTTTGACACCCTCTATTCTCGCGGTTACTGGCGGCTGGATTTAAACCAACACTCAGATGGCTCACGCAGCTGCGAAAGCCGCACGGTTAATGGCTCTGACTATGTTTTCAACATGTTTACCCTGAGCACCGGTGATTATGTAATTCAGTTTGAAAACGAAGGCTGGGGTTTTGGCACCGAGGAGCTAAATCAGGAATTTGTCGTTGAGATTGACCGCCGTGGCGCGTGGAATATTGATGGCACCAAATGGTCCAATAAAATTCGCACAATTGTTACCCCTCCAAATAACGGCCTCAGCCGGTTTTTTAATGAAGTTGCCCGTGGCAACACGCTTTATCTGCGCAATGATCGCGGCATTGAAATCGCACGCTTTTCGCTGCGTGGCACCTCGGCCACGCTTAACCAGCACCGCGCATGCGAACGGCGAATTTTTAGCGGTTTCCGCAGCAATGACCCGTTTAACTAAACCTTACAAATACCATTTTCAGGGCGCTCCCTCCGAGCGCCCTTTTTTACGGAGCTATCATGCCTAACCAAATCCTCGACCACCTTGATTCCGATCGCGACGCCGCCCTGGAGCGTCTGTTCGCCCTCCTCCGCATCGAAAGCATTTCAACAGACCCAGCCTATAAGCCCGCCTGCAAAGCCGCCGCTGATTGGCTGATAGAAGACCTGAAAAGCATCGGCTTTGAGGCATCTCGGCGCGACACAACCGGCCACCCAATGGTCGTGGCTCACGCTAAAGGCGACGGCCCGCATATTCTGTTTTATGGCCATTATGACGTCCAGCCCGTGGACCCGCTCGAGCTATGGGACAATCCGCCTTTTGAACCTACGCTCGAAGAAACCCCCGTTGGTAACGTTATTCGCGCCCGTGGGGCCTCTGATGATAAAGGCCAGCTAATGACCTTTATCGAGGCTTGCCGCGCCTTTAAGGCGGTTAATGGCGCCCTGCCCTGCGCGATTACCATCCTGCTGGAAGGCGAAGAAGAGAGCGGTTCGCCCTCGCTGATCCCCTTCCTAAAGGCGAATGCCAACGAGCTGAAAGCCGATTATGCACTGGTGTGCGATACCGGCATGTGGGACGCAGAAACACCGGCCATTACCACCATGCTGCGCGGTATGGTGGCTGAAGATTTCACCATACACGCCGCCAGCCGAGACCTGCATTCGGGCATGTATGGCGGCCCAGCCATTAACCCCAACCGCGTGATGGCCAAGCTATTGGCTGGTCTGCATGATGATGAAGGTCGCATTACCCTTCCGGGGTTTTATGAGGGTGTTGAGCCGATTTCAAATGCCTTAAAAGACCAGTGGGAAAGCCTTGATTTTAAAGTGGAAAACTTCCTTGGCGAGGTTAATTTAAGCCATCCAGCAGGCGAGCGCGCCTTTTCCGCGCTGGAGCAGATCTGGGCGCGGCCATCCTGCGATATTAACGGCATTTGGGGCGGCTATACGGGGGCGGGCTTTAAAACCGTGCTCCCCGCCGAGTCCAGTGCCAAGGTTAGTTTCAGGCTGGTCGGCAAGCAAGATCACGACGCGATACAACGCTCTTTCCGCAAATATCTAGAAGACGGGCTGCCGCAAGATTGCAGCATTACTTATCGGGCAAAAGACGGCGCCGGCGCCACAAATATGCCGGTTGATGCCCCCTATTTCACCGCGGCCCGCCAAGCGCTTAGCGATGAATGGCCAAAAGAGGCTGTGTTTATCGGCTGTGGTGGCTCCATCCCGATTGTTGGTCATTTTCAGGAGTATCTTGGGATGAACTCAATGCTGATCGGCTTTGGCCTTGAAGATGATCAAATCCACTCGCCCAATGAAAAATACAACCTTAGCAGCTTTCAAAAGGGTGCGCGCTCTTGGGTGCGCGTGCTGCACGCCCTCGCAAACTAGCGCCGTTTGCCGCCGCGCCGTTTTGGTGCGGCGGTTAGCTCAACTGTGGCCTCCTGCAATATGGCGGTCATCGGGTGGTCGGGAAATTCTGAATATTGCGCGGCCAGCACGGTTGCCACGCGCCGCATTTCTTCAGCATCACGAGGCTCCAAGGCCCAATCGAGAAATATAGAGCGGCATTCCGGTGCTGAAATACCTTCAATTTTGAAGGAATCCGCTATCACACCGCGTGGGTCATTTTGGGTCATGCTGTCTCTTCCAGTTTTTTCGCTACAAAACTTGCCATCTCTACGCGCATCTCGTCAAGCGCGTTTTCAAGCTCTGAAATGTTTTTATAGCCGCAGGTGCGCGCCAAAACCTGCGTCGCACCGACGCCTGATTTAGCTGGGTCAAATACGCCCTGCACCGCGAGGCGACTAACCTGTTGCACTTTTTGGTAAAGGCTCAATACCTGCACGATGCGCGCAGTCTCTTGCTTTGAAAACCAGCCTGACACAGCGAGTTCACTGGTTTGCAACCCCGGTTTTGCCCCAAATATTAGCCCGCCAGCTTGCAATAGCAGCTCAATATCCATTAGCCCTCCCGCGCCGTTTTTCACATCCCAAACGCTGGTATTCGCCTTGGCATCTGCCAGCCGGACACGCATTTCTTGCAGGTTTGTCAGCACTTTAGCTTTGTCTTGCGGCGAGGATAGCACATTTTGAATAACGGCCTGCAAAGCGCGGGCCACCGGCCCAGCCACCACGCGGCTGCGCAGGAGTGCCATGTGCTCCCACACCCATGCCTCTGAGTGTTGGTAGTGCTCAAACGCGCTTAGCGATGTCGCGACCGGCCCTTGGCGGCCAGATGGCCGAAGCCGCATATCCACGTCATAAAGCCCGCCTTTGGACGTGGAAACCGTAAGCGCCGATACCAAAGCCTGGGTGAAACGCGCATAATAGGTTTGCACGGCCAAGGGCCGATCGCCATTGGAGTCCGTAGCGCCATCTGGGTCATAAACCACAATCAAATCAAGATCAGAAGACACCGTCATCTCTCGTGAACCCAGTTTTCCCATGGCGACGACCGCTGCGCCTTTGCCCGGAGGCGGGCCATGGCGCAGGCTGAAATTCTGCGCCACAACATCAAATAATCCGGCCACGCAGGCTTCTGCAATGTTGGAATACGCCCTCGCGGTTTCCTCTGCGCCAGCAATGCCCCGCAAAAGGTGCACGCCAACCCTAAAACGCTGCTCCTGGGCCCATATGCGGGTTGCATCAAGGTGTTGCTCATAGTCTGTGCAGTGGCTCAGCTCATCCAAAAGCTCGGCTTTTAATGTGCTCAACGGGGGCAGTTGCTTAAAGAATTCGGCAGAAATAACGGCCTCTAATACGCGCGGATTGCGGCCAAGGTAGCGCGCCAAATCAGGGGCCATCGTGCAAATGTCTATCAACATTTCGAGCAAGTCCGGGTTGGCCCTAAATAGGGAAAACACTTGCACACCGGCAGGCAGCCCGCGCAAAAAATTGTCAAACTGGATGAGCGCCTCGTCTGGGTTTTGCGCCCTGCAAAGGCTGGCGAGGATCTGGGGCTTTAGCTGGTTAAATATCCGCTGCCCCCGCGTAGAGCGCAGCGCCGGATAGGTTTGCCATCTTTGGGTTATCTCGGCAGCACGCTCAGGCGCGCGCCACGAAACGTCCGCAATTTCGGCTTCTGGCCCATCGTTAAAAAAGGCCTCAATAATTTGATGAACGCTCTCTAGCCGCGCCTCGGTATCGGCCTCAAATTCCGTGAGTGTTTCAAAGCCACACAGCATAGCCAACTGTCGCCGTTTTTCATTGTCCACCGGAATTTTGTGGGTTTGGGCATCATCCAACATCTGAATGCGGTGCTCCAATGTACGGTGCGCATAGTAGGCTTTAGCCAAATCCTGCGCCACAGACTTTGGCACAAAGCCCTTGCCTGCCAGCGCATTTAGCGCATCCACCGTGCCGCGCATTCGCAAGCCACGGTCTTTGCCACCAAGAATAATCTGTTGGGTCTGGGCGAAAAATTCGATCTCGCGAATGCCCCCCTGCCCCAGTTTCATATCATGCCCTGCCGCCATCAGCGGCCCGTGCAACCTCTTATGCTCCCTGATACGCAGGCGCATATCGTGGGCGTCTTCAATGGCGGCATAATCCAAAAAACGTCGCCAGATAAACGGCTCCAGCCGCTGCAAAAAGGCCTCGCCTGCGCCAATGGCCCCGGCACATGTCCGCGCCTTAATAAACGCCGCCCGCTCCCATGTGCGCCCTAGGCTTTCATAATAGTTTTCGGCAGGTTCGGTGGCAATGCAAACCGGCGTAACAGACGCATCTGGGCGCAAGCGAAGGTCTGTTCGAAAGACATAGCCTTGTGCGGTGTTTTCACTCAAAAGCTTAATGAGGCGCTTGGTGATGCGGATAAACACGGCCCGCAATTCACCCCAGATTTCTGGCGGGTGGCGGGTTTCGTCAAACAGTATTATCAAGTCAATATCGGAGGAATAATTCAGCTCATACGCGCCCATTTTCCCCATGGCGAGCGCAAACATTCCCGCCGCCTCTTTTGGGTCAGCGCTCAGCTTTCCCCGGGCCGCCTCGGCGTCTACTAAAAACTGCAAGCCCGTTTTTACCGCCGCTTCAGCAAGCCGCGTGAGCGCAGAAGTCACCGGCTCAAGCGTCCAAAGCCCGCCGACATCCGCCAGCGCAATCAGCAAGGCCCCGCGCCTTTTGGCAATGCGGAGGCTGTCTGAAAGCGCCTGAAAACTTGTGGCTTCAAAATCAAGCAACGCGTTAAAGGCGTCGTCAATTGGCTGGCTTGAAATACGCGCCAACCACTCAAATTCCCGCTGGATAGAGGCGCTCAAATACGCACTGCTCCCCGCCACACCCTCAATCAGGTCAAGCAGCCCCTCCGGCTGCCCCGCAAACAATGCCCGCGCTTCGGCCCCGCGAACGGCGTCAAAAGGTTTGGGCGCCATTTGCGCCTGATTAAGGCGCATTCTACCGGCCTTCGTATTTGGGGGGGCGTTTTTCCATAAAGGCCATTACGCCTTCAGTGAAATCACGGGTTCTGCCCGCTTTGCCTTGCAGCTTGGCCTCCAGCGCCAGTTGCTCATCCAAGGAGTTATCAAAGCTCGCGCGCATGGCTTGCTTGATATATTCATAGGCTTTGGTGGGGCCTTTGGCCAGTTTTGCAGCGCGCGCATCTATCGTGGCGGCAAAGGCGTCATCTGGCACAGATTCCCAGATCATCCCCCAATCGGCGGCTTGGTCAGCACTGATTTTATCAGCAAAAAGTGCGGCGCCCATGGCTTTGGCAAAACCCATTTGGCGCGGCAGCCAATAGGTGCCGCCGGCATCTGGTAGCAAGCCAATTCGGGCGAATGCCTGAATGAAATATGCCGATTGTGTGGCAATAACCACGTCTGCCGCTAGCGCAAGGTTAGCCCCTGCACCGGCAGCCGGCCCGTTTATTGCCGCAATCGTCGGAATCGGGCACTCATAAATCGCTTTGAGCAGCGGCTCATATTCTTCCAGAAGCGTGCGCTCCATGTCTACATCGCCAGCATTCACCCGATCGCCAAGGTCTTGCCCCGAGCAAAATCCGCGCCCGGCGCCGGTAAATACAACCACCCGCCCATCAAGCGGCGCGTGCTTTACCGCGTGCAACAGGTCTATCCGCATTTGCGCGTTTAGCCCGTTCATCACCTGCGGCCGGTTTAGCGTAATTTTAACCACATCATCTGTGGCCTCATAAAGGATAGTTTCGTATTGCATAGCGCTCCCCATATATGGCTGACTTTTGAGTAAGCCTATGCGTAATTCCTCGAGAGTAAAACCCCGAACGTGGGGTTAATCCCGTAGCAATCTTGCTAATTTTTCTTGCTCATCGGCATCCAGCCCCTCTTCGGGGCGCTGCTTTCCGCGCCCACGAATAAACACTATGGCGCCAAAGCCACCAGCCAAAAGCAAAAACGGGCCCATGAGCCACAGGATCATATTACTGCCAAAAAACGTGGGCTTCAGCAGCACGTATTCGCCGTAGCGGTCTACGACATATTGCATGGTTTCCTCGTCTGTATCGCCTAAGGTGAGCCGCTCCCGCACCAGCACCCGCAGGTCTGCCGCGATACCGGCGTTGGAGTCGTCTATATTTTCATTTTGGCAAACGACACAGCGCAGCCCCTTTGAAATAACCCGCGCGCGGGCTTCCAGAACCGGGTCAGCCAGCATTTCAGAAGGCTCAACCGCCATCGCGGGGCTGGCCAACATTAAAATAAACAAAAGATATCGCATGGGGTTACTCCGCCGGGGCTGCAAGGGGTTTTGCGCGTTTGCGTGAGGGCGCGGCCACACGGTAGCGCCGATCAAACAGGCTGGTCAGCCCACCAAGGGCCATCACCATTGCGCCAATCCAGATCCAGTCCACAAACGGTTTTATGTAAATACGCACTGCATATCCGCCGCCCTCCTGCGGGTCTCCCAAGGCGATATACACATCGCGCGTCAGGCTAATATCAATCGCCGCTTCGGTGGTGGGCATGCGCTGCACAATAAAGTTCCGTTTTTCAGGATACATCAGCCAGCTTTTGCTGCCGTCTTCCACCAAAATTTCAGCGCGCACAATATCATAATTCGGCCCCTCAAGGTTTTCGACCTTGTTGAGGGTAAAGTAGTATCCGCTCAGCTCATAGCGCTCGCCAAATTGGGTGGTGCGAATATCTTCGGTTTCCCATGCGGTTACCGCTGAAATACCAAATATAATCATCCCGAGGCCACTATGCGCCAAAACCTTGCCCCAATCAGAGCGGGGCAAATTGCGCAGGCGGCGCATGGAATCCCTCAACGGGATTTGCCCAAATCGGCTGCGGTTGGCAAAATCGGCCACGGCCCCAAGGATGATCCAAGAGGCAAGCGTAAGCCCAATGGGGGCCAGCATGCGCCCGCCGGTTTGTGTGGCCCAGACATAGGTGCCCAAAGCCACCGATAGCGCCATCATACCCCAAAGCGGCTTCATTGAATTCCCAAGCTTGGCGCGCTTCCAAGGCAAGATTGCACCAATGGGCAGCGCCATGGCCAAGACCACCATAAAGGGCGTAAACGCCATATCAAAAAACGGTGCGCCTACAGAGATTTTATCGCCGGTGGTGAACTCTATGACCAGTGGCCAAAGGGTGCCCACAAGCACCACAGCCGCCGCAACGCTCAGCAACAGATTGTTCAAAACCAGCCCGCTCTCGCGCGAAAATGTCGAAAACACCGCGTGGGATTTTAGTGTATTGGCGCGGAAGGCATACAAGGTTAACGCACCGCCAATTGCAACCGCAAGAATGCCAAGCACAAAGGTCCCCCGTGCGGGATCTGTGGCAAAGGCATGAACTGAGGTTAAAATGCCTGAGCGCACAAGAAAGGTGCCGATGAGCGAGAAAGAAAACGCAATGATCGCCAGCAATACGGTCCAGGCCTTGAGCGTGTCGCGCTTTTCAACCACGATGGCAGAGTGCAGCAACGCTGTAGCGGCGAGCCACGGCATGAAGGACGAATTCTCGACCGGATCCCAGAACCAATAGCCGCCCCACCCCAGCTCATAATATGCCCACCAGCTGCCAAGCGCGATGCCAATTGTAAGGAAAACCCATGCTGCCAGCGTCCAAGGGCGCACCCAGCGCGCCCAAGCGGCATCAACTTTGCCCTCAATCAGGGCCGCAATCGCAAAGCTAAACGCCATAGAAAGGCCAACATAGCCGAGATAAAGAAAGGGCGGATGGAAGGCGAGACCCGGATCTTGCAACAGCGGATTAAGGCCATTTCCGTTAATCGGTGGAATATCCAGCCGCAAAAACGGGTTGGAGGTGAAGATAAGAAAGGCAAGGAAGGCCACGCCGATCATCGCCTGAACAGATAAAACCCGCGCCCGCAATTCTGGCGGAAGATTATTGCCAAAAGTCGCAACCGCCGCGCCAAATATCGCCAAAATCAGGTTCCACAGCAGCATAGAGCCCTCGTGATTGGCCCAAACCCCGGTGACTTTATAAAGCATTGGCTTATCGGAGTGGGAATTATTGGCCACCAGTTGCACCGAAAAATCAGACACAACAAAGGCATAGGTCAGCGCCGCAAACGAGCCAATAAGCAGGATAAACTGAATTTGCGCCGTTGGCACCGCGATGACCATCCAGTTATTCCAGCCCTTTTGCGCGCCAATCATCGGAATAATGGCTTGAACAAT
The DNA here is from genome assembly GCA_002402045.2 of Paracoccaceae bacterium. Taxonomy (GTDB): domain Bacteria; phylum Pseudomonadota; class Alphaproteobacteria; order Rhodobacterales; family Rhodobacteraceae; genus UBA3077. The sequence continues at coordinate 60,802 of NVUX02000108.1, read as the reverse complement.
CGCAAAAACAAACGCGAGAATAAGGGCGTATTGGCCGAGTTCTACAAACATTTTCCGAATCCTTAAAGGCTGCCTCGCGCTATCATACGCGAGGCAGACAAAGGTTCAAATTGCAATTATGTGATCGCGCCGATGCGACGCACTAGCCGCTGGATGCTTGCCAAGCGGCCAACGCTGCATTTTCGTTTTCGGGTGCGGGCGTTGCTATTGGCCCGGCCGGCACGTTTGCACGGTAACCGCGAAAATAATTGAGCTCTCGTGCGCCAAAATAAAACGAAACGACGGCGCCAAGCAGCCACCAAAGCGGCTCTGGAATATAAGCAAGCCCTTGCATTCGCACAGAAAATCCATCTGGATCATTCATTGCATAGGCAAAGAGGCCAACGGTCGAGAGCGCCATAATGGGTCGCGGTAGGCGATTAATACTATTTACAAAACGGTCAAACCAGCCCAGCGGTTTTTGCCTAAATTCGGCACCAGCCTGCGCCAATGCCGCCTGATATCGCGCCTGCGCCGCCATCTCTGCTTTGGTTTTATTAATGGTAAATACTTCCGAAACCTCGGCCACCGCCTGCCCCACGCCCCGCGCAGCACGGCCTAACCCAAAAATGCTCATGCCCAACTCCTGACGCGCGCCGCGTGTTCAGCGGCAGAAAGATGAAACTTTGATGAAATAAATTCTTCGGCGCGGGCTATCCAGCCCCCTTTGCCACCATCCCGCCGCCGCGCAAATTTGCGTAGGCTCGGACGCGCCTCTGCGAGATTGTAATAATAATTACGCCGCGCAATTCCGTATGCATCCACCAAAAATGTCGGCGCTTCGGCAAATGCCAGCTCCGCCATGCGCGCAGTATTTGGCCCAATGGCCCCATCCGCCAGTGTTTCAAAGCCAAATTCTCCGAGCATGCGCTGCAAAATTTTCACCGCATTCCCGCCTGCATTGACATACATATCATAAACACTGGGCTGCAAAGGCAGAGGCAACATGCCAATTTTGGGCACCTCAAAATATTGCTTCATAAAAATATCTGCCGCTTGTGCCCGTGTAAGCGCCCGCACATCACGGCTATTAATCCGGCCATCGCTGTTAATATCCAGCCCCAGCCGCTGCATCGTGCCCAAGGTCACGCCAAATTTGGTTGCCCCGCCCGGATCATCGGGGTCATTCACATATCCGCCTTCACGTCGAATAATCTCTTCGGTAATTTCGTCGATGCCCACCAGCAATACCTCTCGCCAATTTAGTGAAAAATTGACGAAAGGATGACAAAAATTTGCTAAAATTTCCTGATAGCAGCGGGCGGTGGTGTTGCGTTAGCTCGCAGGCTCGATCGTTGCGCCCTGATTTCGCAGCGCTTCAATCATTTCTGGCGGCAGCTCATCAATCAGCTCCGCAGGGATATATTCTTCATCGTGCTTTGCCAAAACTTCCGAAGCAATAAACTCGTCATTGATCAGAACTCCCGTTGCGATTGTCATTTGGCCTTCATCAAAAAGATCCGGCAAAATACCTTTATAAACAACCGTAATGTCTTGTTCTATATCAGTAACTACAAAACGATGGGTGTCGCCCTTTTCCCACGAGCCTTCTTTTATCAGGCCGCCAAGGCGGAAGCGCTCACTGGCTAAGGGCATGTCTTCTGCAACTTGCGAAGGCGTGCGGAAAAATTCGATCCCCTCTTTAAAGGCAAAGCCCATGAGCACGGCAGCCGAAGCCATGAGCACTAGCCCGGCCACAACCATTTGAATGCGGCGCTTTTTCTTTAACCCAGCCATAAAAGTGTCCTTTCGCTTAGGCTATAAATAGTCCTTTTCTCACGGAAATAAAGGGGCCATCTCAAGGCCGGTGCGTTCATCCAGCCCCAGCATCAGGTTTGCGTTTTGCAATGCCTGCCCCGAAGAGCCTTTGGTGAGATTATCCAGCGCTGAAAACACAATCGCCCTGCCCGGTTTTCTATCAGCCGCAACGCCAATATGGCAATAGTTTGAGCCTCTTACATGGCGCGTTGCCGGAGCCTGCCCAAAAGGAAGCACAATGATAAATGGCTCATTGGCATATTTTTTCACAAGAGCAGTATGAAGAGCCTCGGCTTCTCCCTTCACATAAATAGTGGCCAATATGCCGCGGTTTTGGGGCAGCAAATGCGGGGTAAAGCTCGCCTTTACCTCCCGTCCGGCCATTTTTGAAAACTCCTGATCAAACTCGCCCAAGTGCCGATGGCTGGCGATGGCATAAGCATGCGTGCCCTCAGAAACCTCAGCGTGCAGCATCCCCTCTTTGGCGCCACGGCCCGCGCCAGAAACACCCGTAACCAAGTTAATGATGATCTCGTCGGGATCTATCAGATTTGCCTCCAAAAGAGGGAGCAATGGCAGAAGGCCCGTAGCGGCATTACACCCCGTGCCCGCCACCAGCCTTGCGGTGTAAATGTCATCACGGTAATATTCCGTAAGGCCATAAACAGCGGTTTTTTGCAGCTCAACGGCGGCGTGCTCACCGCCATACCATTTGGCATATTCGGCCACATCCCGAAGGCGAAAATCAGCCGAAAGATCAACGATTTTAACATGTTGCGGCAACGCCTTAATCACACGCTGTGAGGTGGCATGCGGCAGAGCACAAAACACCAGATCAACGCCTTCAAAATTGATTTCATCAATCTTGCACAGCGTTGGCAGGTTTAGGTGGCGCAAATGCGGGAACACATCTCCATACGCCATGCCCGCTTTTCTATCAGCACTCAACGCCGAAATCTGCATTTGCGGATGCCCCGCCAAAAGCCGCACGAGCTCGGCCCCAGTATAGCCACTGGCCCCTAAAATAACGATATTCTTCATCAGTTAAACCTTCTGCCAATCCGCTGGATGGCCCAAAAATAGCTCGGCCAATTGGCCAACTTTATCCACCTTTCCGGTGGTTAAATATTGCGTAAGTCCGTGCTCTCGATATCGCTCATGGCGCGCCAAATAATCAGCCGTGGCATCCGCCACTATTTGCGGCTGTGAAAGCAACTTTGTGTGCGCCGGCAAGGCCGCTCGAAAAAACCGCTCAACGATTGGGTAATGTGTGCAGCCCAGCACCGCTGATTGCGGCTCCGGCAAAACCTCCAGCAAGGTGGCTACATGTGCTTTGACCAAAGCTTCTGATTGCGCCATGTCTCCAGCCTCAATCGCATCAACCAAGCCATCACAAATTTGCCCGACAATCTCTACATCCCGCGCCCTAAACTTCATTTCACGCGGAAAAGCTCCGCTTTCAATGGTTGAGCGCGTTGCAAATACCGCAACATTTTCCAGCCCTGTATGGGTTGGCGGTGCATTATCGCCCCAGTCCCGCTTGGTCAGGTTTTCTATCATCGGCACAAACACCCCAAGCACGCGTTGCTCACCCTTGGCTAGCCAGCTTACCTGCATCCGGTGCAAAGCACTGGCCGATGCGGTGTTACACGCCAATATCACCAGCTCACACCCGTTATCAAACAAAGTTTGGACCGATTTTGTGGTCAGGTCAAAAACATCGTACGCATCGCGCGTACCGTAAGGCGTGTTGGCGTTATCCCCGAGATATACAAATGCTTGCTCAGGCAGGCGCTCTTTAAGCGCTCGCAAAATTGTAAGCCCGCCCAAACCGCTATCAAATACACCTATTGGCATTTGCGCCTCCTTTGTCATTTTGCACCTATGTGCGCAACACGCTTCCTATACACAAGCCCAAAATGAAAAGGGCCAGCAATTTGCCGGCCCCTTTACAAAACTGTATAGAAAGTGGGTTACCGACCAATTTGCACCACACGTCCGTTGGTTATAGCTTGGTTACCGGCTATGCCGAGATATGATGCAATAACCACGGAAACTCTATCAATGATCCGCCCGCGCATTGTTTCACCGCGTGCAATTGAATCATTGGCTTGCGAGCCACCAAAAGCTTTAACATCAGCTTCAATAGCGGCTGGTCCGGCCAAAATCTCGCCGGTGTTTGCGTCAACAACCGTAAGAATAAAGTCTACGTTATGGATGCCGCCAATATTAGAGCGCGCTTTTTGTGTCAAAGAGTGGAACTGCGTCTGCTCTGTCCGAAGAATAACCGCCCGGTTCCCCTTTATGGAGCTTTGGAAATGTGTGGCAGCTTGAACCAATGTGTCTTCCATGATGGATTCGATTTGAGCATAAACATCGCCCGCGCCTTCTTCGGTCCAGATCAAGTCAACATTGGGCATTTGCCCGTTACGGTCGGTGGTGGAAAGCGTACGAGGCACACTTGCCTGCACATCAACGACCCGCCAATTATACGTCGTGTCATCACGAAGTGGCTCAGGGAATGTTGTATTGGTACTCACACAGGCCGACAGGCCAAGCGCAACGGCAACAGGTAAAATCCAAGACTTGATCATCATATTTCTCCAGATTGATACTAAAAACTTTTCTTAATTTAGTATGAACGTCGTTTAAACGCAACATTATAACACGCCGGATGTCGTTTACCCGACCGCGTGACGATTATGCAACACTATAGAATTTATACAAAAAAGGCGCAGCTTTCGCCGCGCCCCTCTCAAATATGTAAAGCAGATTAACGCTTCGAGAACTGGAAGCTCCGACGGGCTTTACGCCGACCGTATTTCTTCCGCTCAACAACACGCGCGTCGCGGGTCAAGAAGCCAGCAGCTTTAAGTGCAGGGCGCAGGCTTGGTTCATAAAGCTGCAACGCTTTTGAAATGCCGTGCTTTACCGCGCCGGCTTGGCCCGAAAGCCCGCCGCCTTTAACGGTGGCCATCACGTCAAATTCACCTTCAACACCGGCAACTGAAAAAGCTTGCGCAAGCAGCATTTGCAGTACGGGGCGGGCAAAATATTCACTCATAGGCTTGCCGTTAACGGTCGCCTTGCCAGAACCAGGCTTGATCCAAACACGGGCAACCGCATCTTTACGCTTACCAGTGGCATAAGAGCGACCAAGCTCGTCACGCACAGGCTCACGGGCTGGGCCAGCGTCTACGGCCAGTTCAACGGCGCTTTCGGCTACGGCCTCTTTCAGGTCGTCGAGCGATTTAATTTCATCATTCATAATTAAGCGCTCCGAGTGTTTTTAGGGTTCATGGATGCAACATCCAATACTTCTGGCTGCTGGGCTTCTTGGCCGTGCTCACCACCTGCATATACCCGCAAATTGGTCATTTGCTGCTTTGAAAGCGGGCCGCCGGGCAGCATACGCTGAACAGCTTTAACCAGAACGCGCTCAGGAAAGCGGCCTTCAAGGATTTGCTCGGCCGTGCGGTGCTTAATGCCACCGGGGTGGCCAGTGTGCCAGTAATAGCGCTTGTCGGCACGTTTATTGCCAGTCATTTGCACTTTTTCTGCATTAATCACAATCACGTTGTCGCCCATATCCATGTGCGGTGTGAAAGTTGGCTTGTGCTTGCCGCGCAAGCGCATGGCGATAATGGAGGCCAAACGACCCAGAACAATGCCTTCAGCATCGATCAGGATCCATTTTTTCTCGATATCGGCCGGTTTGGCTGAATATGTTTTCATGGTCTCGTTTCCGTTTTCGGAGGGAAAGCGCACAGGCTCACCCCGTACAAATCTGATAAGGGGGTTTTAGCGGTTTGCGCAGCGCAGTCAATACAAATAACCCTGTATTAACCTAGCGTTTTCAACGGCTTACGAATTGGGTATTATTATACCCCATTAATTACCCCCGTGGTGGGATGGAAAATGTGATGTTGGCGTGCGCAACTGGCTTATCATGTGCATTTGAGTAAAGCATAACATCCCCCACGCTCAGCGTCCGCCCAAGCTTTAATATCCGCGCTTCGGCCCACATGCCGCCAGCTTCAGGTTTGCGCATATAATCAATGGCAGCAGAGGTCGTAACCGTTAGCGCCTTAGGGCCTATCATCGCCAGCGTTGCCACGTAAAACGCCAAATCTGCCAGCTCAAAAATGGCGGATCCTGAAAGCGTGCCGCCCGGGCGAAGGTCGCGCTCATTTGGCAGCTTGTCTACAATCGAGCCCATTGCGGGCAGTTCGCGCACTATATAACGGGTGTTTACCTCGGGAAACTCCGCCGCAAAAAAGGCATTCATATCGGAAACGGTCATCACTGGCTGCATTCTGGCTTTCCCTTTGAAAGTTTATGCGCCACATTGCGGGGGAAACTGTTGAGGATCAAGCCTATGGAAAAAATTCTTTTACGTAGCGATAGTAATGCAATCGCCACACTTACGCTCAATCGCCCCAAGGCGCTAAACGCGCTTTCTGAGGAAATGCTGACAGCGCTGCAAGCGGGACTGGATGCTATCGCCGAAGACCGCTCGATCAGGGCTATCGTGCTAAAAGGCGCCGGAAAGGTGTTTTGCGCGGGGCACGACCTGAAGCAGATGACAGCGGCGCGGCAGGTCGAGGATGGCGGTAAAGCCTATTTTAACGCGCTGTTTCAGCAATGCGGCCACCTGATGACCACGATCACCAAGCAACCGCAGCCGGTTATCGCTGAGGTGCATGGTATCGCAACCGCCGCAGGCTGCCAGCTTGTGGCGAGCTGTGATCTGGCCATCGCCGCCGAGGGCACGCGCTTTGGGGTGAACGGTATTAATATTGGGCTGTTTTGCTCTACCCCGATGGTGGCACTCACGCGGAACATTCACCGAAAGCAAGCTTTTGAAATGCTGGCAACCGGCGATTTTATCGAGGCCAACCGCGCTGCCGAAATTGGCCTGATTAACCGCGCCGTGCCACATGATAGCCTTGAGGCCGAAACAAATGCTCTGGCGGAAAAGCTGGCGTCCAAGCTGGGCGTGGCCATAAAAATCGGCAAAGAAAGCTTCTATCAGCAAATCGAAATGGGGCTTGAAGAGGCCTATGCTTTTACCGGCGCCAACATGGCCGAAAACATGCTGTATCGCGATACCGAGCGTGGGGTTGCCGCCTTTCTTGACAAACGGAAGCCCGAGTGGGACCAAAATTAAGCCCGCGCTATTTTTTGCGCCTCGGGGAATGCCGCATGGAAACGCGCGCGAATGATCAGCACAAAAAGCACCACCGCACCCAATTGGTGCGTTAGCGCCACATCGAGCCTTGCGAGATAAAGCACCGTAACAATACCCAGCGAAACCTGCGCCAACATCATCACCGCCATCACGCGAAACGCCCCACGCGTAACCGCCACCGGGCTACGGCGGGATTTCCACCAAAGCGCCAGCCCAAGCACAAACGCGATATAGCCCATCAGGCGATGGTTGAATTGCACCAGCGCAGGGTTCTCGAAAAAGTTGCTCCAGAGCGGCGTGTAGCCAAAACTTTCAGAGGGCAAAAACTCACCCGCCATATCAGGCCATGTCGGAAAACTGCGGCCCGCATCAATGCCCGCCACCAACCCACCGAGCAAAACTTGGGCAAAAAGCACAACCAGCAGCACGGTCGAAAAAGCCATTAAGCCCCCTTCCCTGCGCCGTCTTGCCTGTAGCAATTCAGCACCAGATTTCCGAAGGCTCATGACATACCATGTAATCAAGCCAAGGATGAAAAACGCCAAACCAAGGTGCATCGCCAACCGATAGCTGGCCACATCCACCATCCGGCCCGTCAGGCCGGAAGATACCATCCACCAACCAAGCGCGCCTTGCAGCCCACCGAGCACACCAAGGCCAAGGAACTTTTCGGTATAGCCTGTAGGGATTTGCTTGCGCGCCAGAAACCAGAAAAAGCCGATGGCCCAAACAACGCCGATCATCCGCCCCAGTAGCCTATGGCCCCACTCCCACCAGAAAATCCCCTTAAATTCCTCAAGGTTCATCGCATGGTTTTGCAAAATAAATTCAGGCGAGGCCTGATATTTTCCAAATTCCACAGCCCAATCGGCCGCATTCAGCGGCGGAATCGCCCCCGTGATCGGCTTCCACTCGGTGATAGAAAGCCCACTATCGGTTAGCCGAGTCAGCCCGCCAATTGCGATCATCACCAGCAGCATCACAAAGATGATCCCCAACCAAATTATGATCGCGCGTCGTGGCACAGCCTTAGCCTTCTTCACAATCGGTGTGGCCTGTTTCTCGCCCACATCTTCAAAAACATTCCGTTTCTCGGTCATCACTCTTCCCCCCCAAGCGGCCCATGGCGGCGCTCGGCCATCGCTTTTATTGCCCCGTGCAGGGTGCGCACGTCTGCATCCGTTAAAGGTAGGCGGCTAAACATATTGTTCAAGTTTTCAAGCATTGAAATGCGTTTATCCGGCGGAAAGAAAAACCCTACATCATCGAGGCGCTGCTCAAGATGCCGCACAAAAGCCTGCACCTCGCCTGCCTCGGCATAGCGGGATTTGCTCAGGTCAAATGCCTCCGGCACACTGCCCGCCAACCGCCGCCATTCATAAGCCAGCAGCAACACCGATTGCGCCAAATTAAGTGATGCAAAAGCTGGATTAACCGGCACTGAGATAAACGCATTGGCATGCACAATATCCTCATTCGCCAGCCCCGCCCGCTCTGGCCCAAATAAAATGCCAACCTTCTGGCCGCTCGCTATAAGCTCGTGCGCCTTTTGCATGGCCCGCTCAGGAGACATAACCACTTTGGTAAGGTCACGCTTGCGCGCCGTAGTGGCAAATATATAGTTAAAATCCTTGGTGGCTTCAGCCGTGGTTTCCGAAACCTGAATTTGGTCAAGCACCCTGCCCGCACCCGACGCCAGCGCAATCGCCTTTGGGTTTGGCCAGCCATCGCGGGGCTCTACCAGTCGCATCCGGTCCAGCCCGAAATTCCACATTGCCCGCGCCGCGGCGCCAATGTTTTCTCCCATCTGCGGCTTTACAAGAATAATGGCAGGTGTTGGCCCTTGCCAACCCTCATCCTTATTATGGTCCGTTCCCGACATTGTGTTTCCTGTTTTGCTTTCAAGCGTGATACGATGCACGCAAACCGGATGCAAATATTGATTAAGTATACGAACGTATACCGCTCTTTCCTTTTGCGCCCAAATAGCGTAAAAGCATCCGAATCTTTCTTAAAGGGGGCAGAAATGGCCAAGATTAAAGTTGAAAACCCAGTTGTAGAGCTGGACGGCGACGAGATGACCCGCATCATCTGGAAATTCATCAAAGATAAGCTCATTCTGCCCTATCTTGATATTGACCTGAAATATTACGACCTCGGCATGGAATATCGGGATGAAACCGATGACCAAGTAACGATTGACGCGGCGCATGCCATTCAAAAATACGGCGTGGGCGTAAAATGTGCGACCATCACGCCTGATGAGCAGCGGGTTGAAGAATTTGGCCTGAAGAAAATGTGGAAGTCGCCCAACGGCACCATCCACAACATTCTCGGCGGCACAATTTTCCGCGCGCCGATCATCTGCAAAAACGTGCCCCGCCTCGTGCCGGGCTGGACACACCCGATCGTTATTGGCCGTCACGCCTTTGGTGACCAATATCGCGCCACAGATTTCCGCTTTCCCGGCCCCGGCAAACTGAGCATGAAATTTGTTGGCGAAGACGGCACCGTGATCGAAGAAGAAGTTTATGACGCGCCATCTGCTGGCATTTTCATGAGCATGTATAACCGCGATGACAGCATCACCGATTTTGCGCGGGCTTCCATGAACTACGCGCTCAAAATGAAATGGCCGCTGTATCTGTCAACCAAAAACACCATCATGAAAATTTATGACGGCCGCTTTAAGGACATTTTTCAGGAGATTTTTGACGCTGAGTTCGCCGACAAATTCGCCGCAGTCGGTATCACCTATGAGCACCGCCTGATTGACGACATGGTGGCATCCGCCATGAAATGGTCTGGCAAATTTGTATGGGCCTGTAAAAACTATGATGGTGATGTGCAGTCAGACACCGTGGCGCAAGGCTTTGGCTCGCTTGGCCTGATGACATCTGTTTTGATGACCCCAGACGGCAGCGTTGTGGAATCCGAAGCCGCCCACGGCACCGTAACCCGCCATTATCGTCAGCACCAGAAAGGCGAGGCGACCTCAACCAACTCGATCGCCTCAATCTACGCATGGACTGGTGGCCTAAAGCACCGCGCCAAGCTCGACAACAATGACGCGCTGATGACGTTCGCCACAACGCTGGAAACGATCGTCGTTGATACGGTAGAAAGCGGCCACATGACCAAAGACCTAGCGCTTTTGGTTGGCCCAGACCAGAAATGGCTCACAACAGAAGGTTTCCTAGAGAAGATCGACGAAAACCTGCAAAAAGCACTGGCGTAAACCGCCAAAAACTGGCTACGATAAAGGGCGCTCGATCAGGGCGCCCTTTTTCATGGAGGCCATCATGCCCATCCAATACGTCTACCTGTTCATTGCCATTGTCGCCGAGGTTATCGGTACAACAGCCCTGCAAGCTTCCGAGCAATTCACCCGTTTCTGGCCGTCCGTAATTATGGCGCTCGCCTATATCGCATCATTTGTCTTTATGGCCTACACCCTGAAATACATGCCGATTTCCATCGTCTATGCCATCTGGTCCGGCCTCGGCATCGTCTTCATCGCCCTCATAGGATATTTCTGGTTCAAGCAAGCGCTAGACGCCCCCGCGATTCTAGGCCTTACGCTGATTATCGCTGGCGTACTTATCATCCACCTGTTTTCAAAAAGTGCCACGCATTAGCGCAGGCAAGGTTAAAACGGCGCGAAAACCTCGGAGGTTATTGCGCCATTTTCGATACACAAAAACGTATTTGGCGGCACTTCCTCCCATGGGAACTCCCCCATATCGAGCGGCTCCGAAACCAGCGTATGCCCTTCAAACTGGCAGGATTTCCGCAAATAAAGGCTAGGCGCAAACTTATCGGAAGCATACCGAATGGCAAACAGCCGTTTACCATCTGAAAAGGCGGCCGTGAAGCGCATATAGGGTGTTTCGCCCCGTTCCCGCGCAAGCGTCTCCAGCCTACAAACCGTGCGTTCCATCGCCGCTTTCGGCTCCGTTGCCAGCCCATCCCCCAGCGCAATCAAAAACGCTGCCTCACTATCGGTCGCGCCTTTACGGTTGCTGTAAAGCGCGTCAGGTATCATTTGGTCAACAGCCTTACGAAAGCCATTATAGCCGCCAAGCATGCCATTATGCATAAAAGACCAGTTTTCATGCACAAACGGGTGGCAATTATTACGGCTCGTGGCGCTGCCCGTGCTGGCGCGCACATGGGCCAAAAACAAGCCTGATTTCACCTGTTGCGCAAGGCTCAGCAGGTTGGGGTCACTCCACGCCGGATAGGTATCCCGAAACTGCCCCGGCTCATTGCGCTCGCCGTACCACGCCATGCCGAACCCATCACCATTGGTGTCGGTTTTGCCTTCATCCGAGCGCAGGCTTTGCGAAATCAGCGAATGCTCGGGGCGGCTGACAATCTCTTCCAGAAAGATATTTTCCCCCGCATAAGCCGCCCAACGACACATTTAAGCGCCCTCGACAATTACCAAATCGCGGATGGAATGCTCCAGCGCGATCGGAAGGATTTTCTGATATTCCGGGCTATTATAAAATGCCTTGGCGGTGGCCACATCCGGCATTTCAATCACTACATGCCTATCCGGCCCACTACCCTCAATCTGCTCAAAAGCCCCTGCTTTTACCAGAAATTTCCCGCCAAAATGCTCTGCAATGGCAGGTGTTTTACGTGCATATTCCTTATAAGCCTCAAGGTTTGTTACCTCAATGCGGGCGATTATATAGGCAACCACCTAAACCCCCTCCACAAAAGTGTATTCCCGCTCAGCCGCTGGCAGGCCGTGGCTCAGGGCTTCTTGGTATTCGGGCCCATTATAAAATGCCTTGGCAGTGTCCCAATCCGCAAACCGGATGATCACATTTCGCGCGCGGCCTGTGCCTTCCATATGGAGGCACTCACCGCCACGCGCCAAAAACTCACCGCCATACTGCGCCACCGCAGGCCCTGCGATCTCGGCATATTTTGCATACGCCTCCGCGTCTGTCACATCAATATGAACCATTGCATAAACAGCCATTTTAAGCCTCCAACATTTTAATTACGGCCGCAATGGCCTCTTCTGCATTTTCCGCACTGGCACCACCGGCCTGCGCCATATCTGGCCGCCCGCCACCACCCTTGCCGCCAAGCTTTTCAGCCGCCACGCGCACAATATCCACGGCAGAAATGTCAATTCCATCCGTAACACCAGCCGCGACCGCAGCACGCTCGCCCGTATCGGCAATTAGTAGCACAATACCCTTGCCCAGCCGTTTTTTGTGCTCGTCAATCATGCCGCGCAAATCTTTGCCGGAAACCCCGCTCAAAGTCTGTGCCAAAAACGGAATGCCGTTTATGTTTTGCACGCTCACCTCAGCCTGCCCAGAGCCCGCCATCGCCAGTTGCTTCCGGAAATTTGCCAATTCGTTGTGCATCTGCTTACGCTCATCCAGCAGCGCCTTAATGCGTGTTGGCAGTTGCTCAGCAGTGGACTTCATCGCGGCTGCGGCCTGTGCAAGATGGGCGTCATTCATAGCAATATACGCCATGGCCCCCGCCCCAGTTAGGCCCTCAATCCGGCGCACGCCACTGGCCGAAGCCCCTTCAGACACCAGCTTAAATAGCCCGATTTCGCCAAGGCGCTCTACATGAGTGCCGCCGCAAAGCTCCAGCGAATAGGTTTTGCCATCAATACCCTTGCCTGAACCCTCCAGTTCGCCCATCGAAACCACACGCACTTCGTCGCCGTATTTCTCACCAAACAGCGCCTGCGCACCAAGGTCGCGTGCAGCATCCGGTGTCATAATGCGGGTTTCCACGCTCGAATTCTGCCGGATATATCGGTTCACTTCCATTTCCACATTTGCCAGCTCGCCGTTGGTCATGGCCTTGGCATGGCTAAAATCAAATCGCAGCCGATTGGCGGAATTTAGCGAGCCACGCTGCGCCACATGCGTACCAAGCACATTGCGCAGGGCTTCATTGAGCAAATGGGTGGCAGAGTGGTTGGCACGGATCGAGCGGCGGTTTAGGTGGTCGACCTTCAACTCGGCCGCTTGCCCAAGGCAAATTTCGCCTTCAAGCACCTCACCAATATGCACAAACACATTCGCCTTTTTCCGCACATCCGTTATTTTTACTTTCCCTGTATCGGTAACGATTGTGCCGATATCCCCAACTTGTCCGCCAGATTCAGCATAAAATGGTGTTTGGTTTAGCGCAATATGCACCTCGCCTTTAGCTGATTTTACAGCCCCACCATCAACCACCAATGCAACAATATGGCCCTCTGCCTCTTCCTCGATATAGCCGATAAACTCGCTGGGCCCATGCTGGTCCAAAACCTCAAACCAAATATTCTCGTCAGCGGCCTCGCCAGAGCCAGCCCACGCCGCGCGGGCTTTGGCCTTTTGCGTGGCCATGGCCACGTCAAAGCCCTCTGTGTCCACCTTGCGGTTTTTCTCGCGAAGCGCATCTTGAGTGAGATCAAGCGGAAAACCATACGTATCATAGAGCTTGAAAGCCGTTTCACCCGAAAGTGGCGCGCCTTCATCCAGCTTTACAAGTTCACCATCAAGTAGTTTTAAGCCCCGGTCCAACGTGGTTTTAAACCGAGTCTCTTCCAGCTCCAAGGTTTCCTCAATCATGCTTTGCGCGCGGGTTAGCTCCGGAAAGGCCTGCCCCATCTGCGATATCAACTCGGGCACAAGGCGGTGCATCACAGGGTCTTTGGCACCAAGCAAATGTGCATGCCGCATAGCGCGGCGCATGATCCGGCGGAGCACGTAACCACGGCCCTCATTGCTGGGCAATACACCATCGGCAATCAAAAAAGAGGTGGACCGCAAATGGTCGGCAATCACGCGGTGGTGCACATTGCCCGGCCCATCCGGATCGGAATTGGTGGCATGGGCAGAGGCTTCCATTAGGCTGCGCATCAGGTCGGTGTTATACACATCGTTGGAGCCTTGCAGGAGTGAGCTGATCCGCTCAAGCCCCATGCCCGTGTCGATGCTTGGCTTGGGCAGGTTAAGCCGAGTGCCGTCTTCCTGCTGGTCATATTGCATGAATACAAGATTCCAGATCTCGATAAACCTGTCACCGTCTTCATCCTTTGAGCCAGGAGGCCCACCCCAGATATCTTCACCATGGTCGTAAAATATTTCGGTGCAAGGACCACACGGGCCAGTGGCGCCCATGGACCAAAAGTTATCGTCTGTCGCAATGCGGATAATCCGGTCATCGGGCAAGCCGGCATACTTTTTCCATATATTGGCGGCCTCGTCATCGGTATGGTAAACCGTGACGAGTAGCTTGCTTTTATCGATACCCAAATCTTTAGTCAGCAAATCCCATGCAAAGGGAATGGCCTCTTCCTTGAAGTAGTCCCCAAAACTAAAATTGCCGAGCATTTCAAAAAATGTAAGATGGCGAGCTGTATAACCCACATTATCGAGGTCATTATGCTTACCACCAGCCCGCACACATTTCTGGCTAGAGGTGGCGCGGGTATACGCTCGGTTTTCCAACCCGGTAAATACATTTTTAAATTGCACCATGCCAGCATTGGTAAACATCAAGCTTGGGTCGTTTCGGGGTACAAGTGACGAGCTTTCCACCGCCGCATGATCGTTTTTCACAAACGAATCTATAAACGTGTTGCGGATGTCATTAACGCTGAGCATAGGAACCCCTGTTTCTTCATTTAGCTTACTAAAAAGCTCTATAAGGAAGCGGCTTGGGTGTCTACAGCGGGAAATGAAAAAGGCGGCACCGAGGCCGCCTTTTGCTATTCTTCCAGAACGCTATCGTCTGATCCATCAAAATCCAGCCCATGTGCGGCGCGAATTTTGTCCTCTATGTCATGCGCTATATCCGGGTGCTCTTTCAGGAATGCTTTGGAATTCTCGCGGCCCTGCCCAATGCGCTCGTCCCCGTATGAGAACCATGACCCGGCTTTGCCGACAATGCCGAGCTTCACCCCCATATCCAGCAGCTCGCCAGTTTTGGAGATACCCGTACCAAACATAATGTCAAATTCAACTTGCTTAAACGGCGGCGCAACTTTGTTTTTCACCACCTTAACACGGGTGGCATTGCCAACGATTTCATCGCGGTCTTTCAGCGCGCCAATCCGGCGGATATCCAGCCGCACCGAAGCATAAAACTTAAGCGCATTACCACCAGTTGTGGTTTCGGGAGAGCCAAACATAACCCCGATTTTCATGCGAATCTGGTTAATAAAGATCACCATACATTGTGAGCGGCTAATTGCACTTGTGAGCTTACGCATGGCTTGAGACATCAACCGCGCCTGAGCGCCCATCTGGTAGTCACCCATATCGCCTTCAAGCTCTGATTTGGGCGTCAAAGCCGCCACAGAGTCAACAACCACGAGGGAAACCGCACCAGAGCGCACCAGCGTTTCAGTGATTTCCAGCGCTTGCTCGCCCGCATCAGGCTGAGAGATCAGCAGTTCATCAAGGTTAATGCCAAGGTTTTTGGCGTAAGACGCGTCCAGCGCGTGCTCGGCATCCACAAAGGCACATATACCGCCAATTTTTTGCATTTCGGCAATCACATGCAGCGTAAGAGTGGTTTTTCCCGAGCTTTCCGGCCCATAAATCTCAATAATCCGCCCCTTGGGCAATCCACCAATACCAAGCGCAATATCAAGGCCAATAGAGCCGGTAGAAACCGCTTCAATATCAGCAATCGCACCCTTTTGGCCAAGTCTCATAATCGAGCCTTTGCCAAAGCTTCGCTCAATTTGGCTAAGGGCTGACTCCAGAGCTTTAGTCTTATCCATATTACGTTTACTTCCTAAGTCCAAAAGTGAGTCTGCCATCTGTTAACCCCTTATCCCATAAACCGCCCTTGCGGGCAATGCGTGTTATGTTCGCTATATGTTCTATAGGATCAAAAGAAGAACATATCAATTAAAATTTTAGATAAATTGATATTTACGCAAATGTGTTACTGAATCGTAAACAAACCGTTAAATTAGGCGTTTACAAGCCGCTGCCCCACACTTTCGCTTAATTCTGATAAGGAAAACGGTTTTTGCAAAAAGCCAGCGTTTTCGATATCTGGCTTACCGTCTTCAAAAACATCTTCGGCATAGCCTGACATAAAAATGACCTTGGTTTTGGGGTGTTGCTCCAAAGCCTCGCGCACCCAAGTTGGGCCATCTTTTCCAGGCATAATGATATCGGAAATATAAAGATCATATTGCGCACCATTAAGCGCCAGCAACTCCAGCGCCTTTTCGGCGCTTTCGGCTTCATCTACCTCATATCCACGCAGACGAAGGGCTCGGGCAGCAAAAGAACGCACGGGATCTTCGTCCTCAACCAGTAAAATCCGGCCAGACTGCTTCGCCTCCAACGGCGCAGGAGATTTGACTTCAATTTCTTCAGGCACGCTCTCTACTTCGCCGACGTAGCAGGGCAAATAGACGATAAATACGGTGCCTTGATTGCGAATAGAGTCTACAAACACAAAGCCTCCCGTTTGCTTAATTATCCCGTAAACCGTGGAAAGACCGAGGCCAGTGCCTTCCCCTACCCGTTTTGTTGTGTAAAACGGCTCAAATATTTTTGCGAGGTTATCCGGCGCGATTCCAGTCCCCGTGTCTTTTACTCGAATACAAACATAATCACCGGGCGGCACAGTGGCGCGATCCCGTTCAAGCGGTTTTAACAGCTCAGTATTGAAGGCCGAAATTAACACCTCACCGCCATCGAGCATTGCATCGCGGGCGTTTACAACAAGGTTCATGATCACTTGCTCTAATTGGCGCTCATCGACCCTTACAAGATTGAGATCGTCGGCGATATCAATCTTGAGATTAACCTTTTCGCCCAGCAACCGATTGAGAAGTTGTGAAAGCTGAGCCAAAGTGCTCGCGAGCTTCAAAACCTTTGGGCGAAGCGTTTGCTTGCGGGAAAACGCAAGAAGCTGGCGCACCAAAGCCGCTGCACGATTTGAGTTTTGCCTAATTTGGATCAGGTCGCCATAATCCTCATCTTCAGATGTGTGGCGCAGCAAAAGAAGGTCACAATGGCCATTAATAGCCGTTAGCAAGTTATTGAAATCATGGGCAACCCCGCCAGCCAGCTGTCCAACGGCCTGCATCTTTTGACTTTGCACAAATTGCGCTTCAAGAATTTTCAGCTCAGTCTTATCACTAAGCACAACAACGAGGCAGTCACGATTATCAAACCTCATAGCCATGAGCGAAACTTGCAGGAACACCTCTTTGCCATTACGTAAAAAACGACCCATTTCTGTGGTGCGAATGCCGCTCCCCCGTAGGGCTTCCGTCACGCGAACCCGCATAGACCGCCCCAGCCCTTCTATTTCCGCACTGAAATTCTTACCAACAAGGTTTGAGCGCCCGAGCAACGTGCGCGCCGCGCCATTTACATCAACAATAGTACCATCTGTCGAAAGGCGGATAAGGGCGACGGGAAGGTCATCTAAAATGAGCTGAAGGGACGCAGCATCAATAGGATCATTCTTTGGGCGGCAGATTTCAGGCGTGATTCGCCCTTCAAACTGGGGTTTGAGGCGCCAAAAAATGGCGGCACATAGCAGCAAAATGGCCGCAACCATAGCAATGGCTTTAAGCCCAGATGCATAGGCAAAACCCAAGCAAACAAGGGAAATTGAATAGATAAGCAGCCCAAAAATGGCTTTAATTTGAGAGGGTTGTTTGGGATTTGAAGACATATTCTTAATATTTACCACAAATAGGTTGAAACTGTTTTTTCCACTTCACAACCAATACGTTAAAAATATATGAATAATTTACAACAATTATTTAAGTTTTCGTGCGCCGAAGAACGGAAATAAAGAAACCATCTCCGCCGGTTAGAGGGCTTAGGCTTCGCTGATGCGTGACCTCCCAACCCTTGTTTTCGGATTGAAACCACGCAATTTGGTCTGCGTTTTCGAGCGCAAAAAGCGAACAAGTTGCATAGGCCAAGGCGCCAGACTCGCCAACCCTCGCCTGCGCTTTTTGTAATATTTCGCGTTGAAGCGCTACCAGCTCTTCCAGCTTTCGCTGGGTGAGCCGCCATTTACTATCGGGGTTTCGTCTCCACGCTCCACTGCCCGAACACGGCGCATCAACCAAAACCAGATCGCATTTTGGCGAATTTTCAATATGGTCGGGTGAAATGACCTGAATATCAGCCCCGGCACGCCGCGCGCGTTCTGGCAGGTCTTTCATGCGTAACGGGTTGGCATCATGAGCAAAAAGTTGGCCACGGCCTTGCATTTCGGCGGCCAAAGCAAGGGTTTTACCTCCGCCACCAGCGCAATAATCCAGCACATTCATGCCGGGCTTGGCCCCCGTGAGCTTACTCACCAATTGGCTGGACACGTCTTGCAGCTCAACAAATCCGTATTTGTAAGCAAGCGAACCGTTGAGTTTTCGCGGGTTTTCAGTGATACGCAGCGCACCCTCAATACCGTCAATAACCTCAGTGAAGATCAAATCTCGAGCAAGATAGTTTTGCGCTTCTTCCACGGTGGTTTTAAGCGTATTCACCCGCAGGTCCACGGGCGCTCTCGATTGCATGGCGGTCAAAACGTCGCTGAGGTCGCCACCAAGAGAGCGCTTAAGCTCGGGGTCTAAAAAATCGGGGTAATCCAGCCGCACCGGATCTAGCGCCGTGCCGGGGCTAATAAGCTGGGCCATTTCGGAGTCTGTCACGGCCTCCGGGGCAAAGCGAAAATCGCCAAATAATTCTCCCAATATCGCGCCACTGCCGAATTGCTGAGCCATTACAAGGCCGCGGCCCGTCATCACCCCTGCCAAATGCGCTAACGAGCGCTTGCGCCGCAGCACATCAAATACAATATCGCGCACGGCGGCGCGGTCTTTTGAGCCTGCAAAGCGAGAGGCGCGCGCCCAGCGGGTGAGCGCCCGCTCGGCAGGGTCTCCGGTGAGGATCTGGTCAAGCAGCGCAATGGCGGCAGAAAGGCGAGCAGTTGGTGTCATGCGCAGGATTTGCCCGTGTTTTTGTTTGAACGCAAGCTTAAAGCATAAAAACCTGCGCCGTCAAAGCCATCCAAAAAATGCTGAGCGCCGCAATACCATAAACAAAAACCATAAAACGTTTGCCGACACGGTTATGGCGGATATGGATCCAGCGATGCCAAAACCGCGTTGTAAGGTAGGCCACGCCCGCCACAGCCATCACCCAGTTAGCGCCAACCGACATCGCAATTGCCGCGCCAGCATATAGCAAAACCGGGGTTTCAAACTGGTTTTGCATATTGTTCCCGAGCTTCAGAATTTCTTCGGGGTAGGCTTTGTTATCCAGCGCCACGTCTTTCAGTGTCAGATCAGTGGTTTTCAGCGCATTCGCCCGGCCCATCCCCGCAGACAGGATAGTCCACAGGGTGAAAAACACTTGAACAATAACCGTGATCAGAATGATTTTGCTCGGTAAATCCATTTACGCCCCTCTGTAGTTCGGGCTTTCACGCGTGATCTGCACATCATGCACGTGGCTTTCACTTAAGCCTGCCGCTGTGATTTTAACAAATTTGCAGCCGTTTTTCATATCGGCAATTGTGGCATTGCCCGTATAGCCCATAGCCGCGCGCAGGCCGCCCACAAGCTGGTGAACCACGGCACTGGCAGCCCCCTTATAGGCCACCTGCCCCTCAATGCCCTCAGGCACCAGTTTCTCGGTCGACACTTCTTTCTGGAAGTAGCGGTCAGCCGAGCCGCGGGCCATAGCCCCCACGCTGCCCATGCCGCGATAGGCTTTGTAGCTGCGGCCTTGATAAAGGAACAACTCGCCCGGGGCTTCATCTGTGCCTGCCAGCATAGAGCCGATCATGGCACAGCTTGCCCCTGCCGCAATGGCTTTGGCAAAATCGCCCGAGAATTTGATGCCCCCATCGGCAATAATCATATGGCCGGTTTTGGCGGCTTCCTTAGCGCAATCGCTCACCGCTGTTAGCTGCGGCACGCCCACGCCCGCCACAATACGGGTGGTGCAAATTGAGCCAGGCCCAATACCAACCTTAACCGCATCCGCGCCGGCATCAATTAAGCTGCGGGTGGCCTCAGCCGTGGCGACATTGCCCGCAACAATCTGCACATCAGGTGCAGCAGCCCGCAGCTGTCGCACCGCCGCCCCCACAGCGCTGGAATGGCCGTGGGCCGTATCAATCACAATCACATCCACACCGGACTTCACCAGCGCCATAGAGCGCTCAAAGCCGGACTCACCAACCGTAGAGGCCGCGGCCACCCGCAGGCGGCCCATCTCGTCTTTACAGGCTTGCGGGTTCAAAACAGATTGCTCGATGTCTCTAATCGTCAGCAGCCCCGTAAGCTCGTTTTTATCATTCACGATCAGCAGTTTCTCTATCCGCCGCGCTTCCATGATGCTTTTAGCTTGGTCCAAATCCGCAGGCTCATGCAAAAGTGCTAGGTTGTCGGTGGTCATCATTGTCGCAATCGGCGTATCGTCAGCGCTGGCAAAACGCATGTCACGGTTGGTTACAATGCCCAGCACCCTGCCCTGTGCATCTACCACCGGAAAACCGGAAACCTTATAACGCTCTTGCAAGGCCCTCGCATCGGCCAGCGTTTGATCAATCGACAACGTAATCGGGTTTTCCACCACGCCGCTCTCAAAGCGCTTAACCGCCCGCACTTGCCGCGCTTGCTCCTCAATGTCGAGGTTGCGGTGTATCACCCCAATCCCCCCCGCCTGCGCCATGGCAATGGCCATTTTGCTTTCGGTTACGGTGTCCATCGCCGAGCTGAGCAGCGGGATGTTCATCGAGATGGTTTTTGTGAGCTGCGTGCGGGTATCAGCCGTGGTGGGCATCACATCAGATGCCCCCGGAACCAGCAATACGTCGTCAAAGGTGAGCGCCTCGGATATGTCCATGTTGGACCTCCCAGTTAGGGGTTATCTTTGACGCCTTCCTATTGCATGTTGCGCGGCATTTGGGAAGCCCCTAGGCCACTGCAGAGCCAGTTTTTTTAGCCAAATCCCGTTTGGCCCACATTTTGAGCGCCTTATAGGCAATGAAAAATATCAGCGCCGTGGCAATAAGCCCGCCCGCAATGGCCCCTGTAGTGGCTACCAAACCAAAGCCCTTTGAAATGGCCATAATGTTAATATTGGTAAACACAGCCACAGGAAAGGTCAGCCCGCCCCACACTGGGCTAAAGCCGGATGCGGTAAGCCACTTGGCAAAAACCAACAACACAAGCGCAACCACCCAAGCCAGAATGTAAAATACGGTAAAGAGGATTTCCGGCCCGAATTGCCCGAACGCCATACCAAACAGGCCCATAGGGGCCAGAATAATGGCATAGCTTGGGCGCAAAGGCTCTGGCGGGCGGGTCCGGATAAATTTGGCAGCGAGTTTCACCAAGATCACCACAAGCACCACCAGCGAAAGATAGGTAAGAACCTGACTAATCAGCGTATATCCCAACGCAACACCAGCTAGCGGCGCAGTGATCAGGCCCACAAATGGCAATAGCTGAAACGGCGTTACCGAGCGGCCCTCGGGCGGGGCTTTGGAAATGGATTTCACCACAAACGTTACGATCACAACATGAAGAAGAATGCCAAACCACCAGACATAACGGGCAAGCTCGCCATATGGCAGCAAGCCCGCTGCAAACACAATGAAAGACATTGAAATCGCCGAAAGCCCCGCGCGGCCGGGGGGCGACTTGAGGTCTTCCATAAGCACGCCGGGGCGCGCGATAAGCTTGGCCACGTAGCTCAGTGCAAAAAACGCCAGCAATACCGTGGTGACGCCCAGCAGGATGTCTCCAAAGCCAGCCGTAAGGCCAAAGCTTTGCCCAAGGCCTCGCCACGCAAGTGACAGGCCCACAAGGCCCAGAATTACAGGAAAGATCGCAGGTGGTGTGCTGCGCCACAATGGCTGACGGTTCATTTTATCCCCTTCTTTTGTTCACATGTAATATTGTGAATGTAAAATGCTTTGCAAGCAATACTTGCCCCCAGCGCCAACAGGTCGCATTCTGTTTGGCAAAACAGGAGCCGAAAATGAAACGCATTGCCGTACTTCTGGTGCTTTTGCCCGCTTCGGGCCTTGCCGAGTCCATCGCCCCGCGGCCGATGAACACCCACATCCAGAATATCATCTCGGCCGTTGGTCCAAACTGGAATTCAAGTGGCAATTTTAAAGCCCTCCTTATTCGCGAAGGCGAATTTGCCGCGCTTTACATTTTTCGCGGCCCATATGACCTAGCGCCGCTGGTATATGCGCCTCAAGCCGCCATTACGGGCGAGTATTGGGCTTCTATCCCGTGGCTGGAATTTGATGAGGGCAGTGCACTTTTGCTGCATAGCGAAAACCGATCACATGGCCGAAATAAATGGGAAAACACGCTCACCATTATTGAGCGCAACAACCGCTTTATTGTTAGCGCCTTTACCCTGTCGAGCTACGATTCCCTTAATCCGGATAATTACACCGATTGCACGATTGATATGCTGGCGCAAACAATGTCTGTTAACAACAAGCCCATTACACCGTTTCCACTACCGGCAGAAATCGAGATTAAGGACTGGTCGGAAGAAATTGAAGCGGTTTGCACCACGGAGACCGGAAATTGAGAACCCTCCTGCTAACCATCAGCCTAATGGTCGCCAGTCCGCTAGCCGCGCAAGAAAGCTGCATTTGCCTGAAGTGCCTGCTTGGCCAACACCGAATGGTGCAGGCAATGAGCCAAAATATGGCACCCGCACTGGAACCCGGAGACTGCCGCTTTGCGCGCTACCTGAATGAGGAATTTGAACGGCTGGATTATGGAGATATAATCTTCTTTCAGCATCCCGTTTTGGATGGAGAATACCTAAATAGAATTGCAGCCATGGGCGGCGATACGATTCAATTGATCGACGGTATAATTTGGCTGAATGGCCAACCGCTAAGGCAGGAAAAGATCGCGGATTACGAAATCCCTTTTCTGCCTATGGGGCCAAATAATAGCTTACCTTCGTGCCAAAACCGCCCCGAAAGAGGCGGTTTTTGCCGAACTGAACGCTATATAGAATCCATGCCAAACGGGAAAAGTTATGAAATCTTAAATATCCGCGATACGACTGTGGACACTACAGGCGTTTTCAACATTCCCGAAGGATTTGTCTTTGTGCTCGGAGACCATCGCGACAATTCGGTAGACAGTAGGTTTTCGCAAACCGGCTCCTTTCCGGGCGTCGGGCTTGTGCCCTTAGAAAACATCATCGGGATCGTTGAGGGGGACTAGTCCGCCTCCCGCCCCTTAAACCCCGTAGCCACAACAAATTTCTCGGAGCTGTCCTTGCGGCTGCTCGGCGGTTTTACGTGGATAACTTTGGTGAAATTAGTCCGCAGCATTTTCAGCATATCGGCCTCGGCACCGCCGGCCAACACTTTAGCTACAAAGGTTCCGCCCGGCTCCAACACGTCAATCGCGAAATATATAGCGGCCTCTACCAGCGCCATAATGCGGATATGGTCGGCGCCTTTATGGCCCGACGAAAACGGTGCCATATCAGACATAACAACATCTGCGGCGCCGCCTAGCCAGTCTTTCACTTTTTGGTCGGCGTCATCATCCAAGAAATCCAGCACGTGAATCTCGGCTCCGGCCACGTGCTCAACCTCCTGAAGGTCGATCCCTAGCACGGTACCCACCTTTTTGCCTTTGCGCTCTCCGAGCGAATTTACCCGCTCAACCGAAATTTGGCACCAGCCACCGGGCGCACAGCCCAAGTCTACCACCTTGGTACCGGGTATCAAAAAGCGGTATTTATCGTCCAGTTCCATAATCTTAAAAGCCGCCCTGCCCCGATAGCCCTCGCGCTGGGCGCGTTGAACGTAAGGGTCATTCAGCTGGCGCTCCAGCCATAGGGTGCTGCCAATCTTACGCCCCTTTGCGGTTTTCAGCCGGACCTTCAGGTCTCGCTGGCCACGGCCAGAACTGTTAATCTTTTGACCCGGTTTTCTCATGGTTTATCCTCGAATACGCCATCGGCGTTCATCATTGAATAGAGCATCCCCTCGCGGAGCCCCCTATCGGCCACCCGAATATGCCGTGTAGGCCAGATGCGCAATATGGTTTGTAAAATTGCCGAGCCAGACATGATAAGCTGCGCGCGATCACGGCCTATCCCCGGCTCCTCACGCCGCCCAACGGGGCCGAGCCTAAGGAACTTTTCAACAACGCGGTTTACGTCCTCCGCGCCCATGGCCATGCCGTCCACCAAATTACGGTCATAGCGCTTAAGGCCAAGGTGCATGGCCCCAACGGTGGTTATGGTGCCAGAGGTACCAATCACCTGAAGCCCATCCATATTGGCCGGTGAGCCGCCCCCAATATAGGGGTCAAAGCTTTCAAGCATATCCTCGAAATAACACGCCATCAGGGCAAAACGCGCTGAATCATCTGCTACATCAGAATAGCGCTGCAATAGCGTGGCCACCCCGAGCGGAACGGATATCCAGTCTACCACCTTAGCCCCGAGCGGCGTATGAATGCCCTTGGTACCGTTGCCGGGCGAAAGCTCCATCATGGCTTTTGTTTTATGGGCCGGGTTCACCTCTGAAAGGTCAATCCAAACCAGCTCGGTGGAGCCGCCGCCAATATCTATCACCAACACTTGCTTGGCCTGCGGGGCTACCAAAGGCGCGCAGCCAACCACCGCGAGGCGGGCTTCCTCTGATGGCTTGATGATTTCAAGCTTTAAGCCCGTTTCCGAGCGAATGCGGCTCATGAATTTCTCGCCGTTTATAGCGCGCCGACACGCCTCTGTGGCCACCAAACGCCTTGCAACAACGCCCTTCATCCGCAGCTTTTTTGCGCACACATGCAGCGCTTGCACGGTGCGGGCAATGCCGGCATTGGAGAGGGAACCGGTGCGCTCCAGCTCAAGGCCGAGCCGCACCGATTTTGAAAATGCATCTACGATCTGAAAATGCCCGTCTTTCGGCGTGGCAATCAGCATCCGGCAACTATTTGTGCCCAAGTCAAGCGCCGCATAAAACGGCCCCTCGCCTGCGTTCAGGCGACGGTGTGGCGCCAGACCCTTCGGTCTCGCTTTATTCATTGTTTAAGCCAATCTCTGCCCCTGCCGCAGCAGGGTGTTTGCAGATAGGATAACGCAGAAAGCGGGTTTAGGCAACCAGTCCGTTTTGCACGGCAAAACTATTGACAGACACACCAAGGCCCCGGCAAATATTATAGGTGAGATCCGGGTTATTAAGAGTGTAGAAATGCAAATGCTGCACGCCCTCGATCATCAGGTCGTCACACATTTCGGTGGCCAGAGCCGTGGAAAGTATCTCGGTTTCGTTTTGGCTATCCGCGTTTTCAAATGCTTTATGCATCCAGTCTGGCACGTTGGCTTGGCACATTTTGGCAAAGCGGGTCATTTTTGCGAAATTCTCGATTGGCAGAATACCAGGAATAACCGGCACATTGATACCCGCCTTCACGGCCTCATCGCGAAAGCGCAGAAAGTCATCTTTTTCAAAGAAAAACTGTGTGATCGCCTGCATGGCGCCCGCATCCACCTTGCGCTTGAGGTTTTCAATATCGGCTTGCAGTGAAACCGCCTCAGGGTGCTTTTCTGGGTACGCCGCCACCGAAATATCAAAATCTCCGGCCTCTTTCAGGCCTGCCACCAGCTCAGCGGCACTCGCAAAGCCATCAGGATGCGGTGTGAAATGGCTTTCGCCCTTGGGCGCATCGCCGCGCAAAGCAACAATCCGCTTTACGCCCATTTTGGCATAAGCCCTCGCCACGCTCAGGGTTTCCTTTTTCGAGGCCCCAACGCAGGTCAGGTGCCCTGCAATGTTAAGCCGCGCGCGGTCTTTAATAGTGGCAATCGCCGCCATCGTGCGCTCTCGCGTTGCGCCCCCTGCCCCATAAGTCACCGAAACAAATTTCGGTGCTAACGGCGCAAGCCGCTCTACTGATCGCCAAAGGCGCAAGTTTGCTTCGATAGAATGTGGAGGGAAAAATTCAAACGACAGACTCGGTGTCTGTTTTTGTGTGTCTGTGTGCATCGGTCCATACCGTCAATGAGTTTTGCTATAGCGACACCATACACGCATATTGCGACAATTCAACATGCTTTCACGACGCCCTCTTTACAAAACAGGGATTTTTGGCCATTTGGGCTAAAAGAGGAGTGCTGAAATGGCAAAAGTTGTAATTGTATATTGGCGGGATATTCCGGCGCAGGTGATTGTAGGTAAGGGGCGGCGAGCGTCCAAAGTGCAGCTGCCGGAGCGATTCGAGCAAGCGATTGACCGCGCGGCCATGAAGAGCGGCGCCGCGGGTTCAGATGCTTATCTGGCCGATTGGCGCAAAAGTGATCCGGTTGAGGTCTCAGGCAGCGATCAAGATGTCGCAAATGCGCAGGCCGAGGAGATTGAGCAGGCCTACGATCGAGACAAGATCAAATCCCTGATTGCGAATGACGGCTGGGAGCCAGCCTGATACGGAGCTGCCATGAATGTTGTGCCAATGAACCCCGCCCCTGCCCCGCAAGGATTTTTGAATGGTTTTTCCATTGAAATCATGCCACGCACGGCGGTCAAAATCCCGGATTTCAAGGCGATATTGCCACAAGGCACGCGGGTTTATATCGCGCATATTGCGGGCACGCCTATCGAGGATATGCTGGCGACGGCACAGCGCCTTTCAGCCGATGGCTTTGAGGTTATGCCGCACTTTCCGGCGCGCATTATTGCAGATAAAGCCACGCTTGAAAACTGGGTGCAGCGCTATGCTGATATCGGCGTTTCCTCGGCACTGTTGCTGGCTGGGGGCGTAGATAAGCCTGAAGGCGATTATGCTGACTCTATGCAGCTTTTGGACAGCGGCGTGTTTGACCATTACGGCTTTAAACGCCTGCATGTGGCGGGCCACCCCGAGGGCAACAAGGATATTGGGGGCGAAGCCGAAGTCATGGCCGCGCTCAAGTGGAAATCAGATTTTCAGAGCCGGACAGATGCTAAAATGGCCATCGCCACGCAATTTGTTTTCGAAGCCCCGCCCGTGGTGGAGTGGTGCGCACGGATGCAGGCCGCAGATGTTCATATTCCGGTGCATATCGGCGTGGCTGGGCCGGCTAAGCTGCAAACCCTGATCAAGTTCTCCATGGCCTGCGGTGTGGGCCCCAGCCTGCGCGTGCTAACGCGGCGGGCGAAAGACCTCACCAAGCTGCTGCGCCCTTTCACGCCCGAGGCCTTGCTGGCAGATCTCGCCACCAACCGCCCTGCGGCGATAGAATCGGTGCATTTCTTTCCGCTGGGTGGCATACGAGCCACAACCGACTATATTTCGGCACAAAGCGACTCCGCTGACCGCCTGCGAGCCTAAGGAAATTTCATGACCCGCACAATTATTGAATCACAATCCAGAACCGCAATCATCGGTTTTGACCAGCCCTTCTGTGTGATCGGCGAGCGCATTAACCCCACGGGGCGCAAAAAACTGGCGCGTGAGCTTGAGGCCGGAGATTTTTCGACCATCGAGGCTGACGCACTAGCGCAGGTCGCAGCGGGCGCTACTATGCTCGATATCAACGCGGGCGTGGTTTATAATTCGAACCCAAACCCAAACGAGACAGAGCCACCGTTGATGCGTGAAATTATCCGCCGCGTGCAGGCGCTGGTTGATATCCCGCTCTGCATAGATAGCTCGGTTCCGGGCGCTTTGGAGGCTGGCCTAGAGGTATGCAACGGGCGGCCATTGCTGAATTCAGTAACGGGTGAAGAGGAAAAGCTTGAGCTTATCTTGCCGTTGGTTAAGAAATTCAACGTGCCCGTAGTGGCTATTTCTAACGACGATACGGGTATTTCAGAAGACCCAGACGTGCGCTTTGCCGTCGCCAAAAAGATCGTTGAGCGGGCAGCCGATTTTGGCATTCCGGCCTGTGATATCGTGGTTGACCCTTTGGTGATGCCAATCGGTGCCATGGCCACAGCCGGCTTACAGGTGTTTGAACTTGTGCGCAGACTGCGCATGGAGCTAGGCGTAAACACCACCTGCGGGGCCAGCAATATCAGCTTTGGCCTGCCCAACCGCAACAGCGTGAATGCCGCGTTTTTGCCAATGGCGATTGCCAGCGGCATGACCTCTGCCATTATGAACCCGATGCACCCCATCGAGATGGATGCCATCCGTGCCGCCAACCTGCTCACCAATAACGATGCCCACGGCGCGGCGTGGATTAAAGCCAACAGGCCAAAGCTTGCAGAGGGCGAAGTGGAGCCGGGAGCCCGCGGCGCTCGCGCAGGCCGGGGTCGACGGCGCGGGTAATTGAACTTCCCTCTTGTTACCTTGTGGTTACATGCCTAAATAATAGGCAAGCCTATTCGAGGGAAAAACATGAACGATACACTCTACAAAACTCTGGGTGTGAGCAAGAGCGCCGACCAGAGCGACATTAAAAAAGCTTTCCGTAAGCATATGAAAGCGTTACATCCGGATCTTAACCCCGGAGACGCTGCCAAAGAAGCACGGTTCAAGAAAGTTTCGGCGGCCAATGATATATTGAGCGACCCAAACAAGCGGGCGCTCTATGACCGTGGCGAGATTGACGAAAACGGTGCAGAAGTAGCGCAGAACCCGTTTGGCGGCGGCTTTAGAGGCCAGCCACGCGGGGGGCAAGGTGACATGGGGGATATGTTCTCCCAGATGTTTGGTGGTGGCCAGCGCGGCGGTTTTCAGCAGGCCTTTAAGGGGCAAGACCAGCGCTATAATATGCTGGTTAGCTTTACCGAGGCCGCATTGGGCGGCAAAAAACAAATATATCTCGCCGATGGAAACCCTATTAATGTGAGTATTCCCAAAGGGATAGAAACGGGTAAAACTATTCGCCTGAAGGGAAAAGGCCATGCCGGGCAAAACGGCGGGCCAGCCGGGGATGCTCTGATTGAGGTCAAGGTTTCGTCACATCCGGTTTTTATCCGCAACGATCTGGATATTGAGATCAACCTTCCAATTACGCTTTATGAAGCCGCGCTCGGGGGCAAAGTGGAAGTGCCGACGCTACACGGGAATGTCGGGCTGAAAATTCCGGCGGGAACCAGCAGCGGAAAAGTATTGCGCTTGAAGGGGCGTGGGGTCGAGAGAGCGGGCAAAAAGGGCGACCAGCTTGTAAAACTGCAAATTCAATTGCCAGAAGCCGTAGACCCGAAACTGGAAGCTTTTATGCAAGACATGAAGGAAACAGCCTCCTATGACCCGCGCCAAAAGCTAAAAGCGGCGGCGCATGTATAGAGCCAAAAATTGAAACGTAGGCAATGGGTTTGTCAGCATTTTTCATGACAAACCCGCAATAGAAGGATGCTTGTGGCCCGCCGCGAATAGCACGATGGAAATCCCGCTAAAATACCTCAGTTTTGATAATTACGAATGGTAAATCATAGCACAGGAGCGTCGTTATTGCGCTTTTAAACCCGCCAAAAACCGCTAATATGTGGAAAAACTTTGGTGGAGCCACTATGAGCAATCAACACACGGTCATCTTTACCCCTTCGGGTAAGCGCGGACGGTTTTCCGAGGGAACACCCATTTTGGACGCCGCGCGCAGCCTTGGCGTAGACTTGGACTCGGTATGCGGTGGGCGCGGGATTTGCTCAAAGTGCCAGATAACGCCAAGCTTTGGGGAATTCCCGAAATTCGGCGTGGTGGCCAATGAGGATTCGCTTTCAAAGTGGAACAGTGTTGAGCAGCGCTATGACGATATCCGAGGCCTGCCAAAGGGGCGGCGGCTGGGCTGCCAAGCCAAGGTAACGGGTGATATCGTAATAGATGTGCCTGCTGAATCTCAGGTGCATAAACAGGTGATCAGAAAACGGGCCGAAGCCCGCGATATTACCATTGATCCGGCTATTCGCATGCTGCTGGTAAGTGTCGAAGAACCAGATATGCACAAGCCGAGCGGAGATTTCGAGCGGCTTCAGACAGCGCTTAAAGCGCAATGGAGCGTGAATGCCACCGCCTCGCTAGGGGTTTTGCAAAACCTGCAAGCCACGCTACGCAAGGGCAAATGGCAAGTTACCTGCGCCTTTCATATTCCAAGCGGGCAGATATTGGAAATTTGGCCGGGCTATCATGAAGGGCCGCTATACGGGCTGGCGGTAGACCTTGGCTCCACCACCATTGCTGCACATTTATGTGACCTTTCTACCGGAGACGTGCTGGCCTCATCAGGCCTTATGAACCCGCAAATCCGCTTTGGCGAAGACCTGATGAGCCGGGTTTCATATGTAATGATGAACCCCGGCGGCGATGTGGAAATGACCAGAGTCGTGAGAGAGGCCATCAATGATTTGATTGCAGAAATTGCTGAGCAGGCGGGTATTACCCCCGCAGATATTTTTGAGATGGTGCTGGTGGCAAATCCGATTATGCACCACCTGTTTCTTGGGCTGGACCCTGTGGAGCTGGGCCAAGCCCCCTTTGCGCTGGCGGTTTCTGATGCCCTGAGTTTTACAGCCCGCACAGTCGGGCTTGAAATGCATCAAAACGCGCAAATTTACATCCTGCCCTGCATTGCGGGCCATGTCGGGGCTGACGCGGCGGCCGTGGCGCTTTCAGAAGCGCCAAATTTATCGGACGACCTTGTGTTGATCGTCGACGTTGGCACCAATGCCGAAATTTTGCTTGGGAATAAGAATGGTGTGCTTGCCTGCTCTTCGCCCACCGGCCCCGCCTTTGAGGGCGCGCAAATTTCCAGCGGGCAAAGAGCCGCTCCGGGCGCGATTGAGCATATTCGCATCGGTGCCGATAAATCTCCGATCTATAAAGTTGTGGGCTGTGATCTATGGTCTAACGAAGACGGGTTTTCTGACGCGGTTTTGAGCACGGGCATTACCGGCATTTGCGGCTCTGGCATTATCGAAGCCATTGCCGAAATGCGCATGGCGGGCATTGTAGATGCTTCGGGCCTGATCGGCTCAGAAGCGCAAGTCGGCACGCCGCGCTGTATTTCTGATGGCCGCACTAATGCTTACGTAATTTTTGAGCCTGAAACCGGCCCCAAAATCACCGTCACAAACGGCGATGTTCGCGCTATTCAGCTGGCAAAAGCCGCATTATATGCCGGTGCGCGCCTCTTGATGGACAGGCTTAATGTGGACAAAGTGGACCGCGTGGTGTTGGCAGGTGCGTTTGGGGCGCATATTTCGCCCAAGCACGCCATGGTGCTGGGGATGATCCCTGATTGCCCTGTTGAAAAGGTGACATCTGCAGGCAATGCAGCTGGCACTGGGGCGCGCATTGCCTTGCTAAACCTCGCGTCGCGCGCCGAAATAGAAGCCACTGTGCGCAAAATCGAAAAGGTCGAAACCGCGATAGAGCCAGCGTTTCAGGAGCATTTTGTGAGTGCAACCAATATACCGCACGCCACGGCCCCTTTTTCAGGCCTACGCGCCACCACGCCATTGCCAGATGTCAGCTATAATTCTGCCAGCGGACCGCGAAGGCGTCGGCGCAAATAGCTACTTTATCAGGCTGTCAATTAAGGCCAATGTCCGCTTTACAGCGCCCGTATGCTCGGCAAAAAAAGCCTTGCCTGCAAGCCGTTTCTGCGCCCTGCTTTCAGGGTTATCATAGGCCAGAATTTCGGTCACCAATTCAGGGATTGTCTCAACCGAGGTCAAGGCGCCTGCCTCAATAGCCTCCATGGCCGGGAACTCGATCGTCCAGATATTTGGCCCCACCAAAACCGTTTTTTCCAACGCCAGCGGCTCAATTATATTATGCGCGCCCGAGGGTAAAAAACCACCGCCAACAATAACCACATCGGCCAGCGCCAAATAAAAGAACATTTCGCCAAGGCTGTCGCCCAGCAAAATGTTGGCTTCATCAATCGCTTCCGGGTTTTCTGTTAATAGGTTTTCATCCAACCACTCACTGCGGGATTTCACATGAAAGCCCGCGTTTTCCAACTCAGTTTTTGTTGAAGAAAAGACTTCCGGCGCACGGGGAACATAGATAAAAAGAGGCTTATTCTTGCCGCTAGCCAACCGAGATTGCACGGCCTTCAATGCCTCGATATAGCCGTCGCCTTCCCCCTCCACCACGCTGGCCAAGGTCACAACCAACCGCTCACCAAGCTGCGCTTTCAGCCGCTCAGCTGGTGCGGTAAGCCGCGCTGGCACCTCTTGGTCAAAACGAAGCTCCCCCGGAACAAAAACATTCTGCGCCCCGGCCGCCCGAAACCGCATTGCATCCGGCTCAGATTTAATAAACATGCCGGAAAACCCGGCCATCAATTGCGCCCGCAAACCAAGCTTTTTCTTGTCTCGCAAATAGCTTTTTTCGGGGTAATGACCATTACACATAAATAGCGGAATTTTGTGGCGATGAGCGCTTGCAATCATCCGCGGCCAAATTTCAATTTCCATCACCAGCCCGTATTTCGGTGAAAACGCCTTGAAAAACCTTCGGAAAACCCAGTCATACTCAAGCGGCACATAAACAGGTATCACCCGCCCCTCAAGGATTTCGGCCGCAAAAAACGAGTGCGAAGCCGCGCGGCCCGCTGGTGTAAAATGAGTAATGACAACTCGTTCGCCCCGTTCCAGCAATTCGCGAATAAGAGGCGCCGCCGCACGGAGCTCGCCCAAAGATACCGCATGCACCCATACACAGTTTTTTGCATTTCGGGGATACCAGCCAAACCGCTCTCGCAAATGTTTGGAATAGCGCGGGTCTTTGCGCGCGCGCATATAAATATACACCAGTATCGCTGGCAGCAGGGCCGCCATAAACGCCGCATAACCAAGCAACGCAAGCCGCATGGTCCACGTAGGAAAGGGCGTCTGCGTTTTTTGAGTCATGTCTTCAGCCTGTTGCGTTACCTCGTTGTTGGTTAAAGGATATTTCCGGCCAAGGCTAGGCTAACCGTCATAATCCACCACAATTCTGGCCGTTTTAGCATGAGATTGGCAGGTCAAAATATAGCCCTGCTCCACCTCATAATCCTCCAGCGCCTGATTGGCCCGCATTTCAACTTCACCCTCAACCAGCCTCGCTTTACAGGTGGAGCACACCCCCGCGCGGCAGGCATAGGGCGCATCCAGCTGGGCATTTAGCGCCGCCTGCAAAACCGAGGTTTCGGCATCTAGCACCACCTCATGGCCAACCCCGTCAAGCAAAATTGTGGCTTGCAGCGCGCCGCGAGGGGCAGCGCTCTTCAAGGGCGCTGCCTTTTGCGCGGCGCGTCCGGGCTGATCAGACAAGAACTGCTCTATAGATATTTGCGCCAAATCAAGATGTTTGCGCAGCCCCTCTTTTACCACTTCCATCATGGGGGCCGGCCCACAAATAAACGCCTGATCAACAGCTTCAATATTCACCCAGCCCTTAAACAACCCCTCAAGTTTTTCGGCATCCAGCCTGCCTGAAAAAAGGTTAATATCCTGAGCGTTATCCTCCAAAATATGGATGATTTGGAAGCGATTCAAAAAACGGTCTTTGAGGTTTTGCAACTCATCGCGAAACATGGTCGACGCAACGGATTGATTGGCGTAAATCAAGGTAAAATGAGCATTTTTATCGGCTTGCAGCGTGGTTTTGATGATGGAAAGCAAGGGCGTAATGCCAGATCCACCTGCAAAACCAAGGTTATTTGTTGCAATTTTTGCTCCAAAATTCCCCATTGGCGGCATGGCGTCCAGCACATCACCAACTTTCAGCGCCTCATTCGCAAAGCTGGAAAATGTCCCACCTTTTACGGCTTTAATGCCAATTTGCAACGCCTCTTCAGGGGCCGCGCAAACAGAATAACACCGGCGAAGCTCCACCCCGTTAAAATCTTTGCGGAAGGTCAAATATTGCCCGGCCTCAAAGCGGAAATCACCGCTCTGGGGAGATAATGTCAGCACCACCGCGGCATCGGTTTCGCGGCGAATGTTAGTTATTTCAAGAGAGTGAAAGCGTGGCATGTGCTGGCTCCTAAATACATTTGAATGCGTCAAAAGGCTCTAGGCAATCGGCGCATTTGTAGTGGCTTTTGCAAGGCGTAGAGCCAAAAGGTGAAATGAGTGTGGTGTTGGCAGACCGGCAGCGCGGGCACGCAGGCTGGCCCGCTATAGGGGGGGCAATGCCATAAACGCGCAGCTTTTCGTGGGCTTCGGGCTTTATCCAGTCTGTCGTCCAGGGGGGCGCAATCTGGGTTTCAAGACGGAGGTTTTCCACGCCGTTTTCACGGAGCTTGGTTTCAATATCCAAGTTGATGACAGACGTTGCCGGGCAGCCCGAATAGGTGGGCGTGACCTTTACAACCACCGTTTCCCCAGCTTCAACAGACCGAATTATGCCGAGATCAACCAGCGAAAGCGCTGGGATTTCAGGGTCCGGCACCTCGGCAAGCCAAGCCCAGATTTGCGCTTCCGTTACCATCGGGCATCCGGGTATGCGCGTTGCAAAAACTGCATCGTGGCAAGCATATGCCCAAGGTCTTCAGTATGGGTGCCCGAGCGCCCCCCCATTTGCGCAAAATCGTTGGTGGGGCGCATAAGCGTGGCCGCCGCCAGCGTTTCATTTAGCGCTTTATGAAAGCGCACGTGTTGGCTGCTGGGCAGTGGCGCAATGCCCGCATCCGCCATCTTGGCATCCAGCGCATCATCGGTAAACATCTCACCAATATAGGGCCAAAGCGCGGTGAGCGCAGTTTGCATCTTGCTGTGGCTTTCCACGGTGCCGTCCCCAAGCCGAACAATCAAATCCTTTGATCTTTCAAGGTGGTAGTCAGCTTCTTTCACGCATTTTGCGGCAATGCCCGCTATGCGGTCATCCACAGAAAGGCTAAGATCTGACAGGCGCTCAAAGTGCCAAAGATCAAACAGGAACTGCCGCATTAAGGTGTGGCCAAAATCTCGGTTAGGCCGCTCACAAATCAACAGATTGCGAAAATCCCAAACATCCCGCCGAAAAGCCAGCGCATCGGCATCCCGCCCCTGCCCTTCTACCTCGCCCGCCAGCCCAAGCCACAGCCGTGTTTGCCCGATCAAATCCAGCGAAATATTCGCCAACGCGATATCTTCTTCCAAAACCGGAGCATGACCGCACCATTCAGACACCCGATGGCCAAGCACCAAGGTATTATCCCCCATCCGCAGCAAAAATTCAAACATCACATCGACTCCACATCGTCTGGAATGTCAAAAAACGTCGGGTGGCGGTAGGTTTTATCGTTTGACGGGTCAAACATCGGGCCTTTGCGGCTGGGCGCGCTCGCTGTCACATCCGCCGATTTTACCACCCAAATACTCATGCCCTCATTGCGCCGCGTATATACATCACGCGCATTTAGCATCGCCATTTCAGCATCTGGCGCATGCAGGCTGCCCACATGGCGGTGGCTCAGGCCATATTGACCACGAATAAATACTTCCCAAAGGGGCCAGTCATTTGCCATCATTTTACTCCGCTGCTATTTTACGTTTTTCGGCATAGGCCATTAGGCCATCTCTGAACCAAGCCCCCTTATCATGCGCTATGTTGCGCGCCCTTAGCCTGTCTACATTGCAGGGGCCATTTCCCTTGAGCACCTCAAAAAACTCGGCCCAATCCGGGTCGCTAAAATCATAGTGTCCTGTTTCAGGGTTCAGCTTTGCTGTGCTATCAGGCACTTCCAGCCCCAAATATTCGATTTGCGGCATGGTCTGGTCAACAAATTTTTGCCGCCCCTCGTCATTGGTCATGATCTTGATCTTCCACGCCATTGATTGCGCAGAATGCACCGAATCCGCATCTGGCGGGCCAAACATCATCAAAGCCGGCCACCAAAGGCGATTAAGCGCGTCCTGCGCCATTGCTTTTTGCGCCGCCGTGCCGCTGGTCATTTTCATCATAATATCAAAGCCTTGGCGCGCGTGAAAGCTTTCTTCCTTGCATATCCGCACCATCGCGCGAGAATACGGGCCGTATGACGTGCGCTGAAGCGCAACCTGATTAACAATCGCCGCGCCATCTACCAGCCAGCCCACGGCGCCCATATCTGCCCAGTTTAGGGTGGGATAATTGAAGATAGAGGAATATTTGGCTTTGCCCGAAAGCAGGTCATCAATAAGGTCTGCCCGCGAAACCCCGAGCGTTTCGGCCGCAGAATAAAGATAAAGCCCATGGCCCGCCTCGTCTTGCACCTTTGCCAGCAATATCGCTTTGCGCTCCAGTGTTGGCGCGCGCGTAATCCAATTTCCCTCGGGCAGTTGCCCGACCACCTCAGAATGCCCATGCTGGCTGATTTGGCGCACAAGGTTTTTTCGGTAGCCATCTGGCATCCAGTCTTTCGGCTCAATTTTTTCACCCGCATCAATACGGACCTGAAAAGCGCGCTCCTCGTCGCTCATTTCATCAAGGGGTTTAACGACCAAGCCTGTTGATTTCACTTCTTGCGCATACATGGCGGCTCCATTAGCTGACTGCTCGGTCAGCTTATACCGAAGCCAGCCCCCGCCGCAACGAAAAAATTGAGCTTGCGCAAGTTTTCTGGGTGTGGCCAAGTGCGCGAATGGAAACCCCCATCTTCTTTGCCGTTCTTTTTTCCGCGCTTCTGCATGCGAGTTGGAATGCCGTAATCCGCGCTGGTGGTGACCGATTTCAGGGCATGCTTTTACTAACGGTTTCGCAAGGGTTCATGGGGCTTTGCATGGCCCTGTTTGTGCCCCTGCCAAATGCCGAAGTCTGGCTTTGGCTGCTGGCCTCAGGCGTGCTTCACGCGGGCTACAAAATGTTTCTTGCGGCGGCCTATAAGCATGGAGACCTTAGCCGCGTGTATCCGATTGCCCGGGGTGTGGCGCCGATGATTGTGGTGCTTGCCGGGTATTTTCTGCTTTCCGACACGATGGAAAACAAGGAATATGCAGGCATTGCGCTCATCGGCGTTGGCGTTGTTCTTATGGCGCAGGGTGTGTTTTCTAGCGGCGAAGCGCGGGTGCTTATCCCATTTGCACTTGGCTCTGCGCTCTGCACCGCGGGGTATTCTATGGTTGATGGTCTTGGCGCGCGGGTAGCCGGAAATGCAACCCAGTTTACCGCATGGATATTTATTTTTGACGCCCTGGTTTTCAGCACAATCACGCTGGCCTCATCTGGCCCAAGGCGCTTTATCGCCTCGCGTAAAAGCTGGATGCTTGGAAGTTTCGCCGGGGCGCTTTCGCTTGTTACATACTGGATAACGGTTTGGGCCATGACCGTTGCGCCGATTGCGCTTGTTGCAGCATTGCGAGAAACATCGGTTCTGTTTGCGGTATTAATTGGCGTATTTTTGATGAAAGAACGTGCTGAATTCAGCAAGCTGATAGCGGCAATCGTGGTGGTGAGCGGGATTATTTTGATAAGAATTTAGATGATCGAAAAAGCAGCAACACATTGTAATAACGTGCTTATTCAAGGTTCTCTCTTTCTATTAACCTAGGTTATATAAATACATCTAAGCGAATAGTATTACCTAAACATCCCCACCAGCGCCGACTTAACGATCGAGCTGGCCTTTGGCCGCTTTAGCGCCTCAAACGGCATTGGCCGGGATATTTCCATCGCAGCCACACCAATGCGCGCCGTCAACGTGCCATTAATCACACCCTCGCCAAAGCGGCGAGAAAGCTTTGAGAGTGCGCCGCCCCCCGCCAACGAGCCAATCATATCGTCACCGATCGCCACCGCCCCGGTAGCGATAAGATGCGCCGCCACGCCTTTTAGCAAACGCCATGAGCCAAAAATCCCTGCCCGCCCGCCATAAACCGCGGCAATGCGGCGGATCATCGAAACGTTGCTAAAAAGCGCCACCAGCACATCCACCAGCGCCAGCGGAATAAGCGCTGTGGCCGCCGCAACCTGCCGCGACGCTGCTTCAATTTCCAACCGTGCCAGCGCATCAAGCGGAGACATCAGCTCTTGCTCTGCCATGTCAATTAGCGCGTCAGCGTCAAGCAAATCAGCCTGCTTTGATTGCAGTTCACCACGCGCCCAGCGGAGCTCAGGGCGGCCAGAATATAGATGATCAAGGTTTGCGATTGCTTTTAAAGCACTGGCGCGGTCAGCCGTGCGCGCCGCTATGGTTTCGCGGCGCAAACGGTCCAGTATCCGCAGGCGGGAAAACCCGATAAGCTCCTTTAAAATTGCAATTATAAGGATCGAAACGGCGATAGCCGTGAGCCCCAGTGCAACGCGGCCGAGCCAGATATTGCGCACAAAAAGGCTCTCGACAAAATCCCACGCTGAAAGCAAAATAGCCATACCCAATAGGGCAAACACCGCGCCCCAAAACATCCGCGAAAGCCAGCTTTTTGGTTTGCCTGCGGCGCGGGTGGCGCGCTGCATCGCTGCATTTTGCAGAGGCTCAACCTCAGGCACCGGTGGGGCGTTTTGCGGGCTGGGTGCAGGTTTCAGCGCCCCGACATCAAGCATCACAGGCTTTCGCGGATTAGCCATTTTGCGCCTCCTTTGGCAGCCATTTCATGCAAACATCCGGCATGTTTTCCTCATTATCAGAGCCATCACCCCGTGCGGTTTCGCTAAAACCCTCTCGGGTATAAAACCGAATTGCCGCCTTATTTTGCGCCAACACCCAAAGCGATAGCCCCTCTGGACTTTCAGCCTTGGCCTTTGCCAGCAATCGCCTGCCCAAGCCATGGTTGCGCGCCTCAGGTGTGAGATAGAGGCAATCAAGATACCCGTTTGAAAATGCTATAAATCCCTCGACGTCCCTCTGGTTTTTCTCCAAATATACCGTGTCACTCTCAATGCGGTTGCGCATAGATTGCTCAGAAGCACTTTCCGGCGCATGATTTGGGAACCAAGGGTTTTCATATATCCATTCATGCAGAATGGCCGAGCAAACGGCGGCATCACTACGTGTCGCTCGCACAATCATAGCTTGTCACCAATCAAAAACTCAGCGGCCTTATCCATACGAATATGCGCAAGGCCCTTTTGGGCCTCACCAGAGGGCTTTGGCGGGGCAAAAGCGGGAAGATTATAGCGGATGTCCTCAGGCCAAACCTTTGCGCCTTGCTTGGCAGGGTTTAGCAAGCGGGATGGGTCCGCCGGAAGATCTCCGGGGTGCAAAGCCACCTCTTTGCCACTCTCCATCAGTGTGCCACGCACAAGGTCAAGCATCTCGCCCTCATGCGTCGTGGATTGCTCAATCGTGGCCCGCAACGCAGCAAGACTAAGCGCTTGCGTCGTGGCTCCTTTCCAGTTGGCAGCATCTTTGGCATCCGCCAATAGGGCTTCCAGAAAACCGGTAAGCTGCGGGTGCTGGGCATGGTGAATATGGTCGGCCTTTGTTGCAGCAAATAGAATTTTATCGACCTTACGACCTGTTATCATAGATAAAATATGGTTTTTACCGGGGCGAAAGCTTGCCAAAATTTCCCCAAGCGCAAGCCTAAGATCTTCCACCGATTCAGGGCCATTATGGATGGCGCCCAGAGCATCAACCAGCACGATTTGGCGGTCAATCTTTGCAAAATGATCGCGATAAAAAGGTTTGATAATCTGTTTCTTATAGGCGTCAAAGCGGCGCTCAAAAGCACCATAAAGAGTTTTTGAGCGTACTTTATCAGGCCGGGACAGGGGCGCAAAAGTTAGCGCAGGAGAGCCTTTTAAATCTCCCGGCAACAGAAAACGACCGGGCGCGCAGTTAGAGAATCCGGCTTTTCGGGCGGCTTGCAAATAGGCGGTAAATACCTCAGCCAAACCCTGAGCTTGAGGCTCGATGAGCGCGCCGCCGGGGTCGCTGTCCCTCTGTAAAGCAAGCCAACCCTCGGCCAATTGCGCGCGCGCAGGCGCACGGGCTTGGCTTAACGATTGCGCTGACCATTCAGCGTATGATTGTTTTAGCAGCGGCAGATCAAGCAGCCACTCACCGGGGTAATCCACTATATCGATATGCAGGGTTTTTGGCCCCTTAAATCCGCGAAGTATCCCCGTGGGTTCGGTGCGAAGCGACAACCTGAGTTGGCTGATAGAGCTTGTGGATTCGGGCCAATGGGGCGTGGGCAAATTCAGGGCCTGAAGGTGTTTTTCATAAGAAAACCGCGGGATGGTATCATCTGGCTGAGGTTGCAAAAATGCCGCCGAAATGAGCGGGTTTGCCTTCAGGCCAGACATACGGGAGCGGTCAAGCAAATTGGCGATCAGCGAGGTGATAAACACCGTTTTGCCAGCGCGCGAAAGGCCGGTAACACCAATGCGCAGCACCGGCTCAAACAGCTCTTTGGCGCCAGATTGCGTATCATCAATCACGCGGGCAATACTATCAGTGATATCGGCTAGGCCCAAGCGCGCCCCCTTGCTGGATTTCCGTGCACTTATCATATAGTCGCTGAGAGGCACAATTTACAGAGGGGAATGCAATGCCGCGCTATGCGTTAAAAATCGAGTATGACGGTGCGCCGTTTTGCGGCTGGCAAAAGCAAATTGACTTGCAGACGGTCCAAGGCACGATTAACCAGGCATTACAGATGCTTGAGCCGAATTGCGAAGGCGTTCACGGGGCTGGGCGCACGGATACGGGTGTGCATGCTACCGGCCAAGTTGGGCATGTAGATTTGAAAAAAAATATTGCGCCGGAGCGGTTGCTGGAAGCGTTGAATTTTTACATGCGCAATCAAGGGGTTGCCGTGGTGGACTGCGCATTGGCACCTGATGATTTTCATGCGCGGTTTTCGGCAATAGAGCGGCAATATACCTTCCGCCTGCTCAGCCGCCGCGCACCGATGACTTTTGACAAGGGCACAATGTGGCAAGTGAAGCACGGCTTGAACCTTGCCGCCATGCAGGAGGGCGCTTTGCATCTGGTTGGCCAGCATGACTTTACGACCTTTCGGTCGACCGTTTGCCAAGCGCTTAGCCCCATAAAAACACTGGATGAGTTGCGGATCGAGCAACTGAGCTATCGCGGTGGCGTGGAAACGCGGTTTCACATCAGGGCGCGGAGTTTTTTGCACAATCAGGTGCGCAGCTTTGTCGGAACACTGGAGCGGGTCGGCGCGGGAAGCTGGAAGCCTGCGCAAGTTAAAACCGTGCTGGACGCAAAAAGCCGAGCTGCTTGTGGGCCAGTTAGCCCGCCGCACGGCTTATATTTAAGCGCGGTGCGCTATCCTTTAAGCCCATTCGAAAAGGTATGATTTTACCGATATTTGTTATGCTCCGCTTTTGTGTACCTACATAGCCGACTTGAGAAAATGAGGGTGTATTCGCAGGCTTCACTTTCCTAACGGTTGCGGTTGGAATACGATCATTTTTCCAACCAAAAGACGAGGACGATAAATGAACCGCTGGCAAACCGAATTTGACACGAATCCGCTTCACGTAACGCTTGAAGGCGTGCGAGAGTTTCTGGATACCAAAACAGAGGCCATTGACGCCGAAATTGAAGTTGAAAAACGACGCTTAAACAAGGTGCTGGAAGTGCTGGAAACAGCGCTTGCGAATATGGATGCGGAACTGGCGCCGATAGCTTTACTGAATCAGGTTAATGGCCACTTACGTCATCCGCACTTTTGGAACCAGTTGCTGGGCTTCGGTAGCTCCCCGGCCTTGGGCCACCTCACAACAGCGAACAATCATATATCCGGTCAGATACCTATATATTATCAGCTCCGAGATTTTTCTCGCAGCAAAAAACTGGCTACGTTAAGCAAAGCCACTGAAAATTCTTTTGATGAGTTCACCTCAGCAATCGTAAATTCTGAAAACGAACTGAAAGATGAGATTGAAGGCCTTCAAGCCTTAGTGGGCCAAGCGGGCGAAGCGCAAACTGCGCTCTCACTCAAAATGGATGATCTTGAAGAAACATCCGCAGAAAAATTGAGCCAGTGGCAAGCCGACTTCACGGAAAACCAGACTGCCCGCGCCGAGTCATATTCAGCATCTGTGATCGAACGGCAAAAAGCGTTTCAAACATGGGCATCTCCGTTTCAAAGCAATGCGGCCAAAACGGTAGCTTTATTGAGCGAGAAGTTCGACAAGCAAGCCGACGAGTATTTCGGGGAGTTTAGCACCGATATATTGGCAATGTTGCATGATGCAACAAAGAAGCGAGATGAAATTCGGGACCTACATGGGCTGGTGGCGGATGAAAGTGTTGGCGGCGGGTATTTAACAAGTGCCGACGATGAAAAGGTGCAGGCCTCTTTTAGCGCTCCGCTTCAATTTTCTTTATGGTGTCAACGGCGGCTTGGATTGGTTTTACCATATTTTCCAATTTCGGTTTCAACCCCGACGGCGTGTTTTCGTGGGTTATGACAATCAAAGCGGCATCGCTGGCCGCTATCTTGATATCCATTGCGGCCTATGCCGCAAGGCAGTCCAGCCTACACCGAAATAATGAATTCCAAACACGTAGGTTTGCACTGGAAGTCACGGCGATCAGCCCGTTTATTGCCTCGCTGGAAGCAGAGCAGCAGGCCAAACTAAAAACGGCCTTGGTTGAGCGGTTATTCGGGCAAGAAATGGGAGGGCAGTCCGAGGTCAGTGTTGGGCCGTCAGCTGAAATGCTAAAGGTAATGGCCGAAATGGTTAAAAAGATTCCCTGAAAGTAAGGTATGTTTTTTGCCTAGTGAATTGCGGATTGCTGGGGTAAACGAGGGGAAGCGCAACAAAAGGCATAAAAATGGCTCGCATACTTATCACCTCCGCCCTGCCCTATATTAATGGCATTAAGCATCTGGGAAACCTCGTGGGATCTCAGCTGCCCTCAGATGCTTATGCCCGCTATATGCGTGCTAAAGGGCATG
The DNA here is from genome assembly GCA_002402045.2 of Paracoccaceae bacterium. Lineage (GTDB taxonomy): Bacteria > Pseudomonadota > Alphaproteobacteria > Rhodobacterales > Rhodobacteraceae > UBA3077. Next base: position 18,075 of record NVUX02000108.1, on the reverse strand, counting down.
AGGTGATGTATATTTGTGCCACTGATGAACACGGCACGCCGGCAGAGCTGGCAGCCGCAAAAGCTGGCGTTCCGGTGTCTGAATTTTGCGCTGATATGCACGTAGTGCAGAAGGACATTGCCGAAGGGTTCAGGCTTTCGTTTGACTATTTCGGGCGCAGTAGTTCTGACCGTAACCGCGAGATCACCCAACACCTAGCCGCAGCGCTTGGGCGCGAGGGCCTGATAGATGTTGTTTCTGAAAAGCAGATGTATTCCCATGCTGATGGCCGCTACCTCCCAGACCGCTACATTGAAGGCACCTGCCCCAATTGCGGCGATGATAAAGCGCGCGGTGATCAATGCGAGAACTGCACCAAGCAGCTCGACCCTACCGATCTGATCAACCCACGCTCGGCAATTTCGGGCAGCACGGACCTTGAGGTCCGCGAAACCAAGCATCTTTACCTGAAACAGTCGACCCTGCGGGATACGCTGGATAAGTGGATCGACAGCCAAGAGGGCTGGCCTATTCTCACCACGTCGATCGCCAAAAAGTGGCTGCACGATGGAGATGGCTTGCGAGACCGTGGCATTACCCGTGATCTTGACTGGGGCGTGCCCGTGCAGTTTGAAGGCGCGCCGTGGTCTGGCATGGAAGGCAAGGTTTTTTACGTGTGGTTCGATGCGCCGATTGAATATATCGCAGCCACGGCCGAATGGGCCGATGAAACCGGTGCCGGAGATGCCGCATGGGAGCGCTGGTGGCGCACCGATAAAGGCGCGGATGATGTGCACTATGTGCAATTTATGGGCAAAGATAACGTGCCTTTCCATACGCTTAGCTTCCCCGCCACCCTTATGGGCTCTGCCGAGCCGTGGAAGCTGGTTGATTTCATAAAATCCTATAACTGGCTCACCTATGAAGGTGGAAAATTCTCCACCAGCCAAGGGCGCGGGATATTTATGAACCAGGCGTTAGATATTTTCCCGAGCGATTATTGGCGCTGGTGGCTGCTGAGCAACGCGCCTGAAAGCAGTGATAGCAACTTCACGTGGGAGAGCTTTCAAGGCGGCATTAACAAAGACCTCGCCGATGTGCTGGGCAATTTTGTGAGCCGCGTAACCAAGTTTTGCCGCGGAAAATTTGGCGAAGAAGTCCCTGCTGGCGGCAGCTATGGCGAGGCCGAAGCCGTTGTGACAGCCGAAATAGCGAAGCGCCTAAAAGCCTATGAGGCCAATATGGAAGCGGTAGAGCTGCGCAAAGCCGCCGCTGATCTTCGCGCCATTTGGGCGTCAGGCAATGAGTATTTGCAAGCCGCCGCACCGTGGACCTTATTCAAGGAAAGCCCTGAAGATTCAGCGGCTATCATTCGTTTTGCCTTTAATCTTATCCGGCTTTATGGCGTGCTTTCTGCGCCTTATATCCCCGATGCCTCCAAAGCAATTCTTGCGGCCATAAACGCCGAGGATGCCGCATGGCCTGATGATATTGAGGCCGCGCTAAGTGCCCTGCAAGCCGGACATGCCTTCACCACACCCGAGGTGCTTTTTGCCAAAATTACAGATGATCGGCGTGAAGAACTTGAAGCAGAGTTTGCTGGCGACGATTGAATGTAATAATCCGATTTTAGCAAGTGGTGCGGGCGGGGGGATTTGAACCCCCACGGCCATTCGGCCAACGGATTTTAAGTTTTAGCATAAAGCAACTTATGCGCTCTAATACGGCTTATAGTGGTTCGTAAGTTTATATAAACACGACATAATTTTCTTACACACCTTGGTGCAACCTAAGGCAACCTAATCAGAACAGGGCCTGTGACAGGGTTTTTTATGGCTCTGAAACCAGCTCACATAGGAGAACGCCAAATGGCCACAAAACGCACCCAGGCAAAGGTTGATAAAACCCGCCATGACCACGAACCAGGCGTGCAGATTTATGATGCAGATGTCAGTGGCTTGCGCATTGTCGTTGGCAAGAAAACGCCAGCTATAAACTGATAGGTCGGATCAATGACGGAACCGACCGTTATGTTTCCATCGTGATTGGCCGCATTGACTAACTATCGCTTAAATCGGCCCGAGAACGCGCGAAAGAACTGCGTATGATATTGCGACGTGGCGATGATCCGAGAGCACCTAATGACGCGATACCGAACCTGAACGAGGTGTTTGAGCGCTATATTAACACCCGTGGCAAAGAGCTTAGCCCAAGGACCAGAGACTGGTATCGCCAGAAAGTCGAAGGTTCGCTTTCATCATTGAAAAAGCTGGCTGTGTGAAGTGGTCCTGCAAAATCGGACAGTCTGTTAAGGTGTATTCCAACCCGATGAAGGAATACCGAAATGACGAAGAGACGGAAGTTTTCAGATCAGTTTAAGGCCAAGATTGCGCTTGAAGTATTGCGTGGTGACCGCACGATCCAGGAGATAGCAGCGAAGCACAGATTACATCCTACGCAGGTGAGCACGTGGAAGAAGCAGGCTGTTGATGGTCTGTCGGGCGTGTTTTCCAGTGGCGGCAGCACACAAGGTCCGAGCGAATCCGAGATCAAGGATTTGCATGCCAAAATCGGGAGGTTGGCGCTTCTCGGGGTGTAAACACCCCTGCCAGCCAGTGGTAGAGAACGATTTTTTAGCACAAGGGCTCAAGTATTACCGGCAGGCGATTGCTTGCAATCCCTGAGAGGCTGTGAGCCCCAAGAAACGCCTGAAGATGGTAAACAAGATGGCTAATATCAGCCTGACCCGCCAGTGTAAAATCCTGAGGATCAGCCGATCACCGCTATATTACCGCCCATGGGGTTCAGTGCTGAAACGTTGGAACTGATGCGCCAGATCGACCGTGTATTCACCAAATACCCGTTCTTTCACTGGCCGGCAGGTGATTGCATGCAATCACCGAGAGGTGGCAGCCGCCAGATTGCGGCCTATTTGCCGAGAAAAGGGTATCATGCGGGCCGCCACCGCATACGCAGGTTGATGAAGGTGATGGGGCTTGAAGCGATCTACAAACGCCCCAACACCAGCAAAAAGCACCTCGAGAACCGGATTTATCCGTATCTTCTACGAGGAATGCCGATTACCCGCGCCAATCAGGTTTGGTGCGCTGATATCACTTACATTCCGATGCCACGCGGTTTTCTGTATCTGGTAGCGATTATGGATTGGGCGACGCGTAAGGTGCTATCGTGGAGATTATCGAACACGATGGACGCCAGTTTCTGCAAGGAAGCACTGGATGATGCGATTGCGAAATATGGCCCATCCGAGATTATGAACACGGACCAAGGAAGCCAGTTCACCGGATCGGCGTGGATCACCACATTGACCGAGGCTGGTGTGAAAATATCTATGGACGGGCGCAGTCGCTATTTGGACAACATCTTTATCGAACGCCTCTGGCGATCCCTCAAACAGGAGGCAGTGTATTTTCATGAATTAACCGATGGTTTTGTTGCCAAACGTGTCATCAACGAGTGGATTACATTTTACAACACCGACCGCCCCCACACAGCCCTTGAAAAACGAACGCCGGACGAGGCATACTTTGGCGGCAAATAAATGATGAAAGCGGCATGAAAACCATACCAGATACACCTTAACTCAGCCGCAAACCTGTTCGGAAAAGCAGGACCACTTCAATTGATCGTGTCACTTTACACTGTGGTTCTTTTGGAGTGCAGCGTTCTTTTAAGGCGCAGGCGTCACAGTCTGATTTATGCGCACGATATCGGATTGCCTCGTCTTTGTTTGCACCGGATCTGGGCGTTTTATAAGCACGGTGATATTGCTTGAGCTCGTTACCGCAGGGACAAATGTACAAGTCATTCTCGGTATCAAAGATGAAGTCCGCCCGCTCAAAAGTCCCATTCTTGCGGGCAGATTTATCAATTACGGAGATCTGCGGTGCAATCCCGCGATTCTCGACCAGCCAATCCAGCATGGGGCCTGAGCCATAGGCTGTGTCGGAGACTAGGCGTTCGGGCATGAGGTTATGCGCCTTCTGCACACGATCAATCATCGTTTTGACCGCCCAAACTTCGGCTTGCCGAATGGATCGCGTGGCTTCCACATCCGTTGACCGGCAGTGCATGCTTGCATGCACGAGAGGGGAAGATCACTGCATTGTCGGTATCGATTAAATAATTCGTGGAATAAGCAAAGTACGCAGGTCCACCGCGTGCGCCAGTCCATTGGGATGCCGGGATGTATTGGGCGACTACGGTTTCAAACACATGCCGGAGCATATTGCTGTCGCAAAACCTTCCGTGGCGGTTCGTTGAAAAAGTTGAATGATCCGGGATTGGGTCCGTTAAATCAAGCTTGCAAAACCAGCGGTACGCCAGATTGAGATGAACCGCATCACACAGCCGCCGCTCAGACCGGGTGCCCATGATATATCCGACCAGCAACATACGCATCATTAATTCGGGATCAACCGAAGGGTGGCCAGTCGTGCTATAAAACGCAGACAGATGTTGGCGAACACCAGACAAATCAATGATGCCGTCAATTGCTCGTAAAATGTGGTCAGCCGGAGCATAGTCCTCAATCGAGAAATCGAAAAAAAGAGCGCTTTGTGCTTCTTGCTTGGTCCCAACATCGCGATCAATTCCCTGCATCAATAAGGAAATTGAATCAGTCAAACTGCAACTAAATCAAGTGGAGTTTTTCAACAAAATAGGCCAATAGCTGCCCTCAATCGAATTGCAGGCATTTCATCCGTTTTTTGAACTGAACTGAACTGAACTGAACTGAACTGCACCTGAGGCTAGGCAATATACCGGCCAAATCCAGTCTATCTGACCTGAAATCTAAAATAGTGGTGCGTAGACCTCAAACTATCTGACATTTTACAAAGGTGGTGCGCAGCGCGGGTGCTGTTTCGCCAAATAGCGGGGTGGTAGGCGCGCTGCTATGGTTCTGCTATTCCGGTTTGCTCAGGTCAGGCGTGCGGCGCGTGAAAATGCACCAGCCGACGATCCCGATATATCCAAGCCCGATGGCAAACAGCGTCACCCACGGAAAGCTCATCACCGCGGCCCCGACAAACACCAGCCCAAGAACCAAAAACTTCACGTATTCTCTGGAAATATGCACAGCCTTAATGCTCCAAGTCGGAATGCGAGAGACCAGCCCCAACCCGACCAGCGCGACATAAGCGCTTACAGCCAACGGCGGAAGGAACGGGCCTGCCTGAATAGCAAAGGTGATAAACATCGGCATCATCACTAATAGAGCACCCGCAGGCGAGGGAATGCCGATATAATAGCCTTTGGTATCGGGTTCGTCATCAGACTTGGCGCTCACATTAAAGCGCGCTAGCCGCATAACGCTGGAGATTGAAAACACCAACACCGCGATCCAGCCCAGCCCATTGGCGTTATGCAGGGACCAAAAATACATGATCATTGGCGGGGCGATGCCGAAATTCAGGAAATCCGCCAGCGAGTCGAGCTCTGCGCCCACTTTGCTTTCACTTTTCAGCATGCGTGCCAGCGCGCCATCAATGCCATCCAGCACGGCGGCCAGCAAGATCAGCTTTACTGCGCGCTCAAAATTACCTTCTAGGCCAAACCGAATGGCTGTTAGCCCTGCAACGATTGCGGCAATGGTCACCAGATTGGGGATCAGCTGGATGATCGGGAATTTTGAAGGGGGTGCCATTAGTCTTTGCGCGCCAGCCGCACCGGTTCTTGGCTTTTCATGTCTGCTAGAACCGTTTCGCCAGCCACCATGGTTTGCCCAAGCGACACCATAGGCTGCACGCCCTCTGGCAAATAAACATCCAGCCGTGAGCCAAAGCGGATGAGGCCGAAGCGCTCGCCTGTTTTAATATTGTCACCCGTGTTGTTGAAGCACATAATGCGCCGCGCCACGAGGCCAGCGATCTGCACCACCGCGATCTGGCGACCATCTGGCATCTGGATGCAGAGCGAATTACGTTCGTTATCTACGCTGGCTTTGTCGAGAGACGCATTGAAGAATTTGCCGGGCCGATAGGCGATAGACACAATCTCACCGCCAATCGGGGCGCGGTTCACGTGGCAGTTAAACACGTTCATAAACACGGAAACACGAGTCAGCGCCTCTGGGCCCATACCTAGTTCTGTGGGGGGGACGGCTGGTTCGATCAGAGAAATGACGCCATCGGCAGGGGAAACGATGAGGCCTTCGCGGATAGGTGTAAAGCGCTTTGGGTCACGAAAGAAGTAATAAACCCAGATGGTAATGCCAACCATAATCCAGGCTAGGAATGTAAGGATTGGCAGGAGCCAAGCCAGAAAGAAGAACGCCGCTGTGATGCCCGCAGAAATAGCCACAAAACGGCGGCCTTCTTTGTGCATGGGCTTTATAAAAGTGCTGAGCATGTTCATGGCGATTTCCCTCGTGGTTTGCCCTTAAAGACCCACCAAGGCAGGGTTTGTCAAGGCAGGGCTTGATCTTTGCCGTTAATCCACTTCCCAATGGTCAGAGGCCCAGACCAGAATTTCGCCCCCGAGCGGGTAAGCGGCCTCATCGAGCGCCAGAAGCCGAGCCAGCGTATCGCGGCTATTTGGCAGCGTTCCATCGGCAAAGATTACCAAATCACGGGCGGGGACAATTAAAATCACCTCGTTTAGCTGCTCGCTAATCTCTTGCCAAAGGGCGGTATCCAGCAAGAAACTGGCCTCGTAATTGCCGTCAGCAACCAGCATATATGGCCCGCTGCCCTGAATCTCGAAGGGGATAGCTTGGCGAAGGAAATTGCCAAGCGCGCGTGTGAAAATCAGATGGTCTGGGGAGGGAAATGCGCGTGCCTGATCTGAGTCTATATATCGAATTGTGGTTGGAAGATCTTCTGCAAAGAAGATGCGCAAGCCTTTTGCAAATGGCTCGGAGTAGGGCTGCTGGCCCTCCCCAAGCCCCGCGCCATAACCCTCGGCTCTGATGATCGGAAAGATGTTTCGGGGGTCGATGGGGGCATTGGCACTGGCAAACCCCGCCAGTAAATTGCCGATAAATCCGTTGAGGATATCTTGCCGCTCCCCGTCACTTTCGGCCGCTCGCAATAGGCTGTGCAGATTATCGGGAAAGCTGGTCATGGCTGTGCCATTAGCCAAGGTGAACCCCAGAGATATCTCCGCTCGGTTCACAGTTACGTCCTGAATTTCCGGTGCGCTTCGGTAGGCTTGCGCGAGAATGGTGAGGGTATCGAGAAGCGTTTCGGGGCGGGAGATTTGGGCCGTTACCGGTGTGGTAAGGGTAAGGAAGGTTAGAAAAAGGATAATGCCGGATTTCATGGCGCCTCAAGGGTTGAAAAGGATGAAGGGCATTATGGTCCCGCGTGCAGTATAATTCAATGCGTTTCCTGGCCACAGGGCTTGATTTTTATGCGGGGGTGTCGCAAAAACGGGTTGAAAATCGGAGGAATATTATGTCACGCATCGCCGCCAAGTTTGCCAATCTGAAAGCCGAAGGGAAATCGGCTTTTGTGTCTTATATCATGGCCGGAGATCCGGATTTTGATACTTGCCTAGAGATCGTGCGCGGCTTGCCCGCTGCCGGAGTTGATGTCATCGAACTCGGCGCGCCGTTTACCGACCCGATGGCCGATGGCCCCGCCATTCAGCTTGCGGCGCAGCGGGCGCTGGGAGCGGGGATGACGCTAGCCCGCACGCTCGACCTTGTGCGCGCTTTTCGGGAGGGGGATGACACCACGCCGATCGTGTTGATGGGGTATTATAATCCGATTTATGCGATGGGCGTGGATGTGTTTTTGACCAAGGCCAAAGCTGCCGGTGTGGACGGGCTAATCGTGGTGGACCTTCCGCCTGAGGAAGATGCTGAGCTGTGCTTGCCTGCGGCGGAGGTTGGTATTGATTTCATCCGCCTGACGACACCGACAACAGACGATAAGCGCCTGCCTAAAGTCATGCAAAACACCTCCGGTTTTATTTATTATGTTTCGATCAACGGGATTACCGGAACCGCCGAGGCCGATGCGGATGTAATTGCGCCAGAAGTGGCGCGCATTAAAGCGGCGACTGACCTGCCGGTTTGCGTGGGGTTCGGAATAAAGACGCCCGCTACCGCGCAAGCGATTGCGGGAATAGCTGATGGCGCCGTGGTTGGCTCCGCTATTGTGCAACGCATCGGTGAAGGTCAAAGCGTGAGTGAAGTGCTGGGCTTTGTGGCTGAATTGGCTGATGGTGTGCATAGCTAAGCCTATACGCGCTGCCGAAGCAAAGGCCCACTTGGCTGGGTGCCTCATTTGAACTTTGTGAATCGCCAAAAGGGAGTGGCCTCGGTGGCGCCATCGGCAGGGGCTTTGCCCCTCTGCGCAAGCGCATTCACCCCAGAGTATTTGGAATAGAATGAAACGGGGCCTCACCTTTGGGGGTGAGGCCTGTTTTTTTAGCAGTCAGCCACAGCGCGCTGGGTTAGAACTTTTACCAAGTTGGCACGGTAAGCGGCCGAGCCGTGCAGGTCCGCTATCATGCCATCAGGTGAGACGCTTAGGCCGTCTAGGGCTTCGGCGCTGAAGTCAGCATTTAGGGCGTCTTCGGCGGCTGTCCAACGGTAAACACCCTCCTCGGAAGCACCCGTAACAGCCACCCGCACGCCGTTTGCTGTTTTGGCAACAAACACGCCGGTGAGGGCGAAACGTGAGGCCGGTTGCTCGAACTTTTGGTAGCAGCCAGCGCTGGGAGGAGTGAGCTTTACGGCGGTGATAATCTCGCCTTCTTCCAGCACGGTTGTGAACATGCCATCAAAAAAGTCGTCCGCCGCGATTTCGCGGGTGTTGGTGACGATGGTTGCGCCGAGGGCCAGCGCCGCGGCGGGGTAATCTGCCGAGGGGTCATTATTGGCGAGCGAGCCGCCGATGGTGCCACGGTTGCGCACAGCCGGGTCTCCGATGTTGCCCGCGAGGGCTGAGATAGCCCCAAGGCCTGCGGCGGCCACTTCAACATGGGTGGTTACCCCACCGATGGTCACCACGCCATCATCTTCAGAAATACCGGCCATGTCTGCAATGCCCAGCAAGCTTACCAGCTTAGTCGGAGACGCCAAACGCTGTTTCATGGTCGGGATCAGGGTTTGCCCGCCGCCGAGCGCTTGCGCATCTTCCGCGTTAAGTGCTGCTACGGCCTCATCTATCGTGGAGGGTTTTACGAATTCAAAATCATACATGTGCGCTCTCCTTATTTCGCAGCTTGAATGGCAGACCAAACACGGTTGGGTGAAAGGGGCATGTCAATATGGGTTACGCCCAGATCAGCAAGCGCATCAACCACCGCATTTACCACAGCAGGGGGGGAGCCAATGGCCCCCGCCTCGCCGCAGCCCTTAACCCCTAGCGGGTTGTGGGTGCAGGGGGTTTGGCAGCTATGATCTACCACATAGCTTGGCAAATCACTGGCGCGCGGCATGGCATAATCCATGTAAGAGCCGCTCAGAAGCTGGCCGTCACTATCATACACCGCGTGCTCTAGCAGCGCTTGGCCAATGCCTTGGCCAATGCCGCCATGCACTTGGCCGTCTACGATCATCGGGTTGATAATATTGCCAAAATCATCCGCTGCTGCAAATGAGCAGATGGTGACTTTGCCGGTGGCCTCGTCAACCTCGACCTCGCAGGCATAAGCGCCCGCAGGGTAAGTGAAGTTGGCGGGGTCATAAAACGCGGTCTCTTCCAGGCCCGGTTCGATATCATCCAATGGGTAGTTATGTGGCACATAGGCGGCCAGCGTAACCTCGGCCCACGCGACCGATTTATCGGTACCTGCTACGGTAAACGCACCGTTTTCCAGCTCTATGTCCGCCTCACCTGCTTCAAGCATGTGGGCCGCGATCTTTTTGGCTTTGGCGATGATCTTTTCCGTCGCCTTCACAATGGCAGAGCCACCAACGGCCAGCGAGCGCGAGCCATACGTGCCCATGCCCATCGGAATTTTGGAGGTATCGCCATGCACGATGTCGATCAAGTTTTCGTCTATCCCCAGCATTTCGGCCACCACTTGTGGGAAGGTGGTTTCATGCCCTTGCCCGTGGCTGTGCGAGCCTGTCATAACCACGATAGACCCCGTGGCCATAACCCGCACGGTGGCGCTTTCATAAAGCCCCGCGCGCGCACCAAGCTGGCCCACGAGGTTACTTGGCGCAATGCCGCAAGCCTCGATATAGGCGTTAATGCCAAGCCCGCGGCGCTTGCCGTTGGCAGCACTTTCGGCCTTGCGGGCGGCAAAGCCTGCGAGGTCTGCAATCTCGATCAGTTTGTTCAGGGTGGCGTCATAATCGCCGGTGTCATATTCTACGGCCACTGGCGTGGCATACGGGAACTGATCGGCTTTAATGAAGTTAAGCCGCCGGATGGTCACGGGGTCCATTCCGATTTCCCGCGCCGCCATATCCACCACGCGCTCTAGCTGGTAGGTCGCCTCTGGGCGGCCTGCACCACGGTAGGCATCTACCGGCACTGTGTTGGTGAACACCGCTTTTACGTTTACGTAAATCAGCGGGGTGGTATAGGTGCCCGCCATTAAAATGCCGTGCAGCCATGTGGGCACCGCCGGCGCAAAGGTGGACAAATATGCCCCCATATTGGCGTAGGTATCCGTGCGCAGTGCCAAGAATTTACCCTCGGCATCCAGCGCCAACTCAATTTTGGTTACGTGATCGCGGCCGTGGGCGTCCGATATAAAGGCCTCGGAGCGATCGGCTGTCCACTTTACCGGGCGGCCAACGGCTTTGGCGGCAAAAGTGCAAAAAGCCTCTTCGGCATAGTGGAATATTTTGGTGCCAAAACCACCGCCAACATCAGGCGCAATGACGCGGAGCTTATGCTCAGGAATGCCGAGTACAAATGCCCCCATAAGCAGCCGGATAACATGCGGATTTTGGCTGGTGGTATAAAGGGTGTAATCCTCATCGGCAGCTTCATAGATGCCAATGGCCACGCGGGGCTCCATCGGGTTGGCGATCAGGCGGTTATTCACCAGCTCTAGGCTTGTTACGTGGTGGGCGGAATCGAAAGCGGCATCCACCTCGGCCTTGGGGCTGCCAAGCTCCCAATCATAACACAGGTTTCCGGTGAGCTCGTCATGCACTTTGGTGCCACCCGCAACGGCGGCTTTCATGTCAATCACGGCGGGCAGCTCGTCGATATCTACATCTATGGCCTCGGCCGCATTGCGGGCCTCTTGCAGGCTATCGGCAACCACCACGGCAATTGGGTCGCCTACGTGGCGCACCTTACCTTGGGCGAGCACCGGGTGGGCTGGCTCTTGCATCGCCTCGCCGTGTCGGTCGGTAATGCCCCATGCGGTGGGGATACCGCCAATGCCTTCAAAATCAGCACCGGTGAAAATTTGCACCACGCCGGGCATGGCTGCCGCCTCTGCGCTATCAATCCCGATAATCGTGCCATGCGCCACCTGTGAGCGCACAAAATACGCGTAGGTCTGGCCGTACATGTTAATATCGTCGGTGTATTTTCCCTTTCCGGTCAAAAACCGGACATCTTCGCGCCGCTTCGAGCTGGCGCCAATTCCTTGGTCCTTAGGCATATGCTTTCTCCCCTAGCTCAGCGCGCTTGCAGCGGCTTGAATTGATTTCACGATGTTATGATATCCGGTACATCGGCAGATATTGCCGTCTAAGTGGTGGCGAATTTCGGCCTCTGTCGGGGTGCTATTTTCAGCCAGAAGCGCCGAAGCTGCCATCACCATGCCGGGCGTGCAAAAGCCACATTGCAGCCCGTGATTATCTTGAAACGCCGCCTGAATAACACCAAGCGAGCCGTCTTCATTGGCCATGCCTTCAATCGTAGATACTTCCCCACCCTCGGCCTCAACCGCCAGCATGGTGCAGGATTTCACCATTTTGCCGTCGACATGCACCGTGCAGGCACCGCACTGGCTGGTATCGCAGCCTATGTGGGTACCGGTCAAATGTAGGTTTTCACGTAGGAAGTCAGAAAGTAATGTGCGCCCTTCAACCTCTCCGCTTACGGCTTTGCCGTTCACGGTCATCGAAACATTGGTCATATCTTCTCCCTAGCTTTTGCTCATTGGCTCCAAACAGTGTGCATCCATTCTTCCGCAGGACAAAGGTTTTTTTTGACAAAGTTCAAGATCGCCCGACATATAGTGAATAAACTGCGGCAGCATATCCATTGCATTTTTCGGCTGGCCAGCGTATTTCGCACAAAACAAAGGAGCCGTTTATGATCGGAAATCTAAACCACGTGGCCATAGCCGTGCCGGACCTTGAGGCTGCCATCGCCACTTACCGCGATACCCTCGGGGCCAATGTGGGCGCGCCACAAGACGAGCCAGACCACGGCGTTACGGTGGTGTTTATCACCCTGCCAAACACCAAAATAGAGCTGCTTTATCCGCTGGGAGAAAATAGCCCGATCCAAGGTTTCCTTGATAAAAACCCGTCCGGCGGCATTCATCACATTTGTTATGAGGTGGAAGATATTGAAGCCGCCCGCGACAAGATGCTGGCAAGCGGCGCGCGGGTGCTCGGAGACATAAAAACCGGGGCGCATGGCAAGCCTGTGATATTCCTACACCCCAAAGATTTCACCGGAACCCTTGTGGAGCTAGAACAGATATGACCATCACCGCCGCCCTCGTGCTTTTTGCCGTTATCTGGTTTATGTTGCTCTTTATGGCGCTCCCCATTGGGCAAGTATCGCAAGAAGAAGCCGGAGAGCGGGTTCCGGGCACGCCGGCCTCTGCACCGGTTAATCCGATGATTGGTAAAAAGATGTTTTGGGTCACCGTGGTTACGGTTGTGCTCTGGTTGCCGCTGGTGCTGTTTATCACCTATGGGCCGGTCACCATCGCGGATCTCGATTTTTATGACCGGAATCGCTAACCCATAGCTTTTTGGGTTAAGAATTAACTAACAATCCTTTAGAAGCTGTATTTTCATTGTAATTGCGCTATATTAGCTAAAGTTTGTTTCATATTTGTGTCTATTTTTTTTAGGAGTCTTTCATGCCAGCCCCATCAAACCTGATTGTGAACGGTGATTTTGAAAACCAGTTTGATAACTGGACCGGCGGCGCCAATACCGATAACGAAATCGGCTCCTTTGAGGGCGAGCCCACGGAATGGACAGAAGACACGTATTTGGGCAATGGCAATACCGGCAACACGGTTGCTGAAATGGACGGCCATGCGGGGCAAACCACGGTTCTGGAGCAAAGCTTCACCATTGCTGGCCCTACCACTACCAACATCACATTTGATGCCGCCTTGCGGACAAATGCCCAAGCCGGAGATGGCTACACCGTAGAGATATTGGATAGCAGCGGGAATGTGGTGGGCGTGGTTACAACCATTGAACCAACGACAAATGCCATGACCGGGTATTCTATTCCGATCACCTTTCCGGCGGCTGGCACTTATACACTGCGTTTTACCGAAATCGGCAATGACAACTCCCTCGGGGCCTTGCTTGATGATGTGTCCATTCTCGCTTGTTTTTTGCGTGGCAGCCATATCGAAACAAAATCCGGCCCTCGGAAGATCGAAGATTTGCAGATTGGCGATTTGGTCCGCACCAAAGACCACGGCTTGCAAAGCATTCGCTGGATCGGCTCAACCACATGCGCTGCGCGGGGCGATATGGCCCCGATTCTCATTCGCAAAGGCGCGCTGGGGAATACCCGCGATCTTAAGGTCTCGCCAAATCACCGGATGATGCTTTCGGATTGGCGCGCTGAAATGCTGTTTGGTGAATTCGAAGTGCTGGCTCCGGCCAAAGCGCTGGTGAACGATCATTCAATTCTGCGGCTTGAGGGCGGTGAGGCGGCTTATTTTCATATGATGTTTGATCAGCACGAAATCGTGTTTTCCGAAGGGGTGCCAAGTGAGAGCTTTTACCCGTCTGCGGATATTCTGAATGATGCCGAAACCGCAACGCGCGCAGAAATTTTAGCGCTTTTTCCCGAGCTGCTAGACCGGCCCACAAGCTATGGCCCTTCAGCGCGCTTAACACTGGGCGCCTCTGAGCTAGCGCTTCTGCTGGCTTAAATGCAGGTTAACTGCGTTAATCTCGGTCTTGGTTCAGCCGATGAAACACATGCGTAAATGTGGCCACGCCGAGCAGTGGCACCAACAGGTTGACCACGGGAATTGACAGCGGCACCGCCATTAAAATTCCGGCAAACCATATCTCCCAGCGATGGGCCTTGCGCAGCTTGGTGGCCGCGCGCTCACCCAGCCGCCGCATGGCCACCAGCTGAAAATACTCACGCCCGAGCAAAAAGCCGTTAACGATGTAAAAAATGACGGGTGCCAGCAGGGAGGAGGCAAAATAAATGATGAGCGCCAGCAGGTTGGCAACGATCATAATCATCAAAAACCGCAGCGAGTCGCCCATAACCGCGCCAAAGGAAAGCGGCTGAACCTTTGGCAGGTTCGGGTAATGCTTGGCCTCAACCGCATCGGCAATCTCCTCAAGGAAAAACCCGAGAAACACCGCAGCCACCGGAAACATTAGAAACACCGCCATGATCAGCGCGCCGGTGAATGCCACCGCGCTAAACCAGTCTCCAAGAGGGATAGTGCCGAGCCACGGCAGGGTGATTGAGCCGGGCAAAACTGTAACTGCCAGCCAGATCAGCCCGAAATAGGCCCCGCCAAACAACACGGCACTTATGCCTACGGCCTTAATAAGCACCCAAAGGAACTTGGGGTCAAAAAGCTGACTTACGGCCTTGGCAAAATCACTAAACAGGTTCATGGCGCGCCTTTATAGGTTAAGCAGCGCGGCCTCCGCAGTGCTCATCACCGGATAGGCAAGGGACAGGGCCGCGCTTTCAAGCTTAGGAAATAGCGCGAAAAGCTCGGCGCGGGCAAGGGGGGAAAGGGCGGAAAGCCCCTCATGGTTGGGAAAGAAGCTTTCACTGGCTTGGCCGTCCACAAATACAATCTCGTGAGTATTGAGCAGAATATGCACATATTCAATTGTGGGGCCTGCGGATAGCTGGCGAATGCCGGGCATATTAACCAAAGATATCGCGGCGCAAAGCATGCGTGGCTGGTTAAACAATAGTTCCGGCGTATGTCCGGCAATCAACATCCGGTGCTGCGGTGAAACTCGTGTTTGGCGGGTTGGTGCGTGCGGCCCAAGCGCGCCCGCATCTATCTCAATCGGGCAAAGTGCCGGATGCTGAATTTGCTCAGGCCCTGAAACCACCCGCCGCCCGATCCAACGCAAGGTTTGCAGCCCGTGGTCCAAGGTGCGCAACCTGTCTCCCGGAACCAAGGTTTCAATCCGGCGAGGGCCGTGTTCGGTATCTATCAGGCTACCAGCGGTAAAGCACATAACCCCCGGGTCTGGCACGCCAGCGCCTTCATAGGTGCCATCGGGTGTGTAATTCAGAGATTGCCCCGGGTTGGCGTCATCTGCGTAGGCAACGGTGTCAACGACATCTGTATTTTGGTCAAAAAGCTGCACGGCGTCACCGCCAACATTATTGAGCGGCTGCCAGCCCGCGACGGGGATCAGGATTGTGCCCGGAGCGGGGTTATAAAGAGCGATGAATGCAGCTTCGGTGATATTGTCATTGTAAAATATTGCTATATCGCCGGGGTTTAGCGTGACATCCCCAAAGGTGCCAACCCCCGAATTTGCGGCGTTGGAATCGTCTAGTGTCCAGCCATTCATGGCAATTGAGCTGGCACCCGTATTGGTGACCTCAACCCATTCATGGTTGTTGTCATGTACGCTTTGCACCGGATCATACATGATTTCGGTTATGACAATATCTGTATTTGGCATCGGGATTGGCTTTCAATTTTTTTTAATATGCAACACGCACTGTATAATAAATATCCCAATATTTATCTAACGTAACGTAAATCCGGCCAATTATTGCTTGCTGGTCTTGTGAGGCGCGTTTGTGCAAGCTAGCTTTTTGGAAATGAAAGGCCAACCTATGTTAACAAAACCCGAGATCGAAAGTGCCTGTGAACTGGTATATCGCCATATGCCAGCCACACCAGAATATGCATGGCCACTATTGGCGCAAGAGCTGGGAATGGAAACGTGGGTCAAACACGAAAACCACGGCCCAACGGGGGCTTTTAAGGCGCGCGGCGGCATTACGTTTATTGACTGGCTAAAGCGCGCGCACCCTGAGGCGCGCGGGATTATTACCGCTACGCGCGGCAATCACGGCCAATCTCAAGCGCGGGCCGCGTTGGCGGCGGGGCTAGAGGCGCATATCTATGTGCCGCGCGGCAATTCAGCAGAGAAAAATGCGGCGATGCGGGCCTTTGGTGGCCAGCTTGTTGAATTTGGGAATGATTTTGATGAAGCAAGGCTGGAAGCCATGCGGGTGGCGGCGCGAGACGGCTGGCACCCCGTGCCGCCTTTCCACCTAGAGCTTGTGCGCGGGGTTGCCACCTATGCTTTTGAATTGCTTTTGGCAGCCCCGCATTTGGATACGGTTTATGTGCCTATCGGATGTGGTTCCGGAATTTGTGGCACCATTTTGGCTCGTAATGCGCTGGGATTGAAAACCAAAGTGGTGGGCGTGGTGGCCGATACTGCGCAAGCCGCAAAGCTTTCGGTTGCCGCGGGCAAGCTGGTGGAAACCGGCCCGACGGCAACCTTTGCTGACGGGATGGCCGTAAGGGTGCCTGTTGCCGAGGCCTATGAGATTTATGCGGCAGGGGCCGAGCGGATTATCTCGGTAAGCGATGCTGAAATTGCCGACGCTATGCGGATGCTTTATCGCTGCACCCATAACGTGGCCGAGGGTGCCGGGGCAGCGGCCATGGCGGGGTTGATGCAAGAGCGCAGCCAAATGCAGGGCAAGGCCGTGGCGGTGGTTCTTTCCGGTGGAAACATCGACACAGCAATGTTTGCCGAAGTGCTTTCGGGCGGTGTGCCAAAGGCTTAGGACGCACCGGTATGTCTCTTTTGGCCTCCCCGAAGCAAAGGCACGCTGGCTGGGCACATGGCATATGTTCGAAAGGGAGCGCTCCCGCCCGCCGGATGCGTGCCGTAGGGGTTATCCATTCAAGAGCGGACGTTCAGGAGCCAAAGCCATTGGCCGCTGTGCGGATAAACCTGCCGCTCCCCATAATCGACATTAACCGCCGCTTCGCTCAGCTAGGAAGCGGTCGGCCCAAATACGATTTACCTCGTCGGCCAGTTTTTTGGTGGGTGGGATAAGGCTTTGGGCCGTGCTGTTTTTCAGACCCAACGCATTCAATATGACTCCAAGCGTCTTCCGGGGGTTACTTGAAAGGTCATCATAAGATATTATCAAAGGCTTGAGCCTTTCACGTTTGAACCAAGTTTTCCAAGCATCATCAAGCTCAGATAATTCGGCTAGGTGATGGGAGATAGCGTCAGCATCATAGTGAGGTTTTTTTGGCTCTGATTGCCGCTCCAACTCTGATCCATCTGCTGCCATGTGCCACAAACCAGTTTGAGTTGCTTTGACACGTGAAATTGCCTGATCGAGTTTGTTGGGGCGTGTCAGATAGATGAGGAGCGTATGGCCGAAAGCCGCTTGAATGCGCTCGGCATCACCTTGCAGCCCGGGAAACAACGCGGCGGTTTGTTGCATGAAAAAATCAAAACTCGTGCGCTGCATGCGCAGGCCGAAAATGCCTGTATTGGCTGTCCCTCTGGTTCGTGCGGCGTCAAATATTGCGCTAAGTGCATCCTGTTCAGTAGAGAACTCGCTATTGTGAAACCCGTAGGTTTCTAACCAACTGGCCAATGATGGGTTATGAAAGTGAGAATTTGGGTTTCCCGATTTTCCAGTTTCCGCCAGTAATTTGCAGAGCAAGGTGCTCCCGCTACGGGGACTGGTGCATATTATATAGGAATCATAAGGGGGCGTGGGCATAGAGACACCGTTCGTTTACGTCGACTCCCCAAGATATAGCGGCTAAACTTTGATTTTTCCACGATGGATTAGGCTCTGAGCGGCCATCTGAAACTTCTAGGGCTTGTTGAGATTCAGGATTCACATTTGGCATAAGTTCTGATTCACTCCTTGCAAAGAGGAGGATTGAATTTTGAGCAACCGATTTATCATCACCGATGCGCAATGGGCTTTGATGGAGCCG